>CAZDCF010000135.1:0-1505 GCA_964503895.1 uncultured Nitrospiraceae bacterium | reverse complement strand
TTGTGTATCATTAATTATTATACAGGATTGCCTTGAACCATTGCCGAGTTGGGTCAATTAGGCTAATGAGGCCAATGGGTGCTTAGCAAATGGTCGAGGTGGGTTTGGCTTGGAAACAGGTGAGGTGGATTTCCCTAGGACCGATTAGCATTGAACCCTTCTTGGCTGATCCCGACTCGATTTTCATCACTAAAAACTTGTTTGAAGATACCAACGATCTCATAAAATTTTTCTAGTGTTGACCATGTTCCCAATCCTGTTTCTTTGAGCAATTGAGGAAGCAATGTTCGCTTTGTGCGACGACCTTCTTGGCTTCCATCGCCAAGAAGATAGTGGTCTAGGATGACATGATCACAGCTCTTTTCCACGTCAGTGGCAAACTGCCAGGGATCATGAAGTGGTAATAAGGGACTCACGGTTGCGACAGTGTGGAGTCCATTGTCTCGAAGGGTTTGTAGGGCTCGGATGCGAGATTCTGGAGAATAGGCTTGGCGAGGAAAGGGTGCAGGTAATTTTTGTTGGTCTGTTTCAATCGTGATATGAATCCGCAACGCGCATAGAGCATTTAATTTTTTGAGTATGGGAAGATCATCAACAATCACGGGCGTATGTGTTTGGATGACTATCATGTCTGGTGGTCGCTTGACCATTTCTTTTAAAAGTTGTCGTGTTCGGCGGTTTGTGCGTTCTTGGGGAGGATAGGGTTCCGTGACACTCGACATAAAAATATTAAGAGGCTTCGCCTCTCCAGATTTTGGATTTTTCATGCAGTCATATTGGTGACGATATGCTTTAAGCACTCCCTTCTTGACGTCGAGAAAACTGCCCCATTGCCGTCCCTGCAAATGATAAGGAATTGCCTGTGCATAGCAATACAAACCGCATAGGGTATTTCCCAGCCCACAGCCACGATAGAGATTAATGGTATGGGTGAATCCTTCGCCCAAAAAACCCCCAGTGGGATTCAAAATAGTCCGGCACGGAATGTCTTTGATTTGCATAATGGGACTGTGCTGCACAGAAACATTTTTGTGATCGTGAGTATACCAAGCTTCTCATTCAGAGTATCATATTTAAGCACGGGAAAACTTGGTTTCTTAAAAATGAGGTAAATTTTCATGGGCATAATCTTCACTTTTTCGATTCTGTTTCTTCTAGCTCCATGGTCGAAGGCTGAAGCGCAATCATTCTCTCCGGTAGAGGATGAACCTTCGGCGATGATGTCAGATGCGGGGTGTTTTCAGAACTTGTCGCATCTCGAGGGAAAAATGGAAGGCCTTTTGAAATCTGTATATGTCAAAGAGTTTCGTGAAGCCATTCGGCGTTCGTTGCTTGCCTCGATTCCAGAGGTCGTGAGTCGAATTGACGGGCTGAAATCAGAAATTGAATCCCTTCGAAGAGAAATCCAACATCAAGTGCGCGTGCGAAAAAGTGCAGAATTTATTCTCAGGGATATCACAAAGGACCCTGAGGGTCCTTTTGATCCTTGTAGGCGAACCGAAAAG
>CAZDCF010000134.1:0-1597 GCA_964503895.1 uncultured Nitrospiraceae bacterium | reverse complement strand
GGACTGATCTCTAAAGTGTGGCTGTCTGATGAAGAGAATAATACCTACGGCGGTGTGTATTCCTGGGAAAGCCAAGATGCATGCAAAGCCTACCGAAGTGGTGAACTCTACGCTGGCGCTTTAGCCAACAACCCAAATTTTGTCAACTTATCCGATAATGGATTTGATATTTTAGGAGGGCCAAGTAGCGTAACAAGTAACCTATTGAATCAAACACCCAAATACATGCAAGTTGTCAATTTCAATCTTGAAGGTATCACTCACAATGACTTCATGGGTGTAGCAAATGAGGTCGCGCCGAATTTCGCCGCCCTTCCCGGACTGATCTCTAAAGTGTGGCTGTCTGATGAAGAGAATAATACCTACGGCGGTGTGTATTCCTGGGAAAGCCAAGATGCATGCAAAGCCTACCGAAGTGGTGAACTCTACGCTGGCGCTTTAGCCAACAACCCAAATTTTGTCAACTTATCCGATAATGGATTTGGAGTTCTGGAAGGACCAAGCAAGATCACTCACATGAAATAGCCAGAAGTATTAGTCAAATAAAAAAGCCCCACCATTCGTGGGGTTTTTTGTTTATAGGGATGGATGGGTAGATTTTGATATGGTTAAGCGTATTATACCACTGCTATGGTTGATTGGTGGGGCATCGGTCATGGGGATCGATAGGATGAAAACAGAAGCTGTTGGGGAGCAGGTTTACAAGGTGACGGCACCACCAGCGGCATTGAACCTGGATCCATTTTATAAGAAGTATATTAGTGCCAAAGGGTATCCGATTATCAGTTCGGACAAGGTATCGGATTATGCGCTATACGAGGCGACGTATCTGGTGAACATGATGCTTGCCCAGAGAGAGGATGTTCGCCAGGCGATGATTAACAGCGGTTCGCGGCTGATCGTTATGTCTCATACGGAAATGACCACGGATGTGCCCGAGCACAGTCAGCTCATACCCGCAGCCTATTGGGATCGCAGGGCACGGGGCCTGGGCGGCTCGGAAACTGATCCCGTGTGCAGTTGTGCCGAAGAGAACCTGCTGGCATTCCCTGGTGACCATTACCATAAGGAAAACATATTGATTCACGAGTTTGCTCATAACATTCATTTGCGTGGCGTGATTCGCGTAGATGAAACTTTTGATTCGCGTTTGGAGGCAGCGTATAAATCTGCAATGGAAAAGGGGCTGTGGGCCGGTGCTTATGGTTCAAGTAATCACCACGAATATTTTGCAGAAGGTGTTCAGTCGTGGTTTGATAACAATAGAGAGAATGACAATGATCACAATCATGTTAATACGCGTAAGGAATTGATTGAATATGATCCGGTATTGGCAGATTTGTGCAAGGAAGTTTTTGGCGATACAAAACTGGTTTATGTGAAGCCGACACTGAGGAAGGTATTGGGGCATTTAGATGGTTATGATTTCAGCAAGTCGCCCAAATTTGAATGGCCGGAGGGATTGGAAGCGGGTTATGAAGATGCCAAGCCCAAAGAGGAGAAAGAAAGATTGGAGCGATTGAAGCGGGCAAGGGAAGAGCAGGAGAAGCAATAGGCATGAACAAACAAGCCTCGCAAATAGCGGGGTTTTTTGTTT
>CAZDCF010000133.1:0-1732 GCA_964503895.1 uncultured Nitrospiraceae bacterium | reverse complement strand
CCAGATCCCCCAATAATTAAGGTATCACCCTGCCGAATAAGTCGTGCTGCCTGAGCAGCTGAAATAATGTCTTTTTCCATAAGTGCCAGATTCAATTTAATGATTGATCTCCAACTGCTTAGCGATGATCAACCTTTGGATCTGGTTAGTGCCCTCATATATTTGTGCCAATTTAATATCACGGAAAAGACGTTCGGCGCGATAACTTTTTGAGTATCCATTTCCACCGTGGATTTGAACGGCATTTGTAACATGCTTCATCGCCATATCTGTTGTGAACAGTTTTGCCTGTGCCGCCTGCTGAATGATCGGATAACCACCTTCTAAAAGGCGAATAGTATGGTCAATCATCAGTCGAGCTGCTGCGATGTCTGTAGACATATCAGCAAGCATGAACTGGATACTTTGGAAATCAAATATTTTCTGACCAAATTGAACTCTCTCACGCGAATAACTTAGCGCATCTTCATATCCAGCGATAGTGATGCCAAGCGCCATCGTCGCCATCAATATACGACTGTAATTAAAGTTTTTCATAGCCATCTTGAAGCCACTGTTTTCCGCACCGATGCGAGATGTCTCTGGGACTCGGCAATTCTCAAACAATAGTTGGCCAGTTGCTAACCCTCGCATGCCAAGCAATTCTTCTTTGCTGCCGCGGTGCAATCCAGGATTATCGCCATCCACCATAAAACAACTAATCCCTCGGTGCCCCGCTGCCGAATCCGTTTTTGCGAAGACAAAAATCAAGTCGGCCACAAGGCCCAAACTCACCCAAGCTTTTGTGCCATTGATGACATAGTCACTGCCATCCCGAACAGCGGAAGTACGGATTGCCGAAAAATCCGATCCCGCTTCAGGTTCTGAGGCGCAAGATGCAGGAATACGCTTGCCTGCAATAATCGATGGAATTAACTCTTGTTGCTTTTCATTTCCATGTTCTTGAATAAATCGTATTGACTCTACAGGGATCGCAAAGATATTGCCGATACTCCCTGAGCATCTCGCTAGCTCCTCCATAATGATGCAGGTTGTCTTGGTATCGAAACCGCTACCGCCTAAGGTTTCGCTGACTTCAGTTCCAAAAATCCCCATCTTGGCTAGCTCTTGGTAAAGCCCAGACGGAAACTCATCTTTGGAATCAATGTCCCTAGCCAAAGGGAGGACAGCATCTTCTGAAAATCGACGAATCGATTCCCAAACCAATTGTTGACTGTTTGTAAAAAACGGTTCCATAGCCTCAGACCAATTTTCCCACTATGAATCAAATGCAACAGCTAACATCTGCCCTTGCTCTATATGTTCCTACCAATTTGCGCGCTCTCTGATCAAACGAAAGTCAGTAAAAACCGTGGCGTGTCTTGAAGAATTATTTCAATTTCCTTGTTTGAAAATTCTTTTCTTTGCATAAGAGGCACAACGTTTCGAAATAAGTGGCCATAACCATGACCGCCAAAAGATGCCAAGCGAGTTTTGGTACAGATATCCTGAGAGAACACAATCTGACGCTCAAATCCCTTTTCAATCAGTGTTCGAACAAATGCCAGTCGCATGTAGTCTGTAGGAAGATCAGTGTCATTGAACCAGTAATAAGAGGTTTCTATGCCAAAAAAGTCGTACTCGACTACGCAACCTGTCTCTGCAAGTTTTATAACATCATCAATCTCACTGAATGTCCGATCAATATGACTCATAATTAGTCGATCAACATTGCCCCCCACACTTTGGATCA
>CAZDCF010000132.1:0-1791 GCA_964503895.1 uncultured Nitrospiraceae bacterium | reverse complement strand
CTGATTTGGTTGAATTATGCCAAACCCTAGAGCCCAGTGAGCAATGTCGGCGCGAAGTCGGGTTGCAATTACCTGTTCAAAGAAATTTGGAAGTTAATGCTATGCCCTTGCCTGAATCACAGGGTGTGGTGTTGGTATTGCATGATATTACTGAACTGCGCCGCTTGGAACAGGTCCGGGTAGAATTTGTGGCCAATGTTTCCCATGAATTACGGACGCCGTTGACAGCCATTAAAGGGTATTTGGAAACCTTGATTGATGAAACTCCGGCTGAGCCTTTAACGCATCGGCGTTTTTTAGAGGTGGCTCATACTCATGCGGATCGGCTGAGTCGTTTGATCAATGATCTCCTAAATCTCTCTGATATTGAAACCGGTAAGGTGGTTCTCCACTCTCGATCCGTGGGGCTCCAAGATTTTGTCAATGAAGCCTCCACCATTTTTGAAAAAGAGGCAACAAAAAGAGGAATTAAGTTACAAAATGAAATTTCGGCTGACATGGTGGTATGGGCTGACCGCGATCGCCTGTCTCAGATTTTTGTGAATCTGGTAGATAATGCTGTGAAATATACCCCGAAGGGCGGATCAGTGACTTTTAAGGCATTTGCAAGAGATTCAAAGTTTATTGGGTTTCAAGTCATTGATACTGGGCAAGGTATTCCTCCAGCCGATCTTCCCCGTATCACCGAGCGATTTTATCGAGTTGACAAGGCCCGTTCCCGCGAATTGGGTGGGACCGGCCTCGGCTTGGCTATCGTTAAGCATCTGATCCAATTGCATGGTGGCACCCTCCACATTGATAGCGAAGTTGGAAAAGGTACAATTATTGAGATAGGCCTGCCGATTCACGAATAGATCCTTATTTCTTCCTAAATCTCTCCATAAAAAAAGAGTTATTAATTTTAGGGGTTTTATTCCTACATAAGATTCCCCTTCACTCTCAAACTTTACCTGCTTGTAACAGGGATAAAACCAGATCGCAATTTAGCCTTGATACTGTCCTCATGAGAGAGGGGGTTTCCCACGTAAAGCAAGTAAGATAGTAACCTTCAGGATCCATCTCAAAAAGACAAGTGGATTCATCTTGTAGGCAATGATTGGCTTCGTTAACAATTTCGTAACATACTATTTACCTTTTCGAAATATAAAAAAAAATGGAATTGGGTCACAATTCATGATTAGCGGTTGAAGGGGGGATTATGTCACGTGGAAATGGAAAATTTGCGAAAAAATTAGTTGCGATTCTCTCTTGTGGGGTATTTTGGGGCGGAAGTGTGGCTTTTGCCGACTCCGATTCAATGGTCGATTCCAATTGGCAACCCTACGGACGGGTCAGTGGGGTTTCTGGGAATATCAATAGTATTGGATCCGATACCTTAAATAATCTGATGACCTTATGGGCCGAAGGATTTCGCAAACAATATCCAAATGTGAAGATCCAAATCGAAGGTAAGGGATCGAGCACTGCTCCTCCCGCACTTATTGAAGGTACAGCACAACTTGGGCCAATGTCCCGTAGGATGAAAGCCAAGGAAATGGACAAGTTTGAAGCGAAGTTTGGCTATAAACCCATTGCCTTTCCAGTCGCTGTGGATGCTTTGGCGGTGTATGTAAATAAGGATAATCCCATCAAGGGAATGAGTATGGAAGAGGTTGATGCTGTTTTTTCTAAGACTCGGCGGAGAGGTCACTTGGTCGATATTGATATCTGGGGAAAAACTGGGCTGAATGGTGCATGGAAGAATACCACGGTTAGTATCTATGGTAGAAACTCTGCCTCAGGCACGTATGG
>CAZDCF010000131.1:0-1802 GCA_964503895.1 uncultured Nitrospiraceae bacterium | reverse complement strand
AGAGACTCCACCAATAGGTGCTAAAGGGATAGGCCCAGAGGAAATAGATCCCACTCTTGTGCAGCAACTTCCATTGTTTCGAGCTCAAGTGTTTACGGCCAAAGTGGAAAGATGTCACCACCATTGCGGGAAGAAAGATATAGCCGATGCTCCCTTCTAGCTCATCACGAAACAGATAGACATTTTCAAAGTAATAGTCGCGGAAAAAGTAGGACATTATAAAAATGAATAAGCCTTGCCACGACATTGCAACTGCAAAACACATCCCGATGTATTTTCGGTTGCGTAACCACCACTTTGAGAACGATCCAGGAAACAATATTTGCACCGAAGATGCGGCCACTACCAAAAATATGAATGGCACCGCCAAGCGAACGGAAAAGCCAATCATTGATGATACACCAGACGCGGTCGACATGTCAGAACGCATCATAGCGGCAACCATCGTGATGAACATGGGAATAGAAATCAGCCAGAACAATCTCCACTTGTTGATGGCTTTGTTTTTTAGTAACGCTTTCAGGTCAAGGCTCATATATTTCAATCATTGATTTCCAAAGAGAACTCCAACGCTCTGCCTCATCGTATACGATGACTGCATTTCATGGTAGTATTTTTTGGCATGTTAAATTCCTTGAAAACAAAGATCCGTAAAACGCTCAAAGTCGCTGTTGCCTTTATACCTTGGCTGATTTCTATCTACCTGCTTTACTGGTTTGAATACAGCGAAATTTGGACGAGCGAGACCGCACATCGTGGAAAGATGTCGGTGGCGATTTTGGCTACTGGAATGGGATTGTCATTCCTTGTCCGGTCACGTTTAGCCAGGCGACAGAAGAAATAATTAAGTAACCAGTGAGCCTCTTAGTAAAATTAATCTTTCTATTACCGGATGCCTTGCTGCGACTGTTAGTAGGAGAAGCCAAGACCGCAGGCGATAGGACCATGTCTCCGGGCATTCAATTCATTCTTTCACTCTTGGAGAAGAACAGCATTAGGAGAGACATAACATCCATTAATCCAGAAGTTCTCAGGAATTTTTATGACGAGATGGCAGGGGTGATGGAAAAAAAACCACCATCCACTGCAACCGAAGACCATACGATCGATGTTGATGAAGGCACAATACCAATCAGGGAATACACACCTGGGAAACTCGATGACAGTGGTGCAGCTTTGGTTTATCTGCATGGTGGTGGATGGAGTATTGGCAGCATCAAAACTCACAATGTTTTGTGCAAGCATCTTGCAAATCTGCTTGGTTGGAAGGTGTTCTCAGTGGGCTATCGGCTGGCGCCCGAACACAAATACCCTGTCCCCCTTGAAGATTGCGACCGAGCTTTCGAATGGGTCTGGGAAAACGCAGAATCATTCAATATCAACCGTGAAAAAATTTCAATTGGCGGCGACAGTGCTGGCGGCAATCTGTCCACAAGTGTTTGCATCAAACGCAAGGAAGAGGGGAGAGTGCTGCCGGAAAGGCAATTGTTGATTTATCCCGGGGTTGATCGTGACAGCGGCTATCAATCGATGCAAGATTTTGCCGAAGGATTTTTTCTTAACCAGCATATAATGGACTGGTTCACTAAAAACTACATCCGAAGTAATGCAGATCTGGATGATTTTTACGTATCCCCCATTCGTTATCAAAACCCTCTTGGATTGCCGCCGGCTGTGGTGATCACCGCTGGCTTTGATCCTCTCCGCGATATGGGTATTGCATACGCCAAACATTTGAGGGATTCAGGGGTAAAGGTCACTGAGCGAGAATATCAAAGTATGATTCACGGTTTTGCCAATTT
>CAZDCF010000130.1:0-1808 GCA_964503895.1 uncultured Nitrospiraceae bacterium | reverse complement strand
TGGAGAAGGCATTGTGACGAATCTTTTGGATCTGATGATTCTCACTGGGCATCATAGTGAGCAAGGCTCTGGATTAGGGGTATTGGCTGAGGAAAATAATGAGCAAGGGGCCATTGAAATGGGCGTGGTCACAGAGTACCTTCCCGGTCCATCGAATGTGAATGATGAATCCGCGCAATCGTCTCTCACGAAACTTTTCGGGCAGAGTGTGCCTACTTCTACTGGGTTAACCATGTTAGAGTTGTTTGATCATGCACATCTGAAAAATATCAAGGCGCTTTTCATTGTTGGCGAAAATCCAATTGAGTCACTACCGCCAGATGCCAAAGTCTCTAAATCGCTTGAGTCTCTTGAATTTTTTGTGTGCCAAGAGTTGTACTTAACGGAAACTGCCAAGAAGGCTCATGTTGTATTCCCGGCTTCTTCAGCTGTAGAAAAAGATGGTACCTTTACTAATTCTGAAGGCCATGTTCAGCTTGTGCGGAAATCCATTGAGCCGCTTGGGGAAAGCCGGCCAGATTGGGAAATTTTCTCTGCGTTGTCTGTGCTCATGGACTCACCTATGGAATATGGTGAGGCTAAAGAAATTTTCAAAGAAATTCGTGGGGTTATTCCTCAGTATAGTTTGTTGGGACCGACATCGATTCCCCATGTTGTGAAGTCTGATGTGTTGGAGCAATATCTGCGTAAAGGATTTAAAGAAGATGCGCAAGCTCGATATACCTTGACTAAAAAAACTTCAAAAAGCGAAGGGAAATTTATCCTTGTTCTTGGCCAATCGATCTATCATTCAGGGAAGTTTAGTGCGCGATCCAAGGGCCTGTTGGAAATTCAAGGATGCGGCATGTTGAGTTTGAATCCTAGTGATGCCTTGCGATTAGAGTTGGAGGAGGGTAACAGTGTTCGGCTTTCAAATGAGAATGGGGAGGCTATTGTTTCTGTAAAACTGGTTGATCGAGTTCCACCAGGCGTGGCATGGTTTCCAGAACACTTTGATCAGGAACTTCGGCCTTTGTTTAGTATTGCTGTGGATGAACGTAATCAAGTTCCCTGTTGGAAAATTGCAGATGTGAAGGTTGCCAAAGTAAATTAAGTGTGCCGGGTAATAGTGTGTTCTTATTGGTGCTGACAAATTATACATTGCTTGCACGGTTAATGAAGGAGAAGGTCCGTGAATGAAGTCGTGATGAGATTGGGTCTCACATTGTCCCAAATTGGCGCAGTCATGTTGGTCGTGTTGTTGACCGTGGCCCTGCTTACGCTGTTGGAACGCAAGGTGCTTAGCTGGATGCAGGATCGGATGGGACCTATGGAAGTTGGACCTTATGGAATCTTGCAGCCGGTGGCGGATGGACTCAAATTATTTTTTAAGGAAGACATCGTACCGGCTGGGGCTAACAAGTTTATGTTTAGTATGGCGCCCCTATTGGTGTTGGTTCCTGCACTTATTGGATTCGCGGTGATTCCGTTTGGCCCGACTTGGACTGTTGATCTCAATGGGATTGAATTTAAACCCTTTGTCATCAGCGATATCAATATTGGTGTGCTCTATATTCTGGCATTTGCGTCAATTGGTGCCTATGGGATCATTCTTGGAGGCTGGTCATCTAATAGTAAGTACTCATTATTGGGGGGGCTGCGATCGGCGGCCCAGTTAATTAGTTATGAGCTCAACGTCGGTTTGTCTATAGTGGGCGTATTATTGTTATCTGGAAGTTTGAGTTTGGTAAAAATTACCGAAGCCCAGAATGGAGGTTTTTGGAACTGGTATGCGTTTGCTCCACCGTTTCCTCAATTTATTGCCTTTG
>CAZDCF010000129.1:0-1850 GCA_964503895.1 uncultured Nitrospiraceae bacterium | reverse complement strand
GTGATTGAAGCTGCCAAAGCCATTGCAATTCCTCTTGATCGAGAAGTGATTCACGTTCTACCCCAAGAATATATCGTTGATAATCAAGATGGAATAAAAACTCCTCTCGGTATGGCTGGAGTGCGTCTTGAAGCAAAAGTACATATCGTCACAGCAGCGGTTACCTCAGCCCAGAACATTGTCAAATGCGTAAACAAAGCGGGACTAACCGTTTCGGATATCGTTTTAGAGCAGCTCGCTTCCAGCGAGTCAGTCTTGTCGCCAGATGAGAGAGAGTTGGGAGTTGCCATAATCGACATTGGTGGCGGCACCTCTGATCTTGCTATTTTCTATCAGGGTGCAATCAAACACACTGCTGTCTTAACTATAGCGGGCGCACAAATGACAAACGATATTGCCATAGGTCTTCGCACCCCAAATGCCGAGGCAGAAAAAATTAAGCAATCCTTCGGTTGTGCATACTCTCCTCTTATCGAAGAAGGTGACAACATAGAAACCCCTAGCGTTGGCGGAAGAGAACCAAGAACGGTACCTCGACAAATATTAAGTGAAATAATCGAAGCACGAACACGCGAGATGTTTGAATTGCTCGACCATGAAATTAATGAATCGGGTTATCGGGAAATTATTTCATCCGGTATCGTCTTAACGGGGGGTGCGGCAAGTATGTATGGAATGGCAGATTTAGCCGAAGACGTTTTTCAATCTCCAGTACGGGTTGGAACACCGATTGATCTTGGAGGATTAGTTGATGTGGTCAATAACCCAATGTATGCCACTTGTACCGGCTTGATCCAATATGGTTCTAAAAGAATCAAAACCGGACCTGTGCGAGAGCTTCAGGGCCGAAATTTATTCGATAAAATTTTTTCACGTATGAAAGATTGGGCAGACGAATTTTTTTAAAACATGGAGGACAACATGAGTTTAATAGAGTTTGAAATTGAAAACGATTACTCCGCAATTATAAAGGTTGTTGGTGTCGGAGGTGGAGGTACTAACGCCGTAAATTCAATGGTGCGTGACAATATCCGTGGAGTAGAGTTTATAATCGCAAATACGGATGTACAGTCTCTAGAAAAATCAGAATGTCCGGAGAAAGTCCAACTTGGCGGAGAATTAACTCGTGGACTTGGTGCGGGTTCCAATCCAGAAATAGGGAGAAATGCAGCTGAAGAAAGCGAAAATATTATTCGCGATATGTTGGATGGCTCAGACATGGTGTTTGTCACTGCTGGAATGGGTGGAGGAACAGGAACTGGTGCTGCTCCCGTAATAGCTCGAATAGCAAAAGAAGTAGGAGCTCTTACGGTTGGAGTGGTCACAAAACCATTCCAGTTTGAAGGAAAACCAAGAATGCGACAGGCAGAAGAAGGAATCTTGGAGTTAAAAGAAGCTGTTGATACCTTGATCGTCATTCCCAATCAAAAACTGCTGAGCTTTGTAGGAAACCAAACAACATTCACAATGGCCTTCTCTATGGTAGATGATATTCTCAAACAAGCAGTTTGCAGTATTTCTGACTTGATTGTCATTCCTGGACTCATTAACCTCGATTTTGCAGATGTGAAACGCATCATGGGATCCATGGGTAAAGCCCTTATGGGAAGCGGGACCGCCGCAGGAGAAAATAGAGCCGTGGAAGCAGCACAAAAAGCAATCTCCAGCCCATTACTCGACGAAGCTACGGTGGATGGAGCCCAAGGTATATTGATCAATATCACCGGCGGAGAAGATTTAACGCTCATGGAAATTAATGAGGCCTCCATGATGATACAGAAAAATGCACATGAAGATGCTCATATAATTTTTGGTGCCGTGATAAATAACCAAATGGAAGAGGAAATGCG
>CAZDCF010000128.1:0-1868 GCA_964503895.1 uncultured Nitrospiraceae bacterium | reverse complement strand
GACGTTACCTCATCAAGCATGACGAAGAATTCGAAAATAACATCGGCAAAATGCTAAATATGCTCTAAGCCAATAGTCCGTGTCAGCACCTTCCTCTCGAACCTCACCTCTGAAAAAACGTCTATCTCCTAACGATTTACGTGGCGCTTTATCCGCTGATACCCCGGTTCGTGTTACTCCAACTCGATTTGATTTTGCCCTACCCATCCCCCCAAGCATTAATAGCCAATATGCCACAGTCAATGGTCGACGGGTCCTTTCATCAACCGGTCGACGGTATAAATCCACAATTGCGCAAATACTCTTGAGCGCATTAGCACAATCACCAAACCGGTCCACCTTTCTTCATGCCGCCCAATCTCATTATCTTTCTCTGACCATTCATTTCTATTTTCGAACTTTATTAAAACGAGATCTCGATGGCGGGCTGAAAATTGCCCAAGATGCTGTGTGTGAAGCTATGGATATTAATGACAATCGTGTCGTGGAAATTCATTTATATAAGGCATTGGATCGGGAATCACCCAGGCTCGACTGCACGTTATTGACTACTAAGCCTGCCCCGTCCTCTTCCTCTCAACGACACCGCCATTTTCGCCCATCCAACCGACGCACTTCGACAAGCACTTGATACATTTGCGCTCCCCCTTTCAGCAGGTTGAATGCCGAATCGCCATCAGGATTGGCAGTCCTTCTTTCATGGAATCGCGGAACTAGGCAAATCTGTGATAGATTGACACACAGCCAGGGCATTTCATTCCACCAAAGGGATTTTCATGTTGACTGTTTTCCAAAGGGAGTGTTTTACATATGAGAAGGGTCTCATCAATTCTTGCAGTTCTTGTTATCTTTTTTTCTACTGTTACCCCAAATGATAGCATTGCTCGGCGAAATACCCTCGCGCCAGATCAAAAAGAACGGTTGAAAAACGCACAAAATGTTAGCGTTCAAGCTCTCGCCCTTACTGAAAAAGGTTCCGTAAATGCCAATATGATCCAGAAGGTGGTCTCTACCCGATTGGAAAACATGGGATTCACGGTAACCGAACCCAATTCTCCAGAAAATGATCTCATGCTCCGCGTCAAATGCGAGGAGCGGCGTTCCTCCATTGCCATGACTAAAGTAGGAGGAGACGCCGATCGACTAGGCTCTCCCTCACGACTATGGAAAGGACCAGCCTGCCAACTGACCTATAGCTTCAACGGGACTGTGGGACATTGGCGCCAGGAAGTTCGCACACCTTTTAAAGACGCCTGGGAAGAAGCTAAGGCTCAGGGGATCAAAGACGCCGGACAGTATGCCTTAGCCCAGCTCGGTGAGGTTCTTAAGAAAGACAATTTCGTCTTAGAACTATTGGCGGAATGGAAACAGGAAAAACGAATGGCGGCAATTCTTACGTCATCGGAAAGCAGCCAACCCACCAAGCACATCGTAATTCGCCTTTCAAAAAACGTGTCGGGCAGCACCATGCTGACCGCACTCCAACAAACCATGGCCGATCCTGGGCTGGCACCAGAAGCTATCAGAGCCATGGGTTTTATGGGAAAAGACGCCGCTCCTTTTTTGCTAAGCCTCCTTAAGACATCAGATTCCGTCGAAATCAAAGCATCAGCCGCGGAAGCCCTTGGAGAAATCGGCGCCCATAGTGGAGACACTGCGATTCTCCCAACTCTTCTGACCTTGATGAATGCGCCAAAAATTGATCTTCAGGTCCAAACAGAAATTGTGAAAGCCGTTGGGAAAATTCCTGACTATCAATCAATCGAACCACTCAAAAAACTTGGATTGAAGTCATGGACATCGCAATCACGAGATCCACATATGCAAGAACTCCGCGAAGCCATTGATTGGAGTTTATGGCAAATCGA
>CAZDCF010000127.1:0-1874 GCA_964503895.1 uncultured Nitrospiraceae bacterium | reverse complement strand
GTTGAACCCGTGCGGAAAAATGCAGAGGGCTCTGGAACGATCCAGGCTACCTCGTTTACCATTTCTAGCATCGGTATATTATCTTCTTCTAGGTCTTCAGAGAAATCTTGGGTTGAATCGCTTGCAGTTACATCTCCAAATGTATCATTTCCAGACCAACTTACATCATCAGAAATCGGCCCGAGTAAAAAATCCGTATCCCAAAAATAAATGGCTACAAGAGCTTCTCCATCAACCTGGCCTATTCGGAATGCCCCGATCGAGCGCAAAGCTTGGAGGTCATCTTCAAGCAATTCATTATGCGTCACACAAAAATTCTGGAGGCATTCGTAGAGCACTAGCCAATGCACGTCTGTTAGGCCATGCACTGAGACATCTCGTGTTGCAGCCAACAATTGTGCCATCACACGAATAGCAGTATATGGCCCAAAAGACGCGGATGCTTGAGGATACAGGCCCTCCCATGAATCAATCGCACCATCATCCGCTAATATTTTTACCTCAGTCATCTCACTCAGCAGGGCTTCCTGCAAAATAGCTTCAAAGGCAGCGTCTGGTTTGGTTTGAAAATAGATCACAGATACGTCTTGATCGGACTTAGTTCCATTACCAAATCCACGGAATTAATTTAGATGTTTTAAATTGATATCCACGATATTCAGGAAATTTGTTGACTAATAACTGCTCCTCATATTCCAACTTCAAGACTAAGCCTAGGGAAAGAATTAGCCACACCGCTCCTCGCCAATAAGTAAAATCTTCCAAGACCAAAACCAACATAACCAACAATAAAGCTGAATACATTGGATGTCGAATCCACCGATAGGGCCCACTAGTTTGAAGAGAACTACTAGGTTTTATTTCAGGCAAAACGCTGAGATTGCGAAGTTTCATGGTTACGAGAGCCCAAAAACCAAAAAAAAATCCCAGCATTTCTAGAACTAAAAGCTCCGGTGACGATGCTAGCAAAGGCCCAGTCGTAATGAGCAAGACCAGGCAAACAAATTGAACGCCAACATACACATAGGACCGGAACGCATGAATTGTCAATCTCACACGCACCCCTCTATTGGACCATGGTTTACTACATTTGCTGTCTCCCGTTGCCAGTTCAACGCTTAATCTTTAAACCTGGATTGCTTTTATTCTGAAGTTGAAAATTACGATGTAAAATTTCGTAAGTTAAAAATCGAGTTTCATTAAACCGTCTATTCATAGCGATATCCACCGCTAATATGTCTTTCAAAGATTGATGACAATCCAAGATGGTTTCGATAAATTGCAGAATCAACAATTTCCTTACTTTTCGGGGCGAGTTCTCCCGCAATTTTGAAATGTTGTTTGGCTTGACCATGTTGTCCGAGTTTGTGTTGAGTCAGAGCAAGATTAAAGTGGGCCTCAGGCAAGGATGAATCTTCCCTGATGGCAGATTGAAAGTATTTTTCTGCCTCCTTCCAATTACCATCGTTGTAGAATCTGATCCCTTCAAGATTGTGCTGAGCTGCTGTTGGGCTGGTCATTGGCAAAAATGCTAGAGGGCCGATTTTTGTAACACACCCCGCCATTAAGGCAAGAAAAGCTAAAAACATGAAAATTTGAACAACTCCAAGTCTCATAATTTCCCTCTCGTAGTTTTTCATGTTCCCAAAATCTTATGTTCACCATTGTAGAAGGAATTTCATTACGATACCATACTTAGCCATGACTCATGATGTCTTAATCATCGGTGGTGGGTCTGCCGGGTATGCCGCAGCTCGAACGGCACGCGACCAGGGAGCTGATGTTGGTATTATTGACCACGGCCCTTTAGGAGGATTGTGCATCCTTCGCGGGTGCATGCCTACCAAGACTATCCTTCGTTCCTCAGACATTAT
>CAZDCF010000126.1:0-1930 GCA_964503895.1 uncultured Nitrospiraceae bacterium | reverse complement strand
CATCCATTAAGATCAATGGAAACAATTGGAGCTTCAGAATAACCTAATATGCCTTTGAGTGGACCTTGAGCTGCTCTAGCAAAAGCCGAGTTTACCTCTTCAGCCTCACAGTCACGGTTGGTTTCGACTCCTAGGTCGATTAACGATACATTGGGGGTTGGAACTCGAATTGCCACGCCATCCATTTTCCCTTTTAATTCTGGGATAACGAGGTGTAAGGCTTTGGCCGCCCCTGTTGATGTTGGAATCATAGAGAGTCCTGCACTGCGTGCCCGACGAAGGTCTTTGTGAGGTAAATCCAATAATTGTTGGTCATTGGTATACGAGTGAATCGTAGTCATATAGCCATGCTTGATACCGAAGTTTTCCAAAAGAACTTTAGCAACGGTTGCTAGGCAGTTTGTGGTACAGGATGCATTAGAAATGATTTGGTGATTTTTAGGGTCATACGTATTTTCGTTGACACCCAAGACTATAGTCAGATCGGCATTTTCTCCTGGTGCCGAAATCACAACTCGAGGAGCTCCTGCGGAGAGGTGCTGGCTGGCGCTTTCTCGATTCGTGAATCGGCCGGTGGATTCAATCACTACATCCACTCCTAATTTTCCCCAAGGCAGTTGCTTGGGGTCCTTTTCGGCCAGGACTTGAATGGATTGGCCGTTAACAACCAATTGGTTGGGTTTGGTTTCGACCTCTCCTCGAAACTTTCCATGGACCGAATCGTAGGAAAGTAGATGGCTGAGGGTCTTGGAATCGGTCAAATCGTTAATAGCAACACATTGAATTTCCGAATCCCCGATGGAAGCCCGGAACATATTCCTTCCGATTCGTCCAAAACCGTTAATACCGACTCGAATTGGCATAAGTACCTGTTATTTTGAAGGTTTCTAATTATAGTGGTTCGGGAAAAGGGCTTAGGTCCTCATAGTACTTTTGGGGGTGTACTAAGTCAAGCCAATGATTCCATGAAGATTTTTCTGTGACGGGAGAGCCAAACTAAAATGAATTTCAAAAATCTAGCGGGAATCTTCAATGACTCCCTTAAGCGTACCTCTAAAAACCGTCTTTTTCCATGATAGTAGCAACAGCCTTGTGTTCAAATCCTCACGTATTCAAATATGCACTGGGGTTTCCTGCGCACAGTTTCCTTGCCCTCACAAAAAACCTGTTTTTTAAGACTGCCTTTAAATTTTCATGACCTCTTTTACTTCAGAAAGTGTTTCCTGTGAAACTTTGGTGGCTTGTTTGCATCCTAACTGGACGATTTCTTCGAGCTGTTTAGGATTCGCCTCAAGTGTTTTTCTGGCTTCCCAAATAGGGGAGAGCCGTTTCACCATGGAATCAGCCACGAATTTTTTGCATTCAATGCAGCCAATTTCAGCGGTTCGGCATTCATTATTAATTTGATCAATAATAGCGGAAGCCGAGTAAATTTTGTGAAAATCAAAAACTGCACATACCTCCGGGTTTCCTGGATCTTTCCTTTTCACCCTTGCTGGGTCTGTGACCATGGTTTTGAGTTTTTGCCGAACTTCCGTTTCGGGATCTGAAAGATTAATGGTATTTCCATAGCTCTTGCTCATTTTTCGTCCGTCGGTTCCCGTGACCTTAGGAAATTCAGTTAACAATTCCTTTGGCTCCACTAGGACGGGCGTATACAGACTATTGAAGCGTCGAGCTATTTCTCTTGTTAGTTCAAGATGAGGCAGTTGATCTTTACCCACAGGTACCGCATCAGCCTTATACAATAAAATATCTGCGGCTTGGAGAATTGGATAGCCCAAGAAACCGTGAGTTGAGAGATCACGGCCTTCAATTTGTTCTTGTTTCTCCTTGTACGTGGGGTTTCGCTCAAGCCAAGGCACAGGGGTAATCATGGAGAGGAGCAAATTTAACATGGCGTGCTCTGGTACATGAGATTGGATAAACA
>CAZDCF010000125.1:0-1931 GCA_964503895.1 uncultured Nitrospiraceae bacterium | reverse complement strand
CCTCATCGAGAAACGCCGACACCCATTTGATGAGTTGATTATTGATTTGGTCGACTACCCCACCGTCAGTCAAACCATCAACCCAATCGCTGATGGTTCGTTGAGGCGGTAAGAAAATGGGTGCAGACGTCTGCGAATACAACCCCTCAGATATTTGGGAGGAAGCATGAGTATCAGATAACCCCAAGGCGACTAACACACTCTTCCACAAATTCGTCAGGTAGGCCCCTTCAGGGCACTCTCGACATTGCTCACATTCTTTAATGGTTTGGTCAATAATTTGTTTACGGGATTCTTCGGAAAGATCTCGCCTAAACTGTTTTGTGGCTCCGCCACCATTTAACTCCCATTCCAAGAGGAATGGTGATAATTCCTCGAAACCAAAAAGTACGTGCAATTGCCAAACAGTTTGTGGGGTAATCTTTCGACTTCCAACTACAATAGGAACTTGCCCATCTGAACAAGGCCCAACTCTGGCAAAAGCGCGCCTGAAACTTTCTTTGGTAATACGGCCATTTTGATAAAATTGACGATACTCCTCATTTGCAAGATAACCGTTACCACCAAGGAGGTCCTTGCCTTTTCGAACAGCTTGATCAAACGGCAAATATTCCAATCCATGAATGGGGTTCTGCGCGACCATCGTTCGCATAGGCCAAAATGGAG
This sequence comes from uncultured Nitrospiraceae bacterium, assembly GCA_964503895.1. Taxonomy (GTDB): domain Bacteria; phylum Nitrospirota; class Nitrospiria; order Nitrospirales; family UBA8639; genus Nitronereus. The sequence goes on along the minus strand of CAZDCF010000125.1, from coordinate 1,265 downwards.
CAATCGGTTCGCTTGCCTGCATCACCGTTTGACGAATCTGACTACGTTCTTCCGGGGAAAGAAACGTTGCTAAAGACATACTCATATCAAAATATTTTCATACGAGGTAAACGGATAAAAAAAAGCCAACTGCTTGCCTCTATCCCACTTCAGAGGAAGTACAGTTGGCTCGCACTGCCGTTGCCCATTTGAAACAGCCTAGCCAACGACCCCACAGCCTTTATTGTAGAACAAGGACAAGAACATAAAGCCCTTACAAGTCCCTGATAACGCCAGAGAGAAGCACAGACCCATCCTTGACCTTTTAGAAAACAACGCTTTATACTATTGTATCAGGGCTTGCCTGCAGTCTCAAGTGATTCTCACTTCGTGTGTACGAGGGCTTTATGGAACGTCCCATTTTAACCGAGGTAAAACCACTGAAAAGTGGACAGAGTAAGGGGGAAGCCGAGACGGCCATCCGTAACGCAATCATCAAATTCGAACAGGAATTTATGGGTCGAGGGCCGACTGATGTTAAAGCCTTCATCCTCCGCGATATGGTTCTCGTCCGCTTAAAAGGTGTACTCACGCTGGCTGAACGTCGACTAGCCGAGAATGCTGAGGGCATAGACATGGTCAAGCGCATGCGACAAAACCTTATCGCACAAGGGCGCGAAAAACTTTGTAGTCAGGTAGGCGTCATTATGGGCACCGAAGTTACTGGTCTTTTTACTGATATCGAAACGCACATTGGAGAACGAATGATCGTCTTTACTCTCGAAGCAGATTTCGACACCACGAATCGCTAACTTCCTTCCCTACTCAAAGCATTAAAAAATCACTATTATTTTGGTACTGTGCCTAGAGAGAACTTCAAATTTTTAGTATGTGGAGTTTTATTTTTCCTGTTTTTTCGGTTTTATATGAGTTGCGAGATTAGAGTCAGACATTGATTGGTGCTGATCTAATCCTCGCACTGACAGAACACACCCGTTCTTCTTGAATTCCTCTTCCCATTCATGCACCTTAAACAGGACTGTATGGTCCACAAGTCGCGTTTCCGTAAGATCCAAGGTAACTCGTTTTCCCTCTTGGAAGAAATGGTGGATATGCTTTCGCAAAGAAAGCCACGTACAAAAAATAGCGGAATCTCGTATACGAAGCGTCACAGACTGATCACTTTCATGTACGACCTCGGCATTCAATCTAAAGAATGAGGGAATGGGAACCCCGTTGATAATATGGAGTATAATCTTGACTATAATTCCAATAGCAATTCCCTT
>CAZDCF010000124.1:0-1965 GCA_964503895.1 uncultured Nitrospiraceae bacterium | reverse complement strand
TGATGGTTGGAGGTCAGGAAAGCGCACGATCTACAGTACACCTCGCGAATCTATTCCGCTTGTCAGATAAAGCAGGTCTTTTGCGGGACCCGGAACTCGCCGCCAAACGAATGGCGACTCTTATGGAAGTTCATGGAATCCACAGTTAGCAACAGATATTAATACTTTTCTTACAACTGAACGACAGTACATGCAGTCCCAGGCATCGTTGCCTAAGCGCAATTATCTTGACATTCCTATACCCCTATGCTGCAATCGATTGGGCTAAAAAAGTGGTATAGATAACATGTTTTTTAATCACCGGCCTAAGTTGGAGCACGCTGGTGTCAGATGATAGTGACGGGTTGTAAATTGATGTTGAAAACCGTCAGCTGTAATACAAACAAAGGAGGCAGTTTATGAAAAAGAGAATTATCACTGTATTAATAGCGGTCGCATCGTTTTCGCTGGTTGGCGCGTCGCACGCGGCTTCCATCAAAGTAGGGGCATCAATGCCGCTGACCGGCATGTTTGCCGTGCCGGGCTCCAAGCATCTGGAGGGATACCAGATGTGTGTTGACATGATCAACGCTAACGGTGGTTGGTTGGGTCAGCAGGTTGAACTGCTCGCCACTGACAATCGGTCGGACGTCGAGACTTCCATTTCCCAATATGAGCGGTTTATCAACGTTGATAAAGTAGCGCTTACGTTTGGAACCTTTTCAAGTAAGCTAACGTTCCCGACTTCAACTATTCTTTCCAAATACAACTACGCACTGCCCATTCCTTCAGGCGGCGCACTTCGGATCTACAGACGCGGCTTCAAGAATCTTTTTTACTTTCAACCAAAAGCGGCGGAATACTACGGAGAGAATTTCATCAGCGTCATAAAGGATCTTGCGTCCGCTGCTGATCAACCAAAAACAGTGGCTGTCGTACATGCGGATGATTTCTTCGCCAATTCGATCGCAAACGGCCTGTTAGGTAAAAAGGTCAAACTGCCAGGCAGTGGGGAACTCGTAGAAGACATGGCGCCTGGCTATGTTGCCGAAGCCGGAATGGATCTTGTGTATCACGAACAATGGCCGGAAGAAGGATTTTCAGACTGGTTAACTCTGGCAAACTCGATCAAAAATTCCGGTGCAGAATACGTGATCGGTATGATGGCGTCGCCAGAAGAAGCGGTTCAACTTTCACGCGCCCTAAAGACCGTTCGCCATAACCCGAAGCATATGTTACTCACCCAAGGTACCCAGTCTGAGTTTCTGGAGGGTGTGGGTGACGCCAGCGAGGGAATCATGGTGTTTTCGGCATGGCACGCAGACGCACCTTTCCAAGGTACTCTGGGCGACAAACAGATGAACAACACTGATTTTGTCGCGGCCTACCAAAGCGCCAATGGGAAACTCCCGGACGAAGATGTCGCAATTACATTTGCGCTTTGTCAAGGAATTGATCAAGCGGTCCACGCAACGGGTTCCGTCGATAACGACAAAATCATTGCTTGGCTGCATAGTCGAACCGCCAGTGACCCTGTCAACACAATCCTAGGATCTTACAACTGGGATGACACGGGATTACCGATCGACAAGCAACCCCTGATCGTTCAGTGGCAGGGCGGGGAACTAAAATTCATTTATCCAATTAATGAGTTCAAGGCTTCTCCCGCAGTGAGCCCGAAACCGGCTTGGTAACCATTTGATCAAGTAGATCGTCGAGGGGCAGTTGTGGCGATCGGCCACAACTGCCTTTTTTTCGCCAGAAGTCCCGCTTGTGAGGCGCCCACTGCGCCGACAATCCACCCCGGGATTATCCAAAGTAGCAAATGGATCCAGCATCGGCGACAAATTTCCAAAATCATAATTAAATGAAGTACCTTTAATGGCGCTTTACGGAAAACATGCCCAATGGCAGACCTAACTCGACTCTCGCTAAACACGGCGACAGTGCAACAGTGGTCATTGCGAGAGTGCGTCGAGGGATGCG
>CAZDCF010000123.1:0-1986 GCA_964503895.1 uncultured Nitrospiraceae bacterium | reverse complement strand
ACTGCAGCCATGGGCCCAAAATGTGCTATAGCTAAGGCCACCGCAAGCCCCGAGTTTTGCATGCCCACCTCAATTGCAACTGTACGCTGCTGTTGATCGGTTGTCTTCCTTATTCCCGAACCCCAATAACCTACCCCCAACCCAAGGGCATTGTGGACTATCACAGCACCGAATACGATAATCGCGATACTAAGTTGATCATGGTTCAACCCCACGATCACACCAACAATCCAAGCGATAACAGCCATAGAAAAAATGGGGAGAAAGCCTTCGAGCAACCACGGCCCCGGTGTCCAAAAACGGCGAAGGACAATTCCTATGACCACTGGCAACAAGACAATCTTCCCGACGGTCCATAGCAAAGGTAGGGGATCTATTGGAAGCCAAGTTGAAGCTAGAGCCCAAATCCAAAGCGGAGTCAAAATCGGGCTGAGTAGGGTCGATAGAGTTGTCATGCCAACTGACAAAGCCACATCCCCTCGCGCAAGGTAGGTAACCACATTTGAAGCTGTTCCTCCAGGACAGGCCCCAACAAGAATCACTCCCAACGCGAGAAGCTGGGGCAGATCTAGTATCACGACAATCAACCATGCGCCCAAAGGCATAATCAGATATTGTAATGTGACCCCGAGAATCAGTATGGATCCAAAACGCCGAAGACCCAGCACATTCTGATAAGTCAGAGTCAGCCCCATCCCTAACATAACAGCAGACAACGCTTCAGGAATCCATATCTCACCCAACACAGCAGTTTCTGGCGCAAACCACCCCCACGTTGCCCCCAACAATACCCACAGGACAAACAAGTCCTGGAAAATTTTTACCCAACGTGGAATTCCCATTTGAGAAAGGGGTAAAACGAATGAAGTACTGAATGGACTCACAAGATGAACTCTTAACCTATAATTTTTTAATTCCTAAGTTCTTGTTCCTTTTGAGCACGGCAGAGTTGCGGGCACCAAATTTGACTCCTTCGCTGTAATAGCATAGAACGATCGCCTATACCTAATCAATAAAGGAAAAATAACGTCTCGTGAGATCGTTTCAAGATTTTGGAAAAGAATTTACTTCAGTTTGGGAAGCTGGTGTGCTTGGTGTGAGTGTCGGAGAAGTTATCACAGCGCTTCTTGTTGTCCTCGTGTTTTTAGGAATTCGACGATTATTTTACCGGTTTGTAGTCACAACTCTGAAAACACTCACCAAACGAACAAAAACTACTGTCGACGACATGATTCTGGAGGCCATAGAAAAGCCTTTTGAATTAGCCTTTATTACTATTGGGCTGTATGTCGGGGCACAAATGCTGCCGCTTTCAGGTGACGCGAGCGCCATCTATGATAAATTGATCCGATCCCTCATCGCCCTCATGCTTTTTTGGGCCATCTTTCGTTCAATTGACCCGTTATCTTCACTCATGGATCGGGGAATCGAAATGATGGGTAGCATCAGCATGCGGGATACGATGAAGGGCTTCTTCGTGAAGCTGGCGAAATTTGTTGTCATCGCCCTTGGCATTGCAGCAGTGTTTCAGGAATGGGGATTTAACGTTGCAGCGGTACTTGGCAGCTTGGGATTAGTTGGCATGGCAGTGGCTTTAGGTGCCAAAGACTTTATTGCCAATTTGTTCGCAGGATTGACCATCTTTCTCGACCGCATATTCGAAAAGGGGAACTGGATTCGGACCGCGGAAGTAGACGGTCTTGTCGAAGACATTGGATTTCGTGCCACTAAAATTCGCCGATTTGATAAAGCGCTGGTTGTTATTCCGAATGCAAAACTGGCGGGTGAAGCGCTCATCAATTTTTCACGGATGACAAATCGGCGCATATATTGGCATATCGGGGTGGAATATCGCACGACTAAAGATCAACTCCGCTTGATTATCCAGGACATTCTGGAATACGTGAATACCAGCGAAGATTTTGAAACCAATCCAGAGCGAACCAAAACTTTCGTGTTTGTCGATTCCTTCGGCGCATCCAGCAT
>CAZDCF010000122.1:0-2048 GCA_964503895.1 uncultured Nitrospiraceae bacterium | reverse complement strand
GCAAAATTGATGGGAGTTGAGTCTCAAGGAATGGTATTGGCAGCGGGAGGCAAGGAAGTTTTGGGATTGGTCACGTTTGTAGATGATGAAATTGAGCCTGGTACCCAGGTTAGATAGATATTCAGTATATGATTTTCATGATAGGTAACTATACCAACCTCATAGCAGGAAAATGACAACATGCCTCTGTTAGATAAAATAAAAGATCATTCGGCGGTTATCGGAGTAATCGGATTGGGCTATGTGGGACTACCACTCGCCATTCTCCAAACTCAAACGGGATTTCGAGTCATTGGAATTGATGAAGATCCAGAAAAAGTCTATCAAGTCAATCAAAGAAAAAGCTACATCGGTGATGTATCTGATAAAGACCTTGCCCAAGCAATAGGATCTAAACATCTCACAGCCTCGACGGATCTTCATCTCATCGAAAAATGCGACATCATCCTGATTTGTGTCCCAACGCCACTTACGGTCAATAAAGAACCAGACATCAGTGCCATTATCAAAGTCACTCAGGCCATCGCCCAACATGCCCATCCTGACATGTTGGTCGTACTGGAAAGCACCTCCTATCCCGGGACAACCGAAGAAGTAATTGTACCGGCGCTCACGAAAAAGAACTTTGAGATTGGCAAAGATCTCTTTGTGGCATTCTCACCGGAACGGGTAGATCCAGGAAATCCTTCGTTTAAAACCCACAATACCTCAAAACTTGTGGGAGGTTTTACCCCTGCTTGTTGTTCCACCGCCCAGATATTTTACGAACAGTCTATTAGCAAAATATTCCCGACTTCCTCTACTAAAGTGGCGGAGATGACTAAGGTTTTCGAAAATGTATTTCGATCGGTCAATATCGCTTTGGTGAACGAATTGGCAATCCTCTGTGACAGGATGGACATTAACGTCTTTGAAGTTATCGATGCAGCAACCACAAAAAATTTCGGGTTTATGCCATTCTATCCAGGGCCAGGAGTTGGAGGGCACTGTATCCCTCTTGACCCGTATTATTTGTCCTGGAAATCGAAGGAATACGATTTGCACACTCGATTTATTGAGCTAGCAGGTGAAATTAACGAAGGCATGCCTTACTTCGTACTGGCAAAGCTTCAGCGAATTTTGAATCAAGCAGGCAAATGCTTGAATGGAGCAAACATTTTAGTCCTGGGGGTAACATATAAAGCTGATACCGGAGACCCACGACAATCCCCTGCCACCAAAGTTATCGAATTATTACAAAAAGAAGACGCACAGGTTACCTACGCCGACCCCTACGCTACAACGTTCAATGTAGGAAGCGTAGAATACCACGCAAAGAAATTATCTCCTTCTTTACTAAGCGAATCTGATTGTGCCCTCATTCTAACCGCTCATTCCCAATTCGACTACGAAATGATCGTGAGACATGCACCTCTAGTCTTTGATACCCGCAACGGAACACGCTTGGTGGACAAACAAAGCGATAACACCAAACTACTTTAGGCTCCAATTAGCTTATTCAGAATCACATAGAAAAATGATTGTTTAAACAAACTTGATCTATTAGTTACTCAGATCATCAATTAAACTGGAAACTCGACCTCCATTCGCCATCGATAAACTGCCTATTCCACAATTCCAACATAAGAAGGTTCCAGAGTTGAAAGTGCCAAGCACATTTTCCATTGACATGGTCATCAAGTAATCTTCTCACCTCTTTTTCTACAAAATATCCACGATGAATAGCCCTAGTGGACAGCAAGGTATCGTAAGCCATTTCGCGAAGTTCATTTCGAAGCCAGTGATCAATAGGAACTCCAAAGCCCATCTTAGGCCGACGAATAATTTCTTCAGGTAACATTTGCCTTGAGATGTTCTTCAGAACCAACTTCTTTACACAGTTTCGCAATTTCATATGGGAGGGAAGACTCGCACAGAACTCCATAATATTTTGATCAAGAAAAGGGGACCGTGCTTCAAGCCCATACGCCATCGTCGCTCTGTCGACTTTCACCAATAAATCACCAGGCAAATAGGTCTTCACATCCACATTGAGCATCGCATCGATG
>CAZDCF010000121.1:0-2078 GCA_964503895.1 uncultured Nitrospiraceae bacterium | reverse complement strand
TTCCGAGTTTTTAAGGGATATGTCTTCAGACGTGAAACATCGATGGTAGCAATGGAAGGCGAGGTCATCTTACGAGGCATTGGCAAACAGCTTCTCCTCGACTAGCTCACACAACACATGACCGAGGGTAATATGGCACTCTTGAATACGGGCGGTGACCTTTGAGGGCACGACAAAAGGATAGTCAACCAAAGAAGCGAGTTTGCCACCGTCCTTTCCAGTCCAGGCCACAGTAATAAGACCAAGATTTCTAGCAACTTCGACTGCCTTCAAAACGTTAGGCGAATTTCCACTGGTACTAAGCGCAATCGCAATATCACCTTTACGTCCCAGCCCAGAAATTTGCCTGGCAAAAATATCAGCATAGTCATAATCATTCGCAATACAAGTAATCACAGCCGTATCCGTGCTCAAAGCCAGGGCTGGCAAAGGCGCGCGATCTCGATCGTAACGACCAACAAATTCCGCAGCAATATGGGATGCGTCGGTCGCACTTCCTCCATTTCCGAATAGGAAGATCTTGCCTTCAGCGTGAATACTGGCCACGATCAGTCCGGCCACATTCACAATCGAGTCTGCGTAGGTTTGGACAAATTGGTCTTTGACCTCGCCGCTTTCCCGAAATCGTTGTTCAACCTGTGTTCTATTCATAAGGGCGGATTCTAGGCTAGACAGCAGAGAAAACACAACTGTCTTGAATATAAACCTGCACCTAACCTTATGCTAAGAGCAGACCAAGACAAAACCATCTAATTGTAGAGTGGCCTTCATTGAAGGCCCTAAGTAGGAATGCTATCATCCTAAGGCCATGATCACAGACTATCAAACCAAAGCCTTATTGATTGCGATCGGTAAAAACTCTGAGGCAGCCGTGGCATGTATTAACCATCTATCACCCGAGTTACTTTGTTTTTTCCTTGAAGAATCTGCAAAAGAAAAGATCGAATCGCTGGTCCAACCACAAATTACTAAAATGCCCCAGCGATGGGATTGGATTCTCACGCCTGATGCAGACAACGGTGCTCAGTCACACCAAGCCATAACCAGAAATTTGCCAGACATTTTGAAGGCATGGAATGTCAAACCAGGCGAACTCGTCGTGGACTTTAACGCGGCTACACCAGCCATGGCCGCTGCCGTGGCATTAGCAAGTCGACCTTTTACATCAAAAGTCATCCAATTAGGCAAGGCTAATGGAACAACGTCCGGATCGAAAACCATCATCGTCGGCGGTGAACCCAAAACGATAGAAGAATGTAATCCATGGAATGAAGAAGCAGTGGCGGCCAGACAAGAAGTCGCCCAATTTTTTAATCATGGCCAGTACTCGGCGGCAGCCAAGAAGTTTCGGCAAATAGAAGGGTTAGTAAGTGGAGGCCTCAAACCCCTGTATCATGCTTTGAGTGATGTGGCCGAAGGCTATGCTCTTTGGGAAACCTTTCACTATCGGGAGGCTTGGGAGAAGTTCAAGACCTCCCTTAAAGCCTTGGAGTTATCCTCAGTATGGGGCGGGCCTACAGGACTGTCTACAGTTCTTGGTTCCATTAAAACCAATGCATCATTCTTAGAAAGTATCGTGCTGGACCCGAACGAGGTTAAACACGCGATAACCTTAGATTTGCTAGCTCATGCTAAACGCCGAGCAGAGCGGGATCACAATATTGAAGTCGCTATTCAAATACTCCTCCGAAGCCTCGAAGGTTTTGCTCAACATCACCTTCTAAAACAATACAAAATTAAAACTTGGGATGCGCAAATCGATCAACTCCCGCAGCCTCTCCAGGAACCGTGTCAAGTGGGCATGCTTGATGACATTGATGGAAAATATAAACTGACCTTGCGGGCACAATTCCGAACCTTAGCCGAACTTAGCGATCCAATGGGACAGCTATTTGTGACGGAATGGCCAAAAATGAAAACGCTTTTTGATTCCGCCAATCAAAGCATTCTGGGACATGGATTTCATGCAACTAAACTCGAACGATTTCATCAGTTCTACGCATTTGTGCTCAAACTGACAAAAGTTGAGGAGTCCTCCCTACCACGATTTCCCGTAATGACCTTATAAAATCACTAGC
>CAZDCF010000120.1:0-2141 GCA_964503895.1 uncultured Nitrospiraceae bacterium | reverse complement strand
CCTGCCCAGAAGATGGCCGTATCAATGCATCCAACCCCTGCAGCGAATACATGTTCTTAGATGACACCGCTTGCAATTTGGCTTCCCTAAATTTGGGCACATTCCTGACGCCTGACGGGGAATTCGATATCCCAGCCTATCAGCATGCGATTCGATTATGGACAATCGTGTTGGAAATTAGCGTGCTCATGGCAGGATTCCCTAGCAAACCCATCGCTGAAAAAAGCTATATTTTTAGGACATTGGGGCTGGGCTATGCCAATTTGGGCTCCCTCCTCATACGTCAAGGGATTCCCTATGGCTCCCCTCAAGCCTTGGCTATTTGCGGGGCACTCACAGCAATTCTAACAGGAAAATCCTATGCCACCTCTGCCGAAATGGCGGCTGAACTCGGTCCATTCCCTGGCTATGAAAAGAACCGTGAAGCCATGCTCCGCGTCATGCGAAATCACCAACGTGCGGCTTATGATGTTCCAGACAAAGAATACGAAGGCTTGACCATCAGACCCCAAGGCATCGACCCCCATGAAACACCCAGCAGCCTGTTAGCCGCCGCACGAGAAGCGTGGGATCAAGCTGTGAAATTAGGCGAGGTCCATGGGTATCGCAATGCCCAAGCTACAGTCATTGCACCAACCGGTACTATCGGACTGGTGATGGACTGTGATACCACCGGAATCGAACCAGATTTTGCGCTAGTCAAGTTTAAAAAACTCGCCGGTGGGGGGTACTTCAAAATTATCAATCAAAGTTTGCCTCCGGCATTAAAGAAGCTTGGGTATACCCAAGAACAGATTCTCGACATTATCACTTATGCCACCGGCACTCGAACTTTAAAGAATGCACCTTTTGTTAATCATGAAACATTGATGGCTAAAGGTTTTAATCCTGAGGCTTTAGAACGCATTGAGGCAACGCTTGATGGAGCTTTCGAAATCCAATTTGCGTTTAACAAATGGACTTTAGGTGAAGACTTCTGTCGAGAACGCCTTGAATTTACGGATGACCAATTGAATGATCCGAAATTCAACATGCTGAAATCCTTGGGCTTTGCCCAAGAAGAAATTCTGGCAGCAAATGATTTTTGTTGTGGAACTATGACTGTTGAGGACTCACCACATTTGAAAGCCGAACATTTACCTGTCTTTGATTGCGCCAACCGATGCGGAAGAATTGGGAAACGATTTATTCCCACAGATGCCCACATTCATACAATGGCCGCGGCCCAACCGTTTATCAGTGGGGCCATTAGCAAAACCATCAACATGCCAGGAGAGTCCACAGTCGGCGATGTGAGGGAAGCCTATTATTTAGGCTGGAAAACCATGCTCAAGGCGGTGGCGCTCTATCGCGACGGCTCAAAGCTCAGCCAGCCCTTGAGCGCAGCAAGCGATGTTAGTAAATCTGATGAGGTTTCAGATGAGGTCATGGCCAAGGCCCAACAGTTTACCGAACGCGTTATGGTTCGGTATCTCGCAAAGCGGCGTCCATTGCCAACTCGGCGAGGCGGCTATACCCAAAAGGCTGTTATTGGCGGCCATAAAATTTATCTCCGGACCGGAGAGTATGAAGACAGCACCTTGGGTGAAATCTTCCTTGATATGCACAAGGAAGGTGCCGCATTCCGTAGTTTAATGAATTGCTTTGCCATCGCCATTTCTCTAGGCCTACAACACGGGGTACCTCTCGAAGAATTCGTGGAAGCATTCCTCTTCACGCGCTTTGAACCCAATGGACCAGTCAACCTGAATGACCACATAAAAATGTCGACCTCGATCATTGACTATATTTTCCGAGAATTGGCCATTACCTATCTCGATAAAAAAGAATTAGCACAAGTCAACCCAGATGATCTGCGAGCAGACTCGGTCAAGCAAGACCCTGAATGCACGGACGATGAACCCGCTGATCCACGAACCATCACCTCTGCAACAATTAGTTCTGAGCTTTTCCCTTCTCGACGTGGCACAAAAAATGGAGGGAATGGAAAGGGAAACGGCAGCGTTTCACACGAACTGGAAATGAAACGCGAATCTGTTACGTACACCGCTGAGATGGATGCAGCCCACCAAACAGGCTTTGAAGGCGACCCATGTTCAGAGTGCAAACAATTCAAATTAGTTCGAAACGGTATGTGTTTG
>CAZDCF010000119.1:0-2224 GCA_964503895.1 uncultured Nitrospiraceae bacterium | reverse complement strand
CCCCAAAGCCATTGTTCCACTATAAATACATCTTCTCAAGTTTCCCATCCTGTGTTATACACCAATCCTATTTCCTTAATGGGGTAGGCAAAATGATCAGGCGTTATCCCATTTTATCCATTAATTCGAGTTAACTAATGACAGATTTAACGTATCGGACAACTCCATTGAATGCCGCTGATATGCCATCAAGTATTCCATATTTGGTGACTAATGAAGCGGCTGAGCGGTTTAGTTACTATGGCATGCGTGCGATCCTCGTGGTGTTTATGACTGAATATCTGCTCAGCCAAGAAGGTGCCTTAGATGTAATGGGAGAAGCTGAGGCACGTTCCTATTTTCATCTCTTTGCGGCGGCCGTCTATTTTTTCCCGATTATTGGGGCTTTGTTTGCGGATGTATTTTGGGGAAAATTTCGGACGATTGTGACGCTATCCATTGTATATTGCCTTGGTCATTTGGCATTGGCCTTGGATCAAACCCGATGGGGGCTGGCTATAGGATTAACATTGATTGCGATTGGGTCCGGCGGCATAAAGCCTTGTGTGTCCGCGAACCTTGGTGATCAATTTGGTTCTAGGAATAGCCATTTATTATCCAAAGCATTTTATTGGTTTTATTTTGCAATCAATCTTGGCGCTGGAATTTCAACTTTGTCGACCCCATGGTTGTTACACCATGTTGGCCCTCACGTGGCTTTTGGTGTGCCAGGGATATTGATGCTAATTGCCACCTGGGTGTTTTGGATGGGACGATGGCAATATGCCCATATTCCTCCAAAGGGAACTTCTTTTTTTCGAGAGTTGATGGACACTGAGAGCCTTCAAGCAATCTGGCGATTAACGCCTCTTTTCCTGTTTTCTGCATTTTTTTGGTCGTTGTATGATCAGACAGGATCAGCTTGGGTTTTGCAGGCGAAACACATGGATCGGTATTGGATGGGAATCGAGTGGTTACCATCACAAATTCAAGTTGTTAATCCTTTTCTCATTATGTTACTGATCCCAGTTTTTTCATATGTCATATATCCCTTGATAGAGACAATCTATCCTTTAACGCCTTTACGAAAGATTGGCATTGGCTTTTTTGTGACCGTAATAGCCTTTGTCTTGTCTGCAAAAATCGAACTTCTCATTATGGAGGGGCATCGTCCGAACATCGTGTGGCAACTCTTGGCTTTTGTTGTTATTACATCGGCGGAAGTCATGGTGTCGATTACCTGTTTGGAATTTTCCTATACCCAGGCCCCGCGTGCGTTGAAATCTGTAGTCATGGCCTTGTTTCTTCTATCCGTTTCCCTTGGAAATGTGTTTACTTCCCTGGTGAATTACTTCATTCAAAATGAGGACGGTAGTGTGGTTCTGGAAGGCGCTACGTATTATTGGTTCTTTGCCGGGGTCATGCTCGCTGCCTCTTTGGCATTTATATGGGTGGCTCAGTACTATAGGGGAAAAACCTATCTACAAGCTGACGAAGTCTGAGGGATTTAGAATTTTTTCTCATGTGGATAAGTTGTTATTTTTTTGAGTTCAATAATTTTATGGATTGTTTTTTGTCTTTACAGTATTTTCTCCAGATTCGGCAGGAGTTTTTGATGTGACTTCCTCCAAAACCCTTGTTGGAAAAGGGACTTAGCCTTCTCAACTGTGATTTGCCTTTCCAGTAGCAGAAAAGAGAATTGGGGTCAGATTTGGATTTACCGCAATCGTGTGCCTGTCTGTGAATTAAAAGTGGATAACTCTTCTCGGCTTAAGGGGTTCAAGCCTTTTTCCACTGTGGTTCAGGATTTTGGGATTTGGCTCAAATATACGACCTGATTGACTCGGAAAGCTTCGGTATATTGTGAAGAGGTAATATATTGAGAATGAAAGCAGCGACCATCGAAAATGATGAGCCGATTTGGTCTCATCTCAATCAGTTTGAGTAGTTCCCAATATTCATTGCCGTCATTGATATAAGTATTGTCTTGATTGGCGAAGAGTGGGTTGAAAATCATGCTGTTTTGAAAATTCTCATAGCCCTCCACGCTGTTTAAGAATTCATCGCTCAGTTCTAAGCGGTCGGCAAGGCTTCGGATTTCTTGGTCCGCCACAATTGGGACGCGTTCGAGACCGGTTGGGCGATGGTGGTACAGGCCCGTTCCGCCAACACAAGAATCGGCTGGGTTTAAATACACCATGGCCGTAATATCTTGGTCAATATGCGGTTGTCGTTGGCCAATATT
>CAZDCF010000118.1:0-2284 GCA_964503895.1 uncultured Nitrospiraceae bacterium | reverse complement strand
ATGAAGTGTTTTTAACCGGTACTGCTGCTGAAGTGACCCCGGTTCGAGAAATTGATGATCGCACTATCGGCGAGGGGAAGCGCGGTCCAATGACAACCATTCTACAAAAAGCCTATTTTGATATTGTCAAAGGTGATGATTCGATCCACCTGGATTGGTTGGCTCTGGTATAACCAGGGCTGACTTCTGCTTTTTTCCCAACATATTTAGTCTTAAAAAGACACAGGAAACTCCAGAGGGCTGGTGTTATGCAATCGGTTTGAAAGAATTGCAGAAGCGACTACTACGGATGTTTTTCTGAATCGCGAGTCGTAGAGTCAGTAGCAGGGGCGGCGGGTGTCTTAGTTGCCTCACCCGATGTGGTAGGAAGATTAATTACCGATGATAAAGAATTCTCTCGCTTCGAAAGAATGGCTAAACTTAAAGAGGTGAGCATGAACACGATGGCTGCGCCAACCGTCACTTTACTAAGAAATGTACCCGGGCCTCGGCTACCAAAGACTGTTTGGCTGGATCCGCCAAAGGCCGCGCCAATCTCCGCACCTTTTCCTGCTTGAAGAAGAATTGCGGCAATCATTAAAAAACATACAATGAGGTGCAAAATGACGGTGATAGTGTACATAGTGTTTTGTTATCCTGGTTAATTATCTAGTAGCCTGAATTGCAAGATTACAGATCCTAGCAAAGCTAGTAGGATCAAGACAAGCTTTTCCTACTAAGCTCCCGTCGATCTCCTTACAGTTGAATAAGGCATCAGCGTTTTGGGATGAAACGCTTCCGCCATACAAAATTCGAATATCTTGAGCAACTTGTCCCCATTCTGCAGCCAAAGTTTTACGAAGAAACGCATGAACTTCCTCGGCCTGTTCGACCGTGGCCGCGAGCCCAGTGCCAATAGCCCATACAGGTTCATAGGCGATCGTAATCTTTGAGATGTTATCAACATCCAGTCCAGTGAGGCCCTTGATTATTTGATTTTTGACAATAGCTTGAGTCTTATAGGCTTTGCGTTCCTCCAGAGTTTCGCCAACGCATAAAATCGGCAGCAAATCGTGGGTTAAAGCGGCCTTAACTTTCTTATTTACGTCTTTGTTGCTTTCCTTGAAAAGGTGCCGCCGTTCCGAATGTCCCACAATTACATAATCGCAGCCTAAGTTTTTTAACATTGGACCTGAGATTTCACCGGTGTGGGCGCCCTCCGGTTCCCAATGAAGGTTTTGTGCGCCCAGTGCAAACCGATCATCTTTGGTTCTGATTTGGGAAATGGCAAAAAGACTTACAAAGGGAGGGACAATCAAAATATCAATGGTATTGGAAGACGGAGCAATTTTTCGAAACTCATGCACAAACTCCACCGCTTCCTTTGCGGTTTTGTGCATTTTCCAATTTCCTGCAATTAGGCAAGTTCTCATGGAATAATATTTAAATTGGTGGATTTGTAGGCCACTTGAGCAGGGCAGGCTTACCGGTTTGGTAATGCGGCGAGGCCTGGCATTTCTCTGCCTTCGAGCAATTGGAGTGCGGCGCCACCACCGGTTGATATAAAGGACATACTGTCAGTTTCTCCGGCTCGATGAACGGCTAACGCGGTAGATCCGCCGCCGACAATTGTCCGGGCATAAGCGTTGGCCACTGCATGCGCCATGGCTTGGGTGCCACGGGCAAAGGCATCTCGTTCAAACATACCCATGGGACCGTTCCATAAAATGGTTTTTGCGTTTTGTACTGCTTCAGAAAATAGTTTCATTGAGGCTGGTCCAACATCCATGCCATACCAGCCTTCAGGAATTTCTTGCACTGGGACTATTTTGGTTTCGGCTCCAGGATCAAGGCTTGCAGCTACAACACAATCCACGGGCAAGTAAAATTTTACCCCGCGTTCTAATGCATGATCGCGAATGCTTTTGGCAAAATCTAGCATGGCATCTTCGACCAAGGATTGTCCGATTTCCATGCCCATGGCCTTGATAAACGTGAACGCCATGCCTCCACCGATGATGACCTTATCGACTTTCTTCCCTAAATTTTCGATGACACCAATCTTCCCTGAAACTTTTGCCCCGCCCAATATTGCTACAAATGGTCGAACCGGATTCTCTACCGATCCTTCAAGATATTCGACTTCTTGTTTCATTAAATAGCCGGCAGCGGAGGCTTTGACGTATTTGGCAATTCCGGCTATAGATGCGTGGGAACGATGGGCTGCCCCAAAGGCTTCGTTTATATATACATCACCTAATGAAGCGAGTTCCGAAGCGAACTGTTCATCATTTTGTTCTTCTTC
>CAZDCF010000117.1:0-2309 GCA_964503895.1 uncultured Nitrospiraceae bacterium | reverse complement strand
GAAGGGTTTTGTAAACCGGCGGTTGGAGGTTCAATTCCTCTCGCCAGCTCCATATATTCCTCTAGAATTTTAGGTCGTTCTGTTTGCCTCTTCCCGTCATCTTTCCCATCGAACCGATCGATTGTAACCGGAAGAGTAAAAAAACATTCATGAGACGAGCGAAAAGTAACGAAAAATAGATAATGGGACTATTAGCCAAATATCGTTTTTTTTGGGAAACAGAGGCTCCCACAATTATTTACCTCCTCTATCCTTTGTTTTCATTAAAACGAAAGCTATCTTAAGAGTGCGGATCGCGCTATAATTTCTAAAATTTCTCGAGAGTTAGATGGATTAGGGCTCTTCAACGCAAAGTTTTTTGATGGAAATGCCGCTGAATGGATTAGGGTCTTTCAAAGGCAACAACTTCAAAAACAAAAATTGGACATATTGGAGATTGGCTCCTGGGAAGGAAGATCTGCCGTCTTTTTTCTTCATTATTTTTCAAGCGCAACAATTACTTGTGTAGATACGTGGAAGGGAAGTGACGAACACTCCGAAGATGAGACTTTACGGAACGTTGAAACTCTATACGATTCGAACCTCGCACAGTTTTGTGAAAGAGTAAAAAAGTTTAAAGGCACGTCTCTTCAATTTTTCGCTGGAAGTGGACTGACGGAGAGATATGACCTAGTGTATATAGATGGCTCTCACTACGTGGATGATGTCGCGTGTGATATTCTAAACGCCTTTCGATGCTTGAGACCAAATGGTCTCTTGATTTGCGATGATTATTTATGGAATTGGTACCCCCGATCACGAGATAACCCCGCAATTGCCGTTCACTACCTGCTGAAGCAGAAAAAGGAATCATGCAAAATATTGAATGTAACTGGATACCAAATCATTATCAAAAAACTTAAGAGCACCAACTACGTGTAGATATTCAGATGGGATTGACAGGCCATTCTCAAATATTGAGAATGGCCAAGGGTCAATCAACCGCCCTCTCGTAGTTATCCATCTTCAATTCATCGAAGAAGTACGTTGTTAATAAGTTGAGCAGATGTCATGTCTCATTCAATCCTCATTTGAAAGGAGTCAGCATGGAATGGAGAGCCAGTCATATTTTAGTAAAGGAAAAAGGCTTAGCTGACCGATTGAGAGAACGTCTTAAAAGCGGGGCAAATTTTGCCGACCTGGCTGGAGAATTTTCTACCTGCCCAAGCAAATCTAGGGGTGGTGATCTTGGCTGGTTTGGTCCTGGCAAAATGGTCAAAGCCTTTGAAGATGCTGTCAAACGCAATGGGCACGGTAATATCAGCCAAGTCGTACAGACTCAATTTGGATACCACATTATTAAGAAAACAGGACAGAAAGATTAGAAAATAAATTGGTAGGCTATGACTTACTATAGTATTCTTTGCGTCGCCACCACGCATAGCCCTGCATCCAGCCAAAACATGCAAGGGCACCCACTACAAAAGCCATAAACACGATAGAGATAACAAAGGTTACTTTACTGATCATCTTTTTCCTCCCCGCTCTTACCTTAACTGAGTAGCGAGACCCTCCGTAGTACTTATCGTTTAATCATTATTAACTCTTTAAAATTGGCTTTTCAACTGCTCAGGACTTTCCAAATGGTAAAAATTCAGTCCATTTAGAACCCTCGTTTTTTATGAGTTTGATTTAGTGGAGTTTTTACAGATATTTCCCCCCAATTCCTTTCAGGATAAGGGTCGAGGCTCATTTTCCAATTTAATTCGACGCCCACAATTAATACACCGATACACGACAAGAGACACGCCCGCCAGAAGATCGACTTCTTGATCAGGAGAAAGCGTACCACGACATTTTTCACATTTTGGCTTTGAAGGCACACCAACATCTATACACATCCTACCAAAAATTGCAAAAAAGTCAGCTGTCTTAATATTTTGAATACCCCCTGTTCACAAAACAGCCAAAGCCATTTCAATTCGATCGAGCGGATTATCATTTCCATCGCGTTTTGCATTAACGATCCGATCAACTACATCCATTCCGCTTTCCACTTCACCAAACGCTGAGTACTGTCCATTCAAAAAAGACGCATCAGCAACACAAATGAAAAACTGTGATCCAGCACTGTTTGGATCTTGCGCACGGGCCATGGAAAGCACGCCACGCTTATGTGGCTTATCATTAAATTCAGCATTCACATGATACCCTGGTCCACCCAGGCCATGTGTTGAACGATCCGGATTTTTACTATTAGGGTCCCCACCCTGAATCATGAACCCAGGAATCACACGATGAAACGTGGTACCATCATAAAATTTCTCTTT
>CAZDCF010000116.1:0-2317 GCA_964503895.1 uncultured Nitrospiraceae bacterium | reverse complement strand
TTTTTTCTCTACCGCTACTCCTAAATCAATCTATAATTCTTTGAGTTTTCCTCGACATGCTTCCACAGAGGAATACCCTTTTTTAGACAACACGTCAGCTAATTCTTTTTCGATTCGCTCAAATGAGGACAGCCCTTCATCAACCAAGATGGTACCAAGCTGAACCGCCGAAGCCCCACACAACAAGTGTTCGAACACATCCGTTCCCGTCGCCACTCCACCGACTCCGATAATGGGCATTCTTCCCTGAAAAAGTTTCCAAAATGCCCTGACATTAGCCAGAGCCACAGGCTTAATTATGGTTCCGCCTACGCCCCCGAAACCACCTTTTGGCTTAATTACGACGGTTTCTGTTTCAGGGTCAATAACTAGACCATTCCCCACCGAGTTGATCAGGGATAAAAACGAGATATTCAGCCCTTCTAGCATTTTGGCCATGACCTCATGATGAACTGGGTCGAAATAGGGAGGCAGCTTCACTCCGAAGGGAATGCTGAGGCACTCTTGGACTTCGAACAGCAGCTTTTGTGAGGCCTCGACATCGTATCCAATTTGCGGTTTACCTGGAATGTTGGGGCAGGAGAGGTTCACTTCAACCAAGTCGGGCTTGGCGATTTCAATAGCTTTGGCTGCTTCGATAAAATCTTGAGGGTTGAGACCTGCTACACTGGCAATAACCGGTTTGCCGAATCGTTTTAACTCTGGGATCAACTTGGCGTAGGCAGGATAGCCTAGATTTGGCAGGCCCATTGAGTTGATCGATCCACTGGGAAAAGCATAGTACCGTGGTTCGGGATTTCCTTCGCGGGGAAACGGCGTCATGGATTTTGTCACAATGGCACCGGCATGGCATTTGCCTAACGCTTCCAATTCTTCCTGGGTCACACACAAGGCTCCTGCCGCATTCATAATGCAGGTAGGAAACGTTACTCCGGCAATCACCGTTGAAAGGTTCATGCTGTTTCCTTTGTAACAAGTTTCGACAGTATGCGCGGCTCCAATTGACCATCTTGCAACTCATAGACGGTATCACCCACACGAGCCGCAGCTTCAGAATGTGTTGCAAGGATGACGGTCTGTCCAGCATTTTTGGCAATTTGATGAAGTAATTCAATGATCTCAGCCCCTTGATGAGAATCGAGATTTCCCGTTGGTTCATCTGCCAGGAGAATACGCGGTTGATAAGCCACAGCTCGGGCAATGGCCACTCGTTGTTGCTCCCCACCCGATAGTTCACTAGGCCGATGGGTCTCTCGATGTTGAAGGCCTACAACCCCCAGGACTTCCGCTACCCTTTGACGAATGAATTGAGAAGACTGGCCATTAAAACGGAGTGGCAAACCCACATTTTCAGCTACATTCAACCCTGGTACCAAATGAAAAGACTGGAAGACCATGCCGATCCATTCCCGTCTTCGTTGAGTCCATTCTGCATCTGAAAATCCACTCGTAGGTTGGGCATCCAGAAAAATTTCTCCGGAAGTAATGGAATCTAAACCAGCAATCACATTTAAAAGCGTACTCTTCCCACTTCCACTGGGCCCCATTATTGCGCAGAATTCGCCATCGGCAACGTGGACGGTTGCATGCTTGAGGGCCTGAATAACGACAATCCCCCGGCGATATTCCTTACATACACGATCTAGTCTAACCATTACCGGGCAACCTTTTTATATGAAGGACTACTCAATATTCAGTTAAATTTCTCGTTTCGCTAGTACTCACTCGTCGTATACCACACGACCCAATTTCCCACAACATGGCTGTTCTACTAAACATCTTAATGATTTTTCTTACAGGTATTACTTGACATTACTAGGTAATTTACCTAGCCTAGTCCCGGGTGCTCGCTTCTAGCAGGTAATAAAAACCTTGGGGATCTGTTGACGATGTTTGCCGGACAGTACCACTGTAAGTTAGATGAAAAAGGTCGTTTCATTCTTCCGAGTCCGCTCCGGGAGCAGTTGGAAGCCGACGGCGAGAGCGTGATTTTCGTCAAGGGTCAAGACCAACCCCTATGCGCGTACTCGGTAAAAGAATGGGAAACGGTCCTAGAAAAAGCCAAGAACACCTTTGATGAAAATCAAAGCCGCTTGTTTATGCATTTTGTCGTGTCCGAAGCAGCTTCCTCAGATATCGACAAAACTGGTCGTATTCTTATCCCCGGTAAAATCCGAAAAACTATTCCTATTGAAGATGACCTTGAGATAATTTTAGTTGGGATGTATCACAAACTTGAGATTTGGAATCCTTCGGAATGGCGACGTTACCTCATCAAGCATGACGAAGAATTCGAAAATAACATCGGCAAAATGCT
>CAZDCF010000115.1:0-2319 GCA_964503895.1 uncultured Nitrospiraceae bacterium | reverse complement strand
TTGCCTTCCCCAGTGATTTTTTTTGCTTCCTGCACAACCCGTGTTGGGGTCATGACATTGGCTGGATGGTTACACAAATCGCGAGCTAATGAGGTTGCCTGCGCACTGGCTTCCCCACGCCTGATTCCGGCTTTGATCTCATTAATTTGATTGGCGTTATTGGCCAGCAAGGTGATCGACCGGATGTTTTTGGCGCTATCCTCATTATCAGATCGGTAGTGGTTGAATCGGTAACATCCAAGGATGGCCCCTTCTACCATAGCTTGGGCAATCTCAGCCGCAGGGGCGTTTAAGGCTTCGGTTCCAATGATTGGTGCGGAACAAGTTTGCGCCCCGATTTGCCGAGTTTTCTTTGATGCGGAGCCCATGGCTTGGCGAATGCGATCCAATGTGACTTCTTTTTTCTTTCCCAGACCCATAAATAGAATTCGTTTAGCGGGAACAGCTCCTTGTGTATGGATTAAGACGGACTGTTGATTTTTCCCCACGAACTCGCCGTTTTTTTTCAGCTCTTGGAGTTGTCCTCCTAATGCTTTATCCAGTCCCTGAAAGTTCTTGGGCAAATTTTTGTCGTCTTCATAGCCACCTAAAATCAATACCTCCGTGTCTTCTTTGTTGATGTTTCTTTGCTTGACCTGACAATTCATATATGTCTCCTATTCCTCTTGATTTAGGATTTATCGTGCATGGAAAAGATTACACTCCGCGCGTTTCAGGATCCCAAATGAATTTATGTAATTGCATTTGAAAGCGGACCTGTAAGCGATCCTCAAGAATCCACTCTGCCATCGACCGTAAATCCTGGCTGCCAAATGCCGGGCTAAACAATACAGGGCATCGGTCTGTAAGGTGACGACGTTTGACTATGTCTATAGCCCAATCGTAGTCTCGGCGGTTGCTTATGACAAATTTTATCTGATCTTTTGTAGTGATATGCTGAATATTTTCCCAACGCATCTGGTTTTCCATCTCACTGCCGGGGCATTTGATATCCATGATGATTTGAGCCCGAGAATCAACAGGGGTGATGTCGATAGACCCGCTTGTCTCGATTAATACCTCAAACCCTTCATCGCACAGCTTAGTAACGAGGGGAAATGCGGCTGGTTGAGCAAGTGGTTCGCCTCCAGTAACTTCAACCAAGGGGCAGGCATAACTGTTGACCTGTTCCAGAACAGATTCCAAACTCATATCTGTGCCTCCATGAAAAGCATAGGTCGTATCGCACCAAGAGCATCGAAGGGGGCACCCTGTCAAACGAACAAACACACAAGGTTGCCCAGCATATGTAGACTCACCTTGAATGCTGTGAAAAATTTCGGTGATGCGGAGAGTATTAACATCGCTGTTTAGTGGGGAATGAGGCTGAGTCATGGAAAGATCAAAAGAATGTCGCAAGGGGTTAAAGACTAGACAGGTTTTGGGGCCATCCTGTTATGCCCAGAGAGCAATGGGCCACCTGTGTCGTCTTGCGATTCGAGCCATTCCACGAATGGGATTGACCACCAGTGGATGTCCCACAGATTCGAGGGCCTGGACGTCCCCCGGACTGTCTCCATAGGCGTAGCTTTTGGAAAGATCAACGCCATGGGTTTCCGCAAATGCTTGAAGTAACCGTCGCTTGCCTTCGCCATATGGGTAAGGGTAGAGGACGCAACCTGTGTAGCCATTCTCATTAGTCTCGAGTTTCGCGGCAAGGACATTGGGTACATCCAAAAAATGTGCCAAGGGTTTGATGAGAAATTCTGGCGTGCCGCTCACTAGGGCTATGTGATGTCCAGCATGTTGGTGTTGGGTTAAGGCCGAGGTCCCTTTTAAGGAAAGCCTGGGGCATATCTCCGATCGAACAAACCATTTGGCCAGAGGTTCAATGCCTTCAGGGCGCTTATCAGTTAGGTAAATTTTTCGTTCTCGTAATGGGCGGAGAGAAAACTCAAGAATATTGAACAACAAATAGAGGCCGCTTTCGATAAGTACTCGCTTCGATAAAAAGCCATTTTTCCACAAATACCGAACAAAACGGACTTCAATGGATTGTCCAGGAATCAAGGTATTGTCAACGTCAAAGAAAGCGCCAATGGGGTTGCCAGTCGAGGTATGAGAAGGAAAATGCTGGTTAGAATAAGACATCAAACTTCGGAGTTAGGGGATAAAAAATGCAACACACCCTAGCAATTGTACCGAAGGTCTGCTTGATTGACAACCATTTAAAACCCTACCTATAATCCGCGCCAAGCCGAAGTGGCGGAATGGCAGACGCGCACGTTTGAGGGGCGTGTGGGGAAACCCGTCCGGGTTCAAGTCCCGGCTTCGGCACCA
>CAZDCF010000114.1:0-2333 GCA_964503895.1 uncultured Nitrospiraceae bacterium | reverse complement strand
CTTGGATGAAAAGCCAGTTGATTCACATTTGCCGAAATAGTCCCCTTTTGGATACCAGCATTCCGAGGAAGCCAACGTCGTCCGCCATCCGGACTCTTATACACGCCATCAGTCAAAGTACCCGCGAATACATTCGCGGGAAGGAGGGGATCAATCGCCAGGTTCATCGCGCGAATTCTGCTCAATCCTTCGGTGAGGCGCTTCCACCCCTGACCCCCATCACGCGTTTTATACACCCCTTCTTCCGTGGCCACATAGATAATGTTGGGTTTTGTGGGATGCACCACAACAGCGGCTATCCGATCACTTCGTTGGCTACAACCAGCCAGTGTGAATATCACAATTAAAAGGGTAAGCACTCTTTTAAAAAAAAGGTTGGTCATAACTGGATTTATTTTTTATCCATAATTAATGGTCGAGAATATCCGGTTAGCTCCACATAGGCCTTCCCCTGAATCGGGTTCCCTTGAAATTGGCCCTTTACCTCCGCAGCTCCTTCCCAATATGTCACCTGGGTACTTTTCGAAGTTCGCAACTCTTGGTCAGCGACAAAAGGAACAATCTGAACTGACAGTTGCACGGAAGGCACATTCACCACCCATTGAGCCGGATATTTGGCGGCTGTGTGAGGGCTTGTCCAATGCCCACGAGTTTCAACTCCAATTTCATGCAAAGATAAATGCTGTGCCTGCCCGTCCGGAAAAATGATTGTCCCACTTGAGGCCGGATCCGAAGACCCATCTTTCTTTCGTAAAAGATACACCATCAGTTCCATGTTAGTGTTGAATTGCAAGCTAAACCAATCCCATCCCACTTGATCGTCACCCAGTTCGCCGGAACCAAACTCATGATCCATCCAACTGAGGCCAGTCACTTGAATGGATTCCTTGCCAAGAATAATTTTTCCTTTGGTGCCTAACCGAGTGAGAGAATAATAATGTGAGGCCTGTCCTTCACGAGCACCTTTTCGGCTTACCCCCTCATTGCCATGAATGACAGGGGATTTCTCTAAGGTTAGGATCAGATCAAGGCCAAAGTTAGTATCATCGGCCTTAAGCGCTAAGACTTGGTGGTTGGGCGTTACGGAATGAACCGACCATTGATCAATCCACACGTTCATTTGCCCAGCGTTCGCCCCAGCTTTTCCAAGGCCATTTCGACTCAGCCTTTCCGCAAAACTAAAGCTTTGGGATTCAACATCTGTCAAGGCCAAATGTGCAAAATATAAATGCTCGATCGCCCAACGCGAGGGATTGTCCTGAACACGTGCGTTATTCATGGCTTTCCGGAAAAATGTAAGTTCATAGCCAAATTGTCTACCTGACTCAGAGAAAAGATGTCCGGTAAAATACCACCACTCAAGGCCAAATTGATTGTGAGATCCATGGTCACGAGGAAAGGCATACACATAGCCAGGCAGGGCCGGCACGCCTCCTGGGGATAGAGTTTCAGTAGTAGGAATAGATGTTTCCCCTGCAACAAAACTCTTTGTAGCAGCAATAAAAAAAAACGTGAGGCTTACTATCAACAGGACAGGGACAACCTTCCGCAAGTATCGTTGCTTGAAATGTTTCATGGTAACCTAGAGATATGCCTTCCGGCTTATAACACGCTAGTATGGAACGTGCAATCGCCTTTCCAGATGCGGAGTTTTCTAATTTCTTGCTTTCATGGATTGAAACCCATCACGTTGACAAGGCTTTAAAACGTTCGCTATCGTACGCTATGCCTCAATTAGATCAAAACACCCATTCTGATGCCTTTCCGATTCCGGAAGTGATACCGATTTTTCCACTTCCCAATGTCGTTTTTTTCCCAGACACTTATCTCCCTCTCCACATTTTCGAACCACGTTATCGAGATATGATCACGGATGCGAATGAAGGTAGCCAGTGCATTGGCATGGTACTTCTAAAGGCAGGCTGGGAGGATGATTACTATGGCAACCCGCCGGTATATTCCTTAGGATGCATCGGAAGAATTGAGAGTGTCCAACTTCTGGCGGATGGACGGTCAAATGTGATTTTACATGGTTTGTCTCGGTACGATATTGAAGAGGAATTTTTTGATACGAGCTATCGAAGAGCCAAAATTTCTTTGCGGCCCAATGCATCGTTTTTGAACCCTGTAGACCCGGGCATTAGATCAAGCCTCACGAAACTCGCCTTACAATATTTGCGTAGCCGCAAGGCTCAAGAACTCTGCAAATTGATTACCGGGCAATCCATTTCAGATACAGTACTCATCAATAGTTTGTCGTCGTGTTTGGACTTGACGCCCTTTGAAAAACAGTTTTTATTGGAATCAGAAAGCCTGCATCAACAAACCCGCCG
>CAZDCF010000113.1:0-2341 GCA_964503895.1 uncultured Nitrospiraceae bacterium | reverse complement strand
GTTCAGGGGCTTTGACCATTGCCCTGTTGCAGGCCGTTGGGGATCGTGGCTCAGTCGTGAGTTACGAACGTCGAGACGATTTTGCCAGGACCGCGATGCGAAATATTGAGCGGTTTCTTGGGCAGGTGTCCAATTTTCAACTTCTTCAACGTGATGCCCATGAAGGTATTGATTGTGGCCCACCTGGAAACGGAAAGCTGTTTGACCGAGTGGTTCTAGATTTGCCTGAGCCATGGAACGTGGTTCCGCATGCCGCGAAGGCTCTTCGTCTTGGAGGTATTTATCTGAGTTTTGTGCCAACGGTTCCCCAAATCACCCAAACGGTTGATGCTTTAAAGGAAACTCGGGCTTTTGGTTTAATCGAAACCTTCGAATCTTTCTCGCGGAATTGGAATATTCAAGGGCGAAGTGTACGGCCTGATCTTCGAATGATTGGGCACTCGGGTTTTATTACTGTTGCTCGACGTGTAGAACAGATTATGGACGTCCTACCTGGGGCGAGTGAAACTAAGGAGTTACAAACTAAAGAGGATCGCGATGCGGCACTTGACTGGGATGGAGGGTAGGGCAACGACGGCAGACGTAGTATGATTTTAATTGTTTTGCCATTATCACGCCATGTAAGAGTACCTCACCTCAAACATACTTCCATTTCTAAGAAAGAAGGTCAGATACGGGAAAAATGGTGGGACTATCGACGAATATTTTGAACGGGATACCCGGCCTCGGTCCATGCGTTCATACTTCCTGCTACGTTATACACATATTTATATCCAATTCCGGCTAATGTTTCCGCTGCAATGTTGCTTCGATGTCCTGACTGGCAATATACCACGATGTGATCATCTAGATTTGCGCCGATTTCCTGATGACGTACGCCAATTTCTCGGAAGTCGATATTCAGATCGGTGCCTGGTATAAAGCCGGTACGATGTTCATCTATAGTTCGCACATCAATCAGAGTAAATCCTTTTTGCGCGAAGTTTTGGGACTTGCTTAACCCTTCATTAAGTTTATGGACTGTGAGAACATAAACATCATTCCCATGAATCAGTTCCGTACCGGCAGCGGATGCTAGGTGGCCAGCTGGGATCAAAAGCAAACTAACGAAGAGGAATGTGCTCATATAGGATTTCCAAATGTTCATGTTTCCCTCCTTTGGGTTCAACGGGAAGAACCCGTTGTCTGGAGACGTAGCAGTGTCTGCCCCAATGCTACCAATGAAGTATCGTATGCTCTGTTTCTATACTAGGTCAAGAGTATCGGTATTGTGTCTGGTTATGTTGGTTATGTCAGGATGTGGAGGGGGGCTTCATATGATCCACGAAGGAAATCGCAAGGGTGTAATGACCTACCTCTACAAAGGAAGCAATGGCCATATGCTGACCCCTAGGCGCGCAGAGGCTTTCCAGGAAATTCGAAAATTTTGCCAGAGCCCATTCGATGTGGTTCGTGAAGGGAAGACTAAGGGACGTCAACGAGTGGTGGAAGGAGTTGTTGGTGCTGATATTGTTGTTGAAGATTGGTGGGGGATTCGTTTTCAATGCCGGAATTAAGATGCCGGAGTGGGGCGAGCCGCTTTTAAGTCTTCCAAGGTTAATAGACTAATCAATTGAACTCCTTCTGCTTCAACCTTCCGTTTCCCATCTTGTTCTTGTCGGTCAACAATGACAAGAGCATGTGAGGCGTGGAATCCGGCTTCCTCCACGGCATGAAGGGCCTGCAAGATGGAATTACCACTCGTTAACACGTCATCTACGATCAGTACCCGGTCATTGGGTTTAGTAGCCCCCTCGATTCGTTTACCGAGTCCATGATCTTTGGCTTGTTTTCGGACAACAAAGGTCCGGTAGGTTTTCGATGGTTGAGTTGCCAAAGCATAATCAGATATAGCTGTGGCAAGGGAAATTGCTCCAATTTCCAGACCACCCACGGCTTCGAAGGTTAATTCATAAGTGGCAGCACATGCCAGATTAGCCACCAGCCATCGGGCCTCTGGGTGAGCGAGTAGGGTGCGGCCGTCAATGTAAAAGGGACTTTTCTTCCCAGAAGCCAATAGAAAGCCATTATTGGGGTCCCATTTGAAGGCCTCATATTTCCAGAACAATGTCGCGAGTTGGTTTGTATACATGAAAACTCTTTTTAGTTAGATTGAATTGCAAGCTCCAGAATCTGTTCTATCATTCGAACATTGAGAAAGGCAATGTTACACTCGATGGTTTCACCCAAAGCTGTGTTGGAGATGTCAACAGATGTTTAAAATAAGAAAACGTCCATTGAAACCTGAAAAGCAACCTGAACTCTATAATATATTGGAGAATTATACAGATTTTGATCCCCC
>CAZDCF010000112.1:0-2366 GCA_964503895.1 uncultured Nitrospiraceae bacterium | reverse complement strand
ATTGAAAAATCAATAACTAGCACGACACACAACCAGATTGTCAGAAAAATCTCTGGTGCGAGTAGCAGAAGATCGGAACCGGATAGAGTAAGATCAAAAGTCATGATGTATTAAGGCAATATTCCTTGAGCATTTTGGGTAATTACTGGAGCCACTTGAATAATTCGATCGATCATGGGTTCAACGGTGGATCGCACTACATGATAAAAATGCATGGGAAATATGCCAAAGAAAATGCTCGTGGTAATCATAATGAGCAACGGGAAACGATCAACCCAATTTTTCGTATCGCTGACATGAGCGTACTCCGGTGATAACTTTCCATAAAACAGGCCACGCATCATTCTGAATAAATACGCCAGGGTCAGCACAATACCCAACACCGCGACAATGACTTGGATAGGATACTTATCCCAACTCCCAACGATAATCATCACCTCTGCAATAAAGTTTATAGTCCCCGGCATACCCACCGAAGCCATGCAGGCCACAATAAATGCCCCCGCTAAGAATGGCATCTTCTGTGCCAAACCTCCAAGCGACGGAATGTCACGTGTGTGTGTTTGGTCATACACCCAACCCGCCATGGCAAAAAGCATACCAGTGGCCATTGCATGGGCAAACATATAAATCACGGCTCCAGTTAAACTGATATAGTCCAATGCCGCCATCCCTAAAAAGATATAGCCCATGTGACTCGAGCTGGAATATCCGATGACATATTTAGTGTCCTTAGCAAAGTAGGACACCAAGCCGCCATAGACGATACTGAAAATGCAAAGGACTGCGGCAATAGGCATGAGTTTCTGAGTAGTCTCTGGCATGATTTCAAAGGCCACACGGATAATGGAAAAGTGCCCGAGTTTCATCAGCACACCGGCATGCAACATGCTAGTAGCAGCAGGTGCTGCCGCATGCCCGACCGGAGACCAAGAATGGAGTGGCCAAATCGGCGCAATCGATGCGAATCCGAAAAAAATCAAGAGCCAAATAATGTCGGCGAGCATCCCATCGAATTTGGCCTGCTCTCGAAGGACAAGGATGTCAAAAGTGTGGACCGGCGAAAAATGATAAATCAGCAAAATGCCCATGAGCGCAAACACCGCACCTGCTGATAAAAACAGGGTCAGCTTCATAGCAGCATATTCCTTGCTATTAGCACCAAAATTGAAAAGGAACCGGACAGAATCCCGAAGCTTCACCCCTTCTGGATCGGTCATACCCAAATAGCCTTTTGTGTGACTTCCCCACACGCCCAACAACAAGTACATGGGCAACACAGACATTTCATAGAAGAAGTACAGGAAGAACAAATCCAATGACATGAACACGCCAATGGTAGCTGCCGCCAAGATCAACAAGAAGATATAGAATTCCTTAGTTCGATCTTTGATGTGCCAGGAAATAAAAATGCCAGAAAAGAGCAAAATGCTCGATGCAAAAACCAAAGGCGCACCAATACCATCAACACCAATATAAAATGCGATGCCTAGTTCTTCGGACCACGGCCAATGGGTAATCATTTGGAATCCACCCACATTCGGGTCATACGACATAAACACGTATAACGAGGCCAAGAGGGCAATACCTGCAGATGACGCTGCCACCATGCGCACCATGAGTGCTTCCCGGTTCGGCACGAAAATCAACGCAACTGCGCCAAAAAACGGAGCGAACAACGTTGCTAGTAAAGAAAAGCTACCCATAGGTCCTACTTGTTAGTGAGGATACGTTTAGGCGCCACATCCATAGCCAAACGTTTATCAAACTCAATACTCGCCACCGATCCCCGTTCTAATCGATCAATCACCGCCTGCACTGATCCATTGATCATGTTTAAAAATGGGGAGGGATATAACCCAATCCAAAAAATCATGACGCAAAATGACACCGCAATAATCTTCTCTCGTTTGGTTAAATCGTGAAGCACTGCTGGCACTTTTTCACCCAATGGCCCAAAGATGGCACGCTCGTAATACCACAAGAAATAGGCAGCCGCGAAAATCACACCGGACACTGCAACGAGACCATAGAACCAATGCGACTGAAATGCACCAAGCAACACGAGGAACTCACCGATAAACCCATTGGTACCCGGCAAGCCAATTGATGCCAGGCCGATAATTAATAAAAAAGTCGCAAACAAGGGCATCTTTGATGCCAGGCCTCCCCCATGATCAACCAGCGTGTTCCCTGTCCGGTCATAGAGAAAACCCGCTAAGAAGAAGAGGCCTGCGGTGGTGAATCCCAGATTGATCATTTGCAACAGACTGCCTTGAATACCCTGAAAATTCATCGCGAACAGCCCAATCACCACAAAACCTATATGGCTAATACTGCTAAATACCAAGAGTCGGCGGAAATCA
>CAZDCF010000111.1:0-2369 GCA_964503895.1 uncultured Nitrospiraceae bacterium | reverse complement strand
ATTACCGTTGGTAAATAGTGGGATGGTGCTGTAGTTTGGTCCACCCTGTTATGCCCTAACACTTTCTTTGCATTGTTCGGGAAGAAGTTGTTGGGGTTTGGGGTGCCGCTGCAGCATTGCTGTCTTTTGGGGAGGAAGAGGAGAGACGTTGGGCAGAGAATATCCATTAGATCGGACCCGTAATATTGGCATCATGGCTCACATAGATGCTGGTAAGACGACGACCACTGAACGAATCTTATTCTATACTGGGGTATCTCACCGAATAGGCGAAGTGCATGAGGGTGCGGCTCAGATGGATTGGATGGCGCAAGAGCGTGAACGCGGCATTACGATTACCTCTGCTGCAACCACATGTTTTTGGAAAGACCACCGGATTAACATTATTGATACTCCTGGGCATGTGGACTTTACTGTTGAGGTAGAACGTTCTCTTCGTGTGTTGGATGGTGCAGTTGCCGTATTTGATTCGGTCCAGGGAGTCGAGCCTCAATCAGAAACTGTATGGCGACAAGCAGATAAATATCGAGTACCCCGTATTGCCTTCCTCAATAAAATGGATCGGGTAGGTGCTGATTTTTTGAATAGTATTCAGACCATCACCGATCGTCTTGGGGCCAACCCCGTTCCCGTGCAATTACCAATTGGTAAAGAGGCTGACTTCCGAGGGGTGGTGGACTTGGTCGCCATGAAAGCCATTGTTTGGGATGATGAAACCTTGGGTTCCCGTTTTGCTATTGAAGGTATTCCTAGTGATCTTCAGACAATGGCAGAACAGTATCGGGAGAAAATGCTTGAGGCAGTGGCCGAATTTGATGAGGTTTTGTTTGAACGGTACCTCAATGGGGAAGTCTTGAAAGAGGAGGAAATTAATCGTGCGATTCGGCAGGGGACGAGTCAAATGAAAATTACTCCCGTGTTATGTGGGACTGCCTTTAAAAATAAAGGGGTTCAAACTTTATTGGATGCCGTGGTTGATTTGTTGCCTTCTCCTTTGGATGTTCCAGAAATTGAGGGTGTGAATCCTGATACCGAGGAAGTTATGCATCGAAAGGCTAGTGATGACGAGCCCTTTTCGGCCTTGGCTTTTAAAATAATGACTGATCCTTTTGCTGGACAGCTTACTTATTTTCGTGTGTATTCCGGCAAGTTGGAAACGGGTTCCTATGTGTATAATGTGACGCAAGGAAAACGTGAAAGGATTGGTCGTTTGCTGAAGATGCATGCAAATAAGCGGGAAGATATTGAGGCAGTCTATTCCGGTGATATCGCCGCTGCCGTGGGTATGAAGGGGGCGAGAACCGGTGATACCCTCGCTGACGAGAAAAATCAAATTCTTCTCGAAGTCATTAAATTCCCTGAACCTGTCATTTCCATGGCCGTAGAGCCAAAAACCAAGCAAGATTTAGAAAAGCTTGGTTTTTCTTTGGAAAAATTATCACAAGAAGATCCATCCTTTCATGTCCGTAGCGACGATGAGACGGGTCAGACTATTATTTCCGGAATGGGTGAACTTCATTTGGAAATTATTGTTGATCGGTTGGTTCGTGAGTTTAAGGTTCAGGCCAACGTTGGAAAGCCCGAGGTGGCGTATCGGGAGACCATACGGCGGAAGGGGCAGGCAGAGGGTAAATACATTAAGCAGTCTGGTGGCCGTGGGCAATACGGGCATGTGGTGCTAAATGTCGAGCCGTCAAAGCCGGGTGTGGGTCTTGAGTTTGTCAATAAAATTGTCGGCGGGATTATACCGAGAGAATATATACCTGCTGTGGAAAAGGGTGTGAAAGAGCGTATGGAAGCTGGTGTTTTAGCTGGTTATCCTATGCGTGATGTTACAGTGACATTGTTTGATGGTTCTTTTCATGAAGTGGACTCCAACGAAATGGCCTTTAAAATTGCCGGATCTATGGCATTTGAGGCTGCCTGCAAAAAGGCTGATTCTGCATTGTTAGAGCCTATCATGAAAGTGGAAGTGTTGGTGCCTCAAAAGTTCATGGGGGATGTTATTGGTGACCTAAATTCTCGAAGAGGTAAGGTTCGGGGAATGCAGACGCGTGGTGGTTCTCAGGCTGTCGATGCAGTCGTGCCGTTGAGTGAGATGTTTGGCTATTCCACAGGTCTTCGATCAAAAACTCAAGGTCGAGCTACATACTCCATGGAGTTTGAACAATATGAAGTTATACCTAGGCAAATTTCTGATCAGATTGTTGGGAAGCAGCGGGGAGAGTAATTCATTAATTAAGGGGAATACGTAAATTTATTAGGTAAAGCGCTTTTTTGCTAGTGTTGCCGGAGTAGGGTCGCATTCGAAAAGGGAGGGGCAGATGGCGAAGTCGAAATTTGATCGGAAGAAGCCGCATTTGAATGTG
>CAZDCF010000110.1:0-2467 GCA_964503895.1 uncultured Nitrospiraceae bacterium | reverse complement strand
TGAAGATTAATTTAAAAAACAACCCTTGGTTGATGAGTTCTCATTTTGGCTGGGGGACCAGGAATCGAACCTGGGTTCACAGAACCAAAATCTGTTGTCTTGCCCCTAGACGATCCCCCAACCGGGCGGTACCTTATCGGGCTGCTCCCATTCCGTCAAGAGCCTTAGGAAATACCCCGCCGCCTCTTACTAATAGCATCCGCCTGTGAAAAACAATGATAGGGGCCCCTAAGACACAACGCAGACACCGCGGCTAACAATTAATACACATGCCCGGCAACAATCCAGTGTCGTTCATCCGGCACATCTATAAGTAGGCGGCTGAGATTCATTTCGGCTAAATGTGCCGCAACTTCATCTTCGGAAAATGCCGCCAGCAAAGAATTGTAAAAGTCCAGACGAAGTTGTTCAGGTTCATCGGCTGCATAGTGATCAACCAAGGCTTGAGCTTCCTCAGCAGATTCTGGCCTGAGTAAATCCATGACCAAAACCGGCGCCCCCGGTTTAGCTAATTGTCTCAGGGCATACCAAAACTGAAAAGGGTTGGGTATATGATGGACTAAACTATTCGATATGACAGCATCAGCCCGTTCCTCTAGCACGACATCTTGAATCCGCTGACAGACTACCCGAATACGTTCGCCGCAGTTTGCTTCACGAATCGCTTCCTGAGCCGCGGTAATCATGAGAGCCGAAGCATCGACCCCCAGAATGTTGAACTCAGTGCACGAACGCACTAACCGAATGGGAATATCCGCCGGGCCACATCCAAGGTCGAGGATCAACCCCTCTCTGAATTCGGGAAAGGTGTCGAGAAATTGCTCCACGAACCATTGATTTTCCTTTGAGAAATTAGCCTGAGCATAGGCTCGGACTTGTTCCTCTCCATCCATTATTTCTTTTTCAAGACATCGTTCCATATTATCTCTTCGTCTGTTGAAAATCAGACCTTTGCCAATTGTCGATCCTATTCTTCACACCTATCTTGGTCAAGAACATGAGCCCTGTTGCATGACAGTAGACTTCACGCTATGGTCTCTTCTCTTGCGAGAAGTCAAAGGAGAAGTGCGTATCCATGGCTACCTACGCCGTCGGCGACATTCAGGGATGTCTCACATCGTTCAAAAACCTTCTCAACCACATCGACTTTTCCCCCTCTCGCGATCGACTATGGTTGGTAGGAGACCTCGTCAACCGTGGACCTGACTCACTTGGCGTACTGCGATTCGTAAAGAGCCTGGGGCCATCGTGTGTCATGGTGCTTGGAAATCATGACCTTCACTTGCTTGCTATTCACGCCGGCATTACCTCTCAGCAAAAAAATGATACGCTTCAACCTATTCTCGAAGCCCAGGATTGCGATGAATTGGTGGAGTGGTTGCGGCAACAACCTTTGTTTTATCAAGAGTCTCAGTATATTTTGGTCCACGCCGGCATTTTGCCACAATGGTCCATTGACCAAACAAGAGAATTGGCCGGTGAGGTCGAGGCCACACTTCGATCAGAATGCTACCAAGATTCGCTTGCGATGTTATACCGAAGCCACGCTTGCCAATGGAAAGACGATCTCCCGTTTGAGGAACGTATAGGCTTCACCACCAATGTCTTAACCAGAATGCGAGTCTGCTCATCAAAAGGACAGATTAATTTATCCTTTAAGGGTGAGCCAGAACACGCACCACCAGGATATTACCCTTGGTTCCTCCACCCAGCAATTTCTCCAAGGTCCGAAACCATAATTTTCGGACATTGGTCTGCCCTTGGCACATTCATCACCAACAAACACATCGGCATCGACGATGGTTGTATTTGGGGTGGCAATCTTATCGCTTTTTGTCTTGAAGATCGAAAAATTTTCCGTTCTGTTTTTACCAGTTAAGGAAAACTCATCTGGTTACAGAAGGGGAGGAACCGCACGAACCAGTAGCAGGGATGCAAAAAATCATTACGGCTTTTTCAACAAGCCACATTCCTGTCTTGATTGCCTCAAAGGCCTAGCTGAAAGGAAAATTTGGGAAACGCATCGCCTATCGATGGAGAAACTTGCCATACCTTTTCTTTTGAAACACTCATGCCCCCAACTCCTCAATAACCGCAGCAGCAAGAAGTGGGAGCATGATTTCATGATGGCCAATTAAGGAGAAGCCTTGTCCCCCTTTTTGCGTAGGACGTCTTACAACATTAGTCAAGGGTCGATAGTGTGGGAGAAAATCCATATTGGCTGTGGTGATATTTTTCAACGCCCGTCCCAAATTCCTACTCAATGTCACGGTCTTTAAAAAGACCTCAGGCATAAGGACTGCAGAACCTAGATTGAGATATACCCCACCCTCCATCTTCGATACAACCGCGGTAAATTTTCGAAAGTCACGAAGTGAACCTTCGCCTATAGCCGCGCCATCAGCCGTGGGGTGCATATGAGTAATATCGGTCCCCATGGCTACATGAACTGTCATGGGAATGTTCT
>CAZDCF010000109.1:0-2517 GCA_964503895.1 uncultured Nitrospiraceae bacterium | reverse complement strand
CGGTAGAAACCGATTGATGCTCGACAACCATATCGATTTTAAGCACGATAAAAGAATATTTAAAAACTAATGGCAACCAAAAGGTTACATATTAGATCGTGTACTTGACTTGGCATTCGGAATTCAGCAGTTTTCGGCTTTCATCTAAGATTTCCATAACGAATATGTTAACAATTCAAGTGAATCATCTAGAAAAACAAAACGACTCTGTGAGAATCTTGATTTTTAATTGCCTCCGATTAAGTTATTCACTCATTGGCATTGTGGTTGGTTTAATGAGTGCTGAAGGAGCGGGAGGAGATATCAAGATTATTGATGATCAGGCGCTAGCAGAGCCACAGAATCGACCTGGAGACTGGTTGTCTTATGGCTTAACTCAAGCAGAAAATCGATTCAGCCCTTTAAAGCAAATTCATAAAGAAAATATTCATCAACTCGGTCTTGCGTGGTCTAAAAAGTTGGGGACAACCAGAGGTGTTGAGGCTACACCGATAGTTGTTAATGAAGTAATGTATATAAGTCTCCCATGGTCATCAGTAATGGCGATTGACTGTCGCAGTGGAAAGACAATATGGGCGTGGGATCCTCAGGTGGATCGGGCAATATATGGGAGAAGAGCATGCTGTGATGTAGTAAATCGTGGGGTAGCTTTTTATAAGGGGAAGATATTCGTGGGTGTACTTGATGGTCGATTAGTTGCTTTGGATGCTCAGACGGGAAAGCCTGTTTGGGAGAAAGTGACTTTTGATCAAAGTAAAGATTATACAATTACTGGTGCTCCTCGTGTTTTTGACGGTAAAGTGGTTATTGGTAATGGTGGTGCCGAGTATGGAGTTAGAGGGGTAATAACAGCGTATTTTTGCAAAACAGGAAAAATGGCTTGGAGAACCTACACGGTCCCAGGAAATCCTAAACTAGGATTTGAGTCACCAGACATGGAAAAGGCTGCAAAAACGTGGAGTGGAGAGTGGTGGATTGCGGGAGGAGGAGGAACCTGCTGGGATTCATTTGCATATGATCCAGAACTGAAACTATTGTATGTAGGAACAGGTAATGCATCTCCCTGGACTCGAAAAGCTCGCAATAAAACCAAAAACAAACAGGACAATTTGTACCTATCTTCAATATTAGCACTTGATCCTGACAATGGGAGAATCGTTTGGTATTACCAGACAACTCCTGGTGATAATTGGGATTACACAGCGGTTCAGCAAATGATCCTTGCTGAGCTAAAATGGAAGGGCGTACAGAGAAAAGTGCTTATGCAGGCTCCTAAAAACGGCTTCTTTTATGTACTAGATCGAATAACAGGGGAATTATTAGCAGCTGATCCTTATACAAAAATTACTTGGGCTGAAGGTGTCGATTTGAAAACTGGTCGTCCGATAGAAACAGACAATTCCGATTACTCAATCTCCCCAAAAGAAATTAAACCCGGCCCTCATGGTGGGCATAATTGGCAAGCCATGAGTTACAATCCTGACAGAAAATTGGTTTATATTCCGACTATAGAGTCTTCCATGATATACAAGGATGACCCAAATTGGGAATATAAATCAGGGTTTTGGAATGTCGCTGTAGATTTCGACACTGATAATCCGAGCAACTTACACCTTCCACAGGGAGGCCTTATTGCTTGGGATCCGATAAAGCGAAAAAGAGTCTGGGGCGTAAACCATATCAACGAGTATAATGGTGGAACGTTGGCAACCGCTGGTGATCTAATTTTTCAAGGTACTGGAGAGGCAGACTTTATTGCTTACGATGCTAAGTCAGGTAATAAATTGTGGTCTTACTTCACAGGCACAGCGATAATCGCACCGGCTGTAACTTACCATGTTAATGGGCAACAATATGTAAGTGTTCTGGCGGGATGGGGCGGTTCACACGGTCTAAGAAATCCTCCAAGTGGAAAAGCAGCGAAATATTTTCAGGAAGGCATTCTATATACATTCTCTTTAGGGGGCAAAGGCCGCCAGCCAGAATTATTTAAACACCCAAGGATAAAGCTAACCGGACCTCAAATTAATATTAAGTTGAATCAAGAATATGCAAAAAAAGGAGAAAGCCTTTACAAAAAAAATTGCTCTACTTGCCATGGTCCTATTGATGGAAAAGCTGGTATTATCCCTGATTTAGCCACCACACCGCCAGAGATGCATCAAATATGGCATCAAATTGTTAGTGATGGCATTTTGGCAGCAAGTAGGGGAATGCCAGGATTCAAAGACCGTCTAACCAATGAAGAAATATTATTTATACAACACTTTGTGACTGGAGAATCAATTTCTCTGGCAAAAGAAAACAAGGAGGATAATTAATTTCAAGCGTTGGTTAATTCACTTTCCTTTAATGCTACACCCAATCTCCTCCGTAAACACGGCGGCAAGACGGGTGAAGAATTGAAAGCTGAAGGCAAATGAAACACATACTACTCACAACAATCGCGGCCGTGGTGCTGATGGGGTGTGGGCCAAGCGTGGATATTTGGGAAGCTGCGGCAACTGGAAACATTGA
>CAZDCF010000108.1:0-2523 GCA_964503895.1 uncultured Nitrospiraceae bacterium | reverse complement strand
CATGGGCATTGTTGGGATGTCATTGGGTGATGGAGACGGTCGAAGCTTTTCCGCCCTACTCACGGACTTTGGGAAATTTGTAATCATTCTCTCAATGCTGTTAGGGCGATTTGGCCCTTTGCTCGTTGGACTGTTCGCCGTACAAACCAATATTCCAGCCCGATACCGATACCCAGAATCGCGCGTGCTCATCGGATAAAGCTTGTACCTGTTTGTTTGGTAGTGTCAAAAAAGGGTAAAGGGAACCTCATTTTGCTCGTCGTTGCAGCAACAACACAAACACCATCAATGTGGGAAGCGGTGCAATAAAAAAAGGGGGCAACCAAAGCCAAATATTCTTGCCCCGAACCCGTGCTTGATCGTACATCCAAACAGATACCCAGACCAAAAGCAGTATATAATTCAACGACAGCCAATGTGTAGTTCTGGTAGCTAGCAAACTGGGCTCTCCTCCTGTTGACGTCAACCAAAATACGACTTCCAAGAAACCGAACAATGCCAAAAGTGTTATAACAATTCGTTTGCTCCAAACGTACATACGCCATCACCTCACAATGTATGGAAAAAACTTAAATTAACAGTACATCCCAATTTCCTATTCCTTCTCATGTCTCGATTACCATAGTATGCAAAGATAAAAAAATCGAGAATAACTTCAAAACCTGAACTAAACTTTTTACGCCTTAAAGAAGCCCCTCTCTCTCGAATGCTCAAATGGCTTAAGATGCCCATCCTAATAACACGACCCTCGTTCATGATTCCGGTGATCAAAATCTTGGCGATTTCTAAACAATTTTCCCTTATGAAAATGTAACCTGAAAAAAATTACTCCAAAAAAGGACGGTTCTGTGGATAGTGAATTCCATTCATTTTTTTCCTGTGGATAACTCAGAAAAAACACACAACTCATTGGCAATTTTTTAATTTTAGTTGTTCACAGCCTATGCACTTTTATCCCCATTGCCATGTCAAAAGGCACAATATTTAGTATTGACAATTTACATTAGCCGCTATAAATTGTGGTTCCTCGTCGTTAATTACCTTCCGTACTCGGCCAGAAGGCAGGCTTATGGAATCTAGTTAGACTTAACCATTTTTCGTCATCAGGCAAAGGAAAATTGGCTTGAAAATTGAGCGCCGTTTCACCCAGCAAGGTCAGGGGCCTTATGAGACTATTCTCTTTTCGACTCGTTCATCGGAGATTCGAAATCCTGATGGCTCCATGGTGTTTCAACTTGATGACATTCAAGCCCCAGAACAATGGTCTCAACTTGCGGTGGACATCCTGGCCCAAAAATACTTCAGAAAGGCTGGGGTTCCCCAATATGATACACAAGGAGCCCCTATCAATGATGAGGAAGGCAATCCCTTAACCGGAGGCGAGCGAGATGCACGACAGGTTTTCCACCGGTTAGCCGGCTGTTGGACCCATTGGGGCCAAACTCACGAATATTTTGACTCAGAGGAGGATGGTCAAGCCTTTTATGATGAAATATGCTTCATGTTGGCCAAACAAATGGCTGCGCCAAACTCACCGCAATGGTTTAATACTGGGCTTCATTTTGCCTATGATCTTGCCGGTCCCTCTCAAGGACATTTTTTCATTGACCCCAAAACAGGACTTTTAAACCACTCCCAAAACGCCTATGAGCGTCCTCAAGTTCATGCCTGTTTCATTCAGTCTGTGGCCGATGATTTGGTCAATGAAGGCGGGATCATGGATCTGTGGGTTCGTGAAGCCCGGTTGTTTAAATATGGGTCCGGAACCGGAACAAACTTTTCCAAACTCAGGGGTGATGCTGAACCGCTATCTGGTGGGGGAAAATCCTCAGGCCTCATGTCATTTCTACGAATTGGCGATCGAGCAGCCGGAGCCATTAAATCTGGGGGAACCACACGACGAGCCGCAAAAATGGTCTGCTTAGACCTCGATCATCCTGACATTGAACAATTTATCGATTGGAAGGTCATTGAAGAACAAAAGGTCGCGGCCATGGTCACAGGTTCAAAGATTTGTGCTCAGCGGCTCAATGCCGTCCTTCAAGCTTGTCACACAAAATCCAGTGATAATTCCTCATCGATAGAGATCGACCCACAGCGAAATCCAACGCTCAAACAAGCCATAAAGTCTGCTCGCGAGTCTGCGGTTCCTGAAGCCTACATTCAGCGTATGTTTGCTTACGCACAAGAAGGGTTTACCCATTTTGTATTTCACGAATACGACACGAATTGGGATAGTAAGGCCTACCAAACCGTTTCCGGACAAAACTCCAACAATAGCATTCGTATTCCTAATGCCTTTTTCGAAGCATTAGACAAGGATAAAGACTGGACCCTGACCAGACGAACGGACGGGGAACCCATAAAAAAGATTAGTTCGAGGGAATTATGGAATCAAATTTCTTGGGCCGCCTGGATTTGTGCGGATCCAGGCATTCAATACGACACCACAATTAACGAATGGCATACCTGCCCAGAAGATGGCCGTATCAATGCATCCAACCCCTGCAGCGAATACATGTT
>CAZDCF010000107.1:0-2538 GCA_964503895.1 uncultured Nitrospiraceae bacterium | reverse complement strand
AGGCGATGAGGCAATCTTGGGCTGGAGGAGCCTTTGGAGAGGTTCTTGACGATGGCGAAATTTTGGTTGGAGATTTGGTTTCTTGGGTAGCGGAATGAATTTTATCTTGACGGATTTTGCTCCTGTAGGATGAGGCATTGACGAGCGATGGGTGAAATTTTCTGTCCATGTTTTCAAACTTTGACGCAAGATGGTATTCATGGGAGACTTATTGTCTGATTTGATGAAAACCACAAATTTGTGAGTATTAAGAAAATTGGCTAGTCATCCCAAATGGAGCCAAATAATTTGTTGCTGAATTATTATTGCTTTCTCTGAAGACTACTGTTATGTCCTCGGAAGTTCCTACGCTTTCGGCTCTGTTCTTGAGTTCTTTTCTAGCTTCGACATTATTACCTGGTGGGTCGGAGGTCATATTAGGGGCCGTGGCTTATCAAGGGAAATTTGATCGGTTAGGGCTCCTGTTTGTGGCAACTTTGGGAAATACGTTGGGAGGAATGTCCACTTGGGCAGTGGGTCGATTTTTGGATTGGTGGTATCCATCCGAGAATTTTATCCAATCCAAATACCGACGTGTTTTGAATTGGTTAAAACGGTGGGGTAGTTCAGCGCTAGTGTTATCTTGGATTCCTATTTTTGGGGATCCTCTTTGTCTAGTAGGTGGATGGTTACGTATCCATTGGGGTGCTGCGTTGTTTTGGATTGGACTAGGGAAAGCCGCCAGATATGCTGTGATTGTTTATGCTGTTACCTAGACGGAAGCTAGTTACTTTTTTTCAGGATGAGATATTCGCTTCACGTTTTTTTGGGCCGATGTATGGAACCAACATGAATGCGGAATTGGCCATTTTTCCTGTCTTGGGAATAGTGTTCCAAGGTTTCGGTTATGACCGGGAAGGCTAATTTTCTCCAGGGGATTTTATCAATGTGGAACAGACAGACTTCTAGGCTTTCTTCGCCAGCGCCAAAATCTTTTTCTTTCATTGTTGCGCGAAATACCATATATACTTGGTTGACGTGGGGAATGCTAAACACGGCGTAGAGGCTTGTAAGGTCAACCGAAGCTTTGGCTTCTTCCATGGTTTCACGATGGGCAGCTTCTTCCACGGTTTCATCGTTTTCCATAAATCCAGCCGGGATAGTCCAAAGGCCATAGCGTGGCTCAATTGCGCGTTTGCATAACAAGATCTGGCCTTGCCATTCCGGAATACAGCCCACCACAATTTTCGGGTTTTGGTAATGGATGGTCTTGCAGTGCTGGCAGACGTGGCGAAGTAAGGTATCGCCAACGGGAATCTGGAGTGAAGTGGATGCTCCGCAATTGCTACAATATTTCATGGCAAGATCCGATGCTAAAAAAGGTTGAAGACTCTGAGCTAGAAGTCGAGGTGCCTTAGGCTATTTGCCTCCGAATTTTACTGTGACTTGCTCCTAATAATTAGGTGTGATTCAATACCCCTTCTTTTTTGAGAGGTTGTGATATCACAAGCCTGAGATTTTTCGTCAACTGAGGAGCATCGTAGTGCGTTGAAGGTTTTTGTTAATGGGATATTTATTTTACTCATGGTAGCAGGAGATTAGTCATTCGTGAAGGTCCCTTTATTAGATTTAAAGGCACAGTTTAAAGATATTCGTGAAGAAGTTCTCATGGCGATTGAAGGTGTCTGTGATGGCCAAAGTTTTATCTTGGGTCAAGGGGTGGCCCTTCTTGAAGAAGACGTGGCCGCCTATTTGGGGTGTCGATACGCGGTGGGCGTTGCGTCCGGAAGTGACGCGTTGCTGCTCTCGTTGATGGCTTTGGAAATACAACCCGGGGATGAGGTGATCACCGTTCCCTTTACCTTTTTTTCGACGGCTGGTGTGGTGTCGCGGCTTCATGCCAAGCCAGTATTCGTGGATATTCAGTCTGATACATTTAACATTGATCCTGAGCAGATTGAGAGAAAAATAACCTCTCGAACCAAAGCGATTATCCCCGTGCATTTATTTGGCCAATGTGCGGCTATGGAAAAGATCCTCGAGATAGCGAATCGACACGGGGTCAAGGTCGTGGAAGACGCATGCCAGGCGATCGGCGCTGAGCATAATGGGAAAAAAGCTGGAACGTTTGGGTATACAGGGTGTTTCAGTTTCTTTCCCTCAAAGAATCTTGGAGGTGTTGGTGATGGGGGATTGATTGCCACCAATGATGAGGCCCTAAAAGAATTGTTCCTTGCCTTACGTGTCCATGGGAGCCGCTCAGACTACCACCATGATCACATTGGATTAAATAGTCGGCTTGATGCATTGGAAGCCGCGGTATTGCGGATCAAACTAAAAAGCCTGAATGGGTGGAACGCCAAACGAGCACAAAACGCGGCTTATTACAAAAAGTTGTTCTCAGAAGCAGGGCTGCTGGACGAGGTAACCTTGCCGTCCACGATTTCAGGGAATGTGCATGTCTTTAATCAGTTTACGATTCGTGCACAGAAGCGCGATCAGCTAATTGTCTATCTCAAAGAGCAGGAGGTTGGGCACAAAGTGTATTATCCAGTTCCG
>CAZDCF010000106.1:0-2538 GCA_964503895.1 uncultured Nitrospiraceae bacterium | reverse complement strand
CTCAGGTAGCAATTCAACGGGCAACTGAGCAGCAAGACTATTCAGAGATCGACCGCTTACTTGAAGTTCTTCAACATCCATACGATGAACAACCTGAAATGAATGATTATGCAGCTCCACCACCGGATTGGGGCAGGCGCATTGTTGTCAGTTGCTCATCATAGTACTAGGTTTTGCCTTGGCGGCTGTTTGGACTGCAATGTTTTGCACTTGTCCACCACGGAGTCCAGCATTTGGCTATCCCAATTCGTGATCAATTCAAAGAAAATATAAATTGAGGTATGAGGAAATATGATTCGCGGTGTTGTCATTGTCGTTATTCTTCTCGCGGTACTGATTGGTCCGCAACTCTGGGTCAAGTATGTCTTTAACAAATATCGAGGACATCGAGAGGAATATGCTGGAACCGGAGGTGATCTGGCGCGGCATTTACTCGATCGGTTCGAGATGAAGGATGTACGTGTG
Source organism: uncultured Nitrospiraceae bacterium (assembly GCA_964503895.1). GTDB lineage: Bacteria > Nitrospirota > Nitrospiria > Nitrospirales > UBA8639 > Nitronereus. The sequence continues at coordinate 2,073 of CAZDCF010000106.1, read as the reverse complement.
GAAACTACCGAAATTGGGGATCATTATGATCCACAAGCTAAAATGGTTCGGTTGCTTCCCGATAACTATAATGGGAAGTCCCTAACGGCAGTGACGGTTGCTGCTCATGAAGTCGGACATGCTATTCAGGATAAAACGAATTTTAAACCTTTGCAGGAACGTACCAAATTGGTTCGAGTTGCTCAGGGGGCTGAAAAAGTTGGGTCCTTTGTAATGATGGGAATTCCCATTGTGGCTGGGCTCACGCGTTCGCCAGCAGGTGGGTTGTTGGTATTTCTTGCTGGTCTGGGCGTGATGTCCATTGGGTCTTTAGTGCATCTGGTAACTCTGCCTGTGGAGTGGGATGCGAGCTTTCGTCGTGCCCTTCCCGTGTTGGAGCAAGGTCATTATATTTCTCGCACAGATATGGGGGGCGCGAGAAAAATTTTAATGGCGGCGGCCCTGACGTATGTTGCTGCATCGCTTGGAGGGCTGTTGAATATTTGGCGATGGATTATGATAATGCGGCGTTAAAACTATCGAAGAAGTCGGTTTCGGTAAAGCAGTGAATCCTTGTCAAACTCTTTGTGATTAATAGGTAAAAAATATAAAAGGAATAACAGTCATGAAGAAATCAAGCGTTGGCAAAATAACCTCTGTCGTGATGGCACTACTCTTTGCTCTTTTAGTTGGATGTGGGGGGGAGAGCCCGGATAGTTTGTTTGAGACGGCGAAGTTTGAGGAGAAGCAGACGAATTTTATACACGCGAAGGAGTTGTATCAGCAAATCATTCGCGTGTATCCCGATTCAGAATGGGCAAAGAAGGCCAAGAAGCGATTTGAGGCGTTAGAGGGCTTGTACCCAGACTTATAATATTGGTTGTTAAGGCACGCTTTATTGACTGCCGGAGATTTTTCTAAGAGCTGCCTCTGCTGGGGTTTCGAGTTTTTTGTTTCGATTGCATTCCAAACAGGATGGGACGATGTTGCTTTTGGTAGATTTTCCGCCTCTGGCCAGGGGGACGATGTGATCCATAGATAGTTGATCGGGCGGGAACTGCTGGCCGCAATAATAGCAGATACTCTTGTGGAGTTGGTTTTTCCACCATGGCGTGTGTTTGAGTTCACGGGCTTTGTCGCGTTCTTTCCGAATTCGTTTCGCGGTTTCCGGATCAGGGTTGATTTCGTAATAGGGTTCAGTCGCCACAGTCGTATTTTACACCTATCTCGTGAGAGGAGTCTTCTTTTTTTAAATCAGAAAAATTCTTCATAAATTAAGTGTTTTTGGTGATTTTTGCTAGCCCGAACAACAGGTGAATGCTATACTGAGTTCATGAAAAAAAGTCTACTTAACGTAAGGGGCGCGGTTTTTTTTGCCCTAGTGACTTTTTTGTTGCCTGGGTATGGAACATCCCTTTTGGCCGCAATGACTGCAGGGGTGTTTGGAGGATTTACGAATCATATCTCTAAACAAATCATGAAAGATAAGGTGGATTTTGCCGTCTCGGAAAATTGTACGTCATGGCATTACAAACAGTTAAAGCAGCAGCGCATTCCTCCAGACGTTGAAAAATTTTTCTTTCGACCTACTGTCCAGGACCATGAACAAAATCCTTGTCCAGCCGAATATGGTGAGGGTATCAATGGTGCCAGAGCCGCTTTTGCCCAATCGCAATCGTCTCTTTCGCTGAGCCTGACGTTTTATCAATTCGCATTAGTTGGGGACCGAAACGACGATAGGGAATACGATACCGCAGAACTCCGAGATGTGTTGGAATCAATGGGTGTGAGTTTTTTGGAACACGAGCAGGCCTTTCAGTATTTGGCCAAACTCAATGGGAGGTTCGATGCTGTTCGCCAAACTATAGAATTCTCTGTTTTGACCGATGGCCTGCAAGCTTTGTACGCAAAAGGCTATCGTTTAACACCTGCGGACCAAGATGCCATTAACCAAGTAACAGGACAACAATCTTCCTAGCTCATTCTCTCCACGGCTTCTCTTGACCGACTTCGTACCGTCTGATCCCAGTCTTCTTTCATGGTGTATTCCAGTTTGGCTTTGGCCTCGGTGGCGCGCATGCGGCCAAGTGCAAG
>CAZDCF010000105.1:0-2638 GCA_964503895.1 uncultured Nitrospiraceae bacterium | reverse complement strand
GGATATCACAAAGGACCCTGAGGGTCCTTTTGATCCTTGTAGGCGAACCGAAAAGGGTGGGTATTGCGAAACGTTGGAGCGTTATTACATGGCGAAGGCCTCGAATCTCGCCAACCGAGGGTTTCTCTTTGCGCTGGAATGTTATCAAAAAAAAGGGCTTCCCTGACAGGCCTCATTGCTGGTACGGTGCGCAGTTGAGGGCTTTTTGGGTCCTTGTCGTCCTAGGCTTTCCAAATCCGCATAGCGTAGTTTTCTTTAGTGTCTTGACACTCTTCGCCGTGAGTGCCACTGTACGAATTTGAAAGAGACGATGGTCAGAAGAAAAGTCGTTACATCCGTAGGTTTTGCTGTAGAGTGGCTTCTCGTATAGCCACAGAAGGAACAGAGATTTTGGTTCGACCTTTTCGATCCATTTTTCGGATACTATCATTTGAATCCCCTCTACTAATGGGGATAACTTGTCTTTCGCTGCTGCTTTTCCCCTTGACCGCGATCCCATTCTCTGAGCGAACATCTGAGTCAATTCCCTTCAAGCCCCAAGTCGTACCCAGGTTCGAATCTTTGCTAACTCATTCAGGTGAGGATCTCTTACCTCCAGATCTTCGTAAAAGTGACTATCATGAAGTTATTGGTAGTGCCAGAGCGGCAGGGTGGTGGTTTCGCTACACGGTAAATTCGCCATTCGGTGTCTTTGATGCACTAGGCGAAGACATGCTCCGTATTCGAGTGCATGAAGCGCAGGCCCTTGCGAAAATGGAAAAAGATATGAGTCGGTCTGTTGCCTTTGGTTCCAAGATTCTTGATACGGTTATGAGTCCTTTTAAATTTCTTTGGAAGCTCATTACTGAACCGGTAGAAACCTTGACTGGTGTACCCAAGGGGATAAAGCGAGTAGGAACACGAATTGGGGAACTGGTTACCGGGAGACGAGGCAAACCCGAAGAGCACGAAGAGCAAGGACTAGCAGGTTATGCTGGAGTGAAACGAACAGTTGCGGCAACCGCTGGGGTGAATGTGTATTCGTCGAATGCAGTGCTCCAAGAACAGCTTGACAGCATTGCAGTTGCCGGGTATTCCGAGGAAGTTGGGTCTCGCATTGGCCTGGTTTCAGTCAGCGGTCCTCTTGGCTTTGCATCCAAGACGGCCTCATTTAGCGATGCTATAAACGAAATGTTGGTCGAGTATGAGCCGGAAGATTTACAGCAAATCAATCGGAAAATTCTTGAGGGCATAGGTGTACAGAAAGACGTACGCGAAGGCTTTCTCATCCAGCCAGGGTATTCACCGAAGCATGCAACCATTTTGGTCCATGCGCTTGATGAAATGAAGGGGGTCAGTAATCGAAGCCTGGTCTTGCAGGTAGCTATGATGGCAGAGTTGGAAGAGGAAGCCCTGTTTATGCAACGTCTTGTGGAAATGTTTGCCAGTTATCATCAGACTGTTGTCCCACTGGAAGAATTCATTCTTGTAAAAGGTCGATGGTTGGTTGGGTATACGACGGATCGAGCGATGATTGTAGCGTTGCCTCTTCCGCATGTCCTGTGGACTAAAGAGTTGGCCGATGCTGCCGATGCCGTAGTATCTTGGCAATCACAGAATCCCACGATTCGACGTGTGGAATTGTGGGCCTCAGGGCATCTTAGTCAGCAAGTCAATAGAGAACTGGAAAGGCGAGGGGTTATAGTATTCGAAAAAAAACGGGATCGTCTGCTGCCTTCACTCATTCCTAAATCGTTGCCTATTATCCATAAGGTGGAAGGCTCCATTCATACCGGACAAGAACAAGAATCCAAAATAAAACACGGAGAAAAGTAAGTGAAAGATGTTATGGATGCCCACTCCTTGAGACATCAAGGCCCGCAGTTGTCTTTCTCACGACAAAGGAATTTCCGTAAGATTCTAATGATATCTGTTTTTATAGTTCTATGGATCACGGGCCAGGCCTTTGCACGCGACTTAGTTAGGCCAGTTCTGTCCATCGAAGGGATGACTCAAGACCAGCAGCGTGTGTATCTAGATGGGTTGGCTAATGGGTTTCAAATTATCAATGTCAAACTTCAGCGGCAGGGTCAGCCGCCCCTCTATTGTATCCCAGAAAAAGTAACAGTCCTTGGGCGGGATTTATTAGAATTCGCAGCCGAAGATTTACAAGGACCACAGGAAGATCTCACCATTGGCGTCTCCGGCCTGCTTGGACTCATTGAACGGTATCCATGTCCAAAGGAAGTAACTGAAGCGCCGCCCGCAGGTCAACAGGTCGACTTGACAAAAAAGTAACACATCCAGCCCCCTATCAAAATTGTACAAACTCCCAGATATGACTCTAGGGTTTGCCCAAAATTTTCTAGGAGAAGAGTTTAAGTTTTAGGAGTTGGTGTCTGAGGGGGAGCAGATTGGCTAGGAATTGGGAACGGTTCAGGTTTTCCAAATGGTAACGTCTCAACATAAAGTGAAGTCGAAGGAAACGCAAAGGCTGTTCCGTGACCTTCCACAATATCTTTGATTTTGTAAGCGAGACGTTCCTTACAGGCTAGCCATTCACCCCAAACCGTGGTTTTGGTGAAACAGTACACCATGATATCAATGCTGGATGCGCCGAAGGAATCGACAAACACGAAAGTTTTGGTTCGCTCTGGAT
>CAZDCF010000104.1:0-2644 GCA_964503895.1 uncultured Nitrospiraceae bacterium | reverse complement strand
AAAGATCAGGCGCGTTTGTTGCTGGGTAACCTTTACATTGAATCCGATAAAGCCAACCGAGCCATTACAGTTCTGACCAATACATTAAATCGATCCTCGAACCCTACTACACAGTCGGAAGGGCTGCGCAGCCTGCGCCAAGCCTATGAAATGAAAGGTGAGTATACCGAGGCAGTTGACATAGCTTTGAAACAATTGAAGAAGTTTCCCGAGACGGAACGTAGGGAGTTGCTAGACTATATCCAGGACTTGATCTTACAAAAAATGGATGATCACACCCTGGAAGACTTGTTAGCTACGTTTCCCGCCACCTTCCCCGGAGATTTGGTTTTGATTCGATTGATTGAGCTTCATACCGTCCAAGGGAATGAAGTGTTGGCCGAACAAGACATCCGAGCTTTTCTCAATCGGTTCCCCAACCATCCGTATGCACAAACCGCTATGGCTTTGATGCAATCGTTTATCTCGAGGATTAAATCGCATCAATATGTCATAGCCGCAGCCTTACCCTTTTCAGGAAAAATGAAGCCTTTTGGTGCTGATGCGCTAAACGGTATCAGCCTTGCCTTGCAGGAAGGACAAAAACAGTTAGGCGCCAACACATTGGGGATTGTGGTGAAAAACAGCGCGCTACCTCCAGCCCAATTGCATCACGAATTGGAGCAAGTCCTTAAAGAGTTTGAGCCTATTTCCTTGATCGGTCCGCTGCTCGCCCGACAAGTGCAAAATGTGGCAGATTTGCCTGATTGGTCTAATACCCCGTTTATTACACCGACGGCCAGTTTGTCTGATGTTAAAAAATTTGGTCAGTTTTGGTTTAGTACAGCATTGACGACTCGTCTCCAAGTGACTAAATTAGTTGACCATGCCATGCATATCTTAGGTTTCTATCGATTCTCCATACTGTCTCCCAAATCTACCTATGGCCAACAGTTGGCTCGAATGTTCCAAGAAATCGTGCTTCAGAATGGCGGAGAAATTATAGCCATAGAATCCTACCATCCAGCCACAACCGATGCTTCCATCCAAATTCAACGCTTAAAGGATAAAGACCTCAGCCTATACGGAGAAATGCTTCCCCTGGAAACTGAAGAACCACAGAAGAAGGGAGAAGAGCAACTTGTTTATAGGCCAGGATTTGATGCCCTCTTCCTTCCTGGACATCCCACTGACGTCGCATTTCTCTCAGCTCAATTAGCATACTATGATATCAAGATCCCCCTATTGGGAAGTAACAGCTGGAACCACCCAGACCTACTCAAATGGGGACGGAGCACTCTAAACGGTGGCATGTTTGGAGATGCTATTTTTCTTGAAAGCACTAATCTACGGACGCAAAAATTCATTCGCAAATATCGCGAACATTTTCAAGTTGATCCGTCCATCTTTGCAGCCCAAGCCTATGATGCGATGCGGATCATTCTCGACACCATTAGCCACGGAGCCACGAATGGCCAAGAAGTCCGCAACCAATTGTTGACTCGCCATGATTTTCCTACTTTTGGAGGACTTGCCTCGTTTGGTGAAGGTGGCGTCCTCAACCGAAAAGTGTATATGATTCAAATAGCGAACGGGCGATTTATTCAAATTAACTAACTGACGCCGTATTCTTGCTCAAATTCATGGCCCAATTTCTTCACACCTTGTCGTATGTCATTCTCCCACTGATAGCTGCGGTAGTATTACACGAATATGCCCATGGGTGGGTCGCTAATTATTACGGGGACGATACTGCACGATCTCAAGGACGACTGACTCTTAATCCCCTACCACATATTGATCGATTCGGCACAATTATTGTGCCTTTACTTTGCCTGCTTGCTCCAGGCGGATTTTTATTTGGCTGGGCCAAACCCGTACCAGTCAATCCCAGACGATTACGAAACCCTAGAAAAGACATGGCACTTGTTGCTGTAGCCGGCCCGGCTATGAATTTTGTCTTGGCTATTATTAGCGGTATTTTGCTAAGCGTGTTGCTTGCCATTGACCCAACACTTCAAGCCAACTGGCCTCCACAACCTGATCTGGAACCCCGACGTGATCTATTGGGAATGTTTTTACTCCCCCTCGTAGCCATGTCGCTCTTTTCCATTATTATCAATACCCTGCTCTTCGCGTTTAATCTTTTACCCATCCCCCCCTTGGACGGTGGACGAATCCTCACAAGCTTGCTACCTTATCGCTCAGCCTTGATATTGAGTCGGATGGAACCCTATGGAATGTTCATCATTCTTGGATTATTTTTTCTCGACTCTCGAGTACCAATCATTAGCACATTTATTGGCACAATCTTTCAGTTTATGACGAGCGATATCCTTTCAGTATTTGTCTTTTAATTAAAAAGAAAGCAGAGGAAATTGATGCGAGTCTTAAGCGGCATGCAGCCCAGCGGACGGCTCCACCTCGGAAATCTGTTGGGAGCTCTGGAAAATTGGAAAAGATTGCAAGAACAAAATGAGTGCTTCTTTTTTGTGGCGGATTGGCATGCACTCTCAACAAATTTTGAAGACACTAGCCAACTCCAAACCTTTGTCCATGAAATTCTCATTGACTGGTTGGCAGCTGGTATCGATCCAGAACGCGCGACGGTGTTTATCCAATCTCATGTACCAGAGCACGCCATGTTAAATTTGCTCCTCTCCAT
>CAZDCF010000103.1:0-2651 GCA_964503895.1 uncultured Nitrospiraceae bacterium | reverse complement strand
GTTTTCTATAGGAATAGCTGGTATCGAGTCAGCTGGAACAAACCGAAAGACCTTGGAATAAAAATATAGTTCGTTTTCCAGCACTTGTTTCACATTTTCTGCGCGGCGAAATCCATGTTGCTCGCCTTCAAATGCAATATAGGCCACTGGAATTCCCTTAGATTTTACAGCTTCAAACATCAGTTCTGCTTGGTTTGGCGGGACGACTTTATCTTCTAATCCTTGAAATAAGATGATTGGGCAAGTCAGACGGTCAGTAAAATTAATTGGGGAGCGTTGGTCATACAGGTCTTTTCGTTCTGGATAAGGACCGACTAGCCTCTCCAAATACCGTGATTCGAACTTATGAGTATCACGAATCAAGGCTTCCAAATCAGATACACCATAATAACTCGATCCTGCGGTGAAGCAATCCTGAAAGGTTAAAGCACTGAGGGTTGTATATCCGCCTGCGCTTCCGCCTGTAATGGTGACTCGTGTTGCATCAACTTCACCCTCCTCAATCAAATACTGGGCGGCGCTGACGCAATCATCTACATCAACAATGCCCCATTGGCCGTTAAGTCGATTCCGGTAGGTTCGTCCGTATCCCGTGCTACCGCCATAGTTCACATCGACTACCGCAAAGCCTCGACTCGTCCAATACTGAATCATCAGATTGAAAGTCGATGATACGGCACCAGTTGGCCCACCGTGGCTTTTTACCATAAGAGGAGGTCGTTTCTGGTCCGGTCCCTGAAAGTCTTCGTTAAAAGGCGGATAGTAAAAGGCGTGGGCGGTTGTTCCATCTTTCGCAGGGTATTCAATGGGCTTTGGGATTGAAACATATTTTTTAGAAATGATGAAATTGACAGACTGACGGAGGATTTTAATTTGCAACGTTGAGCAATCGATTTGAATGATCGAATGTGGTTGAGATGGGGAGCTAGCTGTAACCAGCATCTGGGTTCCCCGAACAAGAATGTTTCCAAAGTCGGTGTAAGGCAAATCAAAAACATCGAGGCGGCTATTGGTAGTATTCAGTCGTGCCAAATGCCAGATTCCCTTCGTGGTATAAGAGCAAATAATGTGTGTGGGTGATTCAAAGTCATAGAGTCGTTGTCCGAACACCCATTGTGGGAGCCCAAATTCAGCCTCCATTGGGCATAAAGGTTCAGCATGGTTTCCATCCAATCGGTATAAATTCCACCAGCCGCTTCGATCTGAAATAAAATGCAAAACACCATCTGGGGACCATTCCGGTTGAAAGATGGATTCATCTGTTCCCCCTGCCACACAGCGAGCGTGCCATAGAGTGCCGTCTGGTTGAATATCCGCGACCCATAATTCCGTACCATCCCAAGGCATATTAGGATGGTTCCATGTCAGCCAGGCAAACCGATCTCCCTTTGGGCTAAGTCGCGGCGAGGCATAAAAATCATTTCCTGATAAGAGAATGATGCCCTGGTGATGTTCTTGGGAACCCGCAAGAGGAATACTCACTATTGTGTTGGCAGGTTCATGCCCTGAAGTTGTGTGATCTTCACGAATATAGATTAAACGGTTTCGTGGTTGGTCAAAGATGCCGTCGGCATAAAACCAGGATCCTTCAGGCGTCAGGGGTTCTGGTGTGCGTGTTGGCACGTGCTGGTAGAGTCGTTGGTTGGAGAAATTGGAAAAATAGATGATTCCATTGGCAACTATATATGGCGCCCCACCATATTCGTGAATTCTGGTCCGGACATTATATGGCTCGGGTGTGAGAATGTCTTGAGACCCATCATGGTTTAAGCGAATGATAGCACTCCTTCCCCCCTCTTTAGGCCGATTTTCAATCCAGTAGACTTGATCACCATCGAGAGAAATTTGTCCAAGTTTGATAGATTCTGAGACAATTCGGTCTGATGTGATCGGGGACTTCCATGAACCAAAAGGAGCGACAGTTGATTGAGTCATGCGTGGTGTTAACCTCAAACGAAAAAGTTATAGGCCAACCAATGTTTAAGGTTTCTAATTAACTGAAAAACTCAGCGCGGTAGAGGCGGAAGGAACTACGCTTGTATGGGAGAGGGAGACCGGTTGCAGTGCTTTGAAGCGATGGCCACGAAATCAGAAATATTATTGATGCATCGTCCGCAGCAGTTATCTTTGTCATTGATTTCAAGGGTGGAGGCAAGGAGTTTTGGGCAGGTCACACCGGCTCGGCCGAGGGCCTCAACATCTGCTTCCTTAATCCCTTTGCAAATACAAACGTACATGATGTTTAGTCGAATACGATTTTGATTACCGTTATCATCTAGGCTAATTGTATGCCGGTATTTTTTGATTGTCAATAAAGAAAATTACATTTTTTCAGTTCTGAACAAAGCAGAGAACTGACAGAAAAAACATTTATAAAGTGTTGATAAATAAATGATTACAGCCAAGAAAAATAGAGTTATCCTCTTTGTGCATGTTCAGCCAAATGCCTCTAAAACGGAGTTTGTTGGATTACATGGAGGTGCCCTAAAATTTCGGTTGGCTGCTTCCCCAATTGAGGGGAAAGCCAACACTGAATTATGTCGCTATTTGGCGAAATTGTTTGCCATTTCTCCTAATACAGTGTCAGTCTGTTCGGGCTCAGCAAGTCGCAAGAAAAGGATAGAACTCATCGGTATGACTGAGGAGAAGGT
>CAZDCF010000102.1:0-2714 GCA_964503895.1 uncultured Nitrospiraceae bacterium | reverse complement strand
TCGACCAAAAGAGAACGAGAGAAATATTTGGAACAACTTCTGCCCCTTCAGAAAAAAGATTTCATCGGGCTTTATCGAGAAATGAAGGGGTATCCAGTAACCATTCGGTTGCTGGATCCCCCCTTGCACGAGTTTTTACCCAAGCGCGAGCAACTCATGGTCGATATTGCCAAGGCTGAGGCGATCGATGGCGATCCGGCCGAAATTGATGAAAAACGAAAAATTTTGGCGCGGGTTGAAGAACTTCATGAATTCAATCCCATGCTGGGCCTTCGGGGATGTCGCCTAGGTATCACGATGCCGGAGATTACTCGTATGCAAGTTCGAGCCATCATGGAGGCTGCGTGTGAGGTTGCCAAGGAAGGGAAGAGGATTGTTCCGGAAATCATGATTCCCTTAGTCGGTATGCCATCTGAGATGAAAGCGCAGAAATTATTAATTAAAGAGGTTGCGGATGAAACCATGAAGCGTTGCGGGAAAAAATTGACGTACCTAGTTGGGACCATGATTGAATTGCCTCGAGCTGCAGTTTTGGCCAGACAAATTGCGGAAGATGCAGAATTCTTCTCCTTTGGTACCAATGATTTGACTCAGACAACATATGGGTTCTCTCGAGACGACGCCGCCAAATTCACGGGATTTTATCGTGCTAATAATCTTTTAGAGTTTGATCCATTTGCCGTACTTGATCGAGAAGGCGTGGGGGCTATTATGCGTTTGGCGGTGAGTGAAGGTCGAGTTACCCGTCATGATATCAAGCTCGGAATATGCGGCGAGCATGGTGGGGAACCTAGTTCCGTTGAATTTTGTCATGATCTTGGGCTCAGTTATGTGAGTTGCTCTCCGTATCGTGTGGCTATAGCCAGGTTTGCAGCTGCTCAAGCCGTGTTAAATGCCGAGGCAGATAAAAAAACCGTCAAGCCAAATAAAAAGGTCGAAAAGGTTTCGGTAAAAACCAAAGCCCATACCAACCGTGTGACCGCAACTGCCAAGAAACCAAAGGCTAAATCCAAAGCCAGTCTGCGGAAAAGTAAATCTCGCCGGTGATTGACGTCAGTCAAGACGTTCCGTTTATGAAGCAAGTCCTTCGTCTTGCGAACCGAGGAAGGGGGACGACTAGCCCGAATCCCATGGTCGGAGCTGTGGTAGTGTCTAAAGGGAAAGTCGTTGGGTCTGGGTATCACAAGCAAGCCGGCGGTCCTCATGCCGAAGTTTTTGCTCTTCAGCAAGCCCAATCCCGAACACGAAACGCCACGCTGTATCTTAATTTAGAACCCTGTTGTCATGCCGAGAAACGAACACCGCCTTGCGTTCCTTTGATTATTGAAGCAGGCATAAGTCGAGTTGTGGTGGCCATGCGTGATCCGAATCCACAGGTGGCTGGGCGCAGTATTAAGCAATTAAAGCGGGCGGGTATTACCGTAGATCTTGGGTGTCTTAAGCAAGAAGCGTCAAAGCTCAATGAAATGTATATTCATTGTGTTAAAACCGGAATGCCGTTTGTTATCCTCAAAGCTGCGATGACGATGGATGGCAAGGTAGCTACTGCAAATGGGGAGTCACGGTGGATCACGGGAGTCAAGGCCAGAGAACATGTACATAAATTAAGAGGGCAGGTAGATGTAATTGCGGTTGGTGTTAATACAGTTCTCAAGGATGATCCGCAATTGACGGCTCGATTACGCTCAAGAAAGACACAAAGTAAAATTCTTCGCCAACCGGTTCGATTGATTTTCGATAGTAGTCTTCGGATTCCGTCCACCGCAAAGGTGCTTCGCAATATTGGGACTAACCCTACCGCTATCGCGACGACCAGCAGGGCTAAACACGGCAAGATTGAACAGTTGAGGGCAATGGATGTCGAAGTCCTTGTCCTTCCTCAAAAACGAAATCGGGTTTCTCTTTGGTGTTGTCTTCAAGAACTTGGGAAAATGGGAATTATGAGTCTCATGCTGGAGGGTGGTAGTGAGTTAAATGCCGAATTTCTGCGAGAGGGCCTTGTTAATCAAGTCTATCTCTATATGTCTCCAAGCTTGCTTGGTGGTCAAAACGCCAGGGGTTTGATCGGGGGGCTTTCGCCCAAGCATTTAGTAGACAAGTTCGAGATCGTGAATGTCCGTGTTAAATCCTTGGGTGATGATTTTTTAGTGACTGGAGACTTGAGCTCTTAGGCTGAATAGGGGCACACTACCTTAAAAACGGATCTTTCTGATTAATAACGAAGGGAGATAGGACCGGAGGCCTAAGGATCTCTGAGAAAAGTGTCAAGTGATCCTAATCAGCCTCACTTATTTTTAGCTGACCTTGTCGTTACCGTAATTGATAAAAATAATATAGTGATTGTAGAAGTAGTTAAAATTCAGGACGATTCCCCGTTTTAGAATTATTTTTGTATGTTATCGGTATAAGTGTTTTAAGGAGGACATTATGAAAAAAATTGCTGTCATACTGTCGGGTTGTGGTTATTTAGATGGGGCAGAGATTACGGAAGCGATTAGTACCTTGGTGTCTATTGGGCAACATGGCGCTGACTATAAATGTTTCGCCCCAAATAAAGACGTGGTTGAAACTAATCACCTTACACAGAAACCCACAGGTCAAAATCGCAATGTCCTGCGAGAGGCCGCACGTATTGCCCGCGGAGAGATTCAATCACTCGAAGACTTAAAGATTCAAGACTTTGACGCCTTGGCATTTCCTGGTGGGTTTGGGGC
>CAZDCF010000101.1:0-2793 GCA_964503895.1 uncultured Nitrospiraceae bacterium | reverse complement strand
CTTTCGAGTGAGGCCGGATGTAGATGAAGGCGATCTTTAATATGAATAATTCGCCAAAGCCTATGAAGGGGATCCTCAATAGCAACCCGCCTGACGATACCATGCACCTCATACCCTTTTTGAAGAAGAAATTCAGCAAGATAGGAACCATCCTGCCCCGTAATCCCAGTGATCAACGCTCGTTTAATCATAGTCTGTCCATTGAAGAACTGAACTTTTTATTTAAAAAAACACTAAACTTTTTATGTTTAACTTTTTACTATTTTGCCTGACAGTCTTAAGTCCACTTTTCAATCACTTGAATTTCATAAATCGATCAAAAAATCCTCTAGTTCAAGACAGCGGCAAACACCTCTCTGTGACGAGACATCCAAAACCGAATATCGAATTTTTCCACTGCACGCTTTCTCGCTTCACCTGCATAGAAGGTCAAATTCTTGGCAATGGTCAATGTTGCGGCAGCCATAGCTGCCGAATCAGGCGGAATAATCACATCCCAGTTTAATTCTCCAGGAATTCCAATACCGGCTTCAGCACCTACCAATTCTGGTACACCTCCGGTAGCGGAATATACTACGGGAACTCCACAAGCCAAGGCTTCGACAAGCAGGCCTGGGCAAGCATCATTCACCGTGGTATGTAGCAAAATGTGAGCTTTTTGAAGAATTGAAGGTGCATCTTCTTGTGAGTAAGGCCCGCAAAAGTCAACTCGTCCATTGAGTTTTAGTTTTCTTATGAGTTCCTTGACTTCAGCCAAGGCATCGGACTCCAGCTTCCGCCAACCCAATCGTCCAGTTATGCAAAGCTTAGCATTAACCCCTCTGTCGACCAATAAAGAAAGGACTTTCAGTGCACACTCGACTCGATAGTAGGCAAATTGATTTCCTCCTAGCAACAAGACAAGAGGGTCATTTTTGAGAATCTCTTTACGAGGCGTAAACTTTTCAGTGTCAACAGCATTGTATAAAATTTCCCATTGCCCTTGCGTTTTTCCTAAAAAGCGGTCAGCACTGATTTTGCAAAACTTACTTTGGTAAAAAATATAGTCAGCACTCGCATGAATCTTTGCCAACGGATCATTAATCTGTCTCCATCCTTGTGGGCACCATGCAGGGTAGGCAACTCCGTTTTGATTCCAAACCAATCTTGCTCCTTTCCTCTTCGCAGACCACGCAATTTGCTGTCCGCCATAAGGTATACGACTGCTTACCATATAAAGAATATTGAAACCTCGTGGCGTGTTAGGAAATTCTTCTTGCATGCGCTGAAACTTTACAAGTCCGCCATAGATGGGTTCGCCAATCTGAGGTATATACCCATGCCCATAAAAGACAAAGACTCCACCACGATCTGCCCTTGCCTGAAGGAAAATGAGAAGACACCGAGGAAGTGCGCAAAGTGGTCGCAACAACCAATCGAACCGATATCGAAGAGTTGAGGGAAGCAACTTACTCAGAACTAAGAACCAGGATCTCAACATGCCATCACAATAAGCGCATCAAGGCATTACTCCCAGTGGGAACAATACGCAAGGGAATAAGGTAAAGGGCCAGTCTCTTAACCATAGGAAAACGCTCAAGAATCTAAATTTTCGATTATTTCAGTCTGGTTGAGTCAAACTGGACAATACAAGACCAGGATAGGGTAATATCATGAATGTTGCCCTTCCCTCTATTTGTCTATCACATTGGTCTTCTCTGAAAATTATCTTCACTTCCCGTTCTTCCCGTCTTACAAACGGTGTTCTATATATCCTTCAAAAAAACCACTCCACAGCGGCACTTGAGCGTCATAGGCATTCCTGGCAGCCGTTAGTTTAGCAAGATCAAGCATAGGCCCAATTGACACTCGTTGATCAATGGCATGCCAAGCCCAATGAGCCAAGCCTTCTACGTCTTCCGTATCCACCATCCAAGCATTGTAACCATGATCCACTAGATCCACAGCCTGGCCAACTCGGGTTGTAACAAGGGGAACATAACTTGCCATCGACTCTAAAAGTGACTTGGGACCGCCTTCGTCTCGTGATGTCACTAGGTAAAGATCTAGGGCCTGAAATAAACGACCGACCTCTTTATAGTGCTTAGGAAACACATGATAGAAGGGGACACCCATTCTGGTGAGGCCCTCTTTTACATACCCTCGTGATGGTCCAGATAACAAGATATGAAGCTCCGGAATACGTAATTTTAATAATGCAACCACTCTTAAAAAAATGTCTGGGCCTTTGATCAATTTAGGCTCGATGCCACTACCCCAACCATCTCCGTCTTTTTGAAATGAGCCAATTACAATAGCTGATAAGGGCAGACCCAGATACCGACGAATTGCTTCGCGATTTACTTTGGTCTGAGCCTCGAAATTATCAAGGTTAATGCCAATGGGAATCCGATGAACTTTGTCAACTTCGATTCCTGACTCCAAAACCACAGATTCCATATTGGAATGAGAAACACGGAGCCGAGCGAGGGAATGATGATGACGCCTCAAACCATTAAATACCTCCATAAAAGCGGAGGAGTTTTTTGGCAAACCATGAAAATAGTCGACTGAAACTCTATTGCGCGTCTTAAAGCACCTGGATTTTTTTAACACAAACTGGTAGGTGTAATGACAACATTGCTTCGCATAAGGGCTTAGGCCGTAGTTCAACTTGGTCTGAATTCCAAGATTCGTGGCAACTCGTTGCATGCCCATGGCCTCTTCATCCAATGCCCATCCAGATAAATCCGAATGAATGGATAAAAGAGAAAAAGGTTGGCCATTCAACAAACTCATTGCAGCTTGGAAGGG
>CAZDCF010000100.1:0-2856 GCA_964503895.1 uncultured Nitrospiraceae bacterium | reverse complement strand
TGAGCTTCTTGCTGGCGCACCAGAAGCCGGCGGTGATGAACCAGATGATAACGAGAGTAACCAGATCGAAGATATGGTGTTGGCGCCTTTTGGTTTTAAATTTGGCTTTACCATCAACACGGACGAGGGGAAAAGTTACATGGTAGAAGCCACGGGAGACTTGCTGCAGTGGAACAAGATTGAGACGATCAACGGAACAGGCTCATCGGTTCAATTTACCGACACTCGTAATGAGGTGTTCCAGTACCAATACTACCGGGTACGGGTGGCCGAGTAATTTAATACATTAGGCCCTTGATCCAATATTGGGCCGCCGACGAACCTAAACCGCCGCCCTCTGCAAACACGGCGCCAAAACGGGAGAGGAATTGAAAGCTGAAGGGAAATGAAATAAAAACTTTGCTCGTTGGATTTACGATTCCAAGTCGTTGATGATATGACAACTGTTCTAATAATAACCGCAGTCTTTTTACTAGTTGGCTTTCTTTGCTTTATTTTTTGGAGGCTGGAAAAGAAAAGAACCGGACAATTCGCTCTAATCTCAGCCGAATTAAAACTTAATTTCTTTCCCAAAGGAAGCACCTCATTGTTTGAACGGTTAAAACCATTTCACTTTTTTTCTAAGGGCTGGTCTAGAAAGATAAAGAACTTGATGGAGGGGGAAGCCAATGAGGCAGAATTAGCCATCTTTGACTATCAATACACAACGGGCGGTGGCAAAAACTCTCATACTTATCGACAAAGCGTTCTATGCTTCCGCTCACCTAAACTTTACCTGCCAGACTTTAACCTGCGTCCGGAAGGTGTTTTTCACAAAATTGGAGGTGCTTTTGGCTATCAGGATATTGATTTTGAAACACACCCACTCTTCTCCAAGTCATATCTGCTGCGAGGTGATAACGAGGCGGCTATTCGCGGACTATTCAATAATGAGTTGCTAAATTTCATAGAATCCCAACAAAAAATAAGCATCGAAGGAAGTGGTGATCAATTGGTATTCTACCGTCACAAAAAGAGAGTCAAGCCTGAGGAAGTGGAGGAATTCATGGAGGAAGGTTTTAAGGTTTTTGAGTTGTTCCTTCGCTCTACTTAATCTAACCCGCTCCACCACTTGAACGCCGCAGGGTTGTTGTTCAGCGGTGACAGTTAAATCGACCCCTTTTTCTGGCCGCTTGACGGTGAACTGCCTGTTTGGTCACATTTACTGAGCTATGGACAAGCATAAAGATACATTAGGAAGCGCTGATGTCTCCACACGATTAATCGATAATGCGTCAAACACACCTTTTGTGTTGCTTGCAAGTTTGCGAGTGAAGCCAGACCGACTTGAAGAGTATCTCCAATTGGCAAAAAAAACAGATACTGCGGTTAAAGAGAGCGAGCCTGGAATGCTTTTGCACACCTTCGACGCTGACCCGTCAGACCCTTGTGCATTTACATGGACTGAGGTTTACCAGAATGACGCAGCGCTTCTTGCGCACCTGAATAATCCAAAACTTGATGAATATTTGAAGGGTCATGAAGAAATGGGAGATGGCCTAGAAGTGGAGATTTACGGTGCGTTGACAGAGGATACCATACAGTTCCTTAATGACAGCGGAATACCATGGACGCATCACAGCACACGTTTTGGATTCTTTGAAGATTTTGGCCCGAGGAAGATTTTGTAGGAGGCCAAATCCATCAACAGCCATAGCCTACCATAAATCTTCAGACCCCCGTCCCACCGTGTGTTGATTAACCAACCGAACCAATCGAAATCACATTACCCTTGGCTTCTGGTTTGATTCCAAACCAGCTCCTGAACAACAGAAAAAAAGCTTGCCTAGGATTGGATAATCGAGCTATCTAGCCGTCTTAGCAGTCAAATTCAAAAAACCAGGGGCAACGTTGGCTAGGCGTTTATGCAGGTTGTGTTTAAAAAAAATAAAGCTTTTACGTTGATTGAGTTGCTGGTCGTCATAGCCATCATAGCAATTCTGGCGGCACTGCTTTTGCCCGCCCTGGCCAGGGCCAAGGAAAATGCGACGGGTATAGCATGCATGAATAACAATAAACAAATCATGCTGGCTTGGAGTTTATTTGCCTCAGACCACGAAGATAGAATTCCATATGCCAGTGCCTACAAAAGTGAGCCGACTTGGCCTTTTGCTTGGGCAGTGGGGGTGCTGAGGCTAACCGGTGTCAATGAGGATTTATCTTTCGTCACAGAAGGAGTTATTAAGAAATATGTGGGGAACTCCAAAGATGTTTTTAAGTGCCCTGCAGACAAGGCGATCATAACTAACAACCGGGGGCAAAAAATCTATCGGGATCGTTCCTACAGCATGAACATATTCATGGGCGGTTGGTCTGGTTGGCCCTTTGGTGTAGATACACGCTGGACCACCTACAGGAAAATAGAAGAAATACGTAATCCCTCTCACAAATGGGTTCTACTTGATATGAGGGGCGAGTCCATTAATGCAGGAAATTATAGAGTCGACATGGCCGGTTATCCAGGTGACGAAAGTAAATACGGTTTTCAACAGGATTGGCCTGGTGTGTATCATAATAATGCAACGAACTTTTCATTTGCTGATGGTCACTGTGACAAACAGAGATGGTTGGACAAACGAACATTGGTTCCCCCTGTTCCCATACCTGGCGGGAGGGTGAGTTCAAGAGGAAACCTTGATATAGCTTGGATGCAGGAAAGAACAACGGATAAGGATCCGGTGAAAAGAAGCTATGTTGCGTCGGGTGGATTAGCTAAGTATCCCAATTGGCCTCATCACGGTTATTGGCCCGATTCTAAACCTTAAACAGGTTCTACTGCAGCATATCAACTATAAATATGCGAATTCAGCCTGCGCG
>CAZDCF010000099.1:0-3004 GCA_964503895.1 uncultured Nitrospiraceae bacterium | reverse complement strand
GTAACAGTTACCAGATCACCAGGCTTGTTCTGAGCATATTGTTTGTTCCAAACCACCGTCACATTACTTTCGGTATGGCCCATCCATTGATCTCGAGACTTTTTAGCTGGCCCTTCGATCAGCACTTCAACCGGCTGACCAATCAAGTGGTAGTTGACTTTGGTTGAAATATTTTTTTGTAATTCCACCAAACGAGTGACTCTATCAGACTTGACACGCTCAGGAACATCATCAGGATATTTTCGACTGGCGATTGTATGTTTTCGTTCGGAATACTTAAAAATATAGGCTGACTGAAATTCGACCTCCCTTACTAATTCATAGGTATCGAGATACTCTGCATCTGCTTCCGAGCAAAACCCGCAGATAATATCAGTGCTTAACGAAATGTCGCCGCGCCGTCGTATGTCTTCCACCAACGCCAAAAAGTCTTTTCGCGTATACGATCGCCCCATCAAATCAAGGACTCGATCGTTTCCAGCTTGGAGGGGTAAATGAATATGTCGACAGATTCGAGGATGATGCGCCACCGCCTCAAGAAGTGCTGGCGGAAAATCTTTCGGGTGGGGAGAAGTAAAGCGGACACGCTCCATACCAGGAATATCAGCCACTGCCCTAAGCAAGCGAGCAAAGTCCCAATCATTAAAGGAGTATGAATTCACGTTTTGGCCAAGAAGTGTAATTTGCTTATATCCTTGTGAGATTAACCCTTGCGCTTCTTCGAGAATACCCTCCGGAGCCCGAGACCTTTCTCGGCCACGCGTATAAGGCACAACACAAAACGTGCAAAAATTATCGCACCCACGCATCACAGCAATCCAGGCATTCACCCCAGAAACACGTTCAGGCAAAATGTGTTCGTAGGTTTCGTATTCCGAGAGGTCAACAGCCAAGTCTTTTCCCTTATATTGAATAGCCCGGGTCAATAAATCCGGAAGTTGCCGGTATGCATCCGGCCCAACCATGATATCAATCACCGAATTCGATTCCATCAATTCTTCTTTTAAGTTTTGAGCCATACACCCCAATACCCCTACCACTACATTCCGCTCACGCTTCATGGCGCGGCAATCCCCCAGATGGCCATAGACACGATTATGGGCATTTTCACGAATGGCACAGGTGTTCATCAGTATGACATCAGCCCGGTCCCGATCTCCAGTAAACGCAAATCCGTTTTTCTTTAACAAGGATCGAACGAGCTCAGTGTCATACTCGTTCATCTGACACCCAAATGTTTCGATAAAAACCTGATAGGGCATGGCTAGTTCATCCTTAGAAAAAAACTTCTTTTATGAAGAACAACCCTCTTTATGAGCAAAGTACGGGAAAAACCTGCTTAATCTGACTTTGTTCAGGAGACTTCAAAATCTCCCTTTTCTTTGTGCTGCAACCTTCTTCAAGCAATGGTTGCCCAACCGCTGACTCTCTCATCATCCCTGTCAGATGAACTGAACGAATTTCATTGGCCAATAATACCGTACTGGGAACCCGGACCCGAATGTAATTATCAGTCAAACCACTCCACCAACCCACCGACTCCGAAGATTCAAATAAAACCGTCATGTTTCGGCCCATAAACCGTCGATAAAACTCAACACGTTTGACTCGAGAAAGCTCAGAAAGATTGGCACTTCGCTCCTTAATGGTTTGGGTAGGAACCTTGGGCTCCAAGCGTATCGCAGCAGTTCCTGGGCGTGCTGAATAACTGAACACATGAAAATAAGCCAACGGAAGGTCAGCTACCACCGCACGAGTTTGAGCAAATTGTTGCTCATTCTCCCCGGGAAATCCCACCATAAGATCTGTGCCAATACACACATCCTGTACCTTTCGCGCAGCACGACTGACCCACTCGCTGTACTCTTCTACTGAATATCGTCGATTCATCGCATGGAGAATTCCGTTATCTCCACTTTGCAAAGGCACATGCAGGAAACGACATAATTTCGTCGATGTACTCATATAATCCAGCAAGGCTTCGGGAATCGTGGTGGGCTCGATGGAAGAAATACGAATCCGAGCCAAGGAGGGAATGTCTTCTAGTCGTTGGATTAATTTTAGAATCCCCAACTTGCGATTCGAAAATTGACCAATATTCACACCCGTGAGCACAATTTCCCTATGACCTCGTTCCACAAGTTGCTCAGCTTCCCGAACGATATCATCAAGTTCACGACTTCGCTCCCTCCCTCGAGCAAAGGGAATGAGACAAAAGGAACACATGAAGTTACAACCATCTTGGATTTTGAGATTAGCTCGGGTAGTTGTATAGTCTCCGACGCCCAAATGGGAAAAATCCTCTCGATCAATCCTTCCCGTATGAATCAAAGTCGGAATAGGATTTTTCCTTGTTATGGTTTCGGGACGAACATAATCTGGAAGATTCATCTTAAACTGATTGCCCAATACTAGATCCACACCAGGAATCTTCTGGATGGCTTCAATTCCGGTTTGAGCATAACAACCCGTCACTGCCACAAACGCCCGAGGAGAGTGCCGCAAAGTACGACGGATGGCACGACGGCAATCTACCTCAGCTCCTTCGGTCACAGAACATGTATTGAGGACTAACAAATCAGTGGGGTCGCCAAACTCCACAAGCTCATACCCAATGCTCTTTAACCGATCAACCAAGATGGCGGTTTCAGACTGATTTAGACGGCAGCCAATTGTATGGACCACGAATTTTTTCACGCATTCCCCACGGCAAAAGATTAAAGGACCATTATAGGAAACCCTAGATGAGGAGGACAACCAAAAGATACGGCGGCTTTGAAAATCAATTGCCGACGCAATAAGTATACGGTACAATACAGTTGATAGTCTTCTTGGCTGCCCTGCGACTCCAAAAGAGCAAAAGGAGGTCGATGATGAAGAGGGCCTGGAGCATTTTGATTGTGGCACTTGCCGCTACCTTGATAACTTCCTCCTTTGTCTGGAGTAAACCCAACCTTCCCGTTGAACCAGATGAAGAAACTCGGCTTGAAGAAATTTATGATCA
>CAZDCF010000098.1:0-3114 GCA_964503895.1 uncultured Nitrospiraceae bacterium | reverse complement strand
ACAACAAGGCTTTGAACGCTCCATGCGTTAACAAGTGATAGATGCCTGAGACATATCCGCCTAACCCACACGACATCATCATGTACCCAAGCTGGCTTAAGGTAGAATATGCCACTATACGTTTAATATCTGTTTGCGTGAGGGCAATCGTAGCACCCACAACCATAGTGAGCCCCCCAACAACCGCGACCGCATCCATCGCAATCGGCGATAAGTTGTAAAGAGGTGCAAGCCTTGCAACCATGAACACACCAGCCGTTACCATGGTCGCAGCGTGGATCAAAGCTGAAATTGGCGTTGGACCTTCCATCGCATCAGGCAACCACACATGAAGTGGAACTTGTGCAGATTTCCCTACAGCTCCAACAAACAACAGTAAGCAAATTAAGGTTATAGCTGAGACTTCCCAGCCCCCACCTAACAAACCTAATAAGTCAACCGGAACACCAGTCTGTGCATTGGCCACAGAAAATATTGGCTGGTATTGAAGTGTCCCAAACACGAAAAATACCAAGAAAATGCCAAGCATGAATCCAAAGTCACCAATCCGATTGACGATAAAGGCTTTCGTGGCTGCAGCCCGCGCTGATGCTCGTTCATACCAATGCCCAATCAGTAAATAAGAACACAGACCCACGGCCTCCCAAAAGACGAACAGCTGAAGGAAGTTATCAGACATCACGAGCATGAGCATGGAAAACGTAAAAAGCGCTATATTCCCAAAGAACCGAGCATATCCGACGTCACCATGCATGTAGCCAATGGTATAGATATGCACGAGTCCGCTGACGATAGTAACCAACATCAACATTGCTACAGTGAGTTGATCGATATATAAACCAATTTGAATAGAAAGGTCCCCGGAAGCCGCCCATGTATACAGAGAAATCTCCACTACCTTCCCACCTGCCACTTCAGAAAACGCTACTAAAGAAATAAGAAACGATAACCAGACAGCTGGTACGGCAACGAGATGGGCACGTTCTTTAATGCGGTGACCAAATAAGCCAAGAACGATAAAGGCAAGCAAAGGGAGAAGTGGAATGAGCGCGTAAAGCATCAAACTACCATTTCAACAATTGGAAATCATCGACATTGATACTCTCATGATGGCGATAGAGAGCAATAATGATGGCCAACCCTACGGCTACCTCAGCCGCAGCTACGGTTAACGCAAAAAACACAAATACCTGACCTGCGAGATTTCCCAAATAAGAGGAAAAAGCCACAAAGTTAATATTGGTGGCATTAAGCATCAGTTCAATGGACAACAGAATGATGATAATATTTCGACGGACCAACACTCCGACCAAGCCAATGAGAAACACCAGCCCACTCAAAGCCAAATAAAATTCAACTGGAACATTCATGAAGACTTTGACTCCAAAATGCCTTGTTTCGTCAATATCACTGCCCCAATCATCGCCACTAAGAGAATTAGAGAAGCAATTTCAAAGGGAAACAAGTACGTGGAATACAATACCTCTCCAATAGATTCTGTGTTTCCAACAGGCGTACCTGGCACAGAAGTTGATGGGGAAATCGGCTGGGCCACGGTAAACCCACCTCTAATGCCCAACAATACAGCCTCAGCCAGCAACACAAATCCTAAAAACATCGCCACCACTCCCTGCTTATTAAACTGCTCCTCTCGTTTTATATTCAGTAGCATGACGACAAAGAGATAGAGCACGAGAATCGCACCGGAATAAACTATAATTTGAATCGCCGCCAAAAACTCAGCATGAAGCGTAACGTATAAGCCCGCGACGTGAAAAAACATGACAAGAAGAGACAACGCACTATAGATGGGATTTCTGAGCGCCACCACCAACGTAGCTGTCAGCAATATTACTCCAGCAAAATAGAAGAAGATTAGAGTTCCCAACAAATTGTCCTCTCAGGGGTTATTGAAAAAGTTCACTAACCACGCTATAGGTCCGTTTTCGCACTCACAAACTTTATATATGTTCTGGCTTTCAGCCTCGCTAGACAACCTTTTAAGCACCATGCCTATCGTATACACGATCCAATTCCCCCCAATGCATCATGCATTGAAATAAAAATTGTAGGGAAATAATCAGAATTCTTTCTTTGGAATATCTTTGAACGAAACGTTGAAGTACGCAACGTTCGGATGTTGAAATTCCAGGCGTTTCTCTTTGACCGGAAAGGCTCGGTCCCCGATGGCCAACAACTGTTGTTTATTCAATTGCAAACTACGTTTATCGTATACAGCCCATTCGAATTCCTGCGTCATCCCTAACGCGTCGACTGGACAGGCTTGCACACACAGCCCGCAAAATAAACACCGTGTCATATCCATGTAATATTCTTTGGCATATCGTTTCGTTGGTTCGTCTGGAACCTCAGCACTAACCACTCGAATGACGCGAGATGGACATGCGGCTTCACACAAATCACATCCCACACATTTTTCCGTCTCGTCATCATATTTCAGAAGCGCAAGCATGCCACGATAGTTCGGGGGCAAGGTTTTTTTTACATGTGGGTATTCCAAGGTAATGGGACGATACTTCAGCAAGTGCTTCAGCGTCTCTTTCATCCCTATAAGAATTTCGTAAAAAATGAGAGTTCTAAACCATTTTTTAAACTTCATAAAACCTTAATCTATCCTTGCCCAGGGAAAATATAAGCAAAAATTGAGGTAATAACGATATTGCCCAAGGCAATGGGCAAGAGAACTTTCCATCCGAACCGCATAAGTTGGTCATATCGAAGCCGAGGCAATGTGGCTCGAATCCAGAAAAAGAAAAAGAGAAAGAAATATACTTTGGCCGCAAACCACATCATGCCGGTGATCCAGACCAAATCACCTGGAGCTTGCAAGAATGGCAACGGCGCATCCCATCCACCAAAGAACAACACAGTTGCCATACAAGATACGAGAATCATGTTGGCATATTCTGCCAAGAAGAAAAAGGCAAACCGCATCCCACTATATTCGGTAAAGAATCCAGCCACCAATTCACTTTCAGCTTCAGGAAGATCGAAAGGAACACGGTTTGTTTCAGCAACCGCCGCAATGAGAAACACGACAAAGGCAATAAATTGAGGAAACGGTGGAGCAAACGCATACCAGTTCCAAAAACC
>CAZDCF010000097.1:0-3251 GCA_964503895.1 uncultured Nitrospiraceae bacterium | reverse complement strand
TGGTGTATTCCAGTTTGGCTTTGGCCTCGGTGGCGCGCATGCGGCCAAGTGCAAGAGCAGCACATCCGCGGACATAGGCGTGATCATCCTCCAGGGCTTTCATTAACATTGGGATGCTTTCTCGATGTTGTAATACCCCGAGATGGCTAGCTGCCATACCGCGAATGCGATGTTCTTTGTCGCCAAGGGATCGTTTGAACGTATGGATCAAGACTTCTGCCATATCTGTAATAATACTCTCAACGCCTTCCAATTCGTAATTATTCAGTTCAATTAATTCTGTGGTTAGATCAAATCGCTTTTTCGGAGATTTCTCTTGTTGGAATCGTTGAATGAGCAGGTCTCGTTGTTTGAGAATATTCTTTTTCCGTTTGACGTTTCTGATACTCACAAAAATTCCGAGGGTTATAATAAAGACTAAAAAAAGAATTGGCACGACTTCGTCAATAATAAAGTCTTGGGTGTCAAAGTCGAGATGGTTCCACACCCAAACCGAGCCTACGATAATAATTAACAGAAACAATACTGAGGTGAGGTTGGCCTGGCCTCGACAGTTAGTAACGGATTTGATGTACAGATAAACGTGGGTCATGAGTTCAGCCCTGTGAGGAGGTTATGTCCATACCTTCCGCAATCGATAAAAGGCGCTGGAATCGATCACCTTGTTTAGGTTCATCGCGTTTTTGGTAAATGGCTATGAGGTTTCGGAGCATACGCGCGATGATGTGATGATTGGGAGTTGGTTCCAAGTAACGCGCTTCAAACTCGACGCTATGCCTTTGTAAAAATTTGGCACAGTCTTTTTGAGTGAAGAATACTCCTTGGTTAAAGCAATCGATAAATACGGGCTCGGTTTGCAAACCCACCATGAAATGTCCAGGCAACCCAATCCCGATCACTGGCACATTGAGTCGCTGCCCAATTAATAAGTACAGCACAGATAAGCTGATGGGAATGCCAACTCGGCGTTCAAGCACTTGATGCAAAAAACTGTTGTTTGGATCATAGTAGTCTCTGGTATTGCCCTTAAAGCCAAGGTCATGAAAGAGATATTCGTTGATTTTATAAATGGATTCTCTTGGAGAAAGGTCTATGTCCCATCGCTGTTGCAGGCCTGAGATTACAGTTTCGAGATGACGACGTGCAGTTTGGACATTAAGATCGGGATAGGCGGCCTTCCCAATGAGAAAGGCAGCCATTTCCAAATCTATTAAGTCTGCGGTGTTTGTCATTAGGGATTTGAATGCTTGTTCGATTTCAACCAATTTTATATCTGAAAGAACAGCGCTGAAACGTTCTGACATGACCAAGTTATTTTGTTCACGATGTGCTTGTTCCAGAAAACTTATGGCGGGTTGGCCGATGGCCACGATTTGTTCGTGAATGGTTTGAGCAATCTTTGGATCTTGATCAGATAAGAGATGAAGAAGGGCGCTGATCTGATTTTCTGAAAAATCAGTGCAAGCAGATTGGTGGTTCTTCATATCGCACAATACTACCCAATAGCTCGTCGGAAAGCTTTGGCTCCACCGTATAAGCAAATTGCATCAAAAATCACCAAGATGATTAAGGCCAGGGTGACTTGAGGGATTGCGGCTTCCCATCCCGTGATAATGAGTGGACGGACTGCATCAATGACCCAGGTCATTGGGTTAAAAAATGCCAGCGCTTGCATCCATCCAGGCATGGCGGAAAGAGGGACGAGTGCGGAACTCAGAAAAATCATTGGTAAGGAAAGAAAGCCGAGCATGGAAAAAAAATCTCCATGGCTTTTCACAGAAAATGCCATGGCCATGGAAATGGCAGTGAGGCCAATACCGAACAACATACCAATGACAAGAATTAGGGCAATACCCAAGAGTCCAGTTTCTGGTCGGACTCCGAACAAAAATGCAATACCTAGAATAACCAAAATTTGCATGGCCGTTATGGCCATAACAAATAAATACCGGCTAAGAATAACTGAGGTGCGATGGATGGGGGTAGACATCATACGTTCTAAAAACCCATTTTCCTTGTCGAATAGAAGGTCTACTCCTCCAGCTAATCCATTATTCAAAACCGTCATAACTACCACCCCTCCGGCGAGGAAACTCATATAGTTAGGGGCCTGGAGCAGTTGGATGTCGGCTGCTCGTTGAAACAAGCTTCCAAAGAAAATTAGCCAAAACAGCATGGGTTGCACCAGTGTAAATAGCATGCTAAATTTTTCCCGGCTGAGGCGCCGTACCCATCTCATTGTGAGGGCTAAGACTTCTTGCTTGTAATGTGCAAAGTTCATAATGTTTTAGGGGTTCTGTTAGGGAAGGGATGCTACTCTTCTACTACGTCTGGATATTCTCCTTTTAGGTTATAACCAGTATACGATACAAATACATCGTCAAGTCGTGGTCGATGGTACTCAATCCCGTCTACCTGACAATCAAGACGACTGGCTACATCTAGGACCGCGGGTAAGGATTTTTCAGGGGATTCCACCAGGATGTCCAATCCATTATCCCTTTTCCGTACCTCTCGAACAAATGAAAGGGCCATGATGCCTTCGTTAAGTTGATCGAGTTTTTCTAGTTGGGTTTCTTTCAACCTTAAGGAAAGGCTATCACCGCCAAGGCTAGTTTTGAGTTCTTTCGGTACTCCAATAACCCTAATCTTTCCTCCATCAATAATTGCCAATCGATCACAGAGTCGGTCGGCTTCTTCAAGATAATTTGTTGTCATCACAATCGTGATCCCCTGCTCCCGCAATTGTCGGATATATTCCCAGATACGGAGACGGCTTTGAATATCAAGTCCAAGGGTAGGTTCATCCAGAAACACAATTTTTGGATTGGGTAACAGCCCGCAGGCAATATCCAACTTCCGTTTCATTCCTCCGGAATAGGTTTTAGCTGGTCGATCGGCTTGTTCCTCTAAGTTAACCAGTTTGAGTAATTCTTGAATTCTCTGTTGAGCTTGGGCCTTGGGTAAATGATAGAGGTCGCCCAATAGTTCAAGGTGTTCCCGACCTGTTAGGAACCGATCAATGGCTCGTTCTTGTGGCACATATCCAATGAGGCTTCGAACAGTATCAGGTTCTTGGACGACATCGTGTCCTAGTACTTTGGCTGACCCCGTAGTTGGTTGAAGTACCGTGATTAGAATCCGAAGCGTGGTACTTTTCCCAGCTCCGTTTGGGCCAAGTAGACCAAAGATTTCACCAGAGTTGATGGTAAGCGAAAGGTCATCAATGGCCGTGACAGACCCATACGTCT
>CAZDCF010000096.1:0-3269 GCA_964503895.1 uncultured Nitrospiraceae bacterium | reverse complement strand
GTGACTTTGATTTGACCTGGATAGGTCATCTCTTGTTCAATTTTTTTCGACAAGTCCCGAGACAGCCGGAAGGCTTCACTATCAGAGAGTGCCCCTTGGCGAATAACCACACGGACTTCTCGACCAGCTTGAATGGCATAGGCTTTATCAACGCCATCGAATCCGGTAGCTAACGACTCCAATTTCTCCAGCCGTTTCACATACGCTTCCAATGTTTCCCGCCGTGCACCTGGTCGTGCAGCCGAAAGCGCTTCGGCCGCGGCTACAAGCACGGATTCCGGACAGAGGGGTTCCACCTGCTCATGATGCGCAGCAATAGCATTGACGATCTTTTCAGATTCGCCATATTTTTTGGCAAGCTCGGCGCCTAACATAGCGTGAGTACCCTCCTCCTCATGACTGACGACTTTACCAATATCATGGAGCAAAGCACCCCTTTTAGCTAATTTAATATCCAACCCCAATTCCGCAGCCATTATTCCACAAATATAGGATGCCTCTCGCGCATGATAGAGATTGTTTTGCCCATAACTGGTGCGGTAGCGCAATCGTCCCAATAGTTTCACGATTTCTGGATGAAAGTCTGAAAGACCCACTTCAAAGATGACCTTTTCGGCTTCCTCACGCATAAGTTTGTCAAGGTCGCTTTTAACTTTTTCCACAACCTCTTCGATGCGTGTTGGATGGATACGACCATCCTGCATAAGTCGCTCCAACGCTACCTTAGCCACTTCACGACGAAGCGGGTCAAACCCCGACACGATTACCGCTTCCGGAGTCTCATCTACAATCAAGTCAACACCGGTTGCAGCTTCAAGGGCACGAATGTTTCGGCCCTCCCGACCAATGATACGGCCCTTCATCCCCTCGCTCGCCAAAGGAACTACAGAGATTGTGGATTCATTGGTATAATCTCGAGTAATCCGCTGAATTGAATTAGTCACGATCTCCCGAGCCTCACGCTCAGAGGTCTCACGCGCTTCATCCAAAATGCGTTTACTGAACCCCGTCGCCTCTAGTCTCACCTCAGTTTCAATCTCAGCAAGAAGCTGCCGCTTAGCTTCATCCATCGTCAAACTAGCCACTCGTTCTAATGCTTCACGATGCTCCCTGACCGTTTCCTCGCAAACCTGCTCTTTTTTCTTTAAGGATTCTTCCTGCTGGTCAAGTGCATGCCCGCGATTGCGATATTCTTCTTCTTTTTTCTCAACATTAGTTGTTTTCCGATCAAGATTTTCTTCACGCTGAGTGAGGCGCTTTTCCAATGAATGCAGTTCCGCTCGCTTGTCCTTTTCCTTTTTTTCAAGTTCGGCTTTGGCTTGAAACAGAAGATCCTTCGCTTCGATCTTGGCTTCCTTGGTTACATTTTCCGCTTCTCGTTCAGCAGAGGTCGTCAACTGACGAATTTGTTCTTCGGCTTCACGACGTTGGGTTCCCAGTTGATTTCGCTGAAACACCGCATTCAGGACAAACCCCAACACTAACCCAAGAATACCTAGAGCAATTGATATTGTTAACGTTATTGTAATAGCACCCACCCCCTTCCCGGGTAGTTCCTCTCCTCGGCCATTGCACCAAAACTCAGCCCAGAGGCAACAAGCGTCCTTAAATTTTCATCATTGTGAGGGGATGCACGAGAATCCACGTTCGGAAGAATGTGGAGGAGTGAAAATGGGGCAGAAAGTCACTTCACGGTTTCGGCAGGGACCTGAATTCGGAAAAACCAGGATACCATTTTATGGTAATGACTAAGTATCAAACTAATCGATTATCCATTATTCTTCGAATTCAGTCGCGAGCAGCTTCTTTATGACCTTGTCGAAGGGTAAAAGATGTTTGATCCACAGAGATCAGCACACCGGCCTAGTATAAACTAGTGTAAGGAGGTAAACCAGCAAATACTCACACAACCTCTCCCACTAGCCAACGAAGGTACACCTGAAGCCTGCCCAATCACACCACTTCGTTTTTCAAAAAACCCCAAGTTCATTCCTAACTAAAACAAATTATCTACAGCCACATCCACTCATATATGTACAACTCCTCTCCCGAATGGGTTAACGAACTTCCCCTTGGAACAGACGTTAACAGACCCACCAAACCGTTGCAAGTGAAGAGCCCTAGAGAGCTAAATCCGTTCCAATTTGTTTGTCAATACACTCAAGTAGCCCGACTGCTCGACGTTCGACTTCAGCTTCCCCAGCCTGACGACGACTTTCCTGGGTAAACAGCTGGTCAGCGATATTAATCGCGGCGAGAATCGCAACCTTGGTTGGGGTCGAGGTCGTCAAATTACCTGCAATTGTGTTCATTTGGCCCTCCACATATTGGGCCAATTCCTGTACATAATTCTCATCGGCATTTCCGTGTAGGGAAAGCCGTTGTCCGAAAATATCCACTTCAATAGCGTTCATTGGCAGTCACCCCTTGAAGTTCACTGTCTTGAGGTTCTAAAAAGTGGAGATCATCTAACACTTTTTCAATTTTCCTTCGTATGTGAGTACGCTCTTCCTCCCAACCCTGAGAGAGGGATTCCTGCTGACCCAAACGCTGATGAGCTTCTTCTAATTGCTGCTTAAGAACCCCATTGACCTGTTTCAGTTGCTGAACCACGTCAACGAGGCGTTTAACCCCAGCTTCAAGTGCTTCCATTTTTTCCAGGCTCATAAGTATAAAACCCTAGATAGTTTGCTTCAGCAAAACTATAGAAGCTTCAACATGCCTTGTCAAGAGAAGACCACTACATGTAGTGGAATAGAGATCGTGATACACATAATAAGTCATCAAAACACGCTTCGAATGACCCCGTGCATTTTCCCAAGATGGAGGCTGAGAACTGAAAAAAAACCTGCTTAAAGCGTGTAAGGCGATCATCAAAGTCATGTGATGGAGTTCCCGCAATTGAGAGCATGGTGAAGACAATCTTTTTCTATCTGACACTGTATGTCTAGAAATTGTCGTTGGGCTGTGGACTCTACCCCTGCGAGAACACCAAACACCAGAATGCTAACAACCAATAATACTCATCTAATACTCATCAGCAGATGAAACCCCTTATGAAAACAGTGCAAAAATTCTCGTCTCATTTCAGAGAAGTTATATCAACTATAGGATCAGCCAGAACGCAATACGCAGGTCCGGACTTCGGCCTCAATTGTCAAATCAGCATCGTGACCTACCTGCCATTGGCAGGGTAATGCCTGCCACATTTCTCTAGGAAAATTGACGAGTTCTGAAGAAAGGGCTTGGGGTGAGTGACGGGAATTGAA
>CAZDCF010000095.1:0-3274 GCA_964503895.1 uncultured Nitrospiraceae bacterium | reverse complement strand
CCTTCGTTATACTGTTGAACGATATCGCGTCCAATATCCAAGGCATGTTCGTAGCTCAATCGATCGAAAACCCCAGGCCATTCTTGTCGAATACTCCAGGAACGTCGCCTGAAAAAATCGATACTTTTTCTTCCCACCAAGCTGACGGTAACCTGTTCTCCGCTGTTTTGGCATTCGCTCAGGACCTCAACTGCCTGTCGAAGAATGTTGGCGTTGAACGCGCCACACAAACCCCGATCACTGGTAACCACCACCAGTTCAGTTTTATTTCCATCGCGCTTGTGAAGCAGGGGATGAGATATAGGACTGGCATGCTCGCCTAGATTGGCTACGACTCCACGAAGTTTGAGGGCATAGGGTCGAGCCGACAGAATCCGGTCTTGGGCACGTTTCAATTTGGCGGCAGCCACCATCTTCATGGCTTTGGTAATTTTTTGGGTATTTTTTACGGAAGCAATTTTCCGTCTGAGGTCTTGTAAACTTGGCATGAATTATTGTGGGTATCACTTAACCATTAAAACTGCTTGGTCTTTTTATAATCTGCAATGATTTGCTTCAGTTGCCCGCCAAACTCATCGTCGATTTTTTTCTTGGATGCGACTTCTTCACGAATTTGAGGATGTTTGTCTCTTATATATTCCAATAACCCCGCCTCAAACTCTCGAACTTTATTCACTGGGACATCATCTAGAAACCCATTCACCCCCGCGTAAATCGATAGTACTTGATCAGCGACCGGCATGGGTTTGTATTGTTCCTGCTTTAGCAACTCCACCATGCGCGCACCGCGAGCGAGCTGGGCTTGTGTAGCTTTATCTAACTCACTCCCAAATTGGGCAAAGGCTGCCATTTCTCGATATTGGGCAAGATCCAAACGAAGCGTTCCGGCAACTTGTTTCATGGTTTTAATCTGGGCTGCACCACCAACCCGTGATACCGAAAGGCCGACGTTAATAGCAGGTCGAATACCAGAATAAAACAGGTCACTCGCTAAATAAATTTGCCCATCGGTGATGGAAATGACGTTGGTCGGGATATACGCAGACACATCACCAGCTTGGGTTTCAATAATCGGAAGAGCCGTCAGGCTGCCTGACCCATTTTCTTCGCTGAGCTTGGCTGCTCGTTCCAGTAACCGGGAGTGCAGGAAGAAAACATCTCCAGGAAACGCCTCACGGCCTGGTGGCCGACGAAGCAACAATGATAATTGCCGATAGGCCACTGCATGTTTCGATAGATCATCATAAACGATTAACGCATGCTTGCCATTGTCCCTGAAAAATTCTCCCATAGCCACGCCGGCGTAAGGAGCAAAGAATTGAAGAGGAGCCGCATCACTCGCCGTAGCTGATACTACGATGGTATATTCCATAGCCCCTGCATCCTCGAGAACTTTGACCACCCGTGCAACCGTTGACCGCTTTTGACCCACTGCCACATAAATACAGAAGACGTTGAGCCCTTTTTGATTAATGATTGTATCGATGGCAATAGCCGTCTTTCCTGTTTGCCGATCACCAATGATTAACTCCCGTTGCCCACGACCAATGGGAATCATGGCATCGATAGCCTTCAATCCGGTTTGTAAGGGTTCGCCCACTGATTGCCGTTCGACAACACCGGGGGCCCTTACTTCAATTAATCGAGTCTCAGTTGAATTTATCGGCCCTTTGCCATCGATAGGCTGCCCAATGGCATCCACCACACGTCCAACCAGGGCATTTCCCACTGGAACTTCCGCAATCCGTCCCGTGCGTTTGACCGAATCACCTTCTTTAATCCCAGTGTCCGACCCCATGAGCACCGCCCCGACGCTATCTTCCTCAAGATTGAGCGCCACCCCATACACATTACCAGGGAATTCCAACAACTCACCGGCCATGGCCCCCTCAAGACCATAGACCTTGGCAATCCCGTCACCGACCTGTATAACGTGGCCGGTTTCGGTGACATCAACGCGTTGATCAAAACCTTTAATTTTCTCTTGAATGATCGAGCTGATTTCGTCTGCCTTGATCTGCATGCCTTACCCCTTTACCAGTTGAACCCGCATCTTTTGGAGCTGGCTCTTAACTGTACTATCGTAGACTTTACTTCCAATTCGAATTTGAATCCCAGCAATCAATAATGGATCTTCCTTAAAGGAAACATCTACCGGTCGTTTCAGAAGCCCTTGTAGCTGGATTCGAAGATCTCCTCGTACATTGGAATCAATGCTTTTTGCCGAAACTATGGAAACCTGTTGTTTTCCTTTTTCCTGATCCATAAGGTCACGAAAGGCTTCGGCTATTTCGGGCAATACTCCAACTCGACTTTTTTTTAACAATTGCTTGCAAAACCTACTCATCGCTGGGGGACACCCAGCTTTTTGACTGCAACCCGTAAGGACTGCAGATTTTTCTTCCAGCGTAAAAACGGGAGAAGCTAATACATGTTTTAGGGGGTTGGATTCTTGTAAGGCCCTAGCTAAGGCCTGAAGACCGGATTGGGCGGCCTCCAGATTTTCTTGGTCGAGCAGTTTAAACAAAGCCTGGGCGTAACGTCTCGCGACGATATTTTTCGTCATAATTTGGTTATTTCATTGGTGAAGACGGAAAAAAAGCGCTTGCGCGAAGCGCATTACAAAAAAACGCAGCACGGTATCATGTGGGCCCCTAAGTGTCAACTTAGTTTAAGGACTTGCGGACGATCTAGATTGGGTATCCAGCAGAGGGAACGGGTTCATTCATGTTCGATATGCAAAGTTTTTCTTGATGAAGAGAGGGACGCTCAATGATTCCACCCCCAAGAACTTGATCTCCTTCGTAAAACACCGCCGACTGTCCTGGACTTAGAGCCTTTTGGGGTTCCTGGAATTCCAACCTAAGGCCCCCCCCGGATCCTAAGATCAATTCGGCTTCAACGGCAGGAGAAGCATACCGGAGCTTCACTTTTACAGACGTGGTAGCAGTTGGAGGTTTTTTCCCAAACCAGTTGACTTCTCTAACCACACAGTATTCCTGAAGAAGAGAAGCATCCTTCCCAATCACCACAGTGTTTGTCTCGGGGATCACATGCTGGACATAAACCCGCTCGCCGGTGGCTAAACCCAATCCCTTTCGTTGGCCTGGAGTATAAAAGGCAATGCCCCGATGTTCGCCTAAATATCGGCCATCAGAATCCACAAATGGTCCTGGCTTAGAGGCTTGGGGAGCTTCGATTTTGATAAATTCTCGGTAATCCCCTTGCGTAACAAAACAAATTTCTTGGCTTTCCTGCAATTCTTCAATAGGCA
>CAZDCF010000094.1:0-3277 GCA_964503895.1 uncultured Nitrospiraceae bacterium | reverse complement strand
GCATAACGAGCTGCGAAAAGAGCTGTTAGTGCCGGACCTTTGTCATCCGTTGTTCCTCGGCCATAATAACGATTGCCTTCTTTCCGGAATCGAAAAGGCTCTTGCCTCCACTCAAGTTCTTGAGCCGGCTGTACGTCTAGATGGTTATAAATCGTGAGGGTAGGATACTTCTTATGAACCTGCCAACCACCAGCTACTACTGGGTATCCACTAGTTTTAACAATACGAGTTTGCGCTCCAAACGTTTTGAGATATTGACTCGCTATCATGGCCGTTCGATTAATGTCTTTTACCCGATCCGGATCAGAACTAACCGAAGGCGTTTCTACTAACTCCGCTAATTGATCTTCAAATTGAGAACGCACCGATCGAATATACGATTCCAAATGAACGTTTCGTTTTTTCATGGAAGGTCCTCAGATGGAAAAATTTTGAGTTAACCGAAATAAAATGGGACAGGAGAAAAGCTTAAGACAAAGATTCCAGTGGCTAACCATCCGACCCAGACCCGGCCTCGACCTAAATCGGTTGCAGGATCAATGACGGGCGGATGCCTAATCCCTATTAAAAACGCCAAACCAGCCCACAAAAGCCAGCCCGGCCACCCCCAGACTCCCAACACTATTAAAATTGGAAGGACCGTAAAAGCAAGCGTACGTTGCCGTTCTCCAAAAAGGGCGAAAGCCACATGCCCTCCGTCCAACTGTCCAACAGGAAGAAGATTTAGGGCAGTGACAAAGAATCCAAACCACGCAGCAAACGCGACTGGATGTAAAACAATATCATAGGTATCGGGAATAGGACCAAAAATCACCCAAGCAAAAAACTGAAGAAGGAGCGGTTCTCCTAATTGCAAGCCATACAATCCGATTTTTGGAACAACGGTTGAAAGCGATAATCCAATCAGGAGGGCAACTACAGCCACAATAAATCCTGCAATAGGACCAGCCACGCCAATATCAAATAATGCCCGACGATTCATAATTGGCGACCGCATGCGAATTATAGCTCCAAAGGTTCCGATGAATTGTGGTGGTCCAGGAATAAACAACGGCAAAGAAGCTGGGATTTGGTGAATGCGTGATAACCAAAAATGTCCAAATTCATGTGTGACAAGGATTCCCAGAAGGGTCACAGCAAAAGGCCATCCCTCGAACAAATTCTCTGGATACCGAAACAAAAAATCTAGTGGCCCTTCTACTGGCTTCAAATTGACCTGATAAGCACCAGCCCAGAGTGTTGTGAAAACCGTGACAACGAAAAGAATGATTGGAAGGAATAGAACAGAAAATAAGCTCGGTGCTTCAGGAATATGGGTTTCCCAATCTGGCGACCATTTTTTTGAATCAAATGGGTCATCTTCTCCCAAGTCTTGCTCTGGCCGATCAGCGGGAAATTTGAAATCATCCATGAGTGTCTACAGTCCTAACTAGGAAGATTATGTTCCAAAAGGATTGTACGCCATTTCTTCCTTAACCGTCGTTGCAGGACCATGACCGGGAAGCAAAACTGTCTCGGGGGGAAGCTGTAACACACACTCACGAACCGATTGCAAATGCGAAGGATAGAGCGAGAAGGGATTCGAGCGTCCGATGGAACCGGCAAAGAGCGTATCGCCAACAAAACACAAATCATGTTTGCCAATAGAAACTTGATAACAGAAACCACCAGGAGTATGGCCAGGTGTGGCTAAACAGGTCATCATTAGGGTACCTACGGAAATATTTTGTTTGTCTTGAGGCATCACGAGAGAGCCCCGATTCGGTTTCCAGGACAAAAGCGGAAAATCTCCATTTCCCAAGTACACCGAGACAGGCCATTCTTTTAAAATTTTATCCAATCCTCCTGCATGATCAGTGTGCCCATGGGTTAAACATACGCCAACTAATTTGAGCCCTCGCACAGTCAATTCGGACAGCATGGCCTTGGCATTGTAAGCAGTATCAATAAATACCGCTTCCTTAGTTGCTGAATCAAAGAGGATATAGCCTTTGACTTCATAACCACCAATGTCTCCACGGACCGTGACCACAGCAGTCTCTACCCAACTTGGTGAAGGGATTGGTTCCCACTGTTCAATAGCCACCGCCTTTAAGGCCTCCTGTTTCAATAATAGCGCCTTGGCACAATCTTCGACTTCTGACACCGCAGGCATACGCGCGCCTTTTTCAAAGCTTTCCAAATCTTTAGGGGATAAGCTTGTTTCTTGGGTCACTTGTTCGAGAGATTGCCCAAGACCAAACCTAGCTTTTTTGACAATATCAGAAAATTCGTCTTCAAGCGGCATGCTTCAATATCTCATATCTTTTCTCATTAACAAAACCTTAATCTTTCAACCCTTGATCCCCGCGAACCTATCAAAGGAGGTCTTTCCACGCTTGGATCATGGCGGGGTCAACATCAACCAAAACAACAGACTGCAAAATCTTATGATGGAATTGTTGAATTTCTCTTATCATTTCACGAGCAGCTTCCTCGGGTGAAACTTTTCCTACCCCAGTTCCCAAACCCGGAAGAGCCACAGATTGAAATCCCTCTTCGTCAGCTAAAGCTAACGCGGCCCGCGTTGCCGCCCCAACATTAGATACTGAAATTCGCATAGCCGGCTCCGGCATAGTGGGAGCATGAATAATACCACGAAATTTGGTTCGCCCACCTGAAGTAAGTACCGCCATTCCCACTTGAATGGGGGCTTGCTTTCGCGCCTCATCCTCTACCTGAAAACCAGCCGCACGCCGAATAACCCCTGCGACACCACCACCCATTAACCCATGACTATTCGCCGCATTGACAATAACCTGGACATCAACATCTAGGATACTGCCTTGGATAACTCTTATGGTCAACTCCTTCGAACTTCCGCTTTTCATGGGAATCGCTCCTCACAAACTGCTTACTAACTCAACATCCGTATGGTCTCATCACTCCAACAACAGGGGTCACCTTTTCGAACAATATTCATTGTGCTAGTCTGTCAATGGACGAACGGAAACACTACATTCGAAATTTTTTGAATAAACAATTTCTGGGAACACAAACATCCCAGCATAAGGACATACATGCATATTGCCCAAATCTTACAACAACACCAACCGGCGATTAGTTTCGAATTTTTTCCTCCCAAAACGAAAGCTTCCTCACAGGAATTATTTCGAACCATTCAACAATTGGTCCCTCTCAAACCCGCCTATGTGAGCGTGACGTACGGAGCCGGTGGCTCAACCCGTACTTTGACCCACGACCTCGTGGTCAAACTTCATAAGGAAACCAGTTTAAC
>CAZDCF010000093.1:0-3347 GCA_964503895.1 uncultured Nitrospiraceae bacterium | reverse complement strand
CTTCATATTGGCAGCAACTACCCCAATCTCCCCACCAAATCCTCTGCTCTTAAATGCGTATAGCGCATCAGCATTACCCTCTGGTTGCCTCTCTGTAACAGGCATAAGATCGTAGTATGAAACGTCGTAATAACTACAGGGAGTTCACATGACAACTAAGGTGTTTCGACTTTTACCGGATGGCGAGCCTGCTACCGGAATGCAACCGTCCAATTTTACCGATCAGGATGCTTTTACAACCGCTGATAAACGAGAGGTGAACCACACTTTTTTCCAGACCGAAGACGGCTCGACTCTAAGTGGCGTTTGGGAATGCGCTCCGTGTCGCGAGGAAATCGACGCCTATCCCGCACATGAAATGATGACGGTTCTGGCAGGATCGGTCACTCTAACCAATGCTGATGGCTCGTTTGACACTTTTACAACGGGTGATACCTTCTTCATCGCCAAGGGAACCCAATGTATTTGGGAAATTACTGAAACCTTACGCAAGTACTACATGATATCTGAATAATCTAGACCTCTTTACCTGCTTCTCTGTACTGCGGATAAGATGGGTGCAAAGAAACTCCTTCCTTCTGGAGGAGATTATGACCATGAAATACATTCTCGCCTTTCTTTTGTTGGTCGTCACCAGCGTTGCTGAGGCAGCGACCTGTGCCAGTTGTACACAGATTCTTTGTGTGGCTGACAAACAGACCGGATTTGTCTATAGCAATGAGTCATGGCATGTCCAAGAGTTCAAGGCGGATTCGAAGTACATCATTACTACCGCCACACCGG
Organism: uncultured Nitrospiraceae bacterium; assembly: GCA_964503895.1. Taxonomy (GTDB): domain Bacteria; phylum Nitrospirota; class Nitrospiria; order Nitrospirales; family UBA8639; genus Nitronereus. The sequence goes on along the minus strand of CAZDCF010000093.1, from coordinate 2,564 downwards.
ACGGCTCACCCTTGGAAGGAGTGATAGCAGAGTGGTACGGGGGGGCAGTTTATCGGGTCATCATTCTTGGCGAAAAGTGGACATGGGGCTACTGCAATCTCATAAACGAGGAAGAGAGCTGGTTTGAGTGTCGCGAAAAATGGGTTCTAGATTGCGAATCCTGCTCAAGCGTGACGTTGAGCCGTCTCTTTTTCAGTCTAAAAAATATGGAATTTCTCAAGGTTGATCCTTATGGCAACTGGAGCGATATCGATTTTTCTGCAAAGTACCCTGACGGAAATTTTACCGATCCGCACAAAAAAAATACGCCGAATATGGAGATTGGCAGATGCTCCCCGTTATAACAACGACTAACTATTGAATCTAGATGCCCCAGTCTATTAATAAGGACGGAATATCGATTCTGTGGTTGGATGCAGAGCTAACCCAACCCCCCCACCAAATCCTCTGCTCTTAACAAGATCATCCATCTTCCCCACGTTCGCTTGTCGACCTTCTTGTAGGGCGGAAGTTTCTTTTTGTCCGGCAGCACCGTCGGATTGAGGGTAATCACGATTTCGAGGGGAGCAGTTTTGGCCCCACCCCCCCTTTGCCCAGGGGTAATGGATTGTTTTCCAAATTGACGTTGTTTGTCGAACGATCGTGGGATTCGTGACCAATGAATAGATGAACAACGGACTAACTATCCACTGATTCTTAAGTCGTTCCAACGTTTTTGAGGCAGAAGTGCAATTTCAGTGCAGTTTATGTACCGGGAATTGCAACTTGATGAATTGAGCCGCGACCAAGTGGGGAAGCAGGGTTTGTTAATGTTCAACTTAGACCTTGTCCTTTAAGGTGGGCGACCTTGAGGCATCGAGTGACACCCTGCCCTTCCTAGGTAATCAATTCAACCGAAAATGTCCCCTCCTCGAGCCAAGTGGTTTGAAAACACGCGCCCCATTGATATCAATGTTTACAGCTACCGGAAACCATTTCGACAATTTACAAGACAGATCCTAAATGAGGTTGAGGACTCTCGCTCGAATCGTCGCCAACTTCTTCACCTCGACAATAGTGAACTGGAGCGACATCTTCGGTGGGTGTTGGTTGATCTCTTTGATCTTTGGGTCACCCATGGCAATCGAAAGCACGGACTCGGCGTTGACAGGAATCGAAACAAATGGGTCATGGCGAAACGCTATAACGCTCTTGGGCTTCGATACCAACCCGCGCTTCGAGTGTTAGATGCTCTAGAAGAGTCCCGTTTGATCGAAGTTAAAAAGGGATTCAAAGATCCTCGATCGGGTTTTGGTGCGAATACCAAGATACGCTCCTCCCTTCGGTTGGTTCGGCGATTCCGGGAGGCAAACCTCAACAGAGATGAGCTTGATCCACCAACAAATTACGAAACCATATGGTTAGCCAAGACTGAAAAGGTTGTCGATCCCGGAGCTTTTTGGACGAATCCAAGAAGAATTCGTACCTGGGTGGACTATGAGGAGACAGAGCAGACTGCCAAAATGCGGCAACAACTAGCGAACTATCTTCATGAACTCACTCGTCACACAATCGTTCTTTCGGAGTCTGGAACGTTATCAAGAAAAGATCTTTTAAAGGCGAGACGTATTTTCGGTTACCAGGTGGCCCACGATTTTAAACGCGGCGGGCGCTTGTACTGGCATGCTTCCTGGCAAAGTTTGTCGAAACGAGATCGATCAAAAGTATTAATCGACAACCAAGAAGTGGTCGAGGCGGATTACAGGAGTTTTCAGCCAAATATTGCCTATGCGTTAGCGGGCATTCAACCATCTGACCCATACGAACCGATTAGTCTCTACCCACAAGAATTCCCTGGCAGTACTGGGATTGGGCCACATTGGCAAATAGGGAGAAAGTTCATCAAACGAGTTCTGAATGGTCTTTTTTACGTCAGGAATCAAAGGGCTGCGATTGCCTACATTACCAGCCTCTACAGTCACCCAGACCTTGATGAAGAGCATCGACAATTCAGTGAACTTTGGCCAACACTCAATACGACACCAACTGCGTTAATCAAAAGGATCATTGGCTGGCGGGAACACCTTTTACCTTACCTCATGTCTGACAAGGGGATGTATTTACAATGGATCGATTCAGAGATATGTATGTCAGTTCTCGAGATCCTGACAAATCAACATATTCCAGTTTTACCGATTCATGATTCCTTTCTTGTCAAAAGACGGGATCGTAATCACCTAGTTTCCTCGATGTTTGAGGCTTTCACTTTACACACGAAGATCAAGATATCCAGCCCGTCGTATTTGATCAATGTTGATTCACTAGACTGACTTCGGAGTCTTCACCAACCGACCTAGCTACCCTCATTCATACTAGTATTACCCCTCCATTATGCATACACGAAAAAGCCTTTAATGAACTCATTCTTTAGGGATTCTCGACCGTTTTTGTACTAACAGTTGTTCCCAGATTCCTTAACTAGAACGTGTAAATGACCTCCGCCGTCTATTGCTCTAGCGAAGACGCCTCGACCGCGCGTTCTCGAACGGCTACCCATCGTCCTTCATCGCGATTATTGTTTTTGG
>CAZDCF010000092.1:0-3373 GCA_964503895.1 uncultured Nitrospiraceae bacterium | reverse complement strand
CTATTCCCGCTCTCAAGTAAATTCGGTAGATTTTGATTCTAGTTTCCGTAATAATACTGTGTCAAGCTGACCATGAATGTCACCATAGGAGTTTGTTCTTCTAGCAGACCGTTATTAAATGTAGGTGCGTATTTTCTGAAGTTTCAATTCATCGGTACCGCTTACAATAGTATTTCGATCCAAATTTCTCGCCTTGAAATACCAAGGTCTGTACAGAAACTTAACACAAGTTTTTCAGCTTATGAATGCATCCTTAGATTATTAGCTGTCCCACTTCACTCAAGAGGTTGACGTGCATATTAGCGTTCTTGGAACAGGGTATGTTGGATTAGTAACAGGTGCCTGCTTTGCAGAATTTGGTTTACGCGTAACATGTATGGATGTGGACCTCACGCGTATTGAAAAATTAGAAAAAGGTGAAGTGCCATTTTATGAACCAGGTTTGGCAGAATTGGTGACAAAAGGGAAGAAGTCGGGGAATCTCAAGTTTACCACGGATTTGAATGCGGCCTTGGATACCGCACTCGTCATTTTTATCGCTGTTGGGACCCCGTCACAGCCAGACGGTTCCGCTGATCTTTCGTATGTAGACGAAGTGGCACGTAGTATTGGAAGCCGTATGACGGGTTATAAAGTCGTGGTAACTAAATCGACCGTTCCTGTGGGAACAGCCGATCGCGTTAGGGATTTGATCAAAAGCAACCAAAAAAATCTGACAGATTTTGATGTCGCATCCAACCCAGAATTTTTACGCGAGGGCTCCGCCATTGGAGACTTCATGCGACCGGATCGAGTCGTGATCGGTGTCGATACTGAAAAAGCAGCGGCTATTATGAAAGAGTTGTATAGACCTTTGTATTTGATTGAAACGCCAGTCGTGGTAACCAATATTCCAACTGCCGAAATGATTAAGTATGCCTCAAACGTATTCTTGGCAACCAAAATTTCCTTCATCAATGAAGTCGCCAATCTGTGTGAATTGTTAGGAGGTAATGTCCAAACCGTGGCAAAAGCCATGGGATTGGATAAAAGGATTGGCTCAAAATTCCTGCACGCTGGCCCGGGTTATGGAGGATCTTGTTTTGGGAAGGACACAGCTGCTCTGGTGCACATTGGAAGCGAGGCTGGGTATGAAATGAAGTTGGCTGCGACAACCAAACGCGTGAATGAGCAGCAGCATGGGCGTATGGTCGATAAAATTCGAGAGACTTTGGGTAATATGCAAGGAAAAACTATCGGGTTATTGGGTCTGTCCTTCAAACCCAACACCGACGACTTACGAGACTCCCCAGCCCTTGTGATCGCCGAACACCTAATGAAGGAGGGATGTAAAATCCGTGCTCATGATCCCGAAGGACAGGAAGGGTCCTTGAAGCGGTACCCCGAATTGATTGGATGCAAAGATGCTTACGATACGGCAGAAGGAGCTGACGCCTTGGTTTTGGCTACGGAATGGAATCAATTCCGAAATCTTGACTTGGACCTATTGAAAGGCAAGCTGAAAAGTCCAATCTTTATCGATCTTCGGAATGTGTATGACCCTGAACGAGTAGCAGAAAAAGGGTTTTACTATGTGTCGGTAGGACGACCCACAACAGGAGAAAATCCGCTCAACAAATCCTGATAAACAATTAAAAGAGTAATGATCCAAAACGGATTTTTACCCTTTACTTGTTACTCCCCACCGAAGACTTTTCTGCACATCTAGCGGCGACAAGTAACACGTGACCAAATACCTCACGCTTCCTTAGGCTTGTACCCCATTCGATCCAAAACCTTCATAATTCGTTTTTTCAAAGGAGCATCCGCGTCACCAAGCGCGGTGGCTAGCGGTTCGACTGCCGGCTTTCCAATCTTGCGTAGAATCTCCGTCGCCGATTGACGAAGTTCCTCTTCTTCAGAAACCAAGAGTGGAATGACCTTAGGTACGGAAGGGGCGCCGATTTTTATCAAAGCTTCGTAAGACCGATTCCGGACATCCCCCACTTCGTCTTCAAGACAAGCCACGAGAACATCAACTGCCTCGGATGCTCTAAGCTCCCCCAACACTTCAGCAGCATATTTCCGGTTCAGCCAATGCGAATCCTGCAAATCCATAATCGCCGCATCCAGCTTCACAACATTGGGATCTTTAGACCGAATGCGGAATTGCTTTACAACCCGTTTACCGTCTTTTTCAACAACCCGGAGGGTAGCCCCGTCACCAAGTTTAATTCGTTGAAGATCCTCTAGCACTTCCTCCGCCACATCCAGAAGCACGGTTTTACCATCGTAGGCTAGGAGTTCAACCTCAATCTGTCCGTCTTCGATATTAATGGCCGTAACATTTTCGGTCACCAGGTTAAATCCATCGGCCTTGGCGCTCTTTGGGGTTATTTGAACAAGTTTAGCTGGATCTTCTGCCATGAGTACTTCTCCTCTTTAAAGTTCAGGTGTCAAAATCCTATGATTGAAACACCTGGCATAGGAATATCAGAGTTCCTAATAGTTTTTCAAATCGATTGGTTTTTTATCATGTCTCAGGCTTCCAACCCAAACTCGCTAAAACCCCTCCGGCTGTATCTCGGACCATTTCATTTTCATCTTCGAGAAGGGGTACAACGGATTTAATTGCCCGAGTATCACCTAGCCGTGCTAGGGATTCAACGGCATTCCGCCGGACTAACCAATCTTCGTCAGACAACGCTTCCACCAGTGGACCATAACCTTTGGCATCACCAATTTTTCCAAGAGCTTCGGCCGCATGACGACGCACGATCCAATTCGAACCCTGCAATCCTTCAATTAAGGCATCAGTGGCCCGTTCATCTCCAATTTTTTTCAACACACGTGCAACATCCTCGCGAAGCATCGTATCCATAAGACAATCGATCAAAGCAGGAACCGCGCGGGAATCCCCAATACGCTCCAAGGCCCAGACCGCAGCTGTTCTCACACCACCATCCTTGTCTTTCAGCGCTTTGGCCAGCGAATCTACCGCTTTGGGTGTCTTTAGTTTCCCCAATGCTGTAGCGGCTTGTTCTCGAACAGCCCATTCACCTTCCTCAAGTGCTTCAATAAGCGGATCGATGGCTGACTCCCCGACTTGGACAACCGCACTTGTTGCCGCTTCCCGTATTACCAAATCGTCATCTTCAAATAGCTCTATGAGCTTCGGAATAGCGGCTTCCCCAATTTGCCCTAGTCCCGTCGCTGCATGATTTCTTAACCCCTCATTATCATCACGAAGCGATAATAAGAGCTGTTCAATCCGATCACTGTCAGCCATTGACATTCTCCTTCCCTAACCAAAAATCTTCGTCCATTTGGGCAGAAGCGGCTTCTAATTTATCAATAATTACTCCAGAGTTATAGGAAACCAAACCATCACGAT
>CAZDCF010000091.1:0-3375 GCA_964503895.1 uncultured Nitrospiraceae bacterium | reverse complement strand
CAAATCTGGTCAGAAGATTAAAGTATTATCTTGGAATATTCAATTCCTGGCAGGCAACCAGAATAACCACTTTTTCTTTGACGGTGGTAAAGACGCTTGGCCATCCATAACCACACGTATAAAAGTCTTGAAACAAATCGCCGAAGTCATCATCACTGAGCGGCCAGACATTGTGCTGCTACAAGAAGTGGATGATGGGGCAAAACGTACAGAGTACGAAGATCAACTCACAGAACTGCTGGCTTTGTTACCCAAAGACTACGGCAACCATGCTTCAACCTTCTATTGGCAAGCAAACTTTGTCCCACACCCCGCTCTTATGGGATCAGTGGGTATGAAGTTGTCAACCATATCTAAATACCAGATCACACAAGCTACTCGTTATGCTTTAACTGGTAAACAATCGCAATCTTGGATTGTGCAGCAGATGAATCCAAAAAGGGCTATCTTGGAAGTTCAATTACCTATTAAAAATTCAGGCACGCTTATCGTAATGAATACTCATCTATGTGCCTTTGTTCAATCCTCTAATACGATGGAAATTCAAGTTAATCAAGTCAAGAAATTAATGGCTAGATGGCAAACTCAGCAATATCGTCCCGTCATTTTTGGCGGAGATTTTAACTTATTGCCTTCTTCTTTCGCATACAATTTGCTGGATATAGAAGGTAAAAGTTATTACAACCCAAATGGAACAGAGCTTTCACCCATGCTGCAAGCATTTGAGAGCATACCATCTTTAGAGAGCATGAACGGCGATGATCATGCTAAGTGGTTCACTTACTCACCCAACCATCTTGGCCCTGCCGTGTTTGATAGAACGATCGACTATTTGTTCTATACGGCGAGCTTGACACTTGTTGAACACAAAGTGCGTTCAGAAGATACTCTTATGACTTCCGATCATTTGCCTGTGATTAGTGTTTTTACTTTACCTTGATCTTTTGAAATGAACGTTTTCCATTTGGGCGAATGGGTATCGTATGAGCTGTCATCCCATATAGCGGAAAGACCTGAAGAAATATGCAAGAACAACCGTTGGGCAACGTATCGGGATTGGCTTGGGAACGTTTAACCGCCATATTTGGCACAACTAGGCTCTGTATGCAGGGGGTCACGGGTACGATTGTCCTCAGTTCCTAATAACTGCAAGCTGGAACCTAAAGGCTAGGGGCCCTATGGAGTATTAGCACAACCGGGTGTTTGATGCCGCATAAAGAACTATTGTATTCAGAGAGTCAGCGCATTCGCCACGCTATCGGTAAAACCGCCTTCAGAAGTACAGTCATGCCAGCCGCGATTGTGATCGCTCGAATGAGTTTGCGATATCGGCCTTCTTGAATGCGTGTGACGAAGCATATAGTCGGGCCTGGAAACCCATCCTGAAGTCAAAGAAAAGGTGAGGGTTTCGTCTGAGCTTTTCTCTTAGTCAACTCGCGGTTGATTTAGGAATTTAACGAAAAGTATTTCACCGTAACATTTTTTCCTATAAAGTCGACATCCCAAGAAACGAAGTTCATATCACCATTGCTCACGCTGTCCGTGAAGTATAGTTTTGCGCTCGTGCCATCTCTACGAAAAGTTCCGCGAAGAGGCGAAGCAGCCAAGGTCCCGTCGTCAAACAAGATACGTGCTTCCCCTTCCATAGTGCCACGAGATTTTTCGGCATCAACTGGGCGCCAATACTGAGTTATATATGCCGTTCCATATCCCTCTATCGGACCCTCGAAATTATACGTAATGCCTGCTTCGTCTATGGTGACGCCTGTGATGGTCACAGTTCCAGTGCCATCTGGGTGTGATAAATCCATGTTCTTCTCCAAACGTTCGGACGTCAATTTCCCGAGGCAGCATACTAAAATAAATCAGTTGTCACAACTCAAATGGTTTTCGTGCTGCCACTCGCCGGGTCAATTGCAGCAGTTATGTCCTTTAGATTGACGGGATGTATTAGAGTTATATCGGTAGGTTTCTTATGAACAATCTCTGTTCCCGCATGGCGGATTTGCTGGATGGCTCGTCAGGGAAGCACTGGCTCAGTTAAGTACAGGTCTGACCCACGGCATGCTACATCACAACAGCCTTATCAACCTTAATAGCATTCTCTGATTGATCAGCTGTAACCGATGGAATCTAAAGGCTAGGAGTCCAATGGGCGATTAGGTACAGCTGGCGGTATAGAGGCATATTACACCCTTACCTGTCACCATCGCACGACCCACGCCACCAGGCCCTAGCGCTGCCTCCCAGGAACTCTTGGCGATACTAGCCGCAGTGTTGGCACCTGGCGTTCTCAGCCGCGAATATAAGTTCTTTGTCTGCATCCTGACTCGCGTAGTCAAAGAGCACTCGGGCCGCTTTCGATTCGTCCGCGAGGTCGTATTGGTCTGCGATGGTATTCAGCCATTCCAGGTGGTCTCGCTCCAGTTCAAGAGTTGCGGTTACTTTGTCCTTAGGCATGTATCTAACCTCCCTTAGTAATGGTCTCTAATTCGAGACATTCTCACACATCGTTGGAGTCATTTTCTTAGACTTTAAGAGGGCACAGGGCAACAACCTTAATGGCGCTACATTGTATCAGTCGTTTCTTAGTGTCGATGGGAGTCATCTTGCAAAATCTAATTGAGGCTTGGCCCCGAATAGCAACTCCTAGCCTATATTGCCCCCAGAGGCAGGAGTGGGGTGATAGTTGGAGTTTGCAAGCGCCCCAAGTCTGTTAGAGGTAGTGTATAGGAAGACATTCCAAAAGTCTCATAACCTTTCACCGGATGATTCGTTTCATGTAGCAGCGGTGTTATAATTTGGTGAACGGGAATAGAATCGTTAGAGAGGGATATCGAGAATGAAAAAACTGCGTATTATCATACCGCTCTCAATAGCAGTGGTCGCAGTAGCAATAATCAGCTTTAGCATTGCTCTTGCACAGGGAAATGAAGGGGGCGACTCTAATGCCAGTAAGCTGGCCACCAAGGTAGCGGAGATACTAGGGCTGGATACGGCGGTCGTCGATCGCGCAATAAAGCAGGCTCGCGAAGAACTCAGGGATGAAGCTATCCACAATAAGCTTAATGCCCTAGTTGAAAATGGTAAGTTAACCCAGGAACAGGCAGACGAGTATCTTAACTGGATTCAGTTAAAACCCGAGGGCGTCCCAACAATTGGGAAACCGTTCTTCGGGAAAATGGGACACCATAAAGGTCGGAAAGGCCACGGCCGTTTCTTTGGCTCTCGAAACGACTTCAAGGGAGAACCTTCATTGGGAGACATTCAAAAGAAGTTGAACACCATGGTAGAAGATGGCGAGATCACACAAGGAGAAGCCGAAGCAAAACTAAAGGGGCTACAAACCGTAAACGTCGATTAGGTAGCGCCTCC
>CAZDCF010000090.1:0-3377 GCA_964503895.1 uncultured Nitrospiraceae bacterium | reverse complement strand
CCCGTCTCAAGAATAAGAAGTGGGGGAGTGCCTGACGGTGATTCAAGGGTGAGTAATTCATTGCAAATGGCTTCAGCATACTGATCGAAGGATGGACTGATTTGCGACCCAGTTAAATATTGATAATGCAAGGTATTAGTAGAGGCAAAACCTCCACCCACATCAATATATTTCAGGGTAACACCAAAATCCTTCTGTATTTCATGGGCAAAAGTTACCAATTTTTTTGCCTGTCTGCGATAAATTTCTGTATCAAGTATAAATGTTCCAACGTGGCAATGAAGACCTGTAATATTTAACTTGCCAGATTCAACCGCCATGCGTACGGTCTTGCGAGCCTCACCGTTTTCCAAGTTGAAGCCGAACCGACTCCAATTTGTCTCTAGTCCGGCATCTAGATTGATTCGCACTCCAACATCCGCAGACTTCCCCAATCTGTCGGCAATGTCGAACATGGCATACAATTCATCAGTATTATCCAGGTTAATAAGTGCACCATCTTTTACAGCTCGCTCAAGGCCTGATACTGACTTGAAGGGCCCGTTGAAGATAATCTTTGGGCCCGGAATACCGATTTGACAAGCCATCTCATATTCAAATTCCGAAACGACTTCCGCCCAGGCCCCTTCGCTATGCAGAATTGTGCATACAGAACGAAGGTAATTTGTTTTGTAGGACCAAGCAAGTTGTACTGCCGGATATCTTACTGAAAACGCCCGATACAAGTCTTTATACTGACGTCGTAGAGTGCGTTCAGAAAATACAAATAACGGTGATCCAAATTGATCCACTAATTTGCTGATAGGAACCCCTTCAATTGCCGTCATTGCCCGGGAACTTCCGTCATATGCGAAGTGACTTCTTTGGCCTTCGGTCTGTAGTTGAATTACCGGGCGTTCATATCGTTCCTTCATTTACATCCTCCCGCATAAGTTCTCCTGAGCTTGATAGAGTTTCGAAATCGGGCTGTCTGACAATAAGATCACTGGTATACCGTGAAAAACGCATTCCTGCAGTATATTCACGCATAGGTTTTACGTCTTCGTTAAACGCTAGTTGAAGCGCTGCAAATGGTAGGTTTTGTCCTGCTGCTGCGGCGGCAAAAATCCAAGCCGGAAACCGTGGATTGATTTCTAGAATATACCACAGCCCATCACGGGCTGCTTTAATGACCTCAATTTCTAGGGCCCCATTCCATGAAAGGCATTCGATTATACGTTTAGCCAAATCGAACAACTCTTCTTCGTAAACAATTACGCCGCTTGTAGATTTTCCGGATGAAGAAATGGACTCTTTCCGCATTGCGACACAACCAATCATTTCCTTGGTTCCATCACCTAAAGCTGCAATATCATATTCTGTGCCAACTATATGTTCCTGAAGAATTACGGGGTAGCCCCAGCGGCTGGCGAGGGCGCCGCAATAAACGTAGGCTTGGGCACTTGAAAAAGCAAGGTAGGCCTCATTAAATACTCCCTTGACCATTACTGGTGGCCACCAGGTTGGGTAGTGGATTCCTGGAATGCCTAGGGAAGCTGCGAACTGGCTAAATACTGGGCGAATCAATGGAGTAGCAAAGCTACATTTTTCTGCTAACGCGGGCAATCTTGCCTTGAGCGTGGCAGACCACGCGTCTTCGCTTGGCAATAGGGTGTGGATACCACGATCAGAGAGAAAAGATTTGAGCCGGATGAAACTAGATAATTCGGTATCCAGGGTGGGAATCAGAAAATCGATCTTGTACGCTTCATCGGCAAAGGCCAAGCGATCTTTTATGGCCTGCAATCCAGTCAAAGGATATGGTAGCAGGTAGACAGCATCAATCAAGCCATCCGCATAAATACCAGCGTCGAGAGGGTCATAGGCCAGACCCACCACGCTACCTTGAAAGGCAGGCTCAGCCCTGATGCAACGGATAACCGAGGTCCCAGGAGCTGGATTTTCACCACAATGGAGGCCTGTTACCGCAACGCATAATCTACGTGACTCCATTAGGCCAATCCAAGGTCCTTAATCTGGTCTATAAACTCAAGAAAATCCCTTTCTATTACTATTGAATCCACTGCGTATTGTTTGGCTATGGTAGCCTTCAACGCATGAGGGCTTTTATTGGCTTGTAGACCCTTTAAGATAAGACCAGCTGTGTCGTTAATGTAGAAGGAATTTCCGGTTTTTGGATCAAAAACTATATTCGTTTCACTTATAGAAAGACGCTTTAAGTATTCTAAAGATAATGTTCCCCCCCGTGTCGCTAACAAAATCTCAGACATGTCTGGGGATGCCTCTTCTGCCCCATGGGGTGGATCTGTTTTGGAGTCAGATCCGCCAATGTTTACCACTGACAACAGCTTTTTAAAATTAATTTTATTCATGTAACAATACTCTAAGGTGCTTAGGAAGAAGTGGCTTCTCTACAATGGAAACTGTAAAAATAGTCAGTTGAACGCAACTGACCAAATCTAGATATTAGAATGGTTCCTCGATACAGTGGTCGTTGTTTGGAAAACCTTTGGGTAACGTTACTCCACTGCCCGTTTGCAAGAAATCCTGGAAAGGCCATTTCAGAGACACGACACCCTCTTAAGGAATACCTATTCCTTAAGAGGGTGCGCAACTCCACCTGGAGAAATGCTAGGCCGCTAAATTATTTTTTCTTCTTAGCGTTAGATGCACGCCATCCTGCCAGTCCACGAGCATTTCCAGGACTAACGGTAAGAATCAGGTTAAACTCATCTAATGCTGCTTTTTTATCGCCTTCAAAGAATGTTGCCCAGGCATGGCCCAGCTTCATTTCTAAATTTGCTGGATAGAGAGCTAAAACCTTGTTGTAGGTTGTTTTGGCTTCTGCCCAGTTTTTCTTAGTATACTGAGCTCCAGCAATCTGACTCAGAGCTGATAAATTATGAGGATCTATTCCAAGAACATTCTGGCCTTCCTGGATTACATCATCCCACTTTTGTAATCTTCCTAAGATTCCCATTAAGCCTAGTCTGGGTTCAACGGCTTCTGGTTTGAGGCTACTGGCCTTTTTGTAGGCCGCAACCGAATCCGGGTAGCTTTGCGTTATTCCATACAGATAACCCAGGCGTAGTGCACCTTCATATAAACCTGGTTCACTGGCCACTAATTTTTTTGTTGTTGCAATGGCACCGAAGAAATTTTTAACCGCTTCTTGAGCATAAGACAGCTTAAAGGCGGCCTGAGTTTTTACTAAATCTACTGCTTTTGCTTCGGGCATTCCTAGACCGATTGTAATTGCCACAGCAATTACCATAACCAAAACTTTTGTACTAATAATGCCTTTCGTATTCATGTCACTCCTCCTTTCAGCCCGCTACATTCAACGGATGAAACCTTTGACAATGTTGTTTATGATT
>CAZDCF010000089.1:0-3417 GCA_964503895.1 uncultured Nitrospiraceae bacterium | reverse complement strand
TGACTAATGCTTGGTCAGTCTGTTTTGCTTCTAGAAGGGCTTTAATGTGGTTTAGGCGTTCTCCTTGAGCCACAGCAAGAGGGTTGGGTTCTTTTGGAATTGGAACATCTGTTAATTGTGCAATAACATGTGGAGAAACCACCAGGGTTAGGCATAGATACCAAAGAAAATAAGTCAAACCCGTGGGTATTCTGAAACTAAAAAGTTTATGCATCGGCATTCTCGGAGACAATTCTATACGGTATTTCTTCCTCATTTTGTATATTAGACGAGACCTGGCTGCTGTCAAGAAGTCTCTTTGTAGGATTCTTTAACCCGGACAAGCGGAAATAGCCTAAGGTTTAATATACTTGATCAAACAAAACATAATGGAACTAAAAATTCATGGTGGCTGATACGAAAGCCGAGGTCGGGAGCGAAGTCAACTATCTCTTAGATCACTATATCATGATCCTGGGGGCGGAGCGTAGATTAGCCACCAACACGCTCGAAGGATACCGAAGAGATCTGAGAAAGTTTAAGCAGCATTGTGCAAGACAAAACATACAAGATCCCAAGGCCCTGAACGCCCAAACTATACAGGATTTTTTGGAATTTTTGAGGCAACGGGCTCTTTCTCCGACATCTACAGCACGGTGCATGGCGGCCATTCGCGGGTTTTTTAGGTTCCTGAATACGGAAAAAGGTTTACCCGACGTCCTGGCTCAAATGCCGCGCTCTCCAAAACAGTGGCTTAAGCTTCCCAAAACGTTATCGGAGGTGGAAGTCACAAACTTGCTTGAATTGCCCGAGAGTGGAGGTCCAGAAGAACTGCGCGATGGAGCCATGATCGAATTGTTATATGCCACGGGCCTGAGGGTTTCCGAGTTGATCAGTATCGATATCGTACAAGTGAATTTAGAGATAGGGCATGTTTTGCCCACCGGTAAACGAGACAAACAGCGAATTGTACCAATGGGTGAGATCGCTCGAAAGAAAATTGAGCGGTACTTTCAAGAAGCCAGACCGTTGTTGCTCAAGCAAAATAGCTCATCGGCTTTGTTTATCACCAGAAGAGGAAAGCCCATGACCAGACAAAGTTTTTGGAGCATCCTGCGAAGGCGGGCTTTGCGCGCAGGAATTAACAAGCGAATTTTCCCGCACATGCTTCGGCATTCCTTCGCGACTCATCTATTGGATCATGGGGCGGATTTACGCGCGGTTCAAATGATGCTCGGCCATGCGGACATTTCGACCACGCAAATTTATACCCACGTGGAACAACGTCGTCTTAAGGAAGCGCATGCCGCATATTTTCCAAGGGTTAAACGACAAGGTTTCTAGGTTGCATTGGGAAAATCCTCTGTGGCAGGCTTAGGCCGATCTGTTTGATCGGGTCAATCGGGGCGTTGAAGGAGGAAAAGCATGAAGCAAAAGCGGCAGGTCCACTATGTCAGAGGGGTGTTTGTTTGTCCCCAATGTAATCAAACTTTTGTTCAAGAAAAGTGGGTCGAAGAATTTCGTGTTCGGTGTCATAAATGTGATTATCGTGGAACTCTGACCCATGTTTCTGTTGAAGAACATATGGAAGAAGAAACGGAACGAATTTGAACATTCAAAGAAAATTTGAGTCCAGTGTGGTGGGATTGCGTGGCATTCTATTACTTATGATTTACCTAGTAGTGCAATCGCAACTTGAAGAACTGAGATTGTTGTTTCCTCAGTAACATATTCGACATCTTTCCAGACTTCGTTCTTCCCGGTATGTTGTCAAGCGAGTTGTCTTCATGCAAATCAAACTCTTTCCTAGAGGGTTTAGCGCTTGGTTGATTTATCTCATTCTGCACTTCTTCCTTGTCTGCCTTGCGCCTGCTTTCGCTGAACAGGCTGAACAGGCTGAACAGATTGTCAATGTGCTGGTAGCCTATCATTCAAATTCTGGAAACACTGAAAAAATGGCCCAGGCTGTAGTTAAAGGTGCTGAATCAGTTCCGGGAACACGTGTGCGAATGGAACGGGTAGGCAGGGTTACAGCTGACCTACTGTTTTCATCAGATGCGTTGGTGGTGGGATCCCCAGTGTACTGGGCAAATATGGCGGGAGAGGTAAAAACATTTTTTGATGATTGGCAGTTCAAGTTTGGGGTGTGGCCGGAATTTAAAATGCGCAACAAGGTGGGCGCTGCGTTTGCCACGGGAGGGCAGGTTTCGGGTGGCAAGGAAGTTACCATGTTGACAATTCTTGCAGCCATGCTTGGCAATCAAATGATTGTAGTGAGCGGAGGCGGGGCGTTTGGGGCATCCGCTACTACGGAAGGAAAGAGCCCTGGCATTGATCAAGATGAATTAGCCGATGCGCGTGCATTGGGGAAACGTGTCGCTGAGACAGCGCGGATGGTAAAGCGGGGTTTAGTGGGGCAGTCGAACGTTTCAAAATAATGGCTAACGGATAGTATTTGAGAACATGAAAGATTCAGTAGATATCAGTGAGATGCAATGGCCCATTTATTGGGAACGGGAATATACGACCGCGATTGCTCCAGAACGCCTGAAACTTCAAATGAATTCGCATCGGCCTTTGATGACCAATATGTCTTTGTCAGAACAGCGGGAATTAGCAGCAAGTGGGTACAAGGTGCTTCCAGATGATTGCGGTCCTGTGCGTATGGTGAGTCAGTATGGGTGGTTAATCCGTTGTCCAGTAGATTGCAAAATTCGACGCACCAAAGATGGATTCAAATGGCAGGCTCCCGAGATTAAACCTGAAGAACGGCTCCTTGGCTATAAATCATTTTCCGGAATGTATGTGGATACGATTCTCAACAGTGGCTATGCCAAACTCTGTTGCGGGATTCGTTTTTACTATCCCAAGCAAATTGGCATCATGCTGAAGGACCTTCCCAATCATTTTTATCATAGCCCGGAGCGTACGTTTTCAGTCTGGGAAGGAATTAAATCTCAAGAATATAAACTAACTCCCAATCTCTATGATTTTCTTCCTGACTATGATGCCTTTGTGGCGAATGTTTTGCTCCAATTGGACAAGCCCACAATTTTTAAACGAGGGGATCCAGTGGCTCTTGTCATTCCAGTGTTGCTCCCAAAACAATTTCGTTTGGAAGAGTTAATGCCTGAGCATAAAAAATCGGGGATTCCGCGTTAGTTCGAATCGAACGAGTGGATGCGTCACGGCTTCATGATCTAACTGGTCAAAAGTCTGAAATTCTCTTTCCTCAACCATGGTCCTTCCTACTTTTCAGGATGTACAGGGTGCAGCGGAGCTTCTCCAAGGCATTGCTCATAAGACACCCATTCATACTTCACGACAGCTCAACGAAATTTCACAGGCCGTTGTTTATCTCAAGTGTGAAAATTTTCAACGGGTCGGCGCATTTAAATTTAGAGGGGCATACAATGCGGTGGCCAATCTTCGTTCAAA
>CAZDCF010000088.1:0-3422 GCA_964503895.1 uncultured Nitrospiraceae bacterium | reverse complement strand
AATGCACGACGGTTGAGGTGGACTTGAATCCTAGAAAAACGAAAAATCCTTCGGACCACACTGTTCTCTGGGCGGAATTTTCCTTGTAAAAGCAGAAGTCATTCGAGTTTTGCTGACTAAGGCCACTATTTTCTTTTTTTGGTAGATTTTGCCGGATCCGGAATGTTTTCAAGAGGGATAAAGACCGCAAGGGAGACAACCGTTGTCCAGAGGTTTGATTTGCCGATTGCGGATTGCGTGATATTTTGAGTGCGAACAATCTTCCCTCCCATCTTAAAAACTTGTTCGCGTTCCTTCCACGCGACATCAGGGTCGAATTCAATGCCTAAGGTTGTTGCAAGCATTTGGGCGGCGAGATCTTCGGTGTATTCTCCGGCTTCTTCATCGGTTTCACCATAGGCGTGATGCTCCGAAAGATAGCCGTAGGTTCGGTGTCGACCTTCGGGGATTGCCACGCCGATGGAGGAGGAAATAAGGCGGTTTCGTTCATTGGTTTCACAGCGAGCCATGACGCAGTAGGTGATTTCTCCTGGGTTTAATAATTTCTCTCCACGTGATCGCGGAATGATTTTACAATTGGGTGGGAGAATGGATGAAACGCTGACCAAGTTACAGTATGCGACTCCTGCCCCTCGTAAAGCTTCCTCAAACGATGCGAGTTTTTCTCGATGAACACCGACCCCTCGGGTCAGAAACATGTGAGTCGGAACCATGCTCCCTCCATTTTTCTCGTGTGATGGGACACACGATGTTCAAAGATAATTGGTGATGTCTGCAAGATTGAAAGGATGCCCTGCTAGGCAAGAAGGCCTTACCCATTTCTCGCTATGCTGCCATTCATAAACAAATCCAGTTATGAGGCTAGCATGAATACACGGGGCGCATCTTGGCAAATTTGTCGTGGAATACGCAAGGATTTTTTTAAGAAGTTTTCATTTTTGTTACATGTAAACTACAAAAGAGTTTTCACAGTTTTAGAGTAATAAAGATTATGTTGAGAAATTTACGATTGAGGAATCGAACGAATCTTATTCTTGATTAGATTTTAGGCATCATGTTGTGTTAGGAGGAATGTTGAGGACTAAGAGTTTGGGTTCTGTGAACTCGTGCATGGCGTATCGAACACCTTCGCGGCCTAACCCAGAATCTTTTACTCCTCCGTATGGCATATGATCTGCACGGAATGTTGGAATTTCATTGGCGAGAACAGTTCCAACCTCCAATTGCCGATACGCCTCAAAAATCCGATTGACATTTTGGGTAAAGACGCCAGCTTGGAGGCCATATGGTGAATCATTCACCTCTCGCAGCGCTTCTTCATAATTTTGGTACCGAGAGACGTTTATAACCGGCCCGAATACTTCCTCGCAAGAGACTTTCATTGTCGGTCGGATATTGGCTAAGACTGTTGGGGCTACAAAGTTACCCTTTCGCGTTCCCCCGACAAGGCAATCTGCGCCTTGAGCAATGGCTTCTTGGATCCAAGTCTCGACTCTTGTTGCTGCCTTTTTGTCGATAAGAGGTCCGACAACGGTTGATTCATTAAGAGGGTCACCCATTGGAATTGTGCGAACCTGTTCGAGAAGATGTCTAAGGAATTGGTCATAGACCTCGTGGTGAATATACACTCGTTGCACGGAAATACAGGTTTGCCCGGAATACGACAATCCGCCTGTGACACAACGCTGTGCCGCTAGTTGAAGGTTAGCGTCTGGCTCAATAATAACCGCGGCATTACCACCCAATTCCAGTGCCACTCGTTTTTTCCCAGCTTTATTTTTAAGGGTCCATCCGACGGTAGCGCTTCCTGTAAAACTCAAGGCTTGAATACGTGGGTCTCGGACCATAGATTCCGCTAGGGCATTCTCGCAAGGGAGCACACTGACAGTTCCTGACGGGAGGTCAAGATGCGAAATCATTTCTCCTAAGAGCAACGCGGTTAAAGGGGTTTGCGGTGCGGGTTTAAGAAGAAAGGGATTCCCAACAGCCAAACAAGGTGCCAATTTATGTGCGACAAGGTTGAGTGGAAAATTAAAGGGTGTAATGCCTAAGACTGGGCCAATGGGCACGCGTCGAAGAATTCCCAAATGGTGTTCCATGCCTGGGCTGTTGTCCATGGGAATTGTCTCGCCAAGCATACGTTTAGTTTCCTCACTGGCAAGCGTGAAAGTCTGAATGGCTCGGTGAACTTCTCGAAGGGCATCATTGATGGGCTTGCCAGATTCCAGACTCATGACTTTGGCAAATTCCTGTTGCCGTGTGGTGAGTCCATCGGCGATATAGTGAAGAGCTTTTGCTCGTTGGTGTGCTGGCAATTGAGCTAGGGATGGAAAACTTGAGACGCTGAGCTGAATAGCCTGTTCAATGTCCGCCTCTTGGGCTTGACAGACCTCCGCTAGTGCCTGCTCCGTAAAAGGATTTGTAACGGATTGGCGGACCGGTGACTCACGCCACTCGTTTCCAACAAGAAAGGCTGGTCCAGGAAGAGGTTTCACTGAGTGTTAAGCGGAAGTCGCTTCAGGTGAAGATTGAGCGATCTGTTCTGGTGCAATCGCACGCGTGGGTGGCGCTCCATCGGAAGAAACAGCCTGGGCTTTCGCAATGAGTTCTTCAGTTCCCCAATCTTGGATGGAATCAAAGGTGAATGATTCGAATGCGGAAGTAGCTCCACAACTTGAGCATTCTCTTGGAACTTTTCGTCGATAGACGTCGTTAAGGCAGCTCATGCACACGAAAAAATCTGGATCGCCTTCTGCACACTCTACTGCCCAAAATGTTTGAGCCTCCGCCATTGATATCACCTATTTAAGATAATTTCTAAAATGGACAAATAGAACAAATTGGTTGTTTCGGACAAGAATAGGTTAGCTTTCTCGACTTTTCAATATATATTTATTTTCTGGATAATATTTTTCTGCTCCCTATGAATAGTTCCCTGTATTACAAATGGTCGTCGCCCTGTTGGGCTGAAGTTGTCTTTAATAATTTTTCTATTTGTTCTTGAAAAACCGTATAGGGGAAGGCGCCTGGAATCACCAAAAATGGGCCGGCTTCGGGTTTATGCGTTAAAAACAAGATAAAATGCGGTGTTCCCCGTACGCCAATGCTACCTCCTTCCATTCGGTCTTGATAAATGGATTCCATATATCGTTCTGCTTGGAAGCACTCGTTAAATTGCCGCGTGTTGAGCCGCAGATCTTTAGCTTGTTTTTGCAATTGGTCAAGAGAAAATTTTCGATGGCTGGCGAATAACCGATCATGCATAGACCAATACTGCCCCTGTTCCCCGGCGCATCGTGCAGCCAGGGCGGTATCCACACTCGGTCCGCTGATTGCCCTTGGGAAGTCCCGATAAATTAAACGGACTTTTCCCGTTTGAATATAATCTGAAAACAACAAGGGCCAAGTTTCTTCAAAAAATT
>CAZDCF010000087.1:0-3436 GCA_964503895.1 uncultured Nitrospiraceae bacterium | reverse complement strand
CCTGAATGCCACGAAGTGCCACAGGCAACGATCCAAATACGTTTGGCATTTTGGAGTTCTTCGGCAGTCATGGCTAAGTCTGGCAGATCTGCTTCCCCGGAATTATAGCTGTAGCGTCCCCGAATCGTGTCAAGAATGGTTTGTGGCTGCTCGTGAATTTCTTTGAGCATGAAGTGGGGGTACCCGCCTTTTTCCGCTGCTTCGGCATTCCAATCTATGGTAACGGCTTCTCGGATAGCCTGGCGGCCTTCAGCCCCAGTGATTTTGATCCGTGATGGCGAGAGAACACCCACGTCACCATCTTCTAAAAAGATAACTTCTTTAGTATGGGTCAAGAGCGGCGTGACATCTGAGGCCAAATACGAGGCTTTTCCGTTAGTACCAATGACTAACGGGCATCCCGAACGTGCTGCGAATAGGGTATCCGGTTCATCCTCACAAATTCCGGCAATGGCATAACTCCCGTGTAGCTCTCGAATGACGGATCGAAAAGCATTGTGCAAGGACTTTCCTTCTTTTTTTATATGCAAGGCTAAAAGGTGGGCAATAACCTCCGTATCGGTTTCCGATTCAAAGCAGTATCCTTCGTTTTGTAATCGCTGGCGAAGGGTAAGATAATTTTCAATGATACCATTGTGGACGATAACCACGTTCCCTGATCGATGGGGATGAGCGTTTTGCTCTGACGGTTTACCATGGGTGGCCCATCTGGTGTGACCAATGCCCACGTTTCCGAATAAATGTTCTTGCTGCAGAGTTTGTTCGAGATTTACCAGTTTTCCGACGCTTCGACGCACCTCGATTTGCCCATGCTGGAGGAGAGCAATCCCAGCGGAGTCGTATCCGCGATACTCCAGACGCTTTAACCCTTCAACCAGGACAGAAGTGGCATTTTGATCGCCGATGTATCCGATGATTCCACACATATTCTCTTTGTACCCCTTAAAATTTCAAAGTCATACCAACACGCACCCTGGTACCCCAACGCGCAGGCACAATTTGAGCTAGAAAATCTTTTTTTCACCTCCGAGCAAGAAAAACAAGCTAAACCCCTGATTAAAGACTTTGAAAATGCCAGCATTCTTTTAATTATATTAAGACGAATGTCTACCGTATTGCAGAACATTGATCACAAACCTAAAGGAGCGTCCAAGAATACTAATGGGATTTTTTTTTAGGAGTCTTGGCACTTTGAGATTTGGCTTTACTTGAGCCCTTTGGGGAGTCTTTGACTACTTCATTAGCATTCCATGTTCGACGACGTGCCGCCCATCCTTCGCGGTTAACTTGTTCTACTCGAGAAAGTGTAAGCGCATCCGCTGGTACATTTTTAGTGACAGTGGACCCAGCGCCGATGACCGCACCTTCACCAATCTTGACCGGGGCAACTAGCTGAGAATCGCTCCCAATAAAGACCCCGTCTTCGATGACTGTTCGGTCTTTTTTATACCCATCATAATTACAAGTGATAGTTCCTGCCCCAATATTGACTTTTTTGCCAATGATTGCATCACCCAGATATGACAAATGATTCGCTTTGGCCTCTTCACCAAGTTCCACATTTTTCAATTCTACAAAGTTACCCACCTTGGCCCTCATTCGGACAGTTGCTCCTGGCCTAAGTCGCGCAAAAGGGCCGATTGTAACTTGATCCTCTACTAAGGCGCCATCCAGGATTGAACTATCTTCAATGACCACCAAATTCCCAACCACACTATTGGTGAGTCTGGAGTGTGAACGTACGACAGTTTCTGAACCGATCTTGGTCGTGCCTTCGATAGTGACGCCTGGATACAATACGGTGTCCTGACCAATCTCCACAGTATCATCGATCAAGGTGGTTTTAGGATCGAGCATGGTAACCCCGGCCTGTAACCAACGAGAGCGAATTCGGCTTCGCATGACCTGTTCAGCAAAAGACAAATGCTCTCGGCTATTGATGCCAAAACATTCCGAGGAGTCTGCCGTTTTCATCGCACTAACTCGTAAACCTTCGGCCACCGCCAAGCTAATGATATCCGTGAGATAGTATTCACCTTGAGCATTATTGGGTCGTAAGTTATCCAAGGCCTTGAATAGAAATAGACTGTTTACAACGTAGGTACCAACATTAATTTCTTTGTTGGCTTTTTCTTTGACTGTGACATCATTGTCTTCCACGATTTTAATGACCTGGCCATTGGCCCGACGTACAACTCGTCCATATCCGTGCGGATTCTCCAGTTCCGTGGTTAAAATCGTAACAGTTGCCTGCGTATCACGATGTTGTGAAATAAGTTGTTCAACGGTGGATTGCGTCAGAAGCGGAGTATCGCCATTAAGGATAAGACACAATTCTGAAATCGGTCTTCCCCTTGGCAGCAAATGAACTTTGGCCTTTTTCACGGCATGGCCGGTCCCGAGTTGTTTGGTTTGCACAGCAGCATCAAACGGCCCTAACGTCTTCTTTTCTTGCTCAAGAAAAGCCTTAACCTGTTCACCTTGATGACCCACCACGAACACCACATTTCCATCAGACACTCTGCGGGCCATGGAGGCCATATACCAAACCATGGGCCGTCCTGCGACAGGGTGAAGCATTTTGGGAGTTTTAGACCGCATACGCTTCCCTAAGCCCGCGGCCATAATGATCGAAGAGATTCGTTTCATGAGATTTGTTGATTCATAGGCAGTGAAGACCTAATGGTTTTCTTAACCAGTCTTCACCTCAACATGCTGCTCTGAAAATTGGGCTCCATCTTTAGGATCGAGTGTGGGTACGCCCATGGTCTTTCCCGAGGAATACAACCCACCGGACACGATGAGTTTCATAGCTTCTTCCACGCTCATGTCCACGGACTCAACTTCGCGTTCCGGAACCAGCAAAAAATACCCTGATGTTGGGTTTGGAGAAGTTGGCACATAGACATGGATAAGTGTTTCAGTGGTCAATTCTTGTACTTCATCGCGTGTTTCACCTGTCACGAAGGCCAGAACATAATTGCCATCTTTGGGAAATTGGATCATGACAACTTTATTATATTTTTCCCGCTGCTCAAAGGAGAGGATGTCCATCATAGATTTGAGAGTGGCATAAATCCCGCGTACGACAGGGACCCGTTCCAAAAATTCTTCCCATCGCTTTACAAGACGCCCGCCTAGAAAATTAGTAGCCAGCGTGCCCGCCAACAAAATAAGCGCTAGCAGCATAAGGATTCCCAACCCAGGGACGTAGTAGTCCTCGGTCACTATATCCGCCAACATATTTCCCAGGATACCATCTACGGCGACAAAGAGGGTTTTGAGCACCAGAAACGTGCCCCAAATCGGGGTGATGACCAATAAGCCCGTGAGAAAATATCGTTTAAAGATAACGCTATACATGTCTAGACACCTACAGTTATTCTGGCATGTTACAAGCAGGCGCGATTTCCTTCAACCCCTTTTCTTGCGATTT
>CAZDCF010000086.1:0-3483 GCA_964503895.1 uncultured Nitrospiraceae bacterium | reverse complement strand
CTGGTGATACTAAGCTTGGGGCTTCACTGATTGTCTGGGCTATCGCGGAAGGGCGTAAGGCTGCTGCTGGAGTTGATGCCTATCTCAAAGTGGGAAAGAGTTTGACTACTCCATCCTCATAAATTTTCTTGGTTTCATTCCTCAAATTCGAAATCCGAATATCGTGAAATGACTATAGCTTGTTGGCCGAGGTCCTTGCCTAATTAATGCCCTTATTGGTACTGCCTTGAAGCATTTCCTCGACAGCGCTAATCATTCGTAGTTCAATGTCGGCCCTTTCGTTTTCGTTGATCCCGAGAATTTTTCCGTCTTGTGAAATTTTTTCGTAGTAGGCTTTGACTTTTAACGTGGTGGCATCTTGGCCAACCGCTTCTAAGACTAAAAGGTATTGGTTACGAAAACCTGGCAGTTCGAGAGAGGGAGAAGCTGAGGTTTTGCGTTCTGTCACAAACACGGCATTTTGGTCAGTTGCCATCTTAGCCAATATCGAATACCCATGTTGAAGTAACGCTTGTTTTGTGGTCTCTGTCATAGGAGACAAGCCTATGGTGAATGTCTGGGCATTGCCCCCCTCGATGTGCATGGAAATTGATTGACGAAAGAGCTCCCGTTGTCGACGTAACCATTGGGTGTCATTTTTGAGTTTCTGATTTTCCTTGGTTAATTCCGTAACTTGTTGGGTGAGGGCATGTCGTTCGGTGGCTAATCCCTGTCCGGTTTCTTGGGCGGATTTAAGCTTTTCCTCTTGTTCTTTCTGCTCTTCGCGCAATTCTTGATTGAGCCGATCGACCTGCTCTTGCATCACACGATTGCCTTCTTGCAGGGTAACGATCATGGACTCCTGTTTAGATATGAGTTTTTTGAGCTCAACATTTTCCTTCTCTAGTAATGGAGTTTTGTCTTGGGGGCAGCCTTGAAGAATTGGGAATAAACCCAAGCAGATTAGGAAGGCCCAGTAAAGAGAAAAGTCGGAAACGCGGCAAGGGCTTGGAGTCGTGGAGACTTTGATTGGGATGACCGTTTGGGTGTTATGCACTAGAAAAAATTTTGAAGAAATGTTGAAACACGGGGGAGAAATTCAGAGTCAACACTTGCGAAGTGTAGGCTGCTTCGCTTTGTATTGCAAATGGTCAATTTGCTTGGGGTGTGGGTTGACCCTCTTATAAGGAGGGAATACGCTCTAGTTTTAGTTGTTTGAGGAAGGGAGTCCTGTGCGCAATCTCATCAGAAAAACATTTTCGGTTCCACCTCTTGGCTGCAATTGTTCGATTTTGGGTGATGAAGAAACTAAGCAGGCTATCGTGGTTGATCCGGGTGGAGACGCCCGTCGTATCTTAGATGAAGTTCAACGACTTGGCTTGGTTATAACTGGCATCTATCACACTCATGCCCATTTCGACCATTTTCTGGCATCCGGAGAAATCCGACATGCGACCCAAGCTCCCCTGGGTATTCATGAGGCTGATCTCGATCTGTGGAAAATTCTAGAGGTGCAATGCCGGATGTTTGGAGTTCCATTTGTCCAAGCCCCTGATCCAGATTATTGCTTGAGAGATGAGGAAGTGTTGTCTTTTGGAACCATTAAGGGGCAAGCCCTTCATACTCCTGGGCATACTCCGGGTTCCATGTGTTTTCATTTTCCCCAGGACCATTTGCTATTGTCGGGCGATACTTTGTTCCGAGGAGGAATTGGTCGGACCGATTTATGGGGTGGAGATTCTCGAGCTATAGAAGAATCGATTCGCGAACGATTGTTTTCCTTGGATGAAATTACTACGGTGATTACCGGTCATGGTGCAGAGACTCAGATTGGCTTTGAGCAACAGTATAATCCCTTTGTTTCTGGCTGAGTTTGCCTATCCCCTGAATAGGGAGGAGGGAGAGTTATATGCGAACTTGTATTTCAATGCTTTTGTTGGTCGGGTGTATTGTTTTAGGTGCGCCGGATTTCTCTTCAGCCCAAACTTCTTCACTTGATGACCAAGTTTGGATCGAGGACGTAAGCGTAGTGATGTCTAAAATGGGGCCTGTCATTTTTCTGAAGGCGCAAAAACGTGTCGTCCCGATTTTTGTTGATCCCACAGTGGCGGGTTCCATTGATGGAGCATTACGTGGGATGAAGTCGCCTAGGCCTCTTTCTCACGACTTGATGTACACCATCCTTCGGGAGTTTGGCGGTACGGTGACTGAAGTTCGGATCAAATTAAAGGGGGAAATTTATTATGGAGAACTCGCTGTTGCCGTCAATGGGGATCATAAAGTGTTTGATAGTCGGTCCTCTGACGCCATTGCGTTGGCCATCCATTTTGAGGCCCCGATTTTTGTGGCAAAAGAGTTATTTGATCAGGCCGATTCGGAGAAGAACAATGCCAATGATGCCCAATTCTTGCGACCAATTTAGGGGGTCACAAGGATATCAATATAGGCAGGTGTACTATCAGCGCCTAAGATATCGGTCACCCGAAGTTTAAATCGAAATAGACGTTCCTTATTCACAAAAGGAGCCAAAAATCTAGCTTTTCCTGAATAGGGGTCGAGCAGAGAGATTTTGCTTCCGCGTACTTGAGACCAACGATACTGGAGCGAGCCTCCCTCCGGGTCGTAGCTATCAAGCCCATTCAGTACCACGGGCTCGCCTGAATATACCGGGTCGTAGCTAGCAAGCACAGGAAGGGGGGGGTTGTTGGTCTGATCATTGACTTGGACCTGAATCTCCAACGTGGCTTCTTGGTCTTGGTTGGTGACCTTGAGGTTGGCTGTTCCATTTCCCGTCAAGCGTAGTAGCCCATTCTCGCTGATGGTGACTACAGATTTATTGTCAATCTCGTATCTGGTCCCGGTGTCTTTCCTGCGGATAGAACGAACCGTCCCATCTGAAAAACGTCCAATGACGGGCAAGGCAAATGTTTTTCCAAGAAAGTCAACTTGATCGTAAACTCGCGCTGAGGCAGCTCGACCGAGTCGAAGTGGTTTATCACTTTCAAAATCTATTGTTTTTAGTTGAGCTTTGGGTTGTATCTGTACGAGTATTTCGTCAAATATTGCCCACTTTTCGGTATCTACCTGTCCTTCTTCGAGCTTTGCAACTGCGAGGAGCCGGTAGGTGCCAATAAATGAGCGCGGGATTCGAATCGTACCGCCAAAGGGGGGCTGAGCGCTTGGTTGAGCAGTAAGAGCGAGTTTTTCATCAACAAATTCTTCCAGCATATCTTCGTCTTCGGAATACCAAAAGTATTGTACGGCGACTACTCCAGCGACTTCGCCGATATCGAGTTTTAGGGTAATAGCTTCTCCAGATAAAAACGTACTCGATGGTTTGGGTTCTAGTAGTGAAAAGCCAAAAACAGGAGGGACACAAAGCATGAAGCCAAAAACCCCGGTCCAACAGCAAAATTGGGTAGGAATGGAGGATTTTTTCATAAAAAATGGTCCCCAGCAAAGGAAAAGGTATGATTTCTCGATACTACGCTGGGCTACCGATCT
>CAZDCF010000085.1:0-3532 GCA_964503895.1 uncultured Nitrospiraceae bacterium | reverse complement strand
ACTCCCAACCCTCGGTTCCGAAGACCGATGCTCTATCCATTGAGCTACGGGCGCAGCATAAGACCTTTTTTACTTATTTTTGAGGCCCTGTCAACCACCGTTTCTTGAAGATCAAGCAATCCACAATGCCCAAACCTATCAACGTATTCTAGACTGGTGTCTTGCCTCAATATGATTCGGGAGTCGGCAGGTCAACTTCTGGCTGGCTGGCTTCTGGAAGGATTTTTTCGAGTCGTTGGTGGAATTCCCGAATGCGTCTTTGCTGCTGATCCGTGTATTCCACTTTTTCCTCCTTGTGCAGTTCCACCAGTTGTTCTACCGCCTGCAGCAAAGGTGGGACGGCATCAAACACTTTTCCGGATTCAAATGCCTCGAGCGAATCGATAAAAAATGGATTGAGTATCCGAAAGATCATTCCCGATCGATTTCGAAATCGATACACAACCTCTTCAAACGCCTCTATGGTTTCTTCCGTTGGACGAATACTTTGATTGACCATAGAGGATGTGGCGGGAACTTTTGCTGCAAAGGCAGCCAACGCGGATACAAGCTCCCCAAATGTATCGATTACTTGGTCGGTATCTAAATCTTTCTCTGGGCTCACAACCTCTTTTCCTTTTTTCCAGTTAAACCTCTTCCTGTATCACAGAACGAATTCGCTGAATGATGTGTTTCATATCATCAGGTACAGGAGCTGAAAATGACACTTCTTTTTGGGTGACCGGATGCACAAATCCCAATATCTTTGCGTGAAGCATCACGCGAGGGATGGTGATATCTCCAAGTGTTGCCACTAGCTTTCCGCCGTAGGTTGGATCCCCAAGGATAGGACACCCTATGGAAGAAAGATGCACTCGCAATTGATGTGTCCGTCCAGTCTTCGGAAACAAATCCACGGTCGAGGCAATTTTGCCAAAACGCTCTGTCAGTCGATATGCCGTAGCTGAAGCTTTGGGTCGTGCCGTTCTAGCTGAAAATTTTTTTCGCTCTACGGTATCTCGACCAATGGCCAGTTCTATTGTGCCTTCATGCCTTTTTGGTACATTAAGAATCAATGCTTCATAGACGCGCTCAATGGAATGATGTTTAAATTGTACCGCGAGATTAGTATGAGCTTGATCGTGTTTGGCAATGATCATTACGCCTGTCGTATTTTTGTCCAAGCGATGAACTAATCCTGGCCGTTCTTTCCCACCAATATTCGACAGTGATCCTGTTTCGGTTTTGAGATGGTGCAACAAAGCATTCACCAAGGTCCCCGACCAATTACCCGGCGCTGGATGTACCACCAAATTCGCTTGTTTATTGATGACTAACAGTGCGTCATCTTCGTATAGGATTTCAAGAGGGATAGGCTCAGGGTCGATGTCTAACGGTTCCGGCCGAGGCACGGTCAGCACTATGCGATCGCCTGGTTTAATTTTATGGCTGGGTTTTACGGTCTGGCCCTCAACAGTAATATGACCATTGAGAATCAGTCGCCGCAAAGTAGATCGTGAATAGTCAGGGTCTCGATTGGCTAGAAAGTGGTCCAAACGCTTAGGGCTTTCGCCGGCGGTGACGATTAGTTCCGTCCGCGTCTCAGCATGCGGCATGGAAGGACAGGGGTTTCGTGATGGGTGTTAAGTTATGCGTAGGATGAAAAGAAAAAACTTTTGCCTTTTCAACTTTACATATGACCTTCTTATTCATGAATGGCTTTGTTTATGCAATCGTTCAGCGACCTTTCGACGAAGCTTGGCTTTTTCGAGACTGATCTTGGCTTCTTCAACTTCTGAGGGGATCCCACCTCGTTCGAGGTGAGCTTCGGCCTCTACGACCTTCTGTTTGGCCCGCTCAACGTCAATGTCCTCAGCTTTTTCTGCGATCTCAGCCAGAACGGTTACCTTATTGGGTGTAACCTCAGCAAATCCCCATAAGACAGACATATACTGGACTTTCTCTCCAACCCGATACTCTAGTTCCCCAATACGCAGGGTCGTAAGAAAAGGACAATGGCCTGGCAAAACTCCAAAATCACCCTCCGTCCCTGGGGCCGAAACCTGATCAACGTATTCACTGAAGATCAGCTTATCCGGAGCGACGACTTCTAAAAGAATCTTTCCAGCTTGTTCAGTTGATGTCGCCATTACTTCTTCAATTTCTCCGCTTTTTCAATCGCTTCTTCAATGGCCCCGACCATGTAGAAAGCTTGTTCGGGTAAATCATCGTGTTTACCTTCGACAATTTCTTTGAAACTACGGACTGTGTCTTTCAGCTTGACGTATTTACCAGGAGACCCAGTAAAGGCTTCTGCGACATGAAATGGCTGTGACAAGAACCTTTGAAGTTTTCGCGCCCGTGCAACAGTTTGTTTGTCTTCTTCGGACAATTCATCCATTCCCAAAATAGCAATGATGTCTTGCAGATCTTTATACCGTTGCAGCGTTCTTTGAACCTGCTGCACAACCGAGTAGTGTTCTTCCCCAAGAATATAGGGGTCCAAAATCCGAGAGGTGGAGTCCAAGGGATCCACTGCTGGGTAAATACCCAACTCCGCTAAACTTCTTGACAACACGGTCGTCGCATCCAAGTGAGCAAAGGCCGTGGCCGGAGCCGGATCAGTCAAGTCGTCCGCAGGCACGTAAATCGCTTGAACTGAGGTAATCGAACCCTTTTTGGTGGATGTAATCCGTTCTTGAAGCGTCCCCATCTCTGTTCCTAAAGTTGGTTGGTAGCCTACAGCAGATGGCATGCGTCCTAGCAACGCCGATACTTCAGAACCTGCTTGGGTAAATCGGAAAATGTTATCCACGAACAGGAGCACATCTTGGTTTTCCTCATCGCGGAAGTATTCTGCGATCGTGAGCCCTGTCAGGCCAACCCGCAATCGCGCACCGGGTGGCTCGTTCATCTGTCCATACACTAACGCTGCTTTGGATTTAGTAAAGTCTTTGGGGTCGATAACTTTGGAATCTTGCATTTCATGCCAAAGGTCATTTCCTTCACGTGTCCGTTCTCCCACACCTGCGAATACGGAAAACCCGCCATGGTGAAGTGCGATATTGTTAATTAGCTCCATAATGATGACGGTCTTTCCCACGCCCGCGCCACCAAACAAACCAACCTTTCCTCCTTTGGCATAAGGCTCCAACAGATCCACGACTTTAATTCCGGTTTCCAACACCTCAGTCTTAGTTTCTTGTTCTTCCAAAGGTGGAGCATCCCGGTGAATCGACCATCGTACTTTTGCTGTTATTGGACCAAACCCGTCAACAGGATCGCCTAACACGTTTACCACGCGGCCTAAGGTTTCCTTGCCAACCGGAACAGAAATTGGTGCGCCAGTATCCCTCACTTCCATACCCCTAACCAAGCCATCGGTTGAAGACATCGCCACTGCCCGAACCCGATTTTCACCTAAGTGCTGGGCCACTTCTAGCGTAATACTGGTTGCGCTCTGACCGATTTGTTCGTTGGCCGGTTGCTCAATTTTTACGGCATTAAAAATGTTTGGCAGATTGCCTGGAGGAAATTCCATGTCTACCACTGG
>CAZDCF010000084.1:0-3623 GCA_964503895.1 uncultured Nitrospiraceae bacterium | reverse complement strand
AATACTCCACCAGAGCTTCAAGTATTTCTGAGGTCCAGCCTTTCTCATAGAACGAGTCAAGTAACTTGGCACCATTCCTACCTTCTCGAAAAAAAAGGGCTGACGAAATAAATGCCTGAACTTCTGGTTCTTGGCTTTTCATAAATACTGATTGAAATTGAATAAGAGATCGTATGAGCTGATTGGCACGAGGATCGACCTCTTGCGGCAACACACCTGCTTCATGAAAAGTACCAAGAATGGCCATCACCGCGCCCACATACCGAGCAGGCACTCGCTTGGATCGAGTGAAGTTTTTGGGAACTATGGAGCCAGCTATCCCCATTCCAATCTGGCTTAACATTGATTGCTGCAGGGCTAGCCCAGGCAATCCACCTTCACAGACGCCCACATTCTTAATCAAAACCCCACACAGTATCAACCAAAGTAGTAAAACCATTCCCGAATACTTTATGGTCACCAAGAGTTTCACAATAACAACCTAAACAGAGAAATTCTTAAAAACAAAAAACGCTTCTCCATAATCCATTTCCCCCTAAAAATAATGTGTCAGCAAAAAACTCTTGCAGAATTATTGTACTTGTAAAAGTCTTAAGTACACATCTGCTCGATCTTGAAGCTCACATTATCGAAACCGAAATGAAAATTGGTGGAGGCCTTCTTCAATTCTCTATCCTGGCCCTTCCCGATGCAACCGCCTAATAGAGCCAGGATCAAAAATGAAGAATTTGGCCTTTCCCTTGGCCTGGGCATCGGAATTTAGAATCTAAGGAAATTATTCTACCTCAAAACGTACTAACCAATCATGTCTCTGGTTGACTAACAGTCCTAAGATGGTCGGGGTAAGCCCCTTACGCTATCCCTATTAATTGCTATGCGATATCAAGACCAGAACCCATTAGTCTTGTCCGCAAACAACGCCCAAGAGACACCCATTTTAGAACAAACCCTAGATCGACTTGAACTTTCGGCCAGTTGCTGCTGGAACACTCTTCGCGTTGCATGAACCATTGCAGATTTGGCAGACTCTGTGCGTCTAGGGTAGTCCCATCTCACTAAGATGACACAATACCAGACATGGACCATACCAAGCCTGGTCCTTCCATCACGGGATGAGTAGGGAACGAGTTCACAATATCGGAACTGAGCAAGGGTAGCCATCAACAATCAAGGACTCGCACTCATGACTTCGGTTAAAATCTTCATGTGGTGGTTCCTGGTTGGGGCTTTGATGGCCACAGCCGTAATACTTATCCAAGGCGGTATTCGTGACATTATGCTCGCAGGTGAACCTTTGTGGGAAATTAAACTTATTGAATTGATTACTCCAATTTTAGGCGGCGGACTGCTAGGAGGATGCATCGCCCTTATTTTAAATCGAATTCAGAAATCTGATTAATTAACAAAGGACAGGGAAGAAATGGACATTCAGGTCGGTCAACATTTGTACAGTAATACG
Source organism: uncultured Nitrospiraceae bacterium (assembly GCA_964503895.1). Classification (GTDB taxonomy): domain Bacteria; phylum Nitrospirota; class Nitrospiria; order Nitrospirales; family UBA8639; genus Nitronereus. Next base: position 2,164 of record CAZDCF010000084.1, on the reverse strand, counting down.
GACGGTACCATTGAAATCGAAGGCGCCTTGCAAATGGAAATTTCCTTACGAGGCGATAGCGCTCCACCGCAACTTACCTTCGCCATATTCGATGGAGCAGGAAAAATGCCGGCCAAATTGCAGAACAACTACTTCTCCATCAATGAGGGTAGCGCCTATTCGCTCACAAAAAGCCAGGCATCCTTGGTAATCACACACCTCGAGTCTGGCATGGAAATCCTCAACCTGACCGCTGAATCTGAAAATAAGGTGGTTATTTCAAAAGGAAATTTCTATACACTCAAAGGGCATATTATCAACATCACACCCAAGGAATGGACAATTGAAAAAACCACCGTACAGGAAGGTGAAACAGACATGAAGGGGAAAGCTGCAAGCCTGGGGTAGGGGTGGTTCCATCCCCTTTGAATACCCTACCTAAATCTCCGCAGCTGGAGCATTTCGCCTCCCCTCACAAATAGAACACACCTGACTCCCAATCGACTCACTAGCCTGGGCAGGGCCCAACGCAAACTTTGGGTCCAACGCCACCACATCTTCTCCCTGATACGTCCACAGTCTTCCACAACAAGGGCAACAGAACCACATCGTGTATCCAGGCCAATCGCGATCTCGATTTCCCATATTTCAATGTTCTTTTTTCAAGTTTGACGTGGGAAGTACTATTTTTAAAACTTCTAGCCCTTTAAGAATTAGGCATCTACATTAAATACTTCACGAATCTTGAATTCTAACGTTCCTACCCATTCATCAAATGGCACATCAGCGTCAACAACGATTTCCAATTTACCGTTATGTAATTTACGAACCGCACCTGGAGATTCCGCACCTAAAGGAATTTCCACCCATTCTCGATTAATCTCCAAGCCATCAGTTAATTCTAAAATTTGATTAATTTGCTGAAACGAAACTGTATCTGCCATCAGAATGTTCCCTATTAGAAAGCGAAAGAGACTGGGGGGGATTCTATGAAGCCTATCCTATCTGTGTCAATCGTAGATTTAGAAAAACCAAGAAGAGTATTCTACAGCTTGAAAAATCGAGGATCGGTAAATCTAGGCCTCGTAATATTTAAGAAGTAAGAACTGAACCTAATATCTGTCCAACTTTTTCGATATCGTCCCCATCAACATCAAGATGTGTCACCGCACGAAACACGCGATCACCCATGGCATTTAACAAGACACCTGCATCCTTAAAGACCTGGAGTAATTCTTGCCTTGAATGCTCGCTCCGTAAAACCTCGAACATCACGATATTCGTTTCGACCAAATCCTGATCTACAAAAACTGTCGGAATCTGTTGAAGCTGCAGAGCCAATTGTTTGGCGTTATCATGATCTTCCTTGAGCCTGTGAATATTGTGTTCCAACGCATACAACCCGGCAGCAGCAAGAATACCCGCTTGACGCATCCCCCCACCAAACATCTTCCGCAGGCGACGGAGTTTATGAACATTGTCCAAGGTGGACACGACCAACGAACCCACAGGCGCACCTAACCCTTTGGATAAACAAAACGAAACCGTATCAAAGCACTGTGCATACTCCGCTGCAGATATCCCAGAAGCGACGACTGCATTAAAAAGCCGTGCACCATCTAAATGACAGGCTAACCCTTGCTCTTTGGCCCATGATGTGAGAGTGGTAATCGTCTCTAACGGATAGACTGTCCCCCCTCCCGCATTATGTGTTTGCTCGAGACAAAGCAGGGTAGTTGAAGGATTATGCACATCTTTGTGGCGCAATACTGATTGAACGGTCTCTAGTGCAAGAAAGCCTCGTTTTCCTGGCACACAACTCAATTGCACTTGGGATAATGCCGACGCAGATCCACCCTCATACCGAATAAGGTGAGAGGAACTTTCCACAATCACCTCATCGCCTGGCCGCGTGTGAAGTTTAACGGATAGTTGATTGGCCATCACTCCAGTAGGTACAAATAAAGCAGCCTCTTTGCCAAGCAATTGAGCAGCCATGGCTTCCAGTGCATTAACAGTGGGATCTTCTCCATACACATCATCGCCCACCACAGCCTGCGCCATAGCCTCACGCATGGTAGGTGAAGGCTGAGTCACTGTATCGCTTCGAAGATCAATCATTAATTCTTCCAACATTCAATGTGGCAAAATATGTGGTCAACTCTAAATATTTTACGGTAAGGCA
>CAZDCF010000083.1:0-3646 GCA_964503895.1 uncultured Nitrospiraceae bacterium | reverse complement strand
GGATATGCCAAATCAGAAACGACGTAAAGAGGTGCGCAATGTGGCAATTATCGCACATGTTGACCACGGGAAAACTACCATTGTCGATGCCCTATTGAAACAAACAGGAGCCCACATATTTAAAGAGGGTGAAGCCGTCATTATGGATTCAAACCCGCTTGAAAAAGAGCGCGGCATCACCATCTTTTCAAAAAACGCATCGCTCCGCTACAAAAACATTTTAATCAATCTGGTCGACACGCCTGGGCATGCTGATTTTGGCAGTGAAGTGGAACGCATTCTTCGTTTGGTTGATGGAGTGCTTCTTTTAGTCGATGCCTTTGAAGGCCCAATGCCGCAAACAAAATTTGTTTTGAAAAAATCCCTTGAACTTCACCTCAAGCCTATCGTTGTGATAAACAAAATCGATCGTCCTAATGCTCAGCCAAATTCCGTAGTCGATCAAACATTCGATCTTTTCTGCGAGCTTAATGCCACGGACGAACAACTCGATTTCCCAATTATCTTCGCCTCAGGAAAAGAAGGCCGCACTACACTGGATTTAAGCGAAGACAATCGTGACATGAAACCCCTGTTAGACACCATAATTCATCGGGTCTTGCCACCAGTAGCTGATCCAGACAAACCCTTCCAAATGCTAGTAACAATACTAGACTATGATGCCTATATTGGTCGTATAGCAGTTGGACGAATAGTGCACGGATCAATCCAAGTCGGAGAACCGGTTGTTTTAATTAATCGTGAAGGAAAACACCATAGAAGCAAAGTCACCAAAATCCTTGCCTATCAAGGACTAACTCGAGTGGAACAAAAATCGGCTCAGGCCGGGGACATCATTTCTTTAGCTGGAGTCGAAGATGTTCGTGTTGGAGAAACCTTGGCTTCTCCAGAATATCCAGTCGCCCTCCCAACCGTAAACATCGACGAACCTACGATTTCCATGAACTTCTCACATAACACCAGTCCTTTGGCGGGAAAAGATGGGGGACGATTTTTAACCTCGAGACATATTCGAGAACGACTAGCACATGAAGCCATGATCAACGTCGGGATTAAAGTCGAAGAAATAGATGGCGGAGAACGATTTAAAGTTTCAGGGCGCGGAGAACTGCACTTGGCAATTTTAATCGAAACGATGCGGCGTGAGGGATATGAACTTGAGGTTTCCTGCCCCAAAGTTATCTTTAAGGAAATTGATGGCGACTGGCTTGAGCCCATTGAAGAAGTAATAATTGAATGTGACTCTATCTACCAAGGTGCAGTAATCGAAGCCCTAGGCAATCGCCGAGCAGAATTAAAGGACATACAGGTAAGCTCAGCAGGTACGATTCGTATGGAATTTCACATTGCTTCCCGTGCACTTCTTGGATTCCGCAGCGAACTTCTCATGATGACTCGCGGAACAGGAGTGTTGTCACAGATTTTTTTGGAATACCAACCGTTCAAAGGCGAAATCCCACGTCGATCTACGGGAGTTCAAATTTCTCATGGGCCAGGAGAGGCTGTTCCCTATGCCCTTTGGGGCTTACAGGACCGAGGAGAAATTTTCATCAACCCTGGCGAACCATTGTATGAAGGTATGATTATTGGAGTAAACAATAAAGGGCAAGACCTAGTAGTAAACGCCATTCGAGAAAAGAAGCTCACGAATATCCGAGCAGCGGGATCAGACGAAGCTATTCACCTGATTCCTCCTAGAGAAATGACTTTGGAATTTTCCTTAGAATTCATTGAGGACGATGAACTCGTTGAAATTACACCAAAATATATACGCCTCCGAAAGCGATATCTCACAGACAATGAACGCCGCAGACACTCCGCTCTCACTCGAGCCTCTATCACTAAGAGTTAATTACTGCTGGTCCGCCATGAGGCTCTTAAAGTTAAATGGCTTTATTCATCTCCATTTACTGATACTGTTTTCCGCGAAATGCTTCAAAAGATTAATAATACTTGCACGCAATAATTTCATTGTAGTATTTTCAGCTCCGCGGTTTTTTTGAAGCATAGAAAATAAACCAACACCATGGAGGTTATTAAGCTAACTAGCAAATAGTTCTGGGGAAGATGGTGCAAAACCATCACGGTGCCGCCACTGTAAGCGGGGAGCTACCCTTAAAACATGCCACTATAAATAAACACTTAACGCAATACGGTTTTCTAAATTTGCATTGAGTGTTTATAACTTGGGAAGGCTAAGGGAAACTAAGATCCGCAAGTCAGGATACCCAATGAAATGTTAGTTATCGCTCAACCCCCTTCGAGCAAAGGGAAACTCTACATTGCAATTATTTACTTTTCGACTTCTGTTCAACTCCGCTACTATTATTTATTTCTGCTCCTTTCCCCTTTTCCCATCTTTTGCGCAAGACGATAATTCCGTTGAAGAACTACAGGAAATAGTCGTATCCGATACTCGGCTGCCTTCCCAACCTATCGGCAAACATGAAATCCCAGCAAAAGTAACTGTCATTACATCAAAAGAAATTTCCGATTCTGGAGCAAAGACCCTGCAAGAAGCAGTTCAGGATTCAGCTGGCGTTATTTTTTATGATGGAGTAGGTAATAATTTTGAACAATCCATTGAACTGCGTGGCTATAATGCAGAAGGGGGGCCAGCAACGGCCATTTTTCTTGATGGCGTGCGCATCAATGAGCCAGATTTTGGCTCACAAAACCTGGCCTTGGTACCTCTTGAATCAATTGAACGGATCGAAATTGTTCCGGGGCCATCAACCATTTATGGACAATATGCCTTAGCAGGCGTTGTGAATTTGGTTACCAAAAAAGCGGATAAACAAACCCGTTTCAACTTCGACTTAATGGGTGGCAGTTATGGCCGTTTTAAAGAAACATTAAGCATTGCCGGTCCATTAAAATTAGGGCCAGCTTTTTTATCAAAACGAACAACTTATATGATGACACTAAGCAATGAAACTGACGACCAATATAGAGATAATTCTGGCTCGCGCCTAACGAAATTGTTTAGCAAATTTAGCATTTTCCCAACTGATTCCACTGATGTATCGGTTGCCTACACTTATACGAAAAGTACCCTTGGGCAAGCGGGAGCAAATTTATCGCTTTCACAATACGCAGAGAACCGACGCCAGGATGCTTCGCCCAAGGACTTCTACAAAAATAACTATAATTTTCTTACGGTCTCGATAAACAATAGATTACCACATAATTTTTTATTAAACGGGAATGCGTTTTACAGAATGCTTCGACAAAGACGCCACACAACAAGTTCGAGTGGATCTGTAACAGATAACCATTACAAAGCTGAATCAAAGGGAGGAACATGGCAACTTAATCAAAAAACTTTTTTGGGTGCATTGCCTTTCTCGTGGACCATTGCCAATGAATATCGACGTGATGCATTTAATACTGATAATGGCGATGATTCCCCAAAGGAACAAGAGAGCATAGCAGTATCTGGACAGGGAAGCCTTAAACTATTCAAGAGATTTACGCTAACAGGTGGAATCCGCTATGACCATACACATATGGATTTTAAAGACTTTTCAGGAAGCAACCCGAATGCCTCTAACCGCTTCTCCCGCTCAACCCTGCGGTCTGGTTTGATTTATCAATATTCACCAACTTCAAGTATCTACACAAGTTATAGCGAAGGATTCCGCCC
>CAZDCF010000082.1:0-3708 GCA_964503895.1 uncultured Nitrospiraceae bacterium | reverse complement strand
GAATTTATTCAGTGGATTTCATTAACTCGACATCAAGACCCAGACTCTGAAGTTCCTTAACCAACACATTAAAAGACTCTGGCAATCCTGGCTCCAGGAAGTTTTCACCTTTAACAATCGCTTCATACATGCGCGACCGCCCAGGCACATCATCGGATTTAACAGTTAAAAACTCCTGCAAGGTCGAAGCGGCACCATAGGCCTGTAAAGCCCAGACTTCCATCTCCCCCAATCGCTGACCACCAAACTGAGCCTTTCCACCCAGTGGCTGTTGCGTGACTAAGGAATAAGGTCCTATGGACCGAGCGTGAATTTTGTCATCAACCAAATGATGCAACTTCATCATATAGACATATCCAACAGTCACTGGACTCTTGAACGGTTCTCCATTACGGCCGTCATAGACGACGGATTGCCCATTTTGAGGCAAACCCGCTTTTTCTAGAAGGTCTTTAATTTCCGACTCGGAGGCCCCATCAAACACGGGACTCGCCACATGAATACCTAAGGCCTTAGCCGCCCACCCAAGATGGGTTTCCAAAATTTGGCCTACGTTCATACGCGAAGGCACCCCCAGTGGGTTCAGCACAATTTCCAATGGCGTTCCATCTGGCAAATACGGCATGTCTTCTTCCGGAAGAATGCGAGAGACAACCCCTTTATTGCCGTGGCGCCCAGCCATCTTATCTCCAACAGAAATCTTACGTTTAATAGCTAGGTACACTTTGACTAACTTAATAACTCCTGGCGGCAATTCGTCACCATGACGAAGTCGACCCACCTTTTCATCGTAATAGGTTTGAAGGATTTCGATTTGACCCTTTGCAGACCGCTCAATATCTTCCAGTTTTTTCTGTTCCTCTAAATCACCAAGAGTCACTCGGCGTACATCATCATCTGAAAGTTTTCGCAAAACATCGGCAGTAATTTTGCCTTTTTTCTTTAAAATGACTTCTCCACTGTCATGGTCCATTAGGTCTCTGCCCACAACTTGACCCAGTAGAAGCTTTCTAATGCGCTTAGTACGCTCTTCCTCAATTATACGAAGTTCGTCTTGGTAGTTGCGTTCGATCTTAACTCGATCTTGAGACTCGATGTTCTTAGACCGTTCATCCTTATCAATGCCTTTTCGAGAAAAGATTTTGACATCAACTACAATACCCTCAATCCCAGGAGGAACTTGTAGCGAGGTATCCTTTACATCGCCAGCCTTCTCTCCAAAAATTGCTCGCAATAACTTCTCTTCCGGAGTGAGTTGCGTTTCGCCTTTTGGTGTCACTTTGCCGACCAAAATATCGCCTGGTTTTACTTCTGCCCCAATTCGCACAATTCCGCTCTCATCGAGATTCCTTAATGCCTCTTCACCAAGATTTGGAATATCTCTGGTAATTTCTTCTTTTCCTAATTTCGTATCACGCGCCTCGACTTCAAATTCTTCAATATGAATCGAAGTAAATGTATCGTCCCGCACAAGTTTTTCACTCAGGAGAATCGCATCCTCAAAGTTGTAACCACCCCACGGCATGAATCCAACCAGGACATTCTTGCCAAGAGCTAATTCTCCACAATCAATTGACGGACCGTCTGCTAATACCTGTCCTTTTTTTACCGGTTGCCCGACTCGAACCACGGGTGTCTGCGTAACACAAGTATTCTGATTCGTTCGCTGAAATTTGACCAAATCATAGGTATCCAAAATTCGTCCACTCTTCCGCTTTCCATCGTCGCTTTTGCCGAGTTCCGTCCTCACGACAATCCTTCTAGCATCGACACTTTCGACTACCCCTTCCCGTTTGGCCTGCTCAACATACCCAGAATCACGTGCGACAACAGCCTCCATCCCAGTTCCCACAAGCGGGGTTTCACTTTGAATTAAGGGGACAGCCTGCCGCTGCATGTTGGACCCCATCAACGCACGATTGGCGTCATCATGCTCAAGAAACGGGATTAATGCTGTAGCCACACTAACCACCTGCTTTGGCGACACGTCGACATAATCAACTTTACCAGGATCAGCAGTAACAAATTCGCCTTCGGACCTAGCCGTTACCGCTTCTGATAATAATTTTCCCTTATCGTCAATAGCGGAATTGGCTTGAGCAATAACAAACTTCTCTCCTTCCAGCGGAGAGAGAAATTCGACTTCATTTACAACACGACCTTTTCTGACTTTTCTGAAGGGAGCTTCGATAAATCCAAATTCATTTATGCGAGCATAAGTTGCTAATGATGTAATCAAACCAATGTTCGGACCCTCAGGGGTTTCAATCGGACAAATCCGGCTGTAATGCGAAGGATGAACATCACGAACCTCGAACCCAGCACGCTCCCGCGTCAGACCTCCCGGCCCCAATGCAGACAGCCTTCGTTTATGAGTAATTTCGGCCAAGGGGTTTGTTTGATCCATGAACTGAGATAACTGACTCCCAGCAAAAAACTCTTTTATGGCGGCTACGATGGGCTTGGCATTAATTAAATCGTGGGGAAGCACTGTTTCCATATCAAGAAGATTCATGCGTTCCTTGATACTGCGCTCCATTCGAGCGAGCCCTAATCGGATTTGATTTTCCAACAACTCCCCAACCGATCTGACACGCCGATTTCCCAGATGATCGATGTCGTCCACATCTCCCTTGCCCAACTTCAGTTCAACAAGACAACGCACGACTTCGATAACATCCTGAGCCGTCAATACACGCTGATCGAGGGAGTGCCTCAGAGCAAATCGGCTATTCATTTTTAAACGACCGACTGGAGATAAATCGTATCGCTTTGAATTCAAGAAAAGATTCTCAAAAAGCAGTTTCGCTGAATCAATCGATGGCATTTCTCCGGGTCGAAGACGCTTGTAAATCTCAACCCAAGCCTCTTCTTTCGAAGTAGTGCGTTCGGCATCCAGAGTATCTAGAATCACAGGCGTTGTTGCCGTACTATCTAGATAAATAATTTTGAAGCTTCCTATTCCACTTCCACCTTCTAGAATTTTCTCAACGGTTGGAAGAATCAAGCGCTGGTTTTTTTCAACAATTATTTCCCTGCTCTTGGTATTAACTAATTCCGTTAACACCGCACGCCCAACGAGTTCATCTGGCTTTACCGGTATTTCCTTGATGCCAGCGGCTTTAAGTTTTGCCATAACCCCCTTGGACAAACGATTACCTTCTCGAACGATGGGATCCTTTGAACCCCTTTCAAACAGATCGACAGAAGAACGAAGTCCCGTGTGCAGTTCAGGATCTAACTTGCGCATAAATTGCCCGTTAACGATCCGAATTTCTTCGATGGGATAGTACATTTTCAGCAAGTCATCTGTCGAAAGGCCAAAAGCTTTCAATAAGATGGTAGCTGGCATCTTTCGTCGCCGATCGATTCGAACATACAAAATATCTCGGGCATCAAACTCAAAATCTAACCATGAACCTCTGTAGGGAATGATTCGAGCGGAGAACAAAATCTTGCCACTAGAATGGGTTCGGCCTTTATCGTGACTAAACGAAGCGCCCGGCGAGCGATGTAACTGACTAACAACCACTCGCTCTGTCCCATTGACAATAAAGGTTCCGCGATCCGTCATCAGTGGAAGTTCGCCGACATATACCTCTTGCTCACGAACATCGAGCACTTTACCTTTGACGCTTTTATCCTGACTATCGAACACCACGAGACGAATACGAAGTTTCAATGGCGCGGCAAAGGTCATGCCTTGCT
>CAZDCF010000081.1:0-3849 GCA_964503895.1 uncultured Nitrospiraceae bacterium | reverse complement strand
AACACCACGAGACGAATACGAAGTTTCAATGGCGCGGCAAAGGTCATGCCTTGCTCCAAACATTCGCGGACATCATACTTTGGTGTTCCCAGGGAATAGCTGGTAAACTCGAGGATGGCAGTATTGTTATAATCCGAAATCGGAAACACACTCATGAGTGCCGCTTGCAAACCTTTTTCAGCACGGCGCTCAGAGTCAGCATCTTTTTGCAGAAAATCTTCGTATGATCGCTTTTGCACTTCGACGAGATCCGGGATCTCAATGGTCGAAGGAATTTTTGCAAAATCCGTTCGCTTGATAATCCCAGGCAAAATTGGTTGCGGCATAGTCGGCTCCTTCAAGATCAATACAGGTTAGATTGCTCTTCCCGAGCAAAAAGGAAATCACCCGATCCCCCATCTATCCTATTTGACTTCTACCGTCGCGCCCGCTTCAGTGAGTTTCTTTTTAATGGTCTCGGCCTCACCCTTATCTGCACCTTCCTTGACGGGTTTTGGTGCGCCCTCAACCAAGTCTTTGGCTTCTTTTAGACCAAGACCGGTAATTTCTCGCACAACTTTAATCACCCCAATTTTTTTGTCAGCTGGATTGCCCGTAAGAATCACATCGAACGAATCCTTTTCTTCAGCTTCAGGCGTAGCCGCAGTTCCACCAGGCGCGACCGCCACGGCCACCGGAGCTGCCGCTGTCACACCAAACTTATCTTCGAAATCTTTCACCAATTCCGAAAGCTCCAACACCGTCATACCCTCTACAGCACTGAGAATGTCATCCTTTGAAAGTTTTGTTTCTGTTGCTGCCATTGCACCATCTCCCTTCTTTTTTTCCTGAATTGCAGCCAACACACACGCAAACCCGCGGATAACGCCTTGCATCACACCTAACAGCCCACGCATGGGGGCCTGCATAGCGGAAAGCAACATAGACAACAGAACTTCCTTCGATGGCAAGTCTGCCGTAGCAATTAATTGCGCAGGTTCGAGAGTGTTTCCTTCTAAAACACCGCCTCGCCAAATAATTTTGTCATCACATTTTTCTGCCTTAATAAAGTCCCGAAGAATTTTTGCTGGGAGCACAGGATCATCGTACCCAATTACAACTGCGACTTGACCCTTAAACAAGGACTTCACTGACAGAAGTGAGGTCCCTTCGGCTGCTCGCATAGCAAGCGTATTTTTTACAACCTTTAATTCTGCCTTAGCTCCATGGAGTTGATGGCGTAGTTGCGTCACTTGATTCACCGGCATGCCGCCACACTCGGTTATAACCGCCAGCCTGGCCTTCGAAAACCGCTCGTGGAGATCAGCAACGGCCATTGCCTTGTCTTCTTTTTTCATTCAAAACTCCTTCCCGACCACATCAATCGACTTGCCGTGCAATCGTCGAACACTCCAGTTGAATGCCGGGGCCCATAGTACTGCACATCGTTGCCCCTTTAATGTACCTTCCTTTACTGGAGGATGGCTTGGCCTTCACAATGGAACTAAAAACGGCTTGCGCATTTTGGGTAATCTGTGCGCCATCAAATGAAGCCTTCCCGATGGGAACATGCACAATCCCAGCTTTATCGACCTTGTACTCCACGCGCCCCTTGCGAATCTCCTCAATGGCCTTCCCTACCTCAAAAGTCACGGTCCCAGTTTTGGGATTCGGCATTAAGCCTCGTGGGCCTAACACTTTCCCTAATTTACCTACCGAGGCCATAAGGTCTGGCGTAGCAATAGCTTGATCAAATTCCAACCAGCCGCCTTTTACTTTCTCTAGCAGATCCTCCGAACCAACATAATCAGCTCCCGCCTGTTTTGCCTCCTGTTCTTTTTCTCCTTTAGCAAATACAAGTATCCGGACCTTCTTTCCCGTCCCATGAGGAAGAAGGGTCGTCCCACGAACCATCTGATCAGCTCGCTTTGGATCCACTCCTAACCGAATGGTCAATTCGACCGTCTCATCAAATTTTGCCGTGGCAGTCTGCTTGACCAACTCACTAGCCTCAGACAAATCGTATAACTTCGGTTCAACTTTTGCCGCCGCCTGCTGGAATTTCTTTCCCACTACCCTTACTCCTATGAAAGAAGACTGACGCTATTAGTCCGTAACTGTAATCCCCATGCTTCGAGCCGTGCCTTCAATGATTTTCATGGCACCCTCAATATTCATGGCATTTAGGTCTGTCATTTTTTGTTTTGAAATTTCCGTTAATTGTGCGCGCGTAATTTTTCCGACTTTATCTTTCTGCGGAACCCCAGACCCCTTGATAATGCCAGCAGCTTTTTTTAATAAATCTGTAGCTGGCGGAGTCTTCGTAATAAAGGTAAAGCTTCGATCCTTGTAAACCGAGATCACCACAGGAATGATGCTACCTTCCTGCTTCTGAGTTTTCGCATTAAATTGCTTACAGAAATCCATGATATTAAGGCCATGCTGCCCTAAAGATGGACCGACAGGAGGGGCCGGATTCGCCTTCCCTGCGGGGATTTGCAGTTTAATTTGAGTAATGACCTCCTTCGCCATAACGCAGCCTCTTTCCTATCCAAATTAGGTTAACAACACTCCAGGACCTCAAAGAGGCCAATAGACTCTTCACACTTTATTACGGAACCCGTTAATAGTTAGCCCCGTTCAATCTGTGAAAATGCCAACTCCACTGGCGTGGATCGACCAAAAATACTGACCAACGCCTTTACGCGGCTATGATCGGAGTCAACTTCATCAATTAATCCATTGAACCCCATGAAAGGCCCATCGATAATACGAACGTTATCCCCCTTAGAAAAGATGATTCGTTCACGCGGTAGACTCTCCCCAGTTTCGATTTGCTTCAACAGAGAATCAGCCTCTTCTGAGGTTAAAGGAATAGGCCGAGTACCACCCCCCACAAACCCAGTAACTTTTGGGGTATCCTTAATCATCATGATTGTTTCATCTTTGACAGGCGATTCCAATTCAACCAAAACATACCCCGGAAAAAATTTTCGCTTGGAAGCACGTCGCTTGCCATCTTTAATCTCAATGACATCTTCAGTAGGTACGAGCACCTGTCCCATTTCATCCTGAAGTCCTACTTGTGTAGCTCGGTCACCCAACGAAGCCATTACCCGTCCCTCATAACCAGCATACGTATGTATGACGTACCAATCTTTGGCCATCAATCCAACCTCATGTTACGTTTTAAATAACACGGCTTACTAGCCACACCAAAGCAGAATCAACCATTGAAAGATATAAGGACATGATGACACAAAATACGACCACAACCGAAGTTGATCCAATGGTTTCATCACGGGTTGGATAGGAAACCTTCCTTAATTCAGCCTTAACCTCAGACAAGAATTCGGTAACTCGTCCCCACAACTTACCCACTAGTACATCTCTTTTCTTTTTTCACAATCATGCATTAACAAAGTCTCGGAACTACAATATTTTTTGAATATCAATTAACATTTTGGCAGGGGCACCAGGACTCGAACCCGGACCATCGGTTTTGGAGACCGACATGCTAGCCATTGACACCATGCCCCTTTTCTTTCAGCAAAACGGCAGTAATGCACGGAAAACCGAAAAAATCGTTTTCGATTTTGTGCGCACACCTGGCACCGTAATTACTTCACTTCTTTGTGGGGGATATGCTTCCGGCAAAATCGACAATATTTTTTCACTTCCAGACGATCCGGATCATTCTTCTTATTTTTCATTGTGGAATAGTTCCGTCGCTTACACTCACCACAGGCTAACGAAATAATGACCCGCATGGCTCCCCTACCTTTCCGAAAACATCAACTACTACCGACGCCTCGTTACTCTATGATTTCAGTAACCACACCCGCGCCTACGGTCCGACCACCTTCCCGA
>CAZDCF010000080.1:0-3891 GCA_964503895.1 uncultured Nitrospiraceae bacterium | reverse complement strand
CTATTTCCGACGACTCACAATATACTTTGCAATTCCTCGTAAAGGATCAGCTTTTTCATCGAAACCATTCAGACGACCAATAGCACGATCCGCACATTCTTGTGCAAGATTTTTTGCGCCATCAAGGCCATAAAAAGAAGGATAGGTCTGTTTACCCAGCTCAGCATCAGTGTTCGCATCTTTACCGAGCTCCTCGCGTGTACCAGTGACATTCAACACATCATCAGCAATTTGAAACGCTAATCCGACATCTTCCGCATATGCGGTCAGTTGTTCGAACTGTGTGAGATTGGCTCCAGATAAAAGGGCTCCAGCCCGCACTGAAGCCCGAATGAGCTTGCCGGTTTTATGCGAATGAATATTCTTCAATTCCTCCAATTCTACTTTTTTATTCTCAGCTTGAATATCCAAAACCTGGCCACCCACCATACCCTGATTCCCTGATCCATGAGCCAATTCCGCAATGATCTGAACTTGAACGTAGGGCTCTATATCATTGACTAAATCCATTCGGCTGCACCACTCGAAAGCCATAGCTTGCAAACCATCGCCGGCTAAGATCGCTATGCCATCGCCATAGACTTTATGATTAGTCGGTTTCCCCCGCCGAAAATCATCGTTGTCCATGGCTGGCAAGTCATCATGCACTAAAGAGTACGTGTGAATGAACTCAAAGGCACAAGCTACCGGGAGCATGGCCTGGGGCGGAGACCCAATTGCTTCGGCAGCAGCAATGGTTAGTATCGGTCGTATGCGCTTTCCACCAGCTAACAGGCTATACCGGATAGCCTCATATAAAATCCCTGGTGGAGTACCCATCGGTGGAAGGTTCGCTTCTAGATAGCGATCAACAATTCCCTGCTTTTCCTTGAGATATTTTTCAATATCAACCAACATATTTGGCCTTTCGGGAAAGAGTTTTCGCGGTTCGAGAGGCTAACAAAGGGGTGGGGGGGTGTCAAACTAAATGCATATGTGAACCTCTACTAGGTTAGTTTTTTAACAATTTGTAATTGCCAAGATAGTCCCGCTATACTCCCCCCATGAGTATTCGAAGACGCGCGGGAGAGTGGGAATCTTTGATGCTAGGCATTGAGCCTGAGCATTGCGGGGTATGCAATCAAGAATTATATCGAAACACCACCATGCTCATGGGTGGATGGGAGCGGTGTTCCGTGTGTGGCAAGTTCGTACACTATGCCTGCCTTGCCAGCGGCAAGGTGAAATTCTTAAAACGCCGTCCGCGCATCTGCCTCTCCTGCGAGCAGTCTCCCGAAAATCCAACAGGGTAACTGACACGCTCGAGAAACCTTGTCCCGCTCATGAATGCCTCTTCCATCAAGCCCATTTCAGAGAAAGACTGCCGCTTACCGCTATCAGCCATCATCTACCTAGTTTTGGCCGTACTTTTGTTGGCATGGAGCGGGTTTTTTACCATGGACTTTTTACTCAGCGGCGTGTACACATTTCCTCGCACCAGTCGGGCTATCACCCTGACCTTTGCTGCGGTTATTCTATCCTACGAGTTCATTTATAAAGAACACCTTACCCGGTATTCATCGATGACCGGAATCCTTCCACTGAAAGTCATATTTTATTCTTGCGTTATTCCCTACATGGTTGGAAGTTTCGTGCTACTGACATTAGTTAACCTAAACTAACATAGTTTGGCCCTTCTGATCCCCACAAAGAAGGGGTAAACATGAAAAACGTCAAGATTTCTATAGAAGACAAGATGCTGACCGTTAAGGCCAGTTTGTGAAAGGCATTGTGAGTGGTCCTGATCGCGAAGAAAATAAAGGGGTGAATATTTAAAAAAAGTGAAACCCCTTTACGCAGCCTGCGATTCTCTCAGTACCTCCGCTGTCCAGGAGGTGCCGGCTTGAATTAAATCAGCCGGTGATCCGACTTCGACTAACTCGCCTCCACGATTCCCGCCATCTGGGCCAAGATCCAAAATCCAATCGGCATTTCTAATCACGTCTAAATTATGTTCAATGACTAAAACCGTATTGCCGACTTCAACCAAACGATTTAGCACATTCAGCAATCGTTGCACATCAGCAAAGTGAAGCCCCGTGGTGGGTTCATCTAAGATATACATGGTGCGTCCCGTTGCCCGTTTAGATAATTCTCGAGAAAGCTTTAACCGTTGCGCTTCGCCGCCTGACAGTGTCGTCGCAGACTGTCCGAGTTTAATGTAATGCAACCCTACATCGGCTAACGTGTGGAGTTTATTTTTTATTGGTGGAATGTGTTCGAAAAATTCTAGGGCTTCTGCCACGGTCATATCCAAGACCTCGGCAATATTTTTCCCTTTGTGTCGAACATCAAGCGTTTCGCGGTTGTAACGTTGGCCTTTACATGCTTCGCAGGTGACATACACGTCGGGCAGGAAATGCATCTCGATTTTGATAAGGCCGCCACCCTGACAAGTCTCACACCGTCCACCCTTCACATTAAAACTGTACCGTCCTGGCTTGTAGCCCCGCACACGAGACTCTGGCAAACCTGCGAATAAATCGCGAATAAAGGTAAACAACCCTGTATAGGTGGCTGGATTCGAACGTGGGGTTCGGCCAATTGGCGATTGATCAATATCAATCACTTTATCTAACGCATCCGCACCCTTGATGGCTCTACATCCATCAATCTTGGGATTCTTTTGGTACAAAAGTTGTGACAGTGAATGGAATAACACTTCCAGAATCAATGTACTTTTCCCAGATCCTGACACGCCCGTTATGCACGTGAATAAACCAAGTGGGACTTTTGCGGTCAGCGTTTTAAGATTGTGCTTGTAGGCTTTCTCAATAGTTAAAAACCCTTTTGGCTGTCTCATGCAAGAAGGCAAAGTAACTTCATGATGCCCCTGAAGATACTTCCCGGTTAAGGAATCCTTATTCTGCATGACCTCCTTCGGGCTCCCCTGGGCAACTACATGACCACCATAAACACCTGCGCCAGGACCCATATCGACAAGATGGTCAGCAGCCAAGATGGTTTCTGCATCATGTTCCACCACAATTATGCTGTTTCCCATATCCCGAAGACGAAGAAGAGTCTGCAGAAGTCGGCGATTGTCACGTTGATGCAGCCCGATGCTAGGTTCATCAAGAATATACAGCACGCCTACAAGGCCCGACCCAATTTGCGTAGCCAATCGAATGCGTTGCCCTTCCCCCCCAGAAAGCGTGGCCGCAGCCCGATCTAATGTGAGATAGTCCAGACCCACGTTCAGCAAAAATTCTAACCGTTCACGAATTTCTTTGAGAATACGTTGTCCAATGAAACGTTCGCGCTTGGTTAACTCCAACAATTCAAAATATTCCGCCGCATCGCGAATAGAGAATTGGGTGAGTTCTGCTATAGACTTAGGTCCCACTTTCACCGCAAGGCTTTCGGATTTAAGGCGTGCGCCTTGACATACGGGGCAGACATTGTGACCAGCATAACTCTGTCCCTCTGGACAACTTGATACCACAAACCCAATCCCATCGCATGAAGGGCACGCCCCATGAGGGCTGTTAAATGAAAATACGCGTGGCGTAATTTCCGGATAACTCAGGCCGCAATTTATACATGCAAGTTTCTCACTATAGATGGTGACGACATCTTGGTCAGTGAGAATGCCAACTAATCCCTGAGCTAGCCTTAAAGCAGTTTCAACAGAATCAGCCAATCGCCGACGCAAGGACTCCGCGTCTTTCATTATGAGGCGATCGACAATAATCTCTATGGTATGTTTCCGCTGCTTTTCTAAGGTAATCGTTTCGCTGAGATCTACAATTTTCCCATCCACTCGAGCTCGAACAAACCCCGCACGACGAACAGCTAACAATTCTTTTCGGTACTCCCCCTTTCGCCCACGTACAATGGGAGCTAACACTT
>CAZDCF010000079.1:2009-3939 GCA_964503895.1 uncultured Nitrospiraceae bacterium | reverse complement strand
GATTTCCATTCTGTCAAGTCATCAACCAAATCTTGAATTAATGCTGCATAATCCATTTGTCTCAGCAAACTAGGGACAGCTCGTATCACAAAAGCTCTCTCCCCTATAGGCTCTATTTCTAGACCCAAACTCGAAAGCTCTGTTAAGGCTGCTCGCAACAATGCCGAAGTGTGTGGCTGCACCTCAATGGGCTCTGGAATCAGTAAGGCTTGGGAGGGCACCTTTTTATCCAACCAACTTTTCCACAAACGCTCAAAGAGCACACGCTCGTGAACTGTATGTTGATCTATCACATGAAATTCTTCTCCTACTTGAGCCGCGATATAGGTGTGACTCATTTGACCAAGGACACGAACTGTATAATCGGGTTCCTGAAAATAGGAGACCTGTGTTTCATGAACGAATTCCCCTTCCCGAGAATCACGGGAAAATAATTGCACCACATCCTTTGGCTGCGCCCCCGAACCCACTTCAGAGGTTTGGGTTTGATGACCTTCAACAAAGCTTACGCCATTGTCTTTAAGACTCACTTGACTTTGAGATCGGTCACGAACTTTTAACTCAATCGACTGCCCTAATGTACTGGTTGGCGAATCTGGCGTTGAGATTATCGAGGACTTCTGCTGCAGCAGACATCGAATAGCTTCTTTGACTGCGCGATGGACAACATCGGGTGTTGAAAACTTCACCTCTCGTTTAGAGGGATGAACGTTAACATCAACATCCTTGCAATCAATATCAAGGAATAAAGCGAACACTGGATGGTGCCCTTTGGGTAAGAATGAGCCATAAGCCTCATAAATCGCATGAGAAATGGTCGCATTCTTAATCGCCCGACCATTTACAAAAATCTCCTGGGGTGTTCGACTTGTTCGCGAATGATAGGGATTAATGGCAATTCCCCGCACGACCACTGACTCACCGTCAAACTCAATGGGGAGCATCCTATCCATCAACTTTGTCCCATAGAGTTGCAATAAGCGATCTTGCAGCGATTCCACGGCAGGAAAGTCAAACACCGGGTGGTCGTTATGCGTTAACCGAAATTGAGTTACTGGACTGGCTAAAGCAGCCTGTTGAACAACATGGCAGATGCGAGAAAACTCGGTAGGCGTCGATTTTAAAAACTTCTGCCGTCCCGGAATATTAAAAAATAATTCAACAACTTCAATTCTTGTTCCTGGGGAAGACGCTTGATCTTCAACCGATAATACCGATCCCCCATGAGCCCGAAGCTGCGTGCCCACTGACTCCTCTTTCCGCGCAGTCAATAATTGAAATTTAGAAACCGATGCAATGCTCGGCAAGGCTTCGCCTCGAAAACCATAGGTCGTGATACTCAACAAATCTTGCGCGGATGTGAGTTTACTAGTGGCAAACCTCTGACAGGCTAATTGGGCATCCTGCCGTGTCATGCCCTCACCATCATCAGTAACCCGAATTAATCGTTTTCCACCTTCGAGCGCATCAATGGAAATCCTAGAACTGCCAGCATCCAGACTATTATCAACTAGTTCTTTCACCACGGAGGCAGGACGATCGACAATCTCACCAGCCGCGATTTGACATGAAATCGACTCAGGCAGAACCCGTATCTTTGTGCTAATGGCCATGGCGCAATGTATCCAAAGAAAACGTAGTTAAGCAGCCTATCGTAATGGAAGCTAGGAGTACTTCAAAAGAGGGCTACGGGATTCTGTCGATTTGGCTAGATGCTAATTTAGCTTCTGGTGATCCACGAAAATCTTTGATCGACTTGCTCCAATAGGCTTTGGCCTTATAATGATCCACGGCTTTTACCATAACAAATTTCATATTATTTGAACCCTGGCGCACGAAGCAGAGGTTTGAGTCTTTTAAGTAAATTGTTGAGGGTCGCCGAGGATTGTTTCATTTGCTGTTTTAAAACAGCTATCTGGTTTTCCTGTTC
>CAZDCF010000079.1:0-1909 GCA_964503895.1 uncultured Nitrospiraceae bacterium | reverse complement strand
CTTGATCACATCCATTGTGCTACGCAGGGACTCCCTCAACTGATTCATATACCGCACATTAGATGCCAACTCTTTGTTGACCTTCTCTGCATGTTCATCTACTTTTCCCCCAAGTCTACTACTAATGTCACGTACCACGTTCTGGAGTTGACGCAGGGATTCCTTCAACTCATTCACATACTGTACATTGGCTTTCAGTTCTTGGTTGACATCTTTTGAAGAAACTGACCTATTGGCTGTCTCTATTAAGCGTTGCTCCTGCTCTCCTAGACGTACATTCTGCTGATCAAGCCTCGAGGTTAAGGCGGTTTTGACTTGATCCAATGATTTCACAATCGATTGAACACTGCCGGTAACTTCCTGAAGATGTTTGGAAAGTGTTTGAACATTGGTATCTTGTCGCGAGAGATCAGCCAAAAGTTTTCCGACCTGCTGCATTTGATCATCACTCCGCTTTCCCAACAACCCTGCTATGGAATCTAGCACTTCCCTCGTACTCGCCACCGACTGATTGAGGTCCTTTACATATTGGTCCTGTGCTGCCATTTGCGCTTTGGTCTGCTTCAGGTCAGACTGAGTGACTTCCCCCATGGTTTGAACTAAACCTTCTAGCTTTTTCGAGGATTCTAATTGACGGGTTTTCTCAACTTCCACTGCCTTGGCAAGCAATTCGAGGTTGACTCGAATTTCTTTATCCAAATAGCCACGCAGGACTTCGGTATCGGACTTAAGTTTTTTTGACAGAGCTGCAATTTGGCTTTCTACTTGCTTGAGACGACCATCAGACTTTTCGAGACTTTGAGCATGCTCATCAATCTTGGAGCCCAGCTGTTCCCCAATCTTAGCCAGCCCGGATTTAAGTTGGACTATGGACTTAACCAAATTCTCAACATTTTGATGAGTTCCTTCATCCTGTTGTCCAAGGACGGCCAGCTCTGTCCCCACCTTAACGTTCAAATCCGAGAGTAACTTTGCTTCCGAATCCAGCTTTAATAGGAGAGCGGCTTGCTGAGCCTCCAAATCATTTACTATGTTGGTTTCGGCTGCAACGGCTCGGATTTGTTCAGCAGCCAGGCGTCTATCAATTCCAGCCAGAGCTTTTTTAAACTCGACCAGCGAGGCCCGCAAGCCCGCAAAATTTTCACTCATCGTTTTATTTTGCAGGGCAAAATCTTTCTTCACATTTTCACGAAGGGTGGAAATTCCTTCTGTTCGCGCCTGATCACGTGTATTCACATCCTCTTCGAGGATCTTGACAGCCTGAGTAAGGTCATCCATTGAATGCCCAAAACGCTGTAATTGTAGTTGATTTTGCTTGACAAGATGTGCCCCGGTTTCCAACTCTCCACTCAATTGCGGAAGGTTTTCTTCTCGCAAACTGCGCAACTCACTCTTGATCTGAGCTCGAGCAAGAATCAACCCCGACACCTCGGATTTCTGTTGAGCCAAAACCTTCTGTGATTCTCGAATGGCCTTATTAGCTTCCGCAAGGGTTTGCTCTAAGCTTTTCTTCTCTTGATCCAACTTGGTGACTTTGGCTTCAAAATCTTTTTGAAGTTTGAGCAAATCAGCTTGCTGAGCCACGCAAGAATATAAACTAAGAAGTAGGAGTCCTATCGAGACCATCTTGCCCATACGAGATGTGCGTGACCAAAAACTCATACTCTTCCCCCAATACTCCTGATCATTTCTTTCCATCATGATACAGCTTCCTCATGCTTCACAACCAAGCAGGATTTGCGAATGGTCCCTCCTGGGACCTTCATAGTGCCACGATTAAAGAACGGGCCGCCGACAAAGGTGGGGCAAAAAGAGAGCACTATAATGGCGACCATGAAGGAGAACTGTGATGCGTTCCCCCTGAGGTCAGTTGTTCCAACCCGGTTCCATCCATATTAACCATATAAAT
>CAZDCF010000078.1:0-4047 GCA_964503895.1 uncultured Nitrospiraceae bacterium | reverse complement strand
TGGCCCTGGAATGAGCCGTGGCATTTGGCAGAGCTGCAACCCAGCTTTCCAAGCAAGGGAATAACATGCTTCTGGAAATCAGGAGCAGCCTTGTTATCTGCCCCAGCAAAGCGGGAAGCTGCTGAAGGGCTTTCCTCAACTGCATTTCCGGCCATAACCCCAATCAATAAACAGCCGAGCAGTGTCACAAAGCCATTAATTTTACCTGTTAGATCCATTGAGCTCTGATTTGCTTATAGAGCAGCTACCATATTTGATTTAAGTGAGCAAAAAATTTATTGCTCAACAAGCTCCAAAACATCTGTCACACCAAACATGTCAAATATGGGATTGGCATGGCGTACACTAACTCGAATGATGTCGCTTAGCTGAAGTTCATTAAACTTGTCTGCGTGGCCATCATAAAACCCACTAATCCGAACTAGCTTCCCCTTTATACTATTGGCATCGGAGGCTGTGTTGGCATCATCCAAGCTTGTAATTTCTTCTGCACGCAGCAACACCTCGTAGCCTCCGACTTCCACAATCTTTCCTTCTAGAACTCCCCGAAATCCACGGAATGCTTCTGGAGGTACCCCGTGTGCATCCGGGCTAAATGGTAGAGCGCGCTCGAGCACGTTGAATTTATGTGCAAAGGCCAGTGTTTTTGAGTCTGGAGAATAGCCACTAGTGCGAACCTTGAGCGTTTGACCGGTTTTAATCAGCAGGAGATTGTCCCTGAATTGCCCTGACACGCCGGTGACCTTGACCGTCTTGCCCATAATCTCATCCTTTATCCGTGCCGCGCTATATCTGTTCAATGTGGCATAGTCGACTTGCATGGTAAATTCTCCCAGTTCGATATCCTTTGATTTCAATTTACCTATGACAATGGAATAAAAATTAACAGGACCTCCTTTGCCTCCAACTTTTCGCATTGCTAGGGATTTCCCCTTTTTCCCCGCACCTTTTCCATCGGCCATCTTTTTGGCTGTCCCTTCACCTAGATTAATCAAGACGGCATCTCTTTTTTCGAGATCACTGAATTGCGATTCAAACCTTTTCCCAGTGAAGGTAATTCTGGGCCATTCACTTTTATCTGTGCTTTTGGACTGAATGATAAATGAAGCTTGATATTGACCGTCATCATCATCTTTCCCTCCCAGAAAAAAACCGTTAAGCGTCAATAACGATTCATCCTCCTGATTCTTTTCAAGCGATTCAATTGTGCCGCTGGCCAAGGCTTTTCTGTATTTTGCAATGGCCTCTTCTTTGGACATTTCGCCGTTTTTGACAACTGACCTTAGTTCAGCACTAAATTTTGAAAGAGAGATCTGTTTTTTTCCTGAGCTTTTATCGTCAACATCCTTTGCGATTACAGACGAGTCGAAAATCATTGAACCTGCCAAGGCCAAGACCGAGAGAAGTGAATTTAGTTTCATATTATTTTGATTTTTCCATTCCAAAAAAAGCTTGTTCAGCCACCTATGTGGATAAATAGCCGATTTACCAAAGAAACGATCAATCCCCAGGTTTCCCTCGGATAATCGTTGGTTGATTATTAACTTCGGCGCCGGAATTCCCACCCCGTGATTCTCGCCTGACCTGTTCGTTGATTTTTCGAAAGGAATCATGCATCGAATCGTAAGCTTTTTCGTCATCAAATCCTCTTCCTTGGATTTTTGATTCCACTCTACCGTAATATATTTCATTCGCCCATGACATGATGTCGTCATCTCCAAGCTGAATCGTGTCCATCAGAGCCAATCGAGATTGCAGAACGGTCGCTTGTTCGTTTTTGTCCATGTTAGTAAGGTCTTCGGCATTGTCCATAGAACGGATGGTCTCCATCTTGACATCAAGAGAGTACTTGTCGCTTGTCATGATGTCTTGGAACAATGAGTCAGCCTGAGCATCGTTTTTACCGACTCCCTGCACAGCTACTCTAGCCATTTCTCTCATATCACTTTCTCTAAGCTGCCCGCTTTGCATTGCTTGAACAACTGCGTCGATGGCGTTTCCGTTGCCGATATTTTCAAAATAGCTCAGCACGGATCGATCTATTCTTCCCTCTTCATTGATGAGCTGCCCCTGAGCTGTTTGGACGAAGGTTTTGTCGCCATACATTTCCAGCACCATGAACAGGTACTGTCTTGAGGCAGCATCAAATTTGTTGCCGTTAGCCACATCGATCGGTTCCGCCAAAAGCTCGTGTGCGGCACCGAGCGCTTCGTCACGGTAGGCATCCTTTCCAATCCATCTCTGCAACTTCTTTGCAGTGTAGGCAATTTCAAAGCCGCGGCCGGTGGTGGAAAGCACTTCTGCCAGGGCCTCCTCCGCTTTTTTTCCGCCAACTTCGGCCAGAATATCAATCAGGCCAATTCGCAGGGAAGGCGGTTGCTCAAAATCGAGTGGGCCATGAACCATGCGAGTGCGCCAGTACTCAAGTTCATTTGATTCATCCTTCGGTGATTTTGGGATGGCGAAATCAACATCTTCCATCCTGTTGAGGAACTCGCGGATATGGGGCACGGCGACCTCACCCTGCTCCGACAAGCTCTCGAAGAGAAAATTGATGCGGCGTTGAATTCTCTGGCGGTTCCCGGAAGTCAATTTGATTTCCATCAACTCGTCGAGGATGTTGGGTGCAGATAGTCCCCCGGAAATACCCTGCGCATTGCCGTTGTTGAGTTCCAAGCGGAGGTTGTCGATGTGCGACTGGGCGCTGGCCAGCTTGGACTTCAGCGATGCGGCTTCCTTCCTGAGCGCCTCGACTTGACCGACTTCAGTGGAGGAGTCATCGATGGGGGCCTTACCACAGCCAACGAACAGGATGGCGGGCACGATGATCGCTCCGGCAAAACAATTTCTGAGATTAAAAGTTCTTTTCATTTCCGAGTTACCGTTAGCTATCATCTTCCCATTTCTCAATTTCTTTCTGTGGCCGGAAGTATCCTAGTTCAGCCAAACGCAGACAACACTTACTTCATTGTAAAAACATTTCATTTTCTCTCATATGATGTACCGGTCAGTTATTTAGAACTAATTCCAGTGTCTACTTTTTTGTACCCCTATCTTTCTTTATTCCGTTCTTACCGCTTGCGATCGCCCCGGTCGCTGCCTCCTTTGACCAAGTTCTGCGCCAAGCCGTCATCTCCCGCTTCGATTTCTCGCCAGGCTCGGCTGTATTCGTCTCTTGATATCCGGCCCGACTTAACTGCCTCTTTCAACTTACTATGCATTTGAGGCAGGCGCAGTAGCAACTTGTCTTGTTCTTTCTTGCGTTCGATGGCTGCTTTGTACTCGGCAGCTCGTCTAGCGGCATCGCTGGATGATCTGGACTTGGAGGAGGAACTTTTTGAGGAAGTGCGCGGGGCCTTGGATACAGCGGCCTTGAAGGCGTCATCCTTGAAATTAAGTTCGCGCTCTGAACCAAGCTGCAGCAATGTCACCCGGCCTGCGCGTTTGTCGATTGCCTTGATTTCAATGGTCCCCTGCTTCTCCCCCACCGCCAATTGGAGGTATGTGGGCTTGGTGATTTTTTTATCCTGATCCATCAGGGCAATTGCAGCGCGTTCAATGCCGTTTAGTAGGTAAATACCCGTAAGTTTTATGTCATTTGCCTTGAGTGGTTCAGGCGCTTTCTGTTCCGTGTTAGGTGGGGTGTCGGTCAGGTCAAAGGCGTTGCGCTTGACGATTGCAAGGTATGGATTTTCTTCGGCCTCCTTCCCGTGGGCCGGTTGATGCAATCCGGAAGCCAGCATGATTCCAGCGATGGCTGTATAGAGTTTATTCATGGCATGGGAGGTCTTGGTTTGAACTCTTGGGCCAGTCTTTTGCGGGCGCGGTGCAACCAGACTTTCACCGAGTTGGGCTTGCGGTTCATGGATTCCGCGACCTGCTCGATGGTCATGCCCTCGGTGTAAAAAAGCCAAAGGGCCGTGTAATGGTTGGCGGACAGCAGGTGCCGGGCCTTTGCCCAAAGGGTTTCGCTCGTTTCAGCGGCCATTACTTCGCACCGGGGTGTTTTGTCGATGGGTATCTCGCACTCTTCCTGCACCGGCTTGT
>CAZDCF010000077.1:0-4258 GCA_964503895.1 uncultured Nitrospiraceae bacterium | reverse complement strand
TAGAACGATAATCTTCCATTTAATTCCAAATTCACTGGACGTCTTATTCGTCCAGCTAAGCCTGGATGTTGCAGCAGTCATTCTCGTTATTTCAGGTCTCTCCTTTATCGGTGTTGGGGCGCAGATTCCTCTGGCCGAATGGGGCGCAATGATTGCCGACGGTCGCTCGGCGATGTCCAGAGCCTGGTGGGTAGTTTTCTTTCCGGGCTTGGCAATTCTCTTGACCGCTGTAAGCTTTAATCTTGTCGGCGACATCTTGCGAAGAGAGCTTGACCCTGCGCTTCGAAGACGGGAATTTTGAACATGCAGAGTGTGAATATCCTTGAAGTCGAATCTTTGTCGGTGCGTTTTGGCGAATCCAGCGCAAAAGCAGTCGAAGAAATTTCTTTTGGCCTCGCCAAGGGCGAAACACTAGGAATTGCCGGCGAATCCGGTTCAGGAAAAACTGCTTCTATATTGTCCATTTTGGGACTACTCCAGCGTGCAACTGTCGAAGGTTCTGCAAAATTTGAAGGTCAGGAACTGATTGGTGCCGGCAACAAGTTGCTGAATAGGATACGCGGCAAACGCATTGGACTTGTCCTTCAGGACCCTTTTGCGGCTCTCGATCCAGTACAGACAGTTGGCTATCAGATTTCTGAAGGACTACGGGCCAATGGCTGGTCAAAAAAACGGGCAATGAGACATTCCATTCAACTCTTAGAAGAGGTCGGTGTCCCCTCGGCACCCCAACGGGTTAATGCCTACCCACATCAGTTCTCTGGCGGTATGCGACAGCGTGTGGTGATTGCAATGGCACTTGCACAAGACCCTGATATCTTAATCGCAGATGAACCCACAACAGCTCTGGATGTTCGTATACAAAAACAAGTTTTGGATCTTATGAAACAACAGTGTGAAAACCGCGGAATGAGCCTTATAGTTATTACTCACGATCTCGGTATCATCTCGCACTATACCGATCGAATCATCATTATGTATGCAGGTAAAATCGTAGAGGAATCGACGCGACTTAAATTATTTGATCAACCGCTTCATCCCTATACGCAAGGACTGCTGGACTGCTTGCCTCAAATCGGGAGTAACGGAAACGATTACCTTAAGACAATCCGGGGCCAGCCCCCGATCCTAGGTCAGCTTCCCTCCGGCTGTAGGTACCATCCCAGGTGTTCTTTTGCAGAGAGTGCCTGCACGTACGGACCCCATCCTCCCCTAATCCCAATTAAATGGGGGCGTTCTGCGTGCATACAGCTGGACAAATTCCTGGACAAATCCGCGTGATGGAAGCGATTCTAGAAACTCGGGGTTTGACCAAGCAATTCTCGCAAGGATTCTTTTCTAGCCAGAAAACTACCGCTTTAGACGACGTCAGTATTGTTATCGAACCTGGAGAAACGGTCGGCCTCGTCGGCGAATCAGGTTCCGGAAAATCGACCCTCGCCCTATCAATCGCACGTTTGTTGCGCGTAGATTCCGGCCAGATTTTTTTTGATGGCCGTGAAATTACCGAATTTTCTACCAGTAAGATGCGTCCGTTACGAAAAGAATTGCAGTTTGTCTTTCAGGATCCCTATTCATCTCTTAACCCAAGAATGAGCGTGAAGGGAATCATATCGGAAGGCATCCGGCTCCATCGCGGTTTGTCAAATAAGACCGAGATCGAAGATGAAATTGCGAATGTCCTAACAACCGTCGGACTAGATAAAGATTCCATGAGAAAGCATCCGAAAGAATTCTCGGGTGGTCAACGACAAAGAATTGCGATCGCTCGCGCACTCGCGGTCGAACCAAAATTCCTAATTTGCGATGAGCCCGTGTCGGCTCTTGACATGTCGATCCAAGCTCAAATTCTGAATCTTTTGAAGATGCTTAAAATAGAGAAAAATATCTCAATGCTGTTTATTTCGCATGATCTAGCAGTCGTACATTTTCTTTGCGATCGAGCTTATGTAATGAAATCCGGGCAAATTCTAGAGGAAGGCAAAGTCGACCAAATATTTAATTCTCCAAGAGAACGATATACTCAGGACTTACTGTCGGCATCGTTGTTGGTTAACGAAAATTGATGTTCTATATATTTCATGCAGAATTTTTCTCCTAAAACATAGATAGGTAACTTTCTTCAAACAATGAATAACTATTGGAGTTTGGAATGGCAATGGTAAAAAATTTGCGTATGGCCGTAGACATTGGTGGCACGTTTGTCGACGCGCTAGTGTTTAATTTCGATGACGGTACGCTCGAAACAAAGAAGGTATCTACAACGCCTAAATCCCCTCATGTTTCGGTACTAGATAGCGTCACACAGTTGGTGGACTCATCAAGTTCTGTTGGTGAATTTATTCATGGTACGACGCTTGGACTGAACGCGATCTTGGAACGAAAAGGTGCCGTAGTTGGCATCATTGCAAATGAAGGTTTCAGGGATATCTTCGAACTTACTCGAGGAAATCTCCCATTCGCACAGATGTATGAATTTGATTACGAACAACCCAAAAATATCGTTCCGCGTTTTCAGACAGTCGGTGTGCGATGCAGAATTAATAACAAAGGAGAGGTTGTACAAGATCTTGACGTAGAACAACTAAAAGAGAAGCTGATTTATCTCGCAGAGGAAGTTCATGTTGATGCGATTGCTGTGTCTTTCCTTCATTCGTATGCTAACTCTATGCACGAGCTACAGGCGCGTGATTTCATCGCTCAACTTTATCCCCAAATTCCCGTATCGGTTGGGTCCGAAATTGCTCGCGAATATCGGGAGTATGAAAGAACCAGTACAGCGGTTCTGGATGGGTACATCAAGCCGGTTCTGGGGCAATACCTGGTCGATCTGCAGAGCGGTCTACAGGAACAAGACTTTCAGGGCGCTTTTCATGTGATGCGATCGGGCGGTGGCGCGATGACAGTTCAACAAGCAAAAGATGCGCCGCTTTTAACAGTGCTTTCAGGCCCAGCCGGCGGTGTCGTTGGGACGCAATTTATTGCAAATGAAACCGGCCGGAAAAATCTTATCTCCCTCGACATTGGTGGAACCAGTCTTGACACCTGTGTCTTCACAAAAGGCAGACCTTCAGAGGTGTACGAGGCGGACATCGATCACATGCCGGTGTTAATTCCACTCTTTGATATTCGCACGATCGGTGCGGGTGGCGGATCCATAGCTTGGATGGACCAAGACTTGCTCAAAGTCGGACCGCAAAGCGCTGGCGCCGACCCCGGCCCCGCATGTTACGACCGGGGTGGCAAAAATCCGACGGTGACCGATGCAGCATTGGTGCTCGGGTACTTGAGGCCTGAGTGGTTTCTAAATGGTGAGATGCATATCGATCAATCTTTGGCTGAAAAAGCTTTGCAAGAAACCATCTGCGAACCATTAAAAATGTCAGTTAGCGAAGCAGCATCGAGTATCTTTCGAATTATGGTTTCAAAAACTGTCGCAGCGGTCAGAGAAATCACGGTTGAGCGCGGCCTTGATCCGCGAGAATTCAGTCTGGTCGGATTCGGTGGAGCGGGACCAATGTTTGCCCCCATGATCGCGATGGAACTGGATATCCCCGAAGTCTTGATACCGCCAGTTCCCGCATTATTTTCAGCATGGGGCATGCTGACCAGTGATCTGGAATACCAAAACTCGAAAACTATTCTTTTACCCTTCAATGCAGACACCCTACCTGTAGTCCAAAAACATGCAACCGAAATTGCTAACGAAGCTGAGAGCATTATGGTTTTACAGGTTCAAGATACGATTCCGATTCTTGTAAAAAAATATTTGAGCCTTCGCTACCAGGGTCAAGAACATACACTTGATGTGGAATATGTCGACAAGAGTTCAATTGAAACGATAGAGGCTTCATTCAATAAAATTCACAGTGAACGCTACGGACATCAATTTGAAGAGAAATTAGAGGTCGTCGCTGTTCGTTCGAGAATTATTGGAGAAGTCAGGAAACCTGATCTGTCAAAAGTTATCAAGCACGACTCATCTAATAACGAGGTCCTTACAACGAAATTATTCGACTATTCCAGCGGCAACTCCGTGGAAGCCCCTGTTGTAAATCGAGAATCTCTCGTACCAGACCAAGTGATGGAAGGGCCGTTGGTTATTAAAGAAAATACATCGATAACCGTAATTCACGGAAAACAAGTTGCGGTCTCCGATCAGTTGGGTCTTTTGACCATTCGGAGGAAGAAATGAGCCAACAACAATGCTCCCCGGCCGACATTGAGATTATCCGGAACCTGTTCCTGTCGGCAGCAG
>CAZDCF010000076.1:0-4321 GCA_964503895.1 uncultured Nitrospiraceae bacterium | reverse complement strand
CTTGCGTATTGATAAGGAAAAAGAACGGTTGTCGCTTGGTTATAAACAATTGACCTCTGATCCTTGGGAAACGGATATTCCTTCCCGCTACCAAGTAGGGGACACAATATCTGGGACCGTTGGAAAAGTTGCCGATTTTGGCGTATTCGTTGAATTGGGGGGAGATGTAGAGGGACTCATTCACATTAGCGAAACCGGCCAAGATAGCCAGGTGAAATTGGAAGAGATTTTCAAAGTTGGAGAGCCCATTACCGCGAAAATCGTGAAAGTCGATTGCGAAGAACGAAAAATTGCCTTAAGTATTCGTGAGTCTTCACAAGAGACTGACTCGAAAAATCTGGAAGCGTTTAATAGTTCGCAAGGTGATGTCGATCAAAGTCTTGGCCGAGTTGCTCAGGACAAAGAAACCGCTACTGATCAAGACCCAGGCTAACAGAATTTCATGGTGGGGGAAGTTATGGTCGAAGAACGTGGACATCGTGAAAAACCCTCTCGTTGGCGCCGTATTTTTTGGATGCTGGCTGGGGCTCTGATGTTGACAGTAGTTGGGAAGGCATTAATCCCCAACCTGGCTACTGTGGGTCAGGAGCGTATTGCACTCATTAGGATTGAAGGCCCTATTCTTGACTCCCGCACCACCGTAGGGGAACTCCAACAATTTGGAGAAGACCCTCTGGTCAAAGCCATTGTGCTTCGCATTGATAGCCCTGGCGGGGGGGTCGCACCTTCGCAAGAAATTTACAATGCAGTCAAGCGCGTTCGGAAGAATAACCAGAAAACCATTGTGACATCGATGGGGACAATCGCTGCATCAGGCGGATATTATATTGCAGTGGCCTCGGATCGAATCTTGGCCAATCCTGGTACCTTAACCGGAAGCATAGGGGTAATCATGCAATTGGCCAATTTCGAAGACCTCATGGAGAAGATTGGAATACGCAATACCGTAATTAAAAGCGGGCGCTACAAAGATGTCGGGTCACCATTTCGGACTATGACGGATAAAGAACGGCAATATCTTCAATCTGTTATGGACGATGCCCATCGACAATTCATCGAAGCCGTGGCGGACGGCCGATCCTTGGATATCGCAGATGTTGAAATTCTGGCTGATGGTCGTATTTTTACCGGCCAACAAGCCAAAGATGCGCTGTTAGTGGATGAACTCGGGGATCTACAACAGGCCATCACGCTAGCTGCAGATATGAGTGGCATGAAAGAACATCCCCCTGTTGTGGAATCTCAAAAACCATTTTCGCTCCGAGAATTTCTGGGCAATCGATTTTTGGGAGGAGGCACTCCAGCCCTCCCTATTCAACCTGGGCTTAATCTGATGTATTTTGTGGCCCTGTAGTGATAAAATGAATAAGGAAAAGCTGTTTATCCCAAATTGTTCTATCTCGCTTCCTTTGCACCATACAGCTCATCATCACCATGATAGATCAAGGAGAGGGAAATGACCAAAGCACATTTGATTGAAAAAGTCGCGGAAAAGGCTACTACATTAAGTCGGCGTGATGCCGAAAAAGTCGTAAACTGCATCTTCGATTCGATCCGAGATTCTCTGAAGCGAGGTGAAAAAACAGAAATTCGGGGATTCGGAAGTTTTCGATTACGCCTCCGCCGGACCAAGGATGG
The DNA here is from genome assembly GCA_964503895.1 of uncultured Nitrospiraceae bacterium. Taxonomy (GTDB): domain Bacteria; phylum Nitrospirota; class Nitrospiria; order Nitrospirales; family UBA8639; genus Nitronereus. The sequence goes on along the minus strand of CAZDCF010000076.1, from coordinate 2,683 downwards.
CCGAAACCCGAAAACGGGGGAGACGGTCGCAGTACCTGAAAAACGAATGCCGTTTTTTAAAGCTGGAAAAGAAATTAAAGAATTGCTGAATAGTAACGAGTAAAGGATGTACTCCATGAGTTCCTTAAAGCCTGAAACCACTTCCAGCGCACCAACCTGGACTTCTGATGCGTTGGAACGCTTGAAGCGAGCCCCCATCTTTTTACGCGGGATGGTCAAGCGCTTGGCGGAAAAAAAAGCTGGGGAACTGGGACGAGAAAAGATCACTGGTGAATTGTTGGACCAATTCAAAAAGCAAATGATGGGAGGAATGGGTGGCAAAGCGGGCATGGCGGAAGCCGCTGAACAAATGGCCAAAGGCCAATTGCCTTGGACTGCTGAAGCCAAGAAGCGGTTAGAGACCGTCCCCGAATTCATGCGCGCCATGACCAAGCAGATTGCCGAAGAAGTGGCTCGTGAGGGCGGCCACATGGAAGTTAATGTAGAGTTGTTTGAAAAAGTTGAGTCCATGGGAGAGCGTACAGGGGAAAACCTAATGCCCCTTGAATGGACCGAGGGCGCCCAGGCTATGTTGCACGAAAAAATTAAAGACTCTCCTCCCATTGCACTGGAATTTGTAACTGACATGCTTAAACATGATGCTGAAGATTTGGCTCGAAAGTCCGGGAAAACCCTCATTGATGAACAAACACTTGTGACAATTTGGGAAACCCCACAAGAACGCGTTGCCTGGGCTGATGAAGCATGGAAACGTTTGAATACTTCTCCGGACTTTGTTCGAAGCGGTATTCGAAAAGCTGCTGAACGGCGTGCGAGAAAGTTAGGGCTCAAGGAAATCGACTCCGAGCATCTCACCATATTCAGGAACGAAGCCATGATGAAAGCTGTCAAACGTATACGCGCTTTTGGTTATAAGGAACTCACGTTCGACGCCTTTGACGATGCCCTACACAAGGTCAAACGGCTTAAGGGAAATGATCAAGCCGAAAAACGTCTTTCTGAAATTCGCGAATTCATGAATAACGAAAAACCAGAAGTCGGTGTGCTAGGTGAGGAATTGATGAATCGGTTCAGGAAATACCTGAAAGGCGAGGGAAAACTTTAAAAATCATCTTTCGTATTATGCTATTTTCCATCTCGTTAAAACCAAAGTGCCCCTAGTTTCTGCCCCTTGCAGCTTCACGAGCCATTTTATCCACAATCTCGTTGTGTATTTCACCAGAATGAGCTAAGACTTTTTCCCACCGAAGGTCCATTCCATGGGCTTTAACTGCTTCCACGTAAGTCTTGGTATATGAAGTTTTTGCTTCCCAAACTCCGCTCACCCATTCTTGCAAACCTTGATAATCGAAATAAATTGTCGCGCTGGTAATCCCCTGTGCACCACACCAATCCAGAGCTTTTAAGACGGCCTGAATTTCTCCAGCAACATTGCGGTGCTGTAACGCCTCAGATGGTATATCATTCCCTTTGGCACGATGAAGTTCTTGGCCTTCTTTCCGAATAAGATAAGCCCAACCTAATTGCATATCGTCACCACCACCATTGTGGATGCAAGATCCATCCACCCAAATTTCCACGGCCTTTGATGATGATTTAGAAGAGGGGACCTTCTTGTTACTAGACTCAAGCTCCCCCAATACGTTATCCATAAATATCTGTGCCTCTTCTCTAGTTTTAAAGGACTTATAGACTGCTCCAGGATACCCCTTGACCTGGGTCGCACACGACTCCCATGTAGAATAAATCCCTGGAGTACGCCCGACTCGGACTGCGTAAAATTTCATGAATCTTATTTTTTCCCCTTGAGACGTTTGAGACGTTCTTCTGCTAACGATATCCGACGCTCTTCCTCAGAAATGCCTTCAACCAGTGCCAAGTACGTTTCATATTCTTCTATAGCCCGCCGCACATCCATTTTTTCTAGAGCTTCAGCCAAATTAAACCGGGCTCGTGCATAGTTGGGTCGCAACACAATGGCTTGTTCGAATAGTTTAACAGCCTGATCTTGTTTTTTTTGTTGGGCCAACACGCTACCAAGATTATTGATCACTTCTGGCACGTTAGGTCTTATCTCCAGAGCCCTTTCCAAGTGCACTTGAGCATCTTTGACTTCTCCTGTTTCCCGAAGAGCTAGCCCCAAACGATGATGTGACTCCGCCAATCGCACCTCACCCGTAAATCCATATTCAACCGCTTGGCGATAAGCACCAACCGCCACGTCCGGTTGACGTCTACCACATGAGGAAAACATTGCCGCTTCTCCCCGAGCAAATTGTTGAAGCGCGAGAAACTTCTTGTCTCTACTAAGTTCAATATCTTTCTCCTCCCCAGCCTTTTTCGTAAGAACCAGCCCAGGAAGATAGGTTTCCTGATAACTAGATAATAATTGCTCATACGGATCAATGGCCATAGAGGCCACCAGTAACAGCGGGGCCTCCTCGTCATCAAGAACAAGGTATTGGGTTGTACTTGTCTTATCGCCCGTCCGATAGAGTGTCGCGGATTTCGCTTTTATGGCTTGAAGAAGTTGCCTGGAATCGAGGAAAAAAGCCGACGAATGTGGTAATTCCGACAGGGTTTGGCGCAATACCGGAAACAACCTGAGGTTTAATCCCACAGTATATCTAAAGATCGCTCCAACCAGAGTGTCGTCCTTATTAAAAAAATAGAAACGATCATG
>CAZDCF010000075.1:0-4359 GCA_964503895.1 uncultured Nitrospiraceae bacterium | reverse complement strand
GCCGGAGGAGGAGGATGCGGAAGGGGTGTCCCACCCCAAGGCCCAACTTGATTTTTCTGAAGAATCCTGGCGTTCCACAAATTGCTGGACCAGGGTAGTGGGAAGTATCGACGAACGCCCCAACACCGCCTGAAGCCAGGCTTGAGAAATGCGGCTCACACTTAGAGCCGTTCCGAATAGGCCCGCATGACCGGCGATTCCCCCAAGGGCATACGCATTTTCATCATGCACATCCGCATGCACCAAACGGCCACGCCACCGATCTTGTTCAGTGGGCGCAATACGGGTTAGGTCGCCGTCCCCACCGGAAGGATTGCCTTCAGCATCAATAAAAAATAACGGATTGATGTTTAGCGAATTATAAAATCGATCGCGGCAAAATTCTGAGACGCTAGACCCCACACATCGTTCAATCACCACACCTAAGGCCATGAACCCTAAGTCACTGTATAAACTTTGACTGTCGGGAGGGTACTCCATGGATTCGGCTGCAATTAGCCGCAAAAGGTTTTCAAAACGAGCTTGGCGTTCGCTCACTTTTTTTGGTGGTGTGGCCATAGGAGATATGGTCTCGAAATACTTCCGGTAGGCCGGAAGACCGGAACTGTGGTGCAGAAGTTGTCGAATAGTGGTGGCCCTATACAAGGTCGATTCCCACTCCGTCAGCCATTTCGTAGCCGGTTGGTCAAGGTCAAGACTTCCATCTTGGACCAAGCATAGAATAGCTGTAGTGGTTGCAAGAGGCTTGGTCAGAGACGCAAGGTCGTAAATCGTTTTGGTTGTGGTGGGATACTCATAGGGGGCTTCCCCCATTTGACCAACAGCATGATGATACACCACCTGGCCTTTGACTTTGACAAAGAGTACGGCACCTGGGAACACGCCTTCACGAACGGCTTGCTGGAGGAATTGGGAAATCGGGTCGTCCTGAATCATTGTGGACTGATTTGATGAAATATGCCCTAGTGCAACCGCATACCAATATCACGAATGGTCGCCACTACCGCATATTGTAAAAACGTGATTAGGAGAATCGCCAAAATGGGCGATACATCGATGCCTCCGACCAGACCCAGCCGTCGCCGAATGGTGTACAAGACAGGATCAGTGACACGCCCTAAAAATTGGACAATCGGATTAAACGGATCTGGATTCACCCAGGAGAGTAATGCCCGAATAATGATCAACCACATATACAGAAACAGCATGGTGTCCAAAACATACGCAATACCCTGTAAAATGTTTCCAATGACAAACATAAGTCCCTCTAGTTTTTTCTGTTGGTCTGACTAGACTCAAGTAGCAATTAAATAATTCATGCGAAACTTAATAATCATGATTGTCTCGTATTTCATCAAAAACTACCGTGAAGCTTGCTAATATCTTTACCATTACTCTACATACTATTGGGTTTCAGCCAAATCTTTTGTTTTGTTACGATGGAAACCGTTATTACTGCGGACGCTCCCCAAACAAAGCAGTTCCAACTCGCACCAGAGTCGCCCCTTCCTGAATCGCAATAGTGTAATCATTGGACATTCCCATGGATAATTCCGTCATATGCACACCCGAAAGTTTCAGAGCTTTGATCTCCTCAGCAAGTTGTTTTAGGTTTTGAAAATGTGGTCGCACAACTTCTGGATCTTCTTCTCGAGGTGGAATTCCCATCAAACCGCGAACCGTCACATGACAAAACTTAGGCACGTTTGGCAGAACCTCAAATAAGTCTGACGGTGAAAACCCACCCTTGGTTGATTCATTCCCTATGTTAACTTGCAACAAGATAGATTGTTGCACACGCAGATCTTCGGCCCAGCGATCAACTTCTTCAATTTGCTCAAGCGATTCTACAGAATGAATGAGAGCGAACCGCCCTACGATCGACTTTAATTTTCTTCGCTGTAACCGGCCAATGAAGTGCCAGGCCACTCCTGGCTGGTCTCCAAGATCCCGCATTTTTTCTTGGGCTTCTTGAAGTCGATTTTCTCCGCAAATGGTAACCCCAGCGTGAATGGCCTGACGCACGCGATCGGCTTTAATATATTTGGTGACGGCCACTAACCGTACAGCATTGGGATCGCGTCCGGCTTGAACCGCTATACCACGAATATTCTGCAATACGGAGTGGACATTAGCGGCAATTTCGGTCATGAACAGCGCATGATGTGTATTACGTGAATCAGAATGCGGTATGCGTGAAAAAGTCCGTTCCTTTTTGTTTCACGCTTGACTGACTTCCCCTTTCGCTTAACTCAACACAACCCCACTTACCATAGAACCATGCACTTGACCTTCTCGGCGGTAGGAGTAAAACTGTTTTGGGCGACAAATGGTACATAAATTGAGTGTGTAAATCTGCTGATCTGGAATACCCATTTGCACGGCTTGTCGACGAACCAACTCCTTTAGATTAATCATTCCAACTTGTTCGCCATGCAACGTTAAGACGGATCGCCAATCGGAAAAATTCGTTTGAAGTGGGTCAATCACCAAACCATCAACCTCATAACAACACGGGCCAGCTGACGGGCCTATCGCCATCTGGATGGAATTCATCGCACAACCGAATTCCTTTTTCATTCGCCGCAGAGTATTTGATATTATGCCATGAACCGCACCTCGCCATCCTGCATGCACAGCGCCGACAATACGTTGATGGGGATCAGTCAACAACACTGGAACACAATCCGCAGTCCTCACCGTCACAAGAAGATTCGGCTGATTTGTGAGAATCGCATCCCACCCACCGGGAAATTTCTCACCGACCTGGACGTGGCAATCAAGAACCAAGACATCAGTACCATGAACCTGTTGAACCGAAATCACCTTTTGGAAATCGGGCTCCACGGCTTTTACGATCCCAGACTCGTCACTGGGTTCACCATAGTGAGGCCCACGACGCGTACCAAAAAAGTGCGTGATTAACCGACTCCTTTCTTGGAATCCTGGTAATGTAAAATACGGAACCATCTTCAATGCCGGACCGTACCGTTCAGCCAAAAGAACCATCCCCAGTTCCCTCCCTTGTTGGTTCAAAGTCCTCTTTAAAATCCATTGATTCGGCTACCCCTACCCATGGATGAATTGTACTATGTCTTTTGCACCGTGACGAAATTAACCCATCTAATCCCCACGGCGTCGCAGGAACGTGGGTACGTCCCAATCTTCATCAACCAATAAATTGCCTTGACTCGGAACACGACGATTAGCTTCCATTCGACGCATAAAGGTCGGACGGTCCAATTCCGAATCCTCCCCAGGCGATGGAGCCGACTGAACCCCGACCAAAGCCGGTTGCGGGGTTGGAGGCACAGCTGGATTGACGCGTTCCTGAATCACCGGACTGATAGTTGATTGCAGTTTGGCCTTGGGTTCCTGTTGTTCAAACCCTGTGGCGATAACTGTGACTACAATTTTATCTTTCAAATTTGGATCAATCACCTGACCGACAATTATATTCGCTTGTGGGTCAGTTTTTTCTTTTGCAATCTGGGATGCTTCATCAACTTCATGAAGAGATAAAGAGTCTCCCGCAGTAATATTCAGCAACATGCCTCTAGCCCCTTCAACACTGCCATCCTCTAGCAACGGGCTGGCAGTCGCTTGTTGAGCTGCTTCCAAGGCACGGTTTTTGCCCTTGGCCACCCCCATCCCCATCACCGCTCGACCTGAATACCCCATGACTGTTTGCACATCCGCAAAATCCACATTCACCAACCCTTCGGTAGTAATCACATCCGTAATACCTTTGACAGCTTGGCGCAACACATCATCTGCCACTTTAAAAGCTTCGAGCAGTGGGGTGTTTTTATCGACCACATTCAGCAACTTCTGATTTGGAATGACAAGGAGAGAATCCACTTGTCGTTTTAATTCGCGCAAGCCCTCTTCCGCATACCCCATACGCCGGTGTCCTTCATATTCGAACGGTTTTGTCACCACGCCAACTGTTAAAATTCCAAGCTCCCTGGCAATACCGGCAGCTATGGGAGCGGCGCCTGTGCCCGTGCCACCACCCATACCGCCTGTAACAAAAACCATATCCGCACCCTTGAGTGCTTCGCGAATTTGTCCTGCGCTTTCGATCGCGGATTCCTTTCCAATCTCAGGCTTAGCTCCCGCACCCAACCCCCTGGTTCGCTCTGGACCTAATTGAATTTTGTATTTTGCGGGTGACTTACCCAACGACTGCATGTCGGTATTGGCAATGATGAATTCCACGTGTCTCAAACCTGCTGCAATCATCGTATTCACAGCATTACAGCCCGCACCCCCAATGCCTATCACTTTGATTCGGATGGGAGAATATTCTTGTTCCTGAAGTGAAAACATGAGACGCCTCCTTTCCAAAAACCTTTG
>CAZDCF010000074.1:2943-4470 GCA_964503895.1 uncultured Nitrospiraceae bacterium | reverse complement strand
TTGAGAATCTTCTTAGTCACAGCACAGATTGGCCGATTGCGGTCGTAATCCGAAGCACTCTAATTCTCTCTGCCATGATTCTTGGGCTTTTGATTACTCGAAGAACCTTAAAAAAAATCCAGAAAGTTCTTGAAGGCACCATTCCTAATGAAGCTCAGACCAAACGAGCTCGTACTCTCACGCACGTACTTGGTGATGTGGCTCGGCTACTTATTGTTATCGTTGGAACTCTGCTATTGCTATCAGAAATGGGAATTAACCTCACCCCTCTCTTAATGGCAGCGGGCGTTGGGGGCATTGCTATTGGATTTGGAGCTCAGAGTCTAGTAAAGGATGTTCTGACTGGATTTTTTATCTTGCTAGAAAATCAAATCCGGGTTGGAGATGTTGTCACGATTACCGGAACAACGGCTTTCGTAGAAGAAGTTCGTTTACGAACAACTAGGATGCGAGACCTTTCAGGAAACTTCCATATTATCCCTAATGGATTAATTGATAAAGTCACGAATTGGACAAAAGATTTTTCTTACTATGTTTTTGATATGGGAGTTGGCTACCGCGAAGATGTTGACAAAGTGATGCATTTAATAAAGGAAATCGGAGCAGAACTCCAAGCCGACCCTCACTTTGGACCAGCCATTTTGGAGCCTTTGGAAATGCTTGGAGTTGATAAATTTGCAGATTCCGCCGTTGTCATAAAGTTTCGCTTTAAAACGAAACCCATTATGCAATGGACCATAGGCCGAGAAATGAACCGTCGCATCAAAAAAGTTTTTGATGAGCAGGACATCGAAATTCCATTCCCACATACCACGATATACTGGGGTACCCCCAAGCAAGGAAACCCTCCTCCCTTACACGTGATGGGAGTTCCAGCTTTATGATTATATTTTCTACATTATGGATGGCATCATTGATGATACTGCCCATCCACCTACAAGGATACTAACGAGCAATAATGCGAGGACTGTCATTGTGGAGGTACCTCCTTGCTCTCTTAGCGCATCGACATAAGTGGAATAATGATCGTCTACATTTGGTCATTGATTGTTACGTCAACGAACGCCTACGAAAATTGATAGATGCTTCCTCTCGCCAAACAATCTGATCTTGAAACGATCTATAAACTCTTTCGTGATGAGAAAGAGTATTTTGGCCATGTTCGTAAAGACCAGTTAGAAAGACGCATCAAGCAGAAACAGGTCATCTATCACAATGGGGCCGTGATTATCTATCACAACGTTGAACGAACTCAGATTATTTCAACAGGATCAAATGTGAGCGCTACGAGAGGCGATTGTATACTGCATCAAATTGTAAGTAAGGTAAAACGAAAAGGTCGGGGTTCATCAGTCATGCGAACGTTCATTCAAGAGAATCAACGAAATGTCTTTCTTTCAATTCGTCAGGATAATATGAACGCCAGAAAGTTCTATGAAACACTCGGTATGAAGATTGTGGGTTCGACCTCCTGGGGTAAGAACAACGTATCAGGTAAGATTTACTTTTTTAATATTATGGGTCAAC
>CAZDCF010000074.1:0-2843 GCA_964503895.1 uncultured Nitrospiraceae bacterium | reverse complement strand
ATATTATGGGTCAACTGTGATAAACAAATCCCCAAATGTTCTTGCGCAAGAACATTTAGGTAGGAGTCGTGATTTTCTTCTGCTTCTTCATAACCCTCAAAAGCCTTATGTATACGGTGAGGATGATGTATCTGATGGGGGTGAGTGATATGTCATTTGATCCCACATTTGAAAATAGATCACACTTTTCTCATCGAGAAATCCTGATGGCACGATTACTGCTCATACTCATTCTTCTTTTTGGACTTCCCACGATTAGTTGGAGCGCGGACTTTGAGACAGGAATGATAGCTTACGAAAATCAAGACTATGACAGGGCTCTCAGTGAGTTCCAAATTCTTGCTGAGGAAGGACATGTAAATGCCCAGTTCATTCTCGGTATGATGAATACTAGGGGAGAAGGTGTGCCTAAAAATGCGGAGGCAGAAACGAAATGGCTTCGACGCGCCGCAGAACAAGGACATAGCGAGGCTCAGTATCATCTGAGTGTGAGGTATTTCGGGGGAACGACCATCTTGCCGAAAAATGATGCTCAAGCAGTGATGTGGGCACGTCGTTCGGCGGAACAAGGGGATGATAAAGGCCAATCCATGTTAGCTCTAATGTATACGCTGGGACGAGGCGTTCCTCAAGACATTATAAGTTCCTATATGTGGTGGTATCTTTCGGCATCAAAATCATCAGACCCAAAAGCTATGAGAACAGTCAATTCCCTTGCAGCATTACTGACTGACTCTCAACTTGTAGAAGCACGACGACGTGCTAGAGAATGTGAAAAGAGGCGATATCAAGGGTGCTGACGAACAGGAAAAAAACTGATGCCTGCAAGGTAATCAGCAAGAAACCGAGATACAACATTGGGATTTTGGCGTCGGTCGGTGTGGTAGCGTATCAGGGATATACAGAGAGTGCCGCTATTGCAGCTACCAAAGCTAACCATAAAACAGCCATTGATTTTACTACAGCCAACTTCATGAAATGTGTAATGGGTGGGGATGTTGTCCCAACAACAAAAAATTATTGTAAGGTGTCTGGTGAGTTACGAAAGTATGAACCAATCTTTGTGTGGGAGAAGATGAAGTAGTGTCTATGAAGGATGGTCATTTTGTATTAGGCAATAGTGTTGAAGAAATGACCAATATGGAAGCATCATCAGTTGATTTGATATTTACTTCCCCACCCGACCCTACAGAATGTGGTATGACGAATAATCTGCCACGATATCACAAGTTTCAACGCACATTTTGTAATCAGTTTGCTCGTATCATTTCGCCCTATGGTTTCATCGTCATTTCCAAAACTGATAGAAAGAAAGACGGGGTAATCTGGCCTCATCATATTGACTATTACAACATTCTTACGGAACTCGGATTCAAGTTGAAGGATCAAAAGGTGGTTGTAAATACATCTATGAACCATAAAGACCCATTCCGAATGAATTACCAACTCTGCCTCATCTTTACGAAAGATGGCACCTTCAAGCGTGAAGGAGACATTACGCAATCAGTCCTTCAATATGATTGTGAAAACATTAGCGACAACACGGCAAAGTATTATGCGTGGTCAAGTCAGTTTGTTGAGTTGATTGTTGGTGCGCTTACAAAAGAGGATGAAAGGGTGTTAGATCCTTTTGCGGGTTCAGCGATAGTGTTGAAGGTCGCTAAAGATATGAAACGCAGATACTTGGGGTTTGAGATTGATGAAAAGATGTGGGAGATAGGACAGAAACGATTGTGATGTATTTAGAAATGCGGTAATGAACGCCTAATAAGGGCGACCCCAACAGCCTCGTCAATAAGGAGGAAGTGTAGATGAATAAACTAAATCAGATCTTACTCAGCATCGTCGGGTTGAAAAAAGGAAGATTGCCACCGTGCTGGTTTGTTAAAGAAGGATTCTGTCCAATCAAACATACAACCTCTACATTCTAAATATAGGAGATAGTGCTATGGATGTTATGCAAACCATGATGTTCAATTTTGTTTATGCATTATTTGGTGGGTTTATGACTTTAGGGATCATGGTGCTTGGATTTAAAATATTCGACAGACTAACGGACTTCAATACATCCGACGAGCTTAAAAGTGGCAATCAAGCTGTGGGCTTAGCTGTGGCGGGTATTTTTATTGGCAGTGGTTTTGCTGTGGGTTTAGTTATTGGAATGAGCGTGAACTAAGGAAGGACAATGCAAAAGCTATTAGGACATTGTTTGCTTATGAGTTTGTTTTTACTTATTCCTACGGTGAAAAGCTTTAGTGAAGTTGCATTGCCCGATGTCGATAGTCCCAAATGGACAAAAAAGTATGACGCTTATTTTAGAAAATATACAAAGCGATATTTTGGGGTGGGGTTTGATTACCGCTGGTTTAAAGCCCAGGCTATTGCTGAGTCTGCGTTAAACAAAGATGCGAAAAGTTGGGTAGGCGCGAAAGGTTTGATGCAGATCATGCCCAAAACCTTTGAGGAAATAAGGAAGAAGAATCCTGATTTCAAGCATGTGTTACGGCCTAGATGGAATATTGCGGCAGGTATTTTTTATGATAGAAAAATGTTTAAATTTTGGAAAAGCGATCGCTCATTTATTGATAAAATAAGCTTTGCTTTTGCTTCTTATAATGCAGGAGTAGGGAATATTTTAAAAGGCCAAAAGCGCTGTCAGAAGTTAAAAGGGGGCAATTGTAATCTTTGGAAGAATATAGAACCGCATGGAGTGAATGTGAAAACCTGGCGTCATAAGGAAACCATACATTACATAAAAAAGATTTTTAAGCTCATGGAAAAACGGATTTAAGAGGCGTGAGATTGCCAACTCCAAGTAATTTAGAGCGCCAAAGTTTTATAAC
>CAZDCF010000073.1:0-4471 GCA_964503895.1 uncultured Nitrospiraceae bacterium | reverse complement strand
CCCGTACTTTGACCCACGACCTCGTGGTCAAACTTCATAAGGAAACCAGTTTAACCATCGTTTCTCATCTCACCTGTGTAGGATCGAGCCAAAACGAAATCCGTAACATCCTTAATACATATGATGAGCACGGCATTGAAAATATTATGGCGTTACGAGGAGACCCGCCAAAAACAGAACAAGCGCCAATCCAGCAAGGCCAGGGATTTCAGTATGCCACCGAGCTCGTACGATTTATCAAAAAGCATTTTCCTCATATGGGAGTAGGAGTAGCTGGATTTCCCGAAGGCCATCCAGACACCCCTAATAGACTCAAGGAACTGGATTTTTTGAAGGAAAAAGTGGACGCGGGCGCCGATTACATTTGCACGCAATTATTTTTTGATAATCGCGATTTTTATGATTTCCACGAACGCTGCGAGATGGCTGGCATTCATGTACCAATCATAGCAGGGATTATGCCAATTACCTCGGTCAAAGGCATGAATCGCATGTCCGAACTCGCCCTAGGTTCTCGATTTCCGGCCAAGCTGCTTCGCGCCATGAATAAGTCTGCGAACGCTGAAGAAGCGGAACGCCTTGGCATTGCTTGGGCCACCGAACAAGTTCTGGATTTACTTGATCAACAGGTTCAAGGCATTCATTTTTATACATTGAATAAGTCAAAAGCGACCCTTCAAATCTATCATGCCTTGAACATTCAAAGTTTTGACATGTTGCGAAAATAAGCGTGAGAAATATTTCATATCAGGCCAAAAACCCTGATCGCCTATCTTTTTAACTACTTATCCTTTTCACTGAGCCTTCTCGATCTTGCTCCAAGAGTCTCGTAATGAAACGGTCCGGTTAAAGACCAATGCGTCTGCAGACGAATCCACACGGTCAATACAAAAATATCCCTGCCGCTCAAATTGCAAAGGACAATCTGTTTTGGCACTTTTCAAACTGGGCTCCACATAGCAGTGACATAACCGTTCCAAGGATTGTGGATTTAAACACGCCCGATAATCTTTCCCTTCTCTATCACTGCCAGAACCAGGCACTAAAAAGAGATGGTCATACAGACGGACCTCAGCCTGAATAGCATAGGCAGCTGAGACCCAATGCAAGGTACCTTTTACTTTCCGCGAAGCTTGTGTGGCACCACTGCGCGTTTCCGGATCATAGGTGCAACGCACCTCTTGGATTTCTCCTGTGGCTTCGTCTTTTATAACCTTTTCACATCTGATAATATAGGCATACCGCAGTCTGACCTCTTTCCCCGGGGCTAATCGAAAAAACTTTTTCGGAGGATCTTCTCGAAAATCATCTTGCTCGATATAGACAACCCGAGAAAATGGAACCGTTCTTTGTCCCATGCTTGGATCTTCTGGATTATTGACAGCTGAAAGCTCTTCAACCTGACCCTCAGGATAATTTTCAATGACCAGTTTTAGGGGACGCAAAACAGCCATCACCCGAAAAGCACGCTTATTCAGATCTTCGCGAATAAAATGTTCGAGTAACCCAATTTCAACGGTACTATCACGCTTGGCCACACCAATATGTTCACAAAATTTTCGAATAGCTTCCGGAGTATAACCACGTCGTCTTAGCCCCATGAGCGTCGGCAACCGAGGATCATCCCATCCTGTGACATCACCCTCCTCCACTAATTCTAATAACTTGCGTTTGCTCATCAGGGTGTAAGTCATATTCAACCTGGCAAATTCAATTTGCTGTGAATGACGTTTGACCTGACATGCATCCAGCACCCAATCGTACAAAGGACGATGATCTTCAAATTCCAAGGTACACAAGGAATGGGTAATATTCTCAATGGAATCCGAAAGGGGGTGGGCAAAATCATAATTGGGGTAAATGCACCACGTATCCCCAGTACGATGATGATGAGTTCTTCGTATTCGATATAACGTCGGGTCCCTCAGATTCACGTTTGGAGAGGCCATATCAATTTTGGCCCGAAGCACATGTGTACCATCCGGAAATTCGCCCGCCCGCATACGCTCGAACAAATCCAAGTTTTCCTCAATCGACCGATTTCGATTTGGACTATTTTCCCCTGGTTGTGTCAAAGTTCCCCGATATTTGCGAATTTCATCAGCGCTGAGACTATCTACATACGCCTTGCCCTGTTTGATCAGAAAAACAGCGTAACCATACAAACGTTCGAAATAATCCGAGGCGAAAAAGAGTCGATTCCCCCAATCAAAACCCAACCAACGCACATCCCTCTTGATGGATTCTACATATTCCATATTTTCTTTTGTAGGATTGGTGTCATCGAACCGTAGACTACACAACCCTCCAGGAAATTCCTCAGCAATTCCAAAATTCAGACACATGGATTTAGCATGTCCAATGTGAAGATAGCCATTAGGCTCTGGAGGAAAACGCGTTCGAACTTCCCCGCTAAATTTCTCATTCGCAACATCTTGAGCAACAATGGTACGAATAAAATCTTTTGGTAAATCCGTATTTGATTCACTCATCGGAATAAAACCTCAACGACAACACAAAACTTTCTCCTTACTCATATTCAGATCGTAATTCGATGTCGGCTGGCTGAGCCACTCTAATGCAGGATATAGAATTCGGCAACAGGGATTTCACAAAAGCAGAGAAGATGGCTGGGGGAGAAGGATTCGAACCCTCACAATCAGAACCAGAATCTGATGTCCTACCCTTAGACGATCCCCCAACACTTACAAAATATTCAAAAAGCTTAATCGAGCACCAGGCCTGAGTCAAGATACCCAACCCGTTGCATCTAATCGCCTTTAAGAAAATCTATGGCTCGAAAAAAATTTAACCCGCCTGCTGTGAATAACTGTTTTTAAAAATTATCGGAAAAGGAATGAAAAAGTATCAACCCTTTACAAGCTTTAAGGCTTCCTCAATACGCTGAACGGTTCGTTCTTTTCCCAACAATTGGATAACTTCATGAATGCCAGGACTAAAGGTTCGTCCAGTTAACGCAAGGCGGAGGGGTTGGGCAAACTTACCCATTTTAATATTGTACTCTTCGAGGACACCTTTAATGGCGCGGTCAAGGATTTCCCTAGAAAGGTTGTCTGCCATAGTGAGATGCCCAGCAAATGTTTTGAGGCTTGGTGCAATTGCGGGTGTCAGAAATTTCGTGGCTGCTGATTCATCAATATTAACCGGTTCAGTAATAAAGGGCAGAAACCAATCGGTCATTTCAACGAGGGTTTTAGCGCGTTCTTTGACATGCGGCACCACGGCCTCAAGACCGCCTTGGGGTTGCACTGATCCGTTTGGATCATAACCTTGTTGCTTCAAAAACGGGACTAAGATCTTAGCAATAAATTTAGGATCACCTTTTTTAATGTATTCTGCATTCAACCACTGAAGTTTTTCTTGATTAAAAACGGCGGCAGACGTTTGAACATTTCTAAAGGAAAATCTTTCAATCATTTCTTGAACCGTAAATATTTCCTGATCTCCGTGAGACCATCCGAGACGTACCAGATAATTCAGCAAGGCTTCCGGTAAATATCCCATCTCTTGATACATTAATACCGATGTAGCACCATGCCGTTTTGACAAACGTGCTTTATCCGAACCAAGAATCATGGGCAAATGCGCGAATTGCGGAACCGGATACTCCATGGCTTCAAATATCGCCACTTGTCTCGGTGTATTATTCACATGATCATCACCACGAATCACGTGCGTGATTCCCATAAGCGCATCATCGATAACTACGGAAAAATTGTAGGTAGGATAATTATTGGACCGAAGAATAATTAAATCATCGAGCACAGTATTGTCGAAGACAATTTTTCCTTTTATTAAATCCTCAACAACGGTCTGGCCCTCCAGTGGAGATTTAAATCGTATGACTGCTGGTTGGGTTGGCGAAGTAATTCTCTTATCCCGACACCGTCCGTCGTACTTAATCGAAATTCCTTTAGCTTGAGCTTCATTCCGACGTGCCTCTAACTCTTCAGGCGCGCACACACACCAATAGGCTTTACCCTGATCAAGCAAATCCTTTGCTTTCTCACGATATAGATCAAGCCGATCCGTCTGCCGAAATGGCCCTTCATCCCAATCTAAGCCAACCCAGCGCATTCCATTTAATATGGCCTCAATGGCTTCATTAGTTGATCGATCTCTATCGGTATCTTCAATGCGTAAGATAAACTTCCCGTCGTTTTGTCGTGCGAATAGCCAATTGAATAACGCAGTGCGAACACCTCCAATATGAAGATAGCCTGTTGGACTTGGCGCAAAACGAACTCGAACATCGGT
Source organism: uncultured Nitrospiraceae bacterium (assembly GCA_964503895.1). Taxonomy (GTDB): domain Bacteria; phylum Nitrospirota; class Nitrospiria; order Nitrospirales; family UBA8639; genus Nitronereus. Next base: position 193 of record CAZDCF010000073.1, on the reverse strand, counting down.
CATACTAACTGGTCCTTTTCTGTCTCTAATGAATACTATCTCTCGACTTCACTCTCCATACTAACACTCTCTACATCCCGAGACAAAAATACCCCGCACATTTGATTTCGATAGGGGTTGCTGATATATACTCGTAACGTGGGGCTGTGGCGCAGTTGGGAGCGCGCGTGAATGGCATTCACGAGGTCGCCGG
>CAZDCF010000072.1:0-4514 GCA_964503895.1 uncultured Nitrospiraceae bacterium | reverse complement strand
AATTCCTGTCACAAAGGCAAACGCAACCGCGCAAAGCAAGGAGATCATACCCCATACTATTGGTGCGAACTTATTCATAGGGCGCCTATGCTAGTGGGGAGTATGCCCTGCGGTAAAGTGTCTAGTATAGACTCATTTCTAGAGGTCATCGTGTTTTATACTTTCTCAAACGAAGAAATAGTTGAAATGTCTCAATGAATGATAGGTCATGAGAAAGTTGATTTGCTTGGTGAATCGAAAGGAGGCTTACTACATTTCGTTCGTATGGAATTCATAGCTTGAAAAATCATAGGCTGAGTTAAGAGTTTATGCTCTAATTTTCGCTTCCCAGGAAAGTCGATCAAGGAAACTCCAATGACTATCGTCAACAGGCCCTGGCCTGGCAAAACCAGCATGGCTATCCCAGCCAACAAAAAAATAAGGCCGACGGTGTTTTTTACAATTAATCCAATATTTCTGAAAATCGGATGATAATCCTCCATCCACTTGTGCTCTAAGTCATGTTGGAAATAGTTGGCAGGAAGTTTGTTTAAAATAATCGGAATGGTGACAATAGTTCCCACAAACATGATAATGGAGATAATCCCAAGGACGATAAGGGTTTGTTCTGATATAACCTCTGTGAGGATGGAGTACGAACGCTGGAATATATCGAGAAAGAAGTCCATAGGTATTCGGTGAGAGATACCATGTTTTAGTAATTAGGCACAAATTTGCTAACAAAATTTTGAACATACGAATGGCCGCAAGACAAATTTCTTTTTGAGAAAACAGACATTGAAGGCTGAGCTTTTGAATCGGTAGGATCACACCATTTCTATGGAAAAATCATGGAGGCGTGAGAATTATGGCATCGTACTGGCTCTTAAAATCAGAACCGTTGGTCTTTTCTATTGATGATTTGGTTCGAGCTCCTCAAGGAACCACGTGCTGGGAAGGGGTTCGCAATTATCAAGCGAGGAATTTTTTGAGAGCTATGGCGGTTGGTGATGAGGCATTTTTTTATCATAGCAATGCAGATCCCCCTTCTATTGTTGGAATAGTCAAAATCGTGAAGATTGCTTATCCAGATTATTTTTCCTGTGATGATCGAAGCAAATATTTCGACAAGAAAAGTTCCAAGGAGAATCCAACGTGGTCCATGGTCGATGTGAAATTTGTAAAAAAACTTTCCTCCTCTATCCCTCTTGATCAATTACGAAAAATTAAGGGGCTAGAACACATGGAATTGCTTAGAAGGGGATCGCGGTTATCCGTCCAGCCAGTGAGGCAGGAAGAATGGAAGGTCATTATGAATTTGGCCAAGGCTAAATGAACTCAAAAATGAAATCCTAGGCCAAGTTCTATTTTTAGAATGCGGAGAAGGGGCGGGGATCAATATGAACAAAAATGGCGCACGTTATTCATGTGTAGGATATCTTAGGTTGAATTTTATTCTGGGATGACTTGTTTGAAGGGATGGATTTCAGTGCGTTCAAAAATTCCTTCTAATGCATAAGGATCCTCCCGCGCAAACGTTTCAGCTTCCACTAATGAATCAGCTTCAATAATAATGAGACTTCCTGCTTTGTCGGCAAATGGCCCAGCGCAAATGAGTTTTCCCTGTTCATTGAGTTTCTTAAGGCGTTCGAGATGTGTTGGGCGATGGATAGGGCGTTTATCCTGAGCTTCGGGACCATCCCATCCGATGATCACAAATTTCATAATGGTCTTTGGCCTTTCCTTTGGACGAAAGTCCTAATAAGAAGTAGTAATACAAAATTTTGAGAATAGTTGAAAATATTAAAATATCGCTGGCTAGCGGGCGTCTTTTGGTATAGGCTGTCGTTCTGAAAATCCCGTGGTAATTTCATGCCACCACTCAATTCTATCTTCTCCCAATTTCCAACACAAATACACGATTCGTCCATCCAGGTAGAACGGAAAATCGCAGAGGCCCAAATCTAAATCTTTCACAATGACACCTATTTCTTGAATGGCTTGAAGATTTTCGTGCATATCTTCCAGCGCAGTGATATACCGTGGGCCAGCCACAGTGCCCCCCCCAAATTCTGCATTGGCGCAAGCTTTTTTAATTTCATCCTTGGTGTGGATTAAGATGGCTCGTCCGTTTTTGGCTTTTGAAAGAAAAGTCTCAAGTTGGGGAATTAGCGTGGTCGCTTCAGCTAGTGTGAACACGCGGTCATCGTAAGAGTCTGAATCGTGTTTGGCCATGTAAAAATTTTGTTGGATGCAAGGAATTTCTTGTGCAGAAAATGGTTTTCCTTTCCTTTACCATAACCGAATCTGCCTCGCAAATAGCTTCAATCTTGTGGGGAGAGAACCAAGCAACCATATGCCTAATGGTGTAAGAAACTCTTAACCCGGAAGATTCCCCCTGCCCGACATTGTAGGTACTAGGATGGTGGCTGGGAACTGGTTGTCCTTGAACGACCGACAGAATCTGTCTCAAAGTTTAATTAATAAACTATTGACAACAAGGAGAGTCATAGTATACAAGGGATCTATACCTTCCATTTATCAAAGGAATCCGCTTCTTCCTACAGCTGTTTCTACGAAAAATTAGTCCTCCTGCTAACAACTTTTTCCACAAATTTTTATCGAATGATACCAATTCCACAGCGTTTCTCATATTTGCTTCAATGATGAAGAATCTAACATTCAATTTACGCGAGTTGTTGGATGTCGACACCTTAGTGGCGTACCTGTTAATGGCATAGTTTTTGGTTATAACTTTGCTTGCTATGAAGTCTTTTATGTACATGGATAAAAAGAGAGAACCCATCGTAGGGGTCAACCCAGGACCGCGTTGACGGTACCGACCTGCCAATTATACCCACCCCAGGAGAAGAAAATGATATGCACCTCGCGGAATTAAAACAAAAGTCCATTGGCGATTTAGCCGACCTTGCTCGTACCCTAAAGATTGAAGGGGCAGCTAATTTGCGAAAGCAAGAACTTATTTTTGCCATACTTCAAGGTCAATCAGAAAAAAATGGCGTGATTTTTGGGGAAGGAGTCTTGGAAACGTTGTCTGACGGTTTTGGTTTTCTACGTGCCCCGGATTCGAATTATTTACCTGGAGCTGATGATATTTATATTTCGCCTTCACAAATTCGTCGCTTCAGCCTTCGGACCGGTGATATCGTGTCAGGCCAAATTCGGCCGCCCAAAGATGGAGAGCGGTACTTTGCCTTGCTCAAGGTCGAAAAAATCAATTATGACGAGCCAGAAATTCAGCGAGATAAAATACTCTTTGATAATTTGACTCCGCTTTATCCAGAGGAACGTATTGAGTTGGAGTTTAACCAAGAAGAATATTGTACGCGCGTGATGGAGTTAACCACCCCTATTGGTAAGGGGCAACGTGGGCTTATAGTCGCAGCCCCTCGAACGGGGAAAACCATGTTGCTTCAAGCTATCGCCAGTTCCATACTTACCAATCATCCTGAGACAGTGTTAATCGTGCTTTTGATTGATGAACGGCCTGAAGAGGTGACGGATTGGCAACGGCAAGTCAAAAGCGCAGAGGTCATTAGTTCAACATTTGACGAACCAGCCCAACGTCATGTTCAAATTTCTGAAATCGTCATGGAAAAAGCCAAGCGGTTGGTTGAGCACAAACGAGATGTGGTGATTTTGCTCGATAGTATAACGCGCTTGGCTCGTGCCTATAACACCATTACCCCTCCAAGTGGTAAGGTATTGTCCGGCGGTTTGGATTCTAATGCACTGCAGAGGCCAAAACGGTTTTTTGGTGCTGCCCGAAATATTGAGTTTGGTGGCAGTCTTACCGTTTTAGCTACGGCCTTGGTGGATACCGGTAGTCGCATGGATGATGTGATTTTTGAGGAATTTAAGGGAACGGGCAATATGGAAGTCCACCTTGATCGCCGGCTAGCAGATAAACGCATTTTCCCAGCCATTGATATCAGTCAATCAGGTACCAGGAAAGAAGAATTGTTGGTTGACCGAGACCGGTTAAATAAAATGTGGATCCTCAGAAAGGTCCTTAGTCCCCTTGGGACCATGGAAGCCATGGAATTTCTCATGGACAAAATTGCAGGCACCAAGAATAATCAAGAATTTCTGCAGTCCATGAATCGCTAATGCCCCAGCCGTTTTTGCCAACTACTCATCATTCATGGTACACATACTAGGTGAACCTATGTTGTGTGTTTGTGCAAGGGAGACAGTTTGTCATGAAAACAGGCATTCATCCTGATTACCGCGAAACGATAGTGAGTTGTGCGTGTGGAGCAAAATTCCAGACCCGTACCACGGTTGGAGATATGAAAGTCGACATATGTTCCAGTTGCCACCCCTTCTTTACTGGGACCCAAAAAATTGTGGATACCGAAGGTCGTGTGGAGCGGTTCAAGAAAAAGTACGCGAAAAAGGCCAAGGCCTAGGCCTCTCACATCGGTTGCAACGATAGCATCTCGTCAGATTTTAGCGGAACCTCGTCTATTTCTACCCAGTTAGCTCTTATGTCCGGAGATCAGAAGGATGGT
>CAZDCF010000071.1:0-4609 GCA_964503895.1 uncultured Nitrospiraceae bacterium | reverse complement strand
GCTTCTAATTTATCAATAATTACTCCAGAGTTATAGGAAACCAAACCATCACGATCATTTTTCATTCGCTTAAATACTTCAGCATGGGGCCGCAAGGCTTCAATATCTTTGATCTTTTCCAACGCCTCAACCGCGAGCACACGAAGGGGTTTAATGGGAATCATTTCAATAAGCAAATCCACAGGCCGAGCATCACCAATGAGGCCAAGTCCTTTTGCGGCTAATTCTTTGACACCAGTATCGTTATCGTTCTTCAATCGCTCGATCAATGGTTCCACGGCTCGAACGTCTCCGATTTTTCCTAAGACATCGGCAGCAGCTTCGCGCACCACCCAATCATCATCCTCAAGATATTCAATGAGAATTTCTACACTGGGACGACCAATGGGATGTAGACTAATGACAGCTTCTTGACGCGCGCCTTCTCGAAGTTCGGATTCTTCCACCTTACTCAGTTGATTCATGACTTGATCAATACGATCACGAATCGCTCCAAGTTTTTTTAATGTTTCCACAGCTGTATCGCGAATAGCTGCATCAGCCATAGCATCGACCAACGCATCCGCCGAACGGGGATCCAGTAAGTGATCAAGAATTTCGGCGGCTTGCACACGCGATTCTTCATCTTGATCTTTTAGCATTGCGGTTAACGGACCAATGGATGTAGGTATCACTCCCAGCAACGAAGTGACCATCGAACGAAGCGACTCATTTTTCAAAAGATTCACCAATGCTGTGGCTGTTAGTTCATCCAAAATTCCTGCCATTTGCTCCAAAGAAGCCACGACCGCATCCCGCACACTTTCTTCTTCAACGGCTAATAATTGCACAAGTGGAACACCAGCCCGAGGATCGCGAATTCGAGCCAACATTCTCGCAGCCTCAACTTTATAGGAAGAAGAACCATGCTGAATCTCCTTAATGATAAGGTCTACCACTTTGGGACCACCTTTGAGACAGGTGGCCGTCGCTCGCATTCGACGCCAGTCCTCTTCGTGGGCCAACTCAGTAACGATGACTTCGACTGTTTCTCTTGGCATACCTTGAACCTTATGGCCTTACGACTTTCTCACGCCATCAAGCCGAACTCGATTGGGGTTCCAGCCCAATTTCGTCAGCGTTTCCTTAATATGATATCGAATGTTTTCATCGGGCTCTTTCCTGAATACCTCCACGAGAGGTCGAATAGCGAACTTACCAAACGCAGTGAGCGCTTCAGCAGCATCCTTACGAACTAACGTACTTTGAAGCGCGTTAATTAAGACGGGAATAGCTTGCTCATCTTTTAATCGAGCCAAAGCCCTAATGGCCGATTCAACCACCGCCAAGTCTTGCTCGTACCGTTCATCTTCGCAAACTGGAACCCGTCCTTCATACCGAGTAGGATCCAAAAGAGTGACCAACTTCATCAAAGTAGGCACAGTTCGACGATCACCAATTTTCCCCAAAGCTTCTATCGCTTGTATTTGAAGACGCGGTTCATCAAATACTCGCAATAACTGCTCGGTGGCAGAAGGGTCACCAATATTCCCCAACGCCAGGACTGCATCCTGACGGACTGCAGTATCAGGATCACTTTCAACGATTTCGATGAGAGGCTGTATAGCAGTCTTTGATCCTAAAACACCCAAGGCCTCAGTAGCCTTGAGTCGAGTTCGCCAATTCTTATCTTTGAGGGCAGCCACCAAAGGAGTGATCGCTTGTTCGCCAATGTTTTTCAAAGCGACCATAGCCTCATCACGTACAGCAGGAACTTTGTCTTGAAGAAGGAGGACTAACGTACCAACAGCCTGTGAACTTGCCAGGCGGCCAATGGCTTTAGACGCATGCATACGAACAACCCAATCCTCGCTCACCAAAGCAAAAATCAACGGTTCGACAACTCGATCATCTGCAATCGAAGATAAAATCGAAGCCGCGGCCTCTTGAACCACTGAGTCTGGATCTCGCAAACAATTTCCCAAATCCATTACAGCTGGCTCCCCTATAGAGGCCAAAGCCGATGTTGCAGCCGTTCGAACGGCTCGGTCTGAATCTCGTAGAGCCTCAATCAATGGCCGGACCCCTCGAGGATCGCCAGACTCTCCCAATGCCCCAGCTGCATCTTCTCTTACACCCCAATCCTCATCCCGCAACGCTGCAATCTGTTCAGCTACATGGTCAGCCATTCACGGGCCCCTTAAACAAATCAGGTATTTTTGTTCCAAAATGCAAACATAACTTCCTAATTCCTTGCATCCACCAAGAACTGAGAAACCAAGTAAAAACGCCCGTTTTCCCAACTTACCACACGGTTTTTTTAGCGGTCAATGAACCGAAATTAGCGAAGATGGGTGAGGAAAGGAAACTCCTCGAAGTAGTAATTGAGAGCAATGGAAGGCTTGGAAAATTGGTCTTACTTCTTTGCGGCAGGATCTTCCTTAAAAGCCTTAAAGAGAGACCCGACCATAAGAAGCATAATGAAAGCAAAAGGAAAAGCCGCAAGGATAGCGCCAGTCTGAAGACCCTTGAGGCCACCTGACCACAGTAGTACGGCCGCCGCTACCGATTGCACAATTCCCCAGGTAAATTTTACAGAATTCGATGGATTTAAATTTCCATTAGTAGTCAGGGTTCCAAGTACAAACGTGGCTGAGTCCGCGGAGGTAATAAAAAATGTCCCAATTAAAAAAATCGCAATCAGGGACATGACGGCGCCCATAGGGAATTGCTCAAGAAGGGTAAAGAGAGCAACTTCTTTTCCCTGAGATTCAATCACCGCCTTTAAGCCTGCTTGATGAAACATTTCCAGGGATATCGCTGTTCCTCCAAAAATTGAAAACCAAAAGGCACAAAATAGGGACGGCACTAACACCACGCCTAGCACAAACTCTCTGACCGTCCGGCCTCGGGAAATCCTAGCAATAAAGGTCCCCACGAACGGCGCCCAGGCAATCCACCAGGCCCAGTAAAACAGGGTCCAATTTTGAATCCAGCGGGAGTCATCAAAGGGCGCTAAATATAAACTCATTTTGGGTAGGTTATGCAGATATTCACCAAGAGCTGACGTAAAGACCTCCATGATAAATTTCGTCGGCCCCACTAAAAGGAGAAACCCCATTAACGATATGGCCAATACCATGTTCAAATTACTTAAATACTTAATGCCTCGTTGCAACCCAGTTTGGGCAGACAACATATATAAGGCCGTAACAATCGTAATGAGAATGAGTTGGGTAATGACTGAATTAGGGATATCGAAAAGGTGGGCTAGACCTCCACTAATTTGAATAGCGCCAAAGCCTAAAGAGGTCGCAACACCGAAAACCGTTGCAAAAACAGCAATAATATCAATGGTTTGACCGGCTAAGCCTTGAGATTGATTTTTTAAAAGTGGCCGGCAACTCGCGCTGATCAAGCCAGACTCTTGTTTGCGAAATTGAGAATAGGCCAAGCACATGGCCACCATTGCGTAGATCGCCCAAGGATGGAGACCCCAATGAAAAAACGAGTACTGGAGAGCCAAACTAGCTGCTTCAGGTGTTTCGGGAGAACCATATGGGGGATCATAAAAATGGGAACTCGGTTCGGCTACTCCCCAAAACACTAGCCCTATTCCCATCCCGGCACAAAACAACATCGCAAACCAAGTAACAAGTGGAAATTCCGGTTTCTCCCCATCCTGACCCAATGGTATATCCCCATATCGAGAAAAAACTAGTATTACAGCTGCAACCAGGAGTCCAACTGCACAAAGGAGGTAAAACCACCCAAAGGCATCTAATAACCAATTTTGAATTGAACCGGTTGTTTGGGCTAATTGATCCGGGGTTACGGTTCCCCAAAGCAAAAATGCTGAGACTAGTCCTAGGGAAAATTTGAAAACCAAGGTGCCATTTTTCATGTCTTTTTCACGCCGTTCTTCTCAATTTTGGCATGGATTTTAATTTCAGCAGGGATAGGCTGGGTACATTGAGGCAACATCATTAACATAATTTCATAGAAAACAAGAAGTTATGTTTTTATACCAAAACCAGGTACAGTTTGCAGTGAATTGGCACAGAACACAAGAAGATTTCCGTAGCACATTTTGGGGGTTGCCCCGTCAGGGGCCATATCGTTAGACTGACTTCTCCTCCCCGCAGACCAATCCCATTCCTCACACGGGGATTTTTCATTTCCAGGTTTGACCTTGTGGATCTGATCTCTGGGATTGTTGTGGGGAAGGAATGTATCGGGGCTAGAGGACGTTTTTAGGAGGTAGAACCATGGGAAAAGAACAGCTTTACGGGGAAAACCCTATCGCCCAACGCAAAACAGACCTGTATAAAAAAGAATATGTTCACAGCTTTGTCAGAAAATGGGATGAATTAATCGACTGGGATGCCCGTGCTAGCAGCGAGGGAGACTTTTTCATCAATTTAATGAAAGAGCGGGGAGTCCGCCAAGTCTTAGATGTGGCCACCGGCACCGGATTCCACTCAATTCGCCTCCTGAAGGCCGGCTTTGACGTCACGTCGGCGGATGGAAGCCCAGAAATGTTGGCTCAAGCCTTCGAAAACGGACGGAAAGCCGGTTTTATCATGCAGACCATTCACGCAGACTGGCGATGGCTGAGTCGTGATATTCA
>CAZDCF010000070.1:1653-4628 GCA_964503895.1 uncultured Nitrospiraceae bacterium | reverse complement strand
GTAAAATCTGTTTTGGTGAAATCCATTCTGGTAAAATCATACCCCGATAAGTCAGCCCTGCTTAGGTCGGGTTGGACCTCCGGCTGTGTGCGGCGAAATTTGTTCCATACCTCAAGGCCTTGCAGCACGAGATCAAGATGTTCTTTATTTGCCATGGATAAGTTGTAACGCGTGGAGAATGTATGAAGCAAGGTTGAAGTGAGTTATAACGCGGAAATGCAGGAGAGTTTTAGAAAGAGGCTTAGCGTTTTTTGAGGAACCGGAGAAACTCTGAATCGGGACTGAGTACCATGGTGGTACCGGCACTACCCTTGGAGAAGGTCTTACGGTAGGCTTCCATGGATCGAATAAACTCAAAGAATTTTGGATCTTGTTTGTAGGCATCGGCATAAATTTTAAATGCTTTCGCTTCACCCTCACCACGAATTTCCTGAGCAGTTTTGTAGGCATCGGCCAAAATAATTTCTCGATCCTTCTCAGCTTCTGATCGAATCTTTTGGGCTTCTTCTGCACCTTCGGCTTTATATCGTTTAGCGATCCGTTCCCGTTCGGCTTGCATCCGATCGAATACGGCTTTGGCATTTTGTTCTGGAAGGTCAGCTCGCTTGATGCGAACATCCAGAACTTTCAAGCCATATTTGCTAGCTTTTTCATTAGCCCGTTCGGCCACAACGGACATAATCATCGCTTTGTTGGCTGTGACGATCTCAAGAAGTTCGTGTCGTCCCAGTTCCACGCGAAGCTCAGAATAAATGATATCGTCTAATCGTTGCAGTGCGCCCCTTTGGGTTTGAAAAGCTTTGTATACCTGAAGGGGATCGACGATTTTCCATTTAGCAAAATTATCGATTAAAATCGTTTTTTTGTCTTGAGTAATAACTTCACGAGCTGGAACATCATAATCCAAGAGGCGTTTATCGAAATAAGTGACTTCCTGGACAAAGGGAATTTTGAATTTGAGGCCGGGTTCAGTGACGGTTCGTTTGGGTTCACCGAGTTGGACCACAATAGCTGTCTGGGTAAGATCCAAGACGAAAAATGGAGACGCTCCCAACAGAAACAGCAGGACAATTAATCCGAAGATGCCAAGTAGAAGGTTTTGCTTCATTATGGTGTAGCCTGTGATTTATCTGGTGTTCTTCTCAGTCGATCTAATGGCAGATAAGGTAAAACATTGCCGGCGGCTGTGGAGTCGAGAATAATTTTGTCCACGTTGGATAAGACCTCTTCCATGGTTTCGATATAGACTCGTTTGGAAATGACAGCTTTTCCTTTTTTGTATTCTTTAAGAGTTTGCAAAAAATGCTTCGCTTCGCCTTGAGCTCTGGCGACACGTGCTTGGGCGAACCCTTTGGCTTCATTAACATCCTGAGCCGCCTGCCCCCTGGCTTTGGGAACAATATCGTTTCGATAGCCGCGGGCTTGGTTAATGAGCTGTTCTCGTTCCTCCTTAGCGCTTGCGACATCCTTAAAAAATTTGGCTACTTTTTGGGGAGGATTCACGTCGAGCAATTGTACGGTGGCAATCTGGGTCCCCGCTTGGTATTGATTAATGATAGTCTGCAGCAAATCTTGCGTAGACTGTTGAATCCCGGCCTTTCCGACCGTAAGGGCTTCGTCGATCTTATTTTTGCCGATGACTTCCCGCATGGCGGCTTCTGCCGACTTTCGTATCGTTTCCTCAACATTTGCCACATTGAATAGGTATTCTTTAGCAGCGCTGATTTTATATTGGACAATAAATTCCACCGAGAGAATGTTCATGTCCCCAGTCAGCATCAGCGCTTCTTGCGGAACGATTTGGGTGCGGCCCCGAAGATTGGTTCGAAACCCGACTTCGACACGGTGGAGCTTTTCGACTTTTGGGGTAACAACCGTTTCTAGGAAAGGAATTTTTAAATGAGGCCCTGGTCCTACGGTCCGTACGACATCACCGAACCGTTTGACCAAACCTTCTTCATCTGGTTCGACTTTGAATACGGCTTGAGAGAATGCGAATATGGCAATGACAATCCAGATAATAGACCTCAGCCCTTTTGAGGGCTTCATCTGCTGCCATTGCTCTTGGGCTTTTTTGATGACGTCATCAAGTGGATCTGAGCCGCCTTGCTGTCCCCACGGATCTTTCGGTTCCCAGGCCATCTATGCTCCGTTTGGAATTGTTTGACTAGTGCTAGTGCGTAGATAATCTATCTGTACGTTAACAGAAAAACCAAGTCTGGGCAACACGCACTGCCAAGCTTGGAATAAGGGCCTATTAGTTCTGGCTAGCATTTTCCAATATTTGAATGAGGGAAACAAAATTCAAGATTGTGGGCAAAGTATCAGAAAAGTCTATAATCATCCTTTACGTGCCTATTTACGATTTGTTGGATTTCGTAGTTTATAATCCTGCCCTGATGTTGTGCGCAGTCCAGCGTATGATCATGGTGAGCATGAAATTTACCTTGATCATTGCAGCTACGATGGCTAAAATAAATTTCCTAGCTGCTGTCTTCTCTTGCACTACCCAGGAGTTTACCGTTAGGTAGAAACGAGACTCGGAAGATCTTGCAGGGTATTCTTGGGTAAGTGGGTCCAATCCTATCAACAGAAATTCTTCTAAATTGTTCACGACGAAAATGGTGCTATCTCAATGATGAAGCTCAATCTGTGAATTACAAGTTGGCTGCGGTTTTTACCTAAGGCCAAAGTTTCTGGGCTTCTGTCACATGAAATTGGCTATTACCTAACTTTCACTAAATGGAGTGATATCAAACATGGCAATCACAATAATTTTGACCTTGTCCCTTCTTGGATTAGCCGTTGCGTTTTTCTATTCTTTCTCGGTTCAAAAAATTCCGATTGACATGGGGATTGACGATACAGATACCAGGAAACGGCTCGCGACTATCCATAAGGCGATTGCCAGTGGTGCCATGGCTTTTCTTAAGCAAGAATATAAGTTCATGGCCATTTTTATGGTGGTTTTTGCA
>CAZDCF010000070.1:0-1553 GCA_964503895.1 uncultured Nitrospiraceae bacterium | reverse complement strand
CCTGAAGATGACCCACGTAACCCTGCTGTGATTGCTGATAACGTGGGTGACAATGTTGGTGATGTGGCTGGAATGGGGGCCGATTTATTTGGTTCTTGCGCAGAATCGACCTGTGCGGCAATGGTCATTAGCGCCGTGGCTTTTTCTGGGATGGTTGATGCTTTGTTGTATCCCATTGTGATTTCGGCTGTGGGGATTCCTGTGAGTTTATTGACCATGTTGATGATCAAGGTTAATACCGAAGACCAAGTAGGGCCAGCCTTGAAAAAGATGTTGATTATTTCTAGTGCGTTAACTGCTTTAGTAATGTTTGGTGTGACGATGTTGCTGATTCCTGACTCGTTTAAAATTGGTGAAGCGACCTATTGGCTTGGCGGTCCAGACATCGGCGAAATCTCTAATATCGGCGTCTACTTTTGCTTCTTGACCGGTTTAATTGCCGGTTTAGCCGTAGGGTTAATGACCGAGTATTATACTGCTCATGAATATACCCCTGTTCGGGAAGTCGCACAGTCATGTGAGACTGGGGCCGCGACGAATATTATTTTTGGTTTAGCGCTTGGATATCAAAGTGCGGTTGGTCCCTATCTTGCCATTGCCCTGGCGATTTATATCCCTTGGATGTTGGCTGGTATGTATGGGGTAGCAATTGCCTCTCTTGGAATGTTGGGTACGCTGGTGATTGCATTGACTATCGATGCTTATGGACCGGTATCCGATAATGCGGGTGGCATCGCGGAAATGGCTGGAATGGACGAACATGTGCGGAATCGGACGGATGTGTTGGATGCAGCTGGCAATACCACCGCAGCGATTGGTAAAGGGCTTGCGATTGGCGCGGCGATTCTCACATCGTTGGCCTTGTTTGCGGCGTTTTTGACGCGTGCGGATTTGTTACTGAAGGAGCAAAACGGCCCAGATTTTGATCTTTTAGGGAGCATTGATTTGCTTGATCCTCTCGTATATACCGGTTTATTTATTGGTGCTGTGTTACCCGCTTGTTTCTCCGCAATGACCATGAAGTCGGTGGGATCAGCTGCTTATAAAATGATTGAAGAAGTTCGTCGTCAATTCCGTTCTATCCCTGGGCTCATGGAAGGAAAAGCTGAGGCGGATTATGAGCAATGCGTGGCTATTTCCACTCAGGCTGCCTTGAAGGAAATGGTCGCACCAGGCATTTTGATCATGGGGACGCCTTTGGTTGTTGGATTCTTGTTTGACATTCAGGCCGTTGCTGGTGTGCTTACCGGGTCTCTTGTTGCTGGAGGGGTAATTGCTATTTCGTCTTCCAATAGTGGTGGGGCTTGGGATAATGCAAAAAAATATATTGAGAAAGGAAATCTTGGTGGTAAAGGTACGGATGTTCATAAGGCTGCGGTTGTGGGCGATACCGTCGGCGATCCACTGAAGGATACCTCCGGTCCCTCGCTTAATATTCTGATAAAACTGTCTGCTATTCTCGCGCTTGTCTTTGTTCCATTTTTCGTGCAATACGGAGGTTTATTGGTCCGGTAATTCCAGTTGTGGGTAAAAAGGAAATGATAAAGTCTTTT
>CAZDCF010000069.1:0-4657 GCA_964503895.1 uncultured Nitrospiraceae bacterium | reverse complement strand
AAAAGCTGATCCTTTACGAGGAATTGCAAAGTATATTGTGAGTCGTCGGAAATAGCGTCGCGCGCGTTTCAAAACTTGAACTTACTCCTCTTTTTTCCTTTAGCATTTTCTTAAAGTTTATTTTGTATGAAAGTCTTAGTGACCGGGGCAACGGGTTTTATAGGTTCAGCGGTTGCTCGTGCCTTGCTGGATTCTGGTACTGAAGTGCGGGCACTCGTGCGCCAAGGAACGGATCTTCGAGCACTAGAAGGACTAGCTGTCGAAACAGTGCACGGTGATTTATGTGATGCGGGCTCGTTACGTATGGCGCTCAAAGGATGCCAACAGTTGTATCATGTGGCTGCGCACTATGCGTTGTGGGCTCGGGATCCTTCGGTATTCTATAGGGTTAATGTTGATGGGACGAAGGCCTTAATGGAAGCGGCTCGCGATGTTGGAACAGAGCGAATTGTCTATACCAGTACGATTGGTGCCATTGGGTTGCCTGAAGATGGTGGACTCGGTACGGAGGAAACCACGATTTCTTTGTCTCAAATGGTGGGTGATTATAAAAAATCAAAGTTTTTGGCTGAGCAAGAAGTCTCGAATATGGCTAAAGAGGGTTTGCCTGTCATTATTGTGAATCCTTCTGCACCAGTTGGTGTATGGGATGTGAAACCGACGCCAACTGGCCAGATCGTGGTGGATTTTATGAAAGGACGCATGGCTGCGTATATTGAGACAGGCATGAATTTAGTTGATGTCGAAGACGTGGCAATCGGCCATTTGCAAGCCATGGAGCGTGGCTGTATAGGCGAGCGTTATATTCTTGGATGTCGCAACCTGATGTTAAAAGAGGTATTTGACATATTGGGTCCACTCACTGGAGTCAGGCCACCAAAAGTGAAATTACCACTCGGGTTCGTGCTACCCTTGGCGCATGTCAACAAATGGATCTCAGATTATATTACCTGGCAACCGCCGCGTGTTCCACTTGAAGGAGTGCGGATGGCGAAATATATAATGCACTATGATTCTTCAAAAGCCATTCGTGAGTTGGGGTTTCTGCAGACACCGGTTGAGGTCGCATTGGAGAAGGCGGTTAAATGGTTTCGGGATCATCGTTATGCTTAAAAGGATATCCTAAAGACCTTCAATGTTGTTCTCGGGCTTCTATCGATCTTCAGGCTACAGACTTGACGCTCTTCTCGCCGTTTGTGCTCATGTATTGGAATACGCTCTGCGCGCCTAAAATCCTTCGGCCTTCTTGGCCGACCTTTTGGGACACTCTTTTATTTAATTGTCAGGAGATTTTTTCCTTATTTATGTAATCACCATTCTTAGTTTTATTCATGGACATTCCCATTCTTCTCATAAAAACGGTTCTGTTGCGGCCATATGTATTTTTCTTTTTAGGAGTGTCATTATTTGCGGCCTCCAGGTTTTTGGGCTGGAAACGGACCGGAGTGATGTTTGGCATAACCTGGGCCACCGCGTTTGCATGTGAATTTATGTCCACCCGCGTCGGCTTTCCTTTTGGCGAGTATTTTTATACGGCTTTGACGGTTGGCGAGGAATTGTATATTTATAATATTCCGTTCATGGATTCGCTATCGTTTACATTTCTTCTGTATGCGAGCTACTGTCTGGCATTATTTTTTACTCTTCCCTATCAACTTTCTCCTTCTAACTCAGGCAGGCATCTGGTTTTACAAAATCTAGTTTCCTGGCCGGTCATTGGGTTGACCTCTTTGTTTTTCATGTTTATTGATATCGTGATTGATCCTGTGGCTTTGCAGGGTGGCCGCTGGTTTTTGGGACAGATTTATGGCTACCCAGATCCTGGCGTATATTTTGGTGTCCCGCTCACGAATTTCATTGGATGGTTTATTGTGGGACTCATTGCCATGGTAGGGTATCGGGTTGTTGATCAGCGAAAAGGTGTGTTGCCAAATCTTCCCTCGACCATTCCTGTGCGTGTGGTGTTGCTGGGCTGTGGATTATATTACATGGTCCTGGTCTTTAATCTTTTTGTAACGTTTTGGATTGATGAGGCGTTGATGGGCATGGCAGGATGTTTTATTTATGCACCTATCACCATTTTAGTTTGGTTAAAGCTTACTGGCCGATTTCCGATCTCTGAGAACACATGAGGCCTTTGAAATTGGGAGACCAATACATCCACCTTGATTTCATGCTTGTTTGAAAATAGAGGCCCAAGTAAGATGAAACCATCGGTGAATTATCTGAGGACGTTTAAGATACTTAAGGTGAAGGATCACAAAATTCAATGAGAGGTTTTGTTCTCCGATTCATTGTGACGGGTATAGCGGTTCTCGTGGCCAGCCAAATTATTCCCGGCATTCGGATTGACTCACTAGCTTCAGGAATCGTCGGTGTGCTGGTTTTGGCAATTTTAAATGCGCTGGTTCGGCCTGTTCTGTATCTTCTTTCAGCCCCATTTATTGTCGTGACGTTAGGGCTGTTCATGCTCGCTATTAATGGGTTCCTCTTGGGAATGGTTTCGTATGTAGTCAAGGGATTTCATGTGGAGGGTTTTTGGCCAGCTGTGGGGGGTGCGGTCATTATTAGCCTGGTGAGTGGTATAATGAATCTGTTCATATCAGAACGAGGGCAGGTCGAAGTGGCGACATCTCGTGATCGATCAAGCAGAAAAATTCGACATATCAATTGAAATAAGCTTACCTACCCATTAGAATCCAATTATAAGACTTTCCTAAGACACTCATGCGAAAATCCTCATCTCCAAAATCTGTTCCAGCGTCTAAATCCACGACTCTTCAGCGCGTGTTGACTACCGCAGTCAATGACCTAGGAATGGATACGACGGTCGCTATACTGAATCATGCGGGTGGTCCGTTTACTTCCCAAGTGACTCGTGGGTTTTCCGACCGTGAGGTCCAGGCTTTTCTCCGGGCCTTATCTCAAAATAGTTGGGCCGCGGAAAACAATGGTGGCGGGAGTAATGGTTTGGAACTTAAGGAGGCGCTCTGTCTTCGAGTGGTGGCCCCCAGTTCAAAAAGTCTCTTGGCCGTTCCCCTCAAGGATGGTTCCCAGATCTATGGGGTGGTGGTATTGGGAAAGCGAGAGGGGAGTACTTTTTCAAAGCGCGAGCGTGCCTCGATTAATTCTGTTCGAGAAAGCATTACGAAGGAACTGCGAGAAGCCCAACTTTTTGATGAATCGTTCCTTCTTGGCAGGTCCAAGGTTATGGCTGAGCCCGCGTCTGGCCCCCAAGAAGCCCAGACTCGAAGTTATACCTCTCCTCAAGTCCAAACCAAGATTTCTGGGCTGTTGACGGAAGCACAAGCTAGTGTTCCTTTTGAACGAGGATGGGTGACGTTGTACGATCCTTTGGCCGCTTCGTTGGAAGTTTTGGGATGTTTAGCAGGTCATAAAAAAGAACTCTTGCCTGGCCAAAGTCTTTCCCTGAATGAGTCTGCTTCGGGTTGGGCTGTTCGGCATCGAAAACCTCGGATTGATCATAATCTCGCTTCCACTCAAGGACGGTTTCAGGATTACAAGCAACTTTATCGTGATAAATATCGATGTACGCTGGTGGTGCCATTTTTTGTCAGAGGGCGAGTTGGGGGCACAGTAACTCTGTCGTCAAAAACTGCAGACCAATATGAATCCCCAGAATCTGAGTCTGGCAAACTCGAATCCGTTACCACTCAATTAGCTCAATTGTTTGAGGACCCGTCCTACAATCTCTCAATTTCTCCCTCGTCATCTTCCTCAGAAAGTCCTGCGGCGGCTTCTTCCAGAACTACACCATCGGAACCCGCTATCCGTCGCCAAGAACGTCAATCGGCCTTGAATGAAGTCAGTTCATTTCTGGCTGCGGAGATCCGCGAGCCCATGGGCTTCATCCGGGCTCAATTAGAAGAAGTCACTGGGGACGGGTCTTTGGACTTTGAAGCCCAGACTCGGGTGGAAGGCGCCATGCGAGATCTGATTCGCATGGAAAGTCTACTGAATGAAATCTTGGATTTTGCCAAACCGCTGGAATTGGATCGACGTCCTTGCAAAATTCCAAATTTGATAGACGAGGCCCTTTCATTGATTTCCACTGATGTTAAAGTCAACCGAATTGAGGTGACGAAAGAATTTCCTTCCAGATTGGGCCAGGTGCGTTGGGATATTGATAAAATGCGCCATGTATTTCTCAGTATTTTTAAGAATGCCCTAGAGGCGATGTCTCCTGGGGGCCATCTTCGGGTTTCGGCATCCCAGCGACGCGGGCGTCAACCGGCAATCGTCATTCGGGTTCACAATAATGGGGCTTTAATTCCCGAAGATCTTTTGGAAAAGGTCTTTGAGCCCTATTTTACGACAAAATGGTCCGGGACGGGCCTTGGTTTGGCCATGGTGAAAAAAATTGTTGAAGAACATCAAGGGCGAATTGCCCTAGAAAGCTACCAGGAAGAGGGAACCACTGTGGAGCTTAGACTGCCTACCCTTCGTCTCAAAGCGCCCTACCGTCGTCGAGGTGGGCCACCACGACGGGCTCCTAGGCAGTCTTCGTCTTGAAGTAGGGAGAAAATGGGGTTTTTTTGATCAAGATGCGCTCCCCGAATAGATGCTTGACACTCCCTAGCGAAAATGAATAAGATCCCAACTTCTTTCTATTAAATTGAGCGTATATTAACGTCTT
>CAZDCF010000068.1:0-4877 GCA_964503895.1 uncultured Nitrospiraceae bacterium | reverse complement strand
TATCAGCGAAAAATACTATTGTTGGCCTTAATTTTGAGGCCGTCGTGGGGAGCACTCCGGTGCTCAAGAGTGGACGAGCGGCTTTTTGTTGAAGTTGCCGTCCTTATTTCGCCACATATTGTGGTAACGTTTGGCGCAGAAGCGTCAACTTAACAATAGGAGTAGATTATGTTGAACACAAAAAAATGGCTCGCAGGAGTTATTGCAGGTGTCTTTACCGTTGGGCTGGCTGTACCGGCCCTAGCGGGAGGGACCATCAAGATCGGAGACATCAACAGCTACAAGCGGCTTCCGGCTCACACCATTCCGTATAAGATGGGTGTGGAACTGGCGCTAGAGCACATAAATTCCGCAGGTGGAGTTCTGGGTAAAAAGCTCGAACTCGTTTCTCGGGATGACAACGGTAAACCAGGCGATGCCGTAAAAATCGCCGAAGAACTGGTGTCCAAGGATCGTGTGGCCTTGATCTCCGGATCCTTGTTTTCACACATTGGGTTGGCGTTAACCTCCTTTGCAGGGCAGCGTAAAGTGCTTTATGTAGCCGCCGAACCTCTGGCCGATGCTTTGGTTTGGGCCAAGGGTAACCGCTACACTTTCCGGCTGCGACCCTCAACTTATATGCAGGCCGGAATGCTTGCTGAACAAGCCGCAAAAAATCCGGCAAAACGCTGGGCGACCATTGCTCCAAACTACGCATACGGCAAAGATGCTGTGTCGGCTTTCAAAAAAATATTGAAGTCGTTGCGCCCCGATGTCGAATTTGTAGCTGAACAATGGCCTGCGCTGTTCAAGATTGATGCGGGGGCCGAAATTCAGGCATTAGCTGCTGCAAATCCGGAAGCCGTTTATAATGTAACTTTCGGGGGAGACCTGGCCAAATTTGCTCGTGAGGGAAAACTCCGGCAGTTTTTTGACGGCAAACTTATTCTCGGATTGCTCACCGGAGAACCAGAATATCTTGACCCGCTCAAAGGTGAAGCACCTGAAGGTTGGCTGGTTACGGGTTATCCCTGGTATGCGATTAATACGGCTGCACACAATGCTTTCCGTAAAGCGTATGAGGGTAAATACAACGACTATCCGCGTATCGGCTCAATCGTTGGCTACAACACGATGCTCGGTATCTCTGCCGCCATCAAAAAAGCCGGATCAACCGATACAGAAGCCATGGTGGATGCGATGGAGGGTTTAACATACGATTCTCCAACGGGATCCATCACATACCGGAAAATCGACCATCAATCAACGATGGGAGCTTATCTCGGCTGGACAGCGTTAAAAGACGGCAAAGGCACGATGGTCAACTGGTCCTACTTGGACGGGGCAGATTATTTGCCTTCGGATGCCGAAGTGCGTAAGTTGCGTCCTGGTAATTAAGGCGTACCTTACGGCGTAATAAAACGCCGTAAAATATTTCACCGCAGAATCACTGAGAAAACAGGGAGGAGTTTTTATGATGTTTTTCTCTGTATTCTCTTTGGCTTTGTGGTGAATTTTTTTGATTACATTTTTTTTGAGTCGTTAACAATCTCGACTCCTTTTTTAGATATTCTATGGGATTCTTCCTTGTTCAAGTCTTAACCGGACTTTCCAGTGCAGCAGCGGTATTTCTGGTTGCATCAGGACTTTCGATAATTTTTGGAGTGACACGGGTAGTAAATTTTGCTCACGGTTCGTTCTATATGCTGGGCGCGTTTTTCGCTTACACCTTCACCAGCCACCTGACTAGTGTTGTTGGTTTTTGGGTGGCCATGTTGTTATCCGCCACAGCAGTAGGATTGATTGGCGTAATCGTCGAAATTTTGATTTTGCGCCGGGTCTATCAGGCACCGGAACTTTTTCAATTAGTCGCAACATTTGGAGTAATTCTCGTTATTCAGGATTTGGCTTTACTGGTCTGGGGTGCCGAAGATTTGCTGGGGCCATTAGCTCCAGGGCTCGACAGTACTGTCAATATTTTTGGAACTTTACTTCCCGAATATGACCTGGCACTGATTGCCTTGAGTTTAATTGTTTTGATTGCACTGTGGTTTTTGTTCAACCGCACTCGCTGGGGCTGCCTGGTAAGGGCTGCGACAGAAGACAGGGAAATGGTCGGTGCGCTTGGCGTGAATCAAACTTGGTTGTTTACCGGAACTTTCTTTCTGGGATCACTTCTCGCAGGACTCGGCGGTGCAGCACAACTGCCCAAAGGCGGTGCAAGTTTATTGATGGATTTTGAAATATTGGCGGCTATTTTTGTGGTGGTAGTTGTGGGCGGAATGGGCAGTATTCTGGGGGCATATCTTGCTGCTGTTTTGATATTCGAGTTCAACGCATTCGGCATTCTGATTCTTCCAGAAAGTACATTGGTTTTAATGTTCCTGCTGATGGCTATTGTTTTGATCGTCCGTCCCTGGGGATTGCTGGGAAAACCGGAAGCTCCTGGTCAACTTGGACAGGTCGGTCCTCCTGAATTGCCCTACCAATTGGCTTCGCGACCACTTAGGTTCATTGGCATGGGATTGGTGTTTGGAGTGTTTGTGCTACCGGGATTTGCAGACGATTTTACTCTGGTTTTGGTCATTGAAATGATCATCATGTCGCTGTTTGCGGCCAGTTTACATTTTGCGATGGGGCCTGGCGGAATGGTTTCTTTTGGACATGCAGCTTTTTTTGGAGGCGGGGCTTATGCAGCGGCACTTTTGGTTAAACACGTGAACGCTCCTATGGAGATCGCCTTGCTCTTTGCCCCATTAATGTCTGGAGTACTGGCTTTGATTGTGGGTTGGTTTTGTGTGCGGCTTTCCGGAGTCTATCTGGCGATGCTCAGTATGGCCTTTGCGCAAGTTGCCTGGTCAATCGTTTTCCAGTGGGATGCGGCCACCGGAGGAGACGACGGAATTCTCGGAGTTTGGCCCAGTGCCTGGGCCAGCGACCGTATGGCTTATTATTATTTGACTATCATCTCAGGTGTCGGCGGCATCTTGATTTTGCGGCACGTCCTTTTCACACCCTTTGGATACGCAATGCGGGCGGTACGAGATTCTGCTGTACGAAGTGAATCAATCGGTATTCGTGTCTCACGTCAAAAATGGCTGGCCTTTGCTTTTTCCGGTTTCATGGCAGGTATTGCAGGGGGACTGTTCTTGTTTTCCAAAGGAAGTGTATTTCCTGATGAAATGGCGATTCCACGCTCCTTCGATGCGCTGATTATGGTTTTACTCGGCGGTGTAAAAACGCTTTGGGGGCCTGTTACAGGAGCATCCGCGTTTACCTGGCTTCACGATGAAATTTCACGATTCGAATACTGGAGGCTACTTTTGGGTACGCTGATCATCGCTATCGTTCTCGCTTTTCCACAAGGCATTGCGGGTTTTGTCAGCGACGGGTGGCACCGTTTACAAAGTAGAGGGCAAAAAAATGCCTGAAGTCAGTCTGGAAGTCAGTGGACTCACAAAATCATTTGGGGGTGTTCAAGCAGTTCGGAATGTGAATTTTACTCTCAATTCCGGAGAATTGCTGGCTCTCATCGGCCCCAATGGATCTGGAAAAACTACTTGCTTCAATATGCTAAACGGTCAACTCAAACCAGATTCTGGTTCCGTAAGGCTTTTTGGCAAAGAAACCGTTGGACTCAAACCACCTGAAATTTGGCGTTTGGGTGTGGGACGAACTTTCCAGATTACTGCAACTTATTCCAGTATGACAGTTTGCGAAAATGTGCAGATGGCCTTGTTGAGTGAGCATCAGCAATTAATGTCATTAACAAAACGGGCCTCAGGAATGTATCGTCTGGAAGCCCTCGCATTGCTGAAACAAGTTGGAATTGAGGAACAGGAAGACCGTCCCTGCAGTACACTTGCCTACGGCGATCTTAAGCGGGTGGAATTGGCGGTGGCTTTGGCAAACAATCCGCGCCTGATGCTGATGGATGAACCAACTGCAGGAATGGCTCCGAAGGAACGGGTGGAACTGATGGCGTTGACGGCAGAAATTGTTAAGGAACGCAATTTGTCAGTCCTCTTCACAGAACACGATATGGATGTAGTTTTCGCTCACGCAGACCGTATTCTTGTCTTAAACCGAGGAAAGCTTATCGCGGATGATACCCCTGATAATGTGCGCAATAACTCGGAAGTGCAGACGATTTATCTAGGCAGTGAAACAGAGGAGATCGCTCATGCTTGAAATTTCCGGTTTGAATACTTATTACGGACGCGCGCACATTCTTTCAGATCTTTCTCTCAATGTGCAGCGTGGGGAAGTCGTCGCACTTTTGGGACGCAACGGTGCCGGTAAATCAACCACGTTAAAAAGCATCAATGGCTTGGTTCGACCTGCATCCGGAAAGATTGTTTTCGAAAATCAACCCCTAAATCGTCAATCTCCGCATGTGGCGTGTCGGAGTGGAATCGGTTATGTTCCGGAAGAGCGTCGAATTTTTACGGATTTAACCGTGATGGAAAATTTGGAAGTAGGAACCCGTCCGTCTCATGAGGGTCTGACAGCGTGGACCCTCGAACGTATTTTCCATATTTTCCCTAACCTTGCCGAAATGCGTAATCGTCCGGGAGGACAGATGAGCGGAGGTGAACAGCAAATGCTCACCATCGCCCGTACTCTCATGGGTAATCCCAAACTCATTTTACTTGACGAACCCTCTGAAGGACTTGCGCCCGTAATCGTCCAACAAATGACCGCAACCATTCACGAATTGAAACGTGAAGGACTCACTATCATCCTTTCTGAGCAAAATTTACGCTTCGCAACAAAACTCGCAGACAGGGCTTACATTATCGAAAAAGGGCATATCCGTTACGAAGGAACTATGAAAGACCTAGCGGAAGATAAAGACGTCAGGAATGCATACCTGACGGTATAAAAAACTTTATAGC
>CAZDCF010000067.1:0-4934 GCA_964503895.1 uncultured Nitrospiraceae bacterium | reverse complement strand
GAGTTTTCTTGAAGACATTTTCGAAAGATATCTTGCAGTTCTGTTCGGTTCTCTGTTTGTTTTTCTAGATTCTCGAACTTCGGCTGTGTGGATAAATCTTCAATTTCGAGTGCTTGGCATATATCGCGTAAAGGATTCTCTTTGAATGCTCCAACTATCGTGATTGCCCCATCGTTCGTTTCGAAAACGCCGCATAACGGCATCGCAGCCCAATTAAGTTCCCTTCCTCGCATCATCCACATGGCTGCTTCCTGCATTTGCATTGCTAGCATTGAGTTAAACAGTGAGACCGCAACTTGTTGCCCTTTTCCTGTTTGATTTCGCTGTAACAAAGCCAGAAGAATTCCCTGCACCAAGTGCATACCAGCAGCGTAATCTGCTAATGCTGTCGGATATACGTTCAGTGGTATAGATTTATCTGCACGCCGTTGCATCGCGCCACTTACGGCTTGCGCTAATACATCCTGACCGCCTTTGTGGGCATATGGACCACCCAGGCCGAAACCAGTGCCTACCGCATAGATAATCCGCGGATTTCTTGACAATACATCTTCGAATCCAAAACCTAGGCGCTCCATGATTCCTGGCCTAAAGTTATTAACCACAACATCAGCGCCATCGATCAAACGTTGCACAATCGAACGCCCTTCATCGGACTTCAAATCCACCGTAAAGCTTCTTTTGTTTCGATTTAGGCTTGTGAACACCGGATTATTCAGGCCATCTGGATCCTCGCCTATGCTCCATCGGGAAAGATCCCCAACCTTTTCCCGTTCAACTTTGATTACGTCAGCACCATAATCGCCCAATACCTGGGTGCAGCAGGGACCCAGCATAACTTGCGTAAAATCAATTACGCGCACGCCCTGAAGCGGAAGCACCTCTGTCTCTCCCTTATCCATTATGCAGCCTCCATAATCAGCGCATTCGATGCTGGCTGATGTCCCGGGTCAGCCCCTTGTGCACACATCTTTTTTTGTATCAGCCTAACATCAACATCTCGTACAAAGATGTCGCTGGAAACCGCTAAGGATGCCGCAACCCCAGCTGCTTCCCCCATCGCCATGCATGGTGGTATCTCACGACTAACCTTTTGGGCCTGCGGTGTCGAAGAGTAGTGTCTTCCAGCTACTAGTAACTGATTGACTTCCACGGGCAATAATGCACGATAGGGTGTGTAGTAATCGCGACCCCGGCAGACCGTATCAGAAAAGTGAACCCGTTTTGCCACATCCTGCTTTGTCACTATGTACTCGCCTTTAAGCATTCGGGTTTGTCGTACGCCAGTTTGTGGCGCGAAATCTACAAAGTAAGCGGCCTCAAACCCCGGCATGTTTTTTCTCACAAATATTAATAATTCCTGCATCCGTCGACGACTTTCGAATTCCGCAGCTGTAAGGTCAGCTACTTTTGTCCCATCGAAGCCCTTTAGATGCGGACAATTGCACCAAACAACGCCAGGTAGAGGTGTTTTTAACCACCAGTACTGCCAAGTCCTTCCAATTATGTTTTTTGCTTCATGTTCAATTTCTTCAAACCGTTCTGCTTCCCTATACTGAAATTTTTCTGCAGTATCGGTATCTACCCCACCAATTCGCGATACAGTGGAGACGATAAAAGAATCCTCGGAGTATTGAGCGCCTGCACTGACCGCAACATCAAGATCTCCAGTAGCATCGATAACAATATCCCCAAGAACTGCTTGCGTCCCTTCTTTACTTTGAACCAACACTCCCGTAATTCGACCATCTTCTACGAGGCTCGACTTAAACCAACTATGAAGCCTTAGGTTTATGTTTGCCTCACCCACCATATCCAATGCGGCTTGTTTGAATCCGTCCGGATCAAAAGACGCCGCGAATATTATTGGATGTGGCTTTGGGCGATGGAAGTCAAACACTCCCCAGCGCGACCACTTTTCCCACATTTCCTGTGTAGCGCGCACACTTGGATCGCGGTCATTTTCTGGCGGATAGACACAGAGTCCCTTTCGATGCATCCGGTCAATTATTTCCATTCCTAACCCGCGGACAGAAATCTCTGTATCGTTATGCATGTCATCGAGCAGTAAAACCATTCCACCCGATGCCAGCCCCCCAAGATAAGAGTAACGCTCGACAAGCGCCACCGAGACATTATTCCGAGCTGCCGATACTGCAGCAGCTATTCCTGCAGGACCGCCACCAACAACAACAACATCTGTCCGGCTAACAATCTTTGCTGAAATCTCTGGCGTCGTTACATAATCTTTTTCTTTCATGATGATGACCTAATAGTTTGCTTCTAGAAAGTTGTCGGGGTCTCCCAACGAATTAGCCAACGTTCTATCATTGAGGTGATAGTAAAAAATGTTACCGCGAGACCCGCTCCGAGAATCACGGTAGCGTACAGAAGTGGAGCGCGAAAGTTATAGGTCGCCTCAATAATTAATGAGCCAATACCATAGTTAGAGCCAATCCACTCGCCGACAATAGCGCCGATTACACAAGTTGTAGAGGCAATTTTAAGTGCCGCAAAGAGAAACGGGAGTGCGGTTTGAAGACGGACCTTCCAAAGAATTTCTTGTTTACTCGCAGAGAGTACACGCATCAACTCAAGCATCTCTGGACTCACTGCCTTAAGACCGCGCACCATGTTAACAAGGGTCGGAAAAAAACAGATTAACGCTGCGATGACAATCTTGGGTGCATAACCATTTCCGAGAATAAGGACAAGAATGGGAGCAATCGCAATAATTGGTATGGTATTAATAAATACCGCAATTGGATAAAAAGATCGTTCGGCAAGCTGGCTGTGAAGAAACCACACTGCCAGAATGATGGCAATCGTGTTACCGAGCACAAAGCCAGACACTGCTTCAAGCAGTGTTGGCCAAAAATTTATCCACAATATGTCTCCGCTCTCAACAAATACCTCCATAACCTGTATAGGAGTTGGAGCAATATAAGTTGGCACTTGAAAGCCAACAACGATGATTTCCCATAGCAATAACACACCCAAAGCGGCGATGATTGGCGGGGCACGCCTACGCCAAAGGTGTTTCCGTGGTGAACTAGAAACCACTACTTGATAATCCGGATATACCATCGTCTGTTTCTGAAGCGTAACCTTTCCTGCTAGGTACCGTTATTAGGCTCGCTCCAAAAGTTCCCGCAGATGTGCGGTGACTTTTACAAACTCCAAAGTATCTCGCATGGCTAGATTCCTTTCTTGTGGGAGCCCAATATCGAAATAGTCCTGCACCCGACCCGGCTGTGCAGACAGCACGAGACACTTCTGACCTAAGTACGCCGCTTCTGGAATCGAGTGCGTAACGAAAATTATCGTGGTTCCAGTTTCCTGCCAAATGCGCAGTAGTTCCTCATTTAATTTGTCGCGAGTAATTTCATCGAGCGCTCCGAATGGTTCATCCATTAGTAAAACCCGTGGCTGACACACTAGCGCCCGCGCGATAGACACACGTTGGCGCATTCCACCAGAGAGTTCATGAGGTAGCGAATTCTCACGCCCTTGAAGCCCAACAAGCGCCAGAAGTTCATCGGGCTCAGGGTGCTGGTTGGCCATTTTTGCGCGACTACCGACTTCTAATGGCAAACGCACATTCTCAATTGCATTCCTCCAAGGAAGCAGTGTTGAATCTTGGAAGACAAACGCGAAATCTCGTGCTAGCCGGGCATTCTCAGGAGTTTGCCCAAATACGGAAATTTCACCTTCAGAAACCCTTATAAGGTCAGCAATCGCTCGAAGCAGCGTTGATTTCCCGCAGCCCGACGGTCCGAGCATAGTGACAAATCCACCAACGGGGACGTCACAACTGACGCCATCTAACGCCGTTACCGCCGCAGAATCATCTCCGAAACGGATAACGAGGTCACGAACGGATATAGCCGTGGTGGCAGATGAATTGTCTTGCTCTACTGCCGCCACGGCTGTTGCCTCATTTATCCGATTTCTCGACGAATGGACTCGGTTGCAGAAAGAATGTCTTGCGTCATTACATCATCGACACTCGGTATTTCGCCCTTGAACTGATCAAGGCTCGCATAGGTTTCGACTTGAGCCTGCCAGTTCTCTCGATTCATAGCTGCCCAACCATCTTTAGCAGTAGTCGAATCAAATGAAAAACCAAGAACTGGCTTCACTGCTTCTAGTTCACTATCTCGATCTAGATTTCTATACTCCGCGACTAAATGATCCACGGCCTCTTCCGGATTATTCCGAGCATAGCCCCAGCCCCTAGCCGAACCAGTAAGGTACCTTGCTAAGACATCCTGATTGTTTGCTAACATTTCGTCAGTGGTGTAGTAAACATTAGCGTAGAGCTGTATCCCAGTATCCCAGAGCATCATGTCTACACGATCTGACCCCAGAATTTTCAGCGCGTTGGTATTGGTCATCCAACCGGTTACCGCTTGTGCCTGATCTGTCATGAGTTGATTCATATCACTACCCATTTTGACCACCTCAACTTGATCTTCAGCAATCCCATTTTTCGCCAAAAGCGCCTTTAAGAGTATTACGGCTGTTGGCTGAGTAGCAATCGTCTTCCCAATCATGTCTTTTGGAGTACGAATCGGATTACCAGCAAGGGAGAAATATGTGAAAGGATGCTTCTGATAGCCAGCAGCAAATGCTTTCACCGGAATTCCCGCTGATCGAGCTAACATTAACGAGGGGCTGGAAGAGAGTTGTCCAGCCTCGGCTCTACCAGCTGCCACAGATGCAACGCCATCGACTCCAGGTCCGCCAGGCGTGACGTGGAGTTCAATGCCCTCTTCCGCATAGAAGCCTTTCCGCTTGGCCACAACTTCACCCAAGATTCCATTACCGGCTAGCCAACCAAGTTGCATGCTGACCTTCGCGGTACTTGCGCTAAAAGCTTCTATACTGATAAATGAAGAGGTAGCGGCTACAGTTCCAAGTGCTGTCCCGTA
>CAZDCF010000066.1:0-5101 GCA_964503895.1 uncultured Nitrospiraceae bacterium | reverse complement strand
CAGAGATTTTTCTGACAATCTGGTTGTGTGTCGTGCTAGTTATTGATTTTTCAATAAAAAATATTGATCACGAAAATCTCGCGTACCTTTCAGTTGGCGGCATTATTGCTACCCTTGTCAATCTAATTTGGTTTGATTACGTCGGGGTCCATGGCTCGTTATTCAAGGATATGTTTGTTCTTGATGGCGTAGCGATCTTCTTTAAGATCATCGTTCTGTTGGCAACCGCACTTGTTCTATTGAGCTCGATCGATTACGTAAAAACGTTCCGTTTCTTTCGTGGCGAATATTATTTCCTAGTTATGATGTCAGCTTTGGGCATGATGTTTATGGCCTCAGCCCAGGATTTGTTGTCTGTTTTTGTGACCTTGGAATTCTCAACTTTTGGCTTCTATGTGCTGGTCGCGTATCTTAGAGAAGATGCGAGATCTAGCGAAGCCGGATTAAAGTTTTTTATTCTCGGGGTGTTTGCTGCGGGGCTGTTGGTCTATGGAATTAGTTTAGTTTATGGCGAAACGGGGACCCTTGTTTTCTCTGAAATGGCCAATGCCCCGGGAAGTTACGGGTTGGCAATCGGATTTATTATGATTTTTGCTGCCTTGGGATTCAAAATTGGCGCCGTGCCTTTCCATTCTTGGATTCCGGATACTTACCAAGGTGCGCCAACGCCGGTGACCGCGTTTTTGTCCATCGCGCCAAAAGGTGCAGCCCTGGCCATCTTGATTCGAATGTTTTATGTGGGGTTGGCTGCGTTCAAACCCATGTGGGTACTGCTCTTTGTTGTGGCGTCGATCATGTCCATGACCTATGGGAATATTGTTGCTATTGCACAAAAGAATATTAAACGGCTGCTCGCGTATTCTGGAATTGCTCAAATTGGTAATGTAATGATTGGGTTGGCTGCGGGAACCAAGAGAGGAAGTGATGCTATTCTCTTCTATTTGCTGGCCTACTTGTTCGCGAATCTTGGGGCCTTTGCTGTAGTGATTGGGGTGAGCAACTTGATTAAAAGTGACGAGATTGAAGATTACAATGGACTCAATCGGCGCTCCCCTTTTCTGGCTGCTGCCATGCTCCTCTTCTTGCTTTCCTTAGCCGGAGTACCGCCGCTGGCAGGTTTTATTGGAAAACTTTATATCTTTGTTGCGGCCATTGAAGAAGAGTTATACACCTTATTGATTGTGGGCCTTATCAACATCATAATCTCGCTGTATTACTATTTAACTGTAGTCAAAAAAATGTATATCAATGAACCCACGGATTCAGCGCCTTTGACAGTTTCCGCTCCCCTGAAAGCTACTATTTACATAAGTGTTGTTGGTACATTGCTTCTCGGAATCTATCCAAAACCTTTTATTGATTGGGCTGCATCCGCTACCCTCATGTTTTCGAATATAGTTTCCTCAACTGCTGCTACCCCAGTAGTTCTTCCCGTCATTGGGGGTTAAAGGTTCTTTGTCTGTAGAATTCTTCTTTTGAAATAGGATTGGTGTACCCAATGTCATATAAACTTGTGGGTGCAAAAGCCAAGAGAATATTCATTTGGTCTTCTTAACGTAGGCTTTGTACACCCGTTTAGGATCAGAGTCTTCTTCTTCCAGTCCGACCATTTCGTGTCCGGTTGTTTGACACCAAGCAGGCATATCTTTTTTAATCCCTTCATCATCAGAGACCACTTCAAGCACCTGACCATTGGACAGCTCTTTGATTTTTTTAGACGTCAGAATGATGGGCATTGGGCAGAAGTAGCCCAGTGTATCGAGCGTGAAATCGGCTTCAATCATTTGTGACTCCTTGTAATCTACCGGAAAGTTTTTTTTTGGCCCTTATTTCTCCAATACATTTTCTTTGACGAAGCGGTTTTGGTGTGCAAGTTTCTTGGCAAAGCATGGGATTCTGGAGAATGTCCCTGTTCATAGATTGCTTGAATAGAGGTAGTAAGAGATAATTTAGATAAATAAATTTACAGTACCGTCTTTGGCTTCAGCTAAATAGGTTGAAACACCGGCCAGTTCGTCAACTCCATCAATTAGGGTCTCTTTGGAGATTCCCAATAATCCTAAAGTAGTGGTACAGGCAATCAATTTGACATCCAAATCTAAGGCAGTTTGAATTAATTCTGGTACCCCAGGCATGCGATTGTCCTTCATGACTTTCTTCATCATGGCGGTTCCCATTCCCCCGAAGTTAAATTTAGAAAGGGGTAAGGTCTCGGCCCCACCTTTATTCAGAACCCCAAAAGCTTTGCGGAGAAAGTCCTTGGCTGCACTAGAGGAGCCGGGTTTCCGAATCACGTTAAGTCCCCAAAATGTGAAGAACATGGTTACTTGCATACTCATGGCTGCCGCTCCAGTGGCGATGATAAAAGCAGCCATGGCCTTGTCCATTTCACCGCTTAACAGCACAATAGTAACTTTGTCTGGCTTGGATTCTTGAAGTTTGGCAAGAGTGGCATCGGGTTCGACTTGCAGTATGCTCATGGGGTCACCTGTGTTATTCTTTAGGGGTTTATGGTGAATTTTGTGTCGATTCTTCTGGCCAATGCTTTTCAAAACTTTCCAGAACTGTTCAGGAAATAATGAATAAACACCAGTATCTATGATGATAATATGACCTTTTTCTGGTTGTCAAGAAAGGGGCAGTGGGGTGTCAAATTTTAGATATCCACGAAAATACTTGTTGGTAATGGATCATTCCAAATGGCTGAATCGTTGATTGAGTGTGTTGCCAATTGTAGTGAAGGACGCAACATTAAAACGATTCAGGCGCTTGAGCAAGCGGTTTCGACTGTCAACGACGTAATACTCTTGGATCGTCATGATGATATTGGCCACAATCGGTGCGTGTTGACATTTGCAGGATCTGTTGACTCCATTGCTACGGCAGCCTTTGAATTGGTGAGTACTTCGACGAAGTTGATCGATTTACGTCATCATATGGGGCAACATCCCCGTATTGGGGCCACCGATGTTCTGCCATTTATTCCACTTGCTGGTGCGACTATAAATCAGTGTGTGCAGGTGGCCAAGAAAGTCGGTAGGCGTGTAGGTAAAGAACTGGGGATCCCGGTGTTTCTTTACGAGGAGGCCTGCACTCAACCTAGTCGCAAGGCATTAGAGACTATCCGGCGTGGCGGCTTACCCCATCTCTCTGAACGAATGAATTCAGACCATTTGTGGAAACCAAATTTTGGGCCGGGGAATCCTCATCCCTCGGCAGGTGCTATTGCTATTGGCGCGCGTTATCCGTTAATTGCCTTCAATATATTGTTGAATACAAACGACCTGGTCATTGCGAAAGAGATTGCAAAAACTAT
The DNA here is from genome assembly GCA_964503895.1 of uncultured Nitrospiraceae bacterium. Classification (GTDB taxonomy): domain Bacteria; phylum Nitrospirota; class Nitrospiria; order Nitrospirales; family UBA8639; genus Nitronereus. The sequence continues at coordinate 1,785 of CAZDCF010000066.1, read as the reverse complement.
TCGAGCTTCAAGTGGCGGTTTGGCGGGGGTTAAGGCATTAGGATTAGAGTTAAAAACTAAGGATAAGGTTCAAGTGTCTATGAACCTTACCAACTTTCGCGAGACTCCCATCCATGTGGTCTATGAGGCAGTGAAAGAGACAGCTGCTCAGCATGGTGTGTCGATCATGGAAAGTGAACTTGTAGGCTTAATCCCGGAAGAAGCGGTGACAAAGGCTACAGTCTGTTGCCTGAAAGATGATGTCTTGCAAAACGATTGCATTCTTGAATCTCGTATTAGGCGACGCCAGAAAGATGGATCAGTATTACCTTGAAAATTTTCTTAGAGCGTACTTAGGAAAGACTTCTGGCAATCTTTTCGACTCCAAACTGAAAATCTTTATTGTCCATGGTGGCGGACCATGAAAGTCTAAAAGCTGGTAAGATTTCTTGTGGATAATCCATGAAGGGTTTAATAATAATTTTTTCTTCTTTCTCCAACTTTTCGACAAACTTTTTATAGTCCATATCTTTAACTCCCTGCATTGTTAAGATGCCTGGTGCATGGGGGCCTGTCCATTCAACGGAACGTACCTCAGGGGTTTCATTGAAGATTTCCTTGGCTTTTTGACGATACTTCAAAAGTGTTGCTGTGCCAAGTCCTTCAGTCAGTTTCAATTCACAGGCATGGGCTAAACCTGCGGGGCCACCGATGTTTTGTGTTCCAATTTCAAATTCCGCAGCTGGGTTCGTTAGTCCTTCTGTGATTTGAATAGGTCGCCTTGCCGTGCTATTTAAAAAATGGTGGTTTAGCACCATGGCGCCTGTTCCTAATGGACCGGCGCACCATTTATGGCCTGTAAAAAAATATACATCAAAATCCAATTGATCTAGAACAACTGGAATATGGCCCACAGCTTGGGCTCCATCAACGAAAAACATCACATCCCGATCCTTAGCCATCGTAGAGAGCGGAGAAATAGGCAAGATTCTTCCATCCACGTGTGAGACATGGCTGACCATTATGACTTTGACTGAATACTGTCCCAAGGCTTGTCGGATTGATTCAAGAAATTGATCGGGGGATGATGGTTGTACAAAGTAGATGCGAACGCCATGCTCTTTCAAAGCCGAAAGCTGCCGAATGGTGGAAGGATTTTCATGGGTAGTTGTGAGAATAGTGTCTCCAGGTTCCCATTGTATGGACGAAAGAGTGAGATAGTGGGCAGATGATGCGTTGGAACAAAAGGCAACAGTCGAGGGGTCGGAAATATGTAAGAGCTTACTGACCTTTTGACGACAAGCCTTGGTCTTCTGGAGATACCACTCAATGCCAGCGTCAGAATAGAGGAATCGTCTGAATTCAGCTATGGTATGTGTCGATTCCTGCTCGGCATCTGGGTGTGTGGGGTGAAGGGCTGCATAATTGAGGTAAATCATAAGCCATTAAATGAGTTCCAAAGCCTAAGGTTTTGGAGGGCAGGGATTGATAGGAAAGACTTAGCGTTTTTGGGCTAAGGCAAGACCATGAAGTCGCTGGGCGTCGGTATACCACTGGACAGGACTAAAACCTGTTCTCGTCAAAAGCGACTCAACCTGCTGCTGTGTATACTTAGTGCTGATTTCTGTGAGAATTTCTTCGCCTTTCTGGAGACAAAGGTTCATATTTAATGCTGGTATTGGAATGACTTGATTGTGAATTGATTGCAAGTGCATTTCAATTCTATGCATGTCCTGGTTAAACCGAGCGATATGTTGAAAGGCATCTGGATCAAAATCAGCCTTGATGACTGACTTTAAGACACAG
>CAZDCF010000065.1:0-5103 GCA_964503895.1 uncultured Nitrospiraceae bacterium | reverse complement strand
CGTTTTATTCACTACAGTCACTCCCGGTGAACTATGCTGGGGTCTTGCTGTTTATCTTGGGAATTGTCATGTTGATCCTAGAAACCACAGTAACAAGCTTTGGGCTACTGGCCATTGGAGGGACCACCGCCATGATTCTTGGGTCCCTTATGCTAATGAATCAAGACTTTCCGTATTATCAAATTTCCTGGTCCGTGATTCTTCCGATGGTAGCGTTGGCCCTCGGTTTTACCTTTCTTGTAGTCAAATTTGGGATGAGGGCCCTACACGGACGCACCACTACAGGTAGCGAAGGTATGATAGGATCGATCGGACAAGCAAAAACGGACCTAACCCCCGAGGGGAAAATTTTTATCCATGGCGAACTATGGGATGCCATAAGTTCCTCTCCAGTGTCAGTCGGACAAAAAATCAAAGTAACGCAAATCGAAGGGCTGAAACTTCATGTGAAACCTGTTCTTCATCAAGAAGAGGGGCTTTGAAATGGAACCATCATTTTCATTATTAATTATTCTCGCTGGCCTGTTCATCATTATCGCAAAAGGATTGTATGTGCTCCGCGAATATGAGCGGGCTGTGATTTTCCGGTTCGGCCGTCTGGCGAGTGGTATCGTCGGGAAAAATGGTCCCGGCATCGTTATTATTCTTCCGTTGATTGACAAATTGTTACGTGTCAGCCTTCGAACCGTAACCATGGATGTTCCGCCCCAAGATGTTATTACCAAGGATAATGTGTCCGTCAAAGTCAATGCGGTCATTTATTTCCGAGTCGTGAACGCCGAAAAAGCTATCGTTGATGTGGAAGACTATTACTACGCAACATCAATGATTGCTCAAACCACCCTTCGAAGCGTGCTCGGCCAAAGCGAACTCGATCATCTCTTGTCCAAGCGCGACGAAATTAACGCTGAGCTTCAACGCATTATTGACCTAGCCACAGAACCTTGGGGCATCAAAGTGACGGCTGTTGAGGTTAAAAACGTTGACTTGCCACAAGAAATGCAACGAGCTATTGCTCGACAGGCCGAAGCTGAACGGGAACGTCGCTCCAAAATTATTCATGCTGAGGGGGAATTCCAGGCATCTCAACGGTTATCCGATGCAGCAAATATTTTAAGCCAAAATCCCGCTTCCCTCCAATTACGCTACATTGAGACCATCATGAGTGTTGCCGGCGGGGACAAAAATTCCACGATTCTTTTTCCCGTGCCCATTGACCTAATTTCGCCTTTCCTGAAAGATACGAAGTCCTCGGAATCTCCACCACCTAAGAAGGAAGTGTCGCCGAGCTGATTACGATATCCTGAGTTCTAACTCTCACTTTCAAGGATTCTCATGAAACGATTATTTGCAGTGATTGGTTTAGGTCGATTTGGCTACAGCGTAGCAGAATCGTTAGTTAAAAAAGGCTGCGAAGTGTTGGCCATTGATAGCGAAGAGTCAAAAATCCAGGCTATCAGCGACATTGCTACTTTCGCGGTTCAATGCAACGCTACAGATGAGGGTGCACTCAAAGCCGTAAGCGCCCAAAACGTTGATATTGCGGTGGTTGCCATCGGTGAAAATATTGAGGCAAGTATTTTGATTGTGCAAACCCTCACGGAAATGGGAGTGAAATCCATTATCGCCAAAGCGGTAACTAATACTCACGGGAAAATTCTCAGTAACCTTGGTGTGTCGGAAGTAATCTATCCTGAACGGGATGCGGCAATTCGACTGGCCCATCGTCTAATATCGCCCAAGGTCTTGGAGTATTTGGAGCTGTCGCCGGGATACAGCATTGAAGAAATAGCGGTACCGGATCGATACTCCGGACTCACCATTAAAGAATCCAAAATCCACGAACAACATAACCTCAATGTGATTGGTATAAAAAAACAAGTCAAAAGGATGGTAAAGGGGCGATTAATGGAAGAGGAGTCTTTTAATTTTACTCCCTCTCCGAGCGATCTTATCGAAAAAGGTGATGTTTTAGTGATGATAGGAAAAGAAAACGACCTGGACTCCTTTAGCAGCGCGGAATGAACAACTCGCTTCTTTTTCTCTCCTCCGGAACCCCAACTCATGACTTGTGTACTTTCGAAAGATTAAAATCTTAGGATACGATTCTTAACATCTACGCTCCCCTTCTAGGCCACCAATATCATCCCAGCCACATTCCTACGGTTTTTTAGGGAAACAGAGGCACAAAGCTTACGATTTTGCTATACTCTGCCTTGTTTCCATGAAGGGACAGCTTTATGCTTTCTCCTGATGTCCAAAAATTGGTCGCGGAATTTCGTCAAAGCTTGGAATCGTTTTATCAGCGATTACAACTAGCCCCACCCTATCACAGCGTTGAAAAAGCCCTGTCCTGTCTGGCCACGCGATTCCAACAACACACCCCTGAGGAACAGCATCAGATCACGGCTGACCCAACGAGTAAATGGAAACTCTTTCAAGAAGCAGTCGTAGAATCAGGGCTCAATAGAAAACATCGGGGGATCATTGCTGGAATCCTACGTTCACAAAATTCAGACGAGATTCCTGAGGACCAACGGTACCTAAAGCAACCCTTTTTAACCTCATCATGACGGCGTAGGATTCACCAGAGTGTGCTATTTTTGTAACACCCTATTGATTTTTCACATCAATATCAAAAAGAGATGTTTTTAATTATTAAATATTTCAACAACTTATAAATTTTTATTAGAAAGAATTTTTGGCCTGTATTTTGCGTATATTATAGGTGAAGTCTGAAATTTAATCTGGATATGGATGTGACGCCTGTGCAGAGGACTCTAAAGCAGAAAATTTCGCTGGAAGGAATTGGGTTGCATTCCGGTAAAGCGTCTAAAATGACCCTTTCACCGGCGTCCCTGGACTCAGGAATCGTCTTTAGAAGGAAGACCAATGGGCACGTGGAATCTTGTCAAGCCTCTATCCGCAACCTCCGTCCCACCGAACTCTGTACCACGATTGGATCCAACGGATTTCAAATTCAGACAACAGAGCACATTCTCTCAGCACTTTGGGGTATGCATATCGATAATACCTACATCGATATCAACTCAGAAGAAATTCCAGCCATGGATGGAAGTGCCGCGCCATTTGTCAAAATGATCCATGCCGCAGGAATTACCGCTCAAGAACGTCCTCGGACTTACCTTAAAATCATCAAACCATTGCACGTAGGCGATCATTGTCGTGGAATTTCCATTTTCCCTTCGGCTACACCCAAAATTACCTATTCCGTTAATTATGACCATGTCATGATCCAACAACAGACGATTGAATACGATTGGTCGCCGAAAGCTTTCCAACATACCATCGCTAAAGCCCGGACATTTGCTTTTTCACAGGAGATCGAAGCGTTATGGGCTAGAGGACTTGGTCAAGGCGGATCGCTTGACAACACCATTATTTTTTCAGAATCTGGAGTCCTCAATGAACAAGGGCTTCGCTTCCCTGATGAGTGTGTTCGTCATAAGGTATTAGACCTCATTGGCGATTTGGCATTATTAGGCTTACCCATCATTGGGCATATTTTCGCTGATCGTTCCGGCCACTTCTTACATAACCAATTAGTTCAAATGATTCTTGACAATCCGGATACATGGATTCTTGTGGGATCCCAACATACTGAATTATCAAAGTTTACCGACGGTTCTTCGAACGGGAAGAAAACCTGCCACGCAGTTCCTCTGTCCGCCAGTTCCGCCGCATAACGATCCGGCACTCAACGGCATCAAACTCACACACTTATCGTTACCACTTCTTCCGAGATGCGGACTCTGCCCCTGACACGTATAGCGTTGTGCATAAAACCAACTGCATGATATCGTTCAGACAATGTGCAGCATAAATAAACTCCAACGGTTTTTATCTATATTTGGCAATACACTCCTGCTGGTCTTGTTTTCCACATCAGTAACATTCGCTGTTAGCCCGATTTCAAATGACCCTCAAGGCTTTGCGGACATCAAATGGGGTGCTCCCCTTCACAACATGAAAAGACTATCTCTTATAGATCTAGATGGCCGAATTCAAACCTATCAATTTACAAATAATTCCTTTAAATTCGCGGATACTAAGGTCGAGTCTTTTCGTTTGCTGTCTATCGATGGCAAATTCGCTAGAGTCATGATTCGGTATCAAGGCGAAGAAACCCATCAGGCGATCATGCAATACCTCACCAATCAATATGGCAAAGTAAAGCGAAGACCGGGCTCAATGCTTCGTGGCTTAACACAAGAAAATACCTGGCGGGGAAACGAAACAGAAGCCAGTCTGAATTACCGAGAACATGGGGCACGGGGATTCCTCATGATTCAAAGTCGCATCCTTGCCCCAAAGTTTTTAGACTTAGCTTCCGATCACTCACATTAATCGTTCCAGCTTTGCTCAGTGGGAATTTGTCCTCAATTTTTTCTTTTGGCTCCCAACCATTTTGGACAATCTATTCGAGTGCTCCCTCATCAACAGACTAGGAAGAAGGTCTAGGATTTCAAGGCGCACTATTTACGATGGCCTCCCTGATCGCTTTTCTCATTCCCTCTATTATCTTAAACCTAGCCGTCCCTTCTTCCCCAAGTGAAAAAACAGTTGGCAGAAAGAGTTTATTTTGTTTTATTGGGTGATTACCAAAAATATCCAGCCAGCATTTACACCGGTAAAAACCCGAATTGACGAAGGTAGCCTAGAAAGCGCACCATGCCCTGTTTACATCATCTTTAGAGAGCCTCATTATGCATGTACCCCAAGAAACGTTAACTATTAATCCACATTGCAAGGTAACAAGTGAACAGGTGGGACGAGGTAATCACAAAGTCGTCATCGCAGATCACTTCTACCAGTTTCCAGAAAAGATCCTACAGCTTGCTTTGGAATTACCCTATACCGATCGGTTTGAAATCGTTGGAAACTTTCCAGGCGTTCGAGCCTCTGTCAATTTAGAGACTAAAACACTCTTTGAGACCATTAGCAAATACTGGGGCAGACCCCTGCATCCTTTTTTTGATAATCAGCCCGCCGTATTTCAAGGGATCACTAACAAAAACTATCATCTCAATATTGGCCAACGACAACCGCATATTGACCAAGATATTACGGCCATGGTGTATT
>CAZDCF010000064.1:0-5267 GCA_964503895.1 uncultured Nitrospiraceae bacterium | reverse complement strand
CAGATTCACTGGGTTGCCGCTTAGTTGGAATCTTTAACGCCTTCAAATCCGAAAGGACTCCGAGATCGCGATCTTGCAAGATCAGCCCACCAACAAGCTTTTTCAGGTCTAATCCCTCTTGTGCTTGACAGTCTAGTGACCCTACCTCCAGAAGACGCAGATCTCTTTTCCGCTTTAATTCCGCCAAAGCGTCCTCACTAAATTCTGGTGCAATCAAGACTTCAACAAACGTCGAAGTTACCTCTTTGGCCATGGCAAGATTCACCGGCCAATTGCAAGCGATGACTCCTCCAAAGGCCGACACTGGATCGGTTTCCCGCGCCCGAATATAGGCATTGACCGGATTGTCTCCCAGAGCCACACCGCAGGGATTATTGTGCTTAATAATAACAACTGCCGTTTCCTTGAACTCCTTGACCAATTCCAATGCCGAATTGGAATCCAAGTAATTATTGTAGGACATGGCTTTGCCATGCAATTGTTTAGCACCCGAGATAGAAGGCTCTGTAGCTCCAACCTCATGATAAAACGCCCCTTCTTGATGAGGATTCTCTCCATATCGTAAGATCTCCGCCCGCTCATACGTGAGCGAAAACCGTGCGGGAAATTTCTCAGCACCACCTTCAGTATTTTGCCGATTCAAATAATCGGCAATGAGGCCATCATACCGCGAGGTATGTTGAAAAACCTTTTGCGCAAGTTCCCGTCGAAGAGTTGTTGGCACGTCTCCTGCCTTCAGGGCTTCCAACACTCGACTATAGTCTTTGGGATCAACCACAACAAGAACATCTTCGTGATTCTTCGCTGCAGAACGCAGCATGGAGGGTCCACCGATATCAATATTCTCAATCGCCTCTTCGAATGTACAATCTGATTTGGCAATAGTAGATTCAAACGGGTACAGGTTCACGACCACGACATCAATCGGTGCAATACCCTGTTCCTTCATCTGTTTCACATGATCTGCTTGGCTCCTCCGACCAAGCAAACCGCCATGTATTTTAGGATGCAAGGTTTTCACCCGTCCTTCCAAAATTTCCGGCGAGCCGGTGTGTGAGGATACCTCCGTAACTTCTAACCCCGCTTCGCGAAGAGCCTTAGCTGTACCACCAGTAGAAAGAATTGACGCGCCCAGTTCCACCAACCCCTTGGCAATATCTACTATCCCAGTCTTATCAGACACACTGATTAATGCATGGTTCAATCCGCCCATCTTGTTTCCCTTTATTATTGTAACGACTTGATAATGAGTAAAAACGAAGAATTGGAGCTTAACAAATGAACTAGGGAAACTTCAATCAACAGAAGAAACGTTGTGGGTTTTCTTAATTAATTTAGTGAGAATTCATGTAGAAGGGAGGATATTGGGATCGGCGCGATAGATACCCTCGGTGCCATCTTCTAGGCGAGCGTAAAAAACAATTTGCCCGGCATCATTAAACCCACGATTGGAAAAAACTGGTCCCTCAACAATTTTGGCACCAAATAACTGCCCCCCTTGTTTAATGACAACATCCCTTACAGGATTTGGGCCAGTAAATAGGCCAGTTAACCCCGATTCTAATACCGCAATAAATACGATCTTTCCATGATTATTCACCGCATGCGAACTCACAAGATCATTAAACGGTCCCTGAGTAGAGGCCAGCACCTGAACTTGGCCATCGCTAATTACCACCAAGTGTTTTATAATCCACCCCTTTCGAGGCTCGGATGCAGTCTGTACAACAACCATTCCAAAATCATTAATGACTGGACGATAAAATAAAAAATACTCCTTGACACCATCGGTGAGGAGCCTCGTGATTTTTCCATCACTCACATAGATTTTATCACCCGTTGAAAACACGACATGGCCATGATTATTTAATGAAAGCTTACCGATTTGGTTGTTTTTCGAATCAGGAATGGCAATTGGTCTTCCACCATCTCCCAGAAATACCTGGTTGTATTGCCGACGCCCCCTAGCCTTTTTCCCCTTGAAGGCCAACATGCCTCCATTATTAATGACCAGATCGCCTAACTCGACAAATTCCTCATTGCTATAAAGAAAATCCCCGGTAATATCTGTACCACGAGAATATCCAAAATCTTCGCTAGACCGACTACCCAAAAACACGATTTTTCCGTTATCGCTGACTGCGGGAGAGCCTCGAAAAGCTTCAAATTTTTCGGTTGTCGTCGCAATCTGAGTGGTAATAAGCCCATCAGATTGAAAAATACCCTGTCCGCCGCCAGTTAAATTGGCTCGGAATAGGACCATCCCCTGTCCATCGATCGAAGGAGAAAGGTAAAAGCTGCGGAAGACCCCACCCCGTGTGTCCGCAATTTTTGTAAATTGATAAGAAACGGTCCGGTCGTGCGAAAAGGAAAAATGCAAAAAACCTAGAACTGCTGCGCATAACAGCCCGCTTACAACAATGAATTTTAGGGCTTTTCGTTTCTTTAGATTTTGGGGGCCGGAAAACTGATGCTGGAATGCCCCATAAGAAATTCTTGAAATCTCGTTTTTATCTACCACGAATCCGCTCCATTCCTAACTCATCACAGCTTCATATAAGACGATGATAGCGCTAGGAAAATCCCATAGTCCTCGTGGCATCATTCTACGAGGACTGTTTAGCTAACCGATACCGAGACTTTCTCCACAATGCAAGTTTCATATTTCTTTTTCCGACCGTTTAGAGAGAACCAACCCTAAAGACTTTCCTAACCAGAGCTAAACATAGAGGAACATTTTTAAAAAACAAACACGCGTTAGGTAGATTCGACAAGGATAAAGCGTGGAACCGATGTGGTGCCAATTTGCACAGTTTCCAAAAACATGACTTTAGGTCTTATCCATAGACCACGTTCTCCATACAAGGCCTGATAGACCACAAACTCTTCTTCAGTCTCCGTATGCCGGGCGCAACCAAGAACTTGATATTCCTTTCCCTTATAATGCCGATAGCGGCCTGGCTGAACGAAATTAGACATAGTACAAATCACTTATGTGGGAATTACATCTAGTATCTCATAGAGGATAAGGCTTTTAAAGACGTCCGGTATACGGAATTAGCCGATTGGTATATACTCTCGGACGGTTGTTTCTTCATGAGATCATACCTTTAAACAAGCATATGCCCCTTTCACTCATTTCGGCACTGATCATTGTTTTTCTGGCAGTCGCATTTTCGCTACAAAATGACCAAACGGTCTCGGTTACTTTTTTCCAGTGGGATTTTCAGGGCTCACTCGTATTCATATTATTGACAACACTGTGTTTGGGCATGTTGATTCATCTCCTAGCTTCTATGCCCGGACGCATTAGAAAGTCTCGGCAAACCGCCCAGTTACAAAAAAGGATTGCTGAATTAGAACACTCGCGTCCAGAAAAAGTTCAGCCGCCGAGGCACTGACTTGAAGTGTGCTCTAGATTAAACAGTGTGGTCATTGTTCCCAGACTGTTGTATCATAATAATCCCTGATCCTACTCACCATGCCGTGGGAAAAGTTGTCTGAAGAGATACGATGGTGGTACTTAATGGAAAAACGGAGAAATCTGCTGGCTAAACGTTGTGACGGATGAAACCTTTTCAACTATCACGAATGGTCAACAGTAACCATTACCAGCAGCAGGGATTTTTCCCCAATTGCCGATAACCACGATGGAGCAACTACCATGACTCGTTTTTCATCTGATTCAACAAATTATACGCATCAGGAATCCCATTCCGATCCCGCTTCACCCGAAGCAGCTCTTGGATGGGAGGGACATGTCAATGTTCCCGGATCACCAATCTGGGCCAACCTTTTAGGGGACTGGCCGGAACTTCGTACAGGGCTTGCGTTTAGTATGATATTTATCGTAGGTGCGGTGGTAGGGAGCAGTCTAGCCCTACTCTTTGGTTGCAACCGCTCAACATCGAATGATTAGACCCTGAAAAAAAGGAGACCACCATGGGACAAGATATGTCATCAAACGATTCATGCTGGGTTACCACATTCGTTTTTATCTCCGGTTTTATCTTGGGCGCGGGCGCCGCCATTCTCATGACGCCAGAGCCTGGCACCAACATTCGGAATCGATTGGCCAAAGGCGCAAAGGCCGCACAAGAAGAATTCGGAGATGTTGCTAGTGAAACCAAAGAAGCATTTCGCTCGATCTCTCAAGACACACAACGCACCGTTAAGCAAGCTGCTTCACGTATCACCAACGCCGTGGAAGCCACAAAAAAAGCCGTCATTGCTAATGATGATACCCCACCCATTTCCTCATCAGAACCCACAGACTCGGATAAAAGCACGGTTAGTCGTGAAAACCAAAAAAAAGGCCGTCATCGCTGATGATGACACCCTATCCATTTCCTGATTCGAACCCATAGATTCAAAGAAAAGTACGTTTAATCAAAGACTCTGAAAACGATTATTTTCTTAAAATGTATCCGATACAATTGCTAAAGTTTTATTAGGCCGGACGCTTGAGAGAATGGCTAGAGGAAGGATTCGACGTCGATGGATCTTCATGCTTTGGCTTCATTATGGGATAGAGTTATGAAATAAAAAAAGCTTCACACTTTCATACCTCCAAGGCCAAAAGCACGAAGCCCATTCTTAGGATTACGTCAGAAAATGTCACGGAAGCATGCTGTGGATATCCTTACCCTCGTTTATTGCAACACAAAGTGGCCACGACGATTTTGTTGCCAGCAGGATACTTTTGACTCAGTGCAACTCGGCCGCTCTTTACCATAACTGACGATTTGGATTTTGGCCTCTGAAACTCCCAGATCCACCAAGTAATCCTTGACAGCCTTTGCGCGACGCTCACCTAACACCAGGTTATATTCCGAGGTCCCTCGCTCATCACAATGGCCTTCAACAAGCACGCCGGAATTTTGGTATTTGGTATTGAGAAGTCGGGCGTTAGCCTGAAGAATAGAAACTGCGTCGCCGCGAATCACAAATTGATCAAAATCAAAATATACGTGATCCAACTCAGCACCCACTTGACCCACTTGACCCACTTGGTTTAGCCGACCTTCTCTCACATCAGTTTTTCCCAATGGTTTTATAAATTCTTCGGCACCGCTATGATCAGGAAGCCTCACAACTTCATCACCTGACATAGACCCCCCAAGTCGCTTCGTTGCATCACCTAGAGATTCCTCAAAAGGTGTCAGAGCGCGAGCAAATTGCTCACCTGCATAGCCGCTTGAACCTGAATCCATAGTGCCATCCGTAGTGCCATCCGTAGTGCCATCCGTAAAACCGGATCCAGCAGC
>CAZDCF010000063.1:0-5352 GCA_964503895.1 uncultured Nitrospiraceae bacterium | reverse complement strand
GAACTTCAGAGTCTGGGTCTTGATGTCGAGTTAATGAAATCCACTGAATAAATTCACATCAGACATTTTTTATCACGAGTGTTTAACTTAGGAGGGTAGAACCTTGGAAAGCGTTTATGCGCTGTTTGAAAAGCCACGCGATGCCGTGTCCTTTGATGCGATGCGTATTCGAATTGCTTCACCAGAAAAAATTCGCTCGTGGTCTTATGGGGAAGTAAAGAAACCCGAGACGATTAATTATCGATCCTTTAAGCCGGAAAAGGATGGATTGTTCTGCGCCAAAATTTTTGGTCCAACAAAAGATTGGGAGTGTAATTGCGGGAAATATAAGCGGATGAAACACCGCGGCATTGTCTGTGACAGATGCAGTGTGGAAGTCATTCAATCAAAGGTTCGTCGCGAGCGGATGGGGCACATTGAACTTGCAGCTCCAGTTGCTCACATTTGGTTTTTGAAAGGTGTGCCGAGCCGGATTGGGATTTTGTTGGATATGAGTCTCAAGCAACTGGAAAAAGTTCTCTATTTCGAAGCTTATGTGGTTATCGATCCAGGAGATACTTCGCTCAAAGAGAAGGAACTCCTGACTGAAGAAAAGTATCGAGAATACTTCGACCAATATGGATCACAAGGCATTAGAGTTGGTATTGGGGCGGAAGCTATTCGTGAATTGTTGCGAAAGGTTGATATTGAAACATTATGGAATGAGCGTCATGAAAAGGTGAAAGCCACGACCTCCGTTGCCCTTACAAAAAAACTCACCAAGCGGTTAAAAGTAATTGAGGCTTTCCATAAGTCAGGGAATAAGCCGGAATGGATGATTATGGACGTCATCCCTGTTTTGCCGCCAGAACTTCGTCCGCTTGTTCCTTTGGATGGTGGACGTTTCGCAACCTCAGACTTGAACGATCTATATCGTCGGGTGATCAACCGGAATAATCGATTGAAGCGATTGGTTGAATTGAAAGCGCCAGGCGTTATTATTCGCAATGAAATGCGAATGTTGCAAGAAGCGGTGGATGCTCTCTTTGATAATGGCCGGCGTGGGCGAACCATTCGTGGGGCTAACAAGCGTCCACTTAAATCCCTTAGCGATATGTTGAAAGGAAAGCAGGGGCGGTTCCGCCAAAATCTGCTGGGAAAACGTGTCGATTATTCTGGTCGGTCGGTCATTGTAGTAGGGCCAGAGCTTAGGTTAAACCAATGCGGGCTACCCAAGAAGATGGCGTTAGAACTCTTCAAGCCGTTTATCTTTCATAAGTTAGAGGAGCGTGGTGCTGCCACCACTATTAAGAGTGCCAAAAGGTTGGTCGAAAAAGAGCGTCCTGAGGTGTGGGATGTTTTAGATGAAGTTATTCGCGAGCATCCGGTAATTCTTAACCGAGCCCCAACGCTCCACCGTCTGGGCATGCAATCTTTTGATCCTGTGTTGGTGGAGGGCAAAGCGATTCGTTTGCACCCGCTTGTTTGCGCGGCTTTTAACGCTGACTTTGATGGTGATCAAATGGCTGTTCATGTGCCACTGTCAGTAGAGGCACAAATTGAAGCGCGGGTATTGATGATGTCGATCAATAATGTGTTGTCACCGGCCAATGGTCGGCCTTTAGCCATTCCCTCACAAGACATGGTATTGGGGTGTTATTGGTTGACTCAGGAAAGGGAAGGGGCCAAAGGTGAAGGGAAGATTTTATACTCTCATGAAGAAGTGCGAATTGCCTATGATGCCGGCGAGTTGGATGAGCAGGCCCTGGTAAAAGTAAGGATCGGTGATGAAATTGTAGATACCACAGTGGGTCGGGTTCTTTTCGCAGAGATTTTGCCTCCTTCCGTTGAATTCTCACATGTGAATCAAATCATGACCAAAAAGGTTATGACCAAACTGATTGATGCTGTGTATCGAAAAACTGGTTTGCATCAAACAGTTGTAATGCTGGATAAACTAAAGGAACTCGGATTTTCATTTGCTACAAAAGCTGGCGTCTCGATTTGTATTGACAATATGCATATTCCCACGAAGAAAGAAAACTTGCTTGGTGTAGCCAGAAAAGAAGTAGGAGAAGTTGAACGGCAGTACAGCGAGGGGCTTATCACTAATGGGGAGCGATATAACAAAGTGATCGATATCTGGGCGCATGTGAGCGAACAGGTCGCTAATGAAATGATGAGTGAAATTCGTGCTGGTGGGGGCCAAGGTCCTGAAGATACATTGAATCCAATTTTCATGATGGCGGATTCTGGAGCTCGGGGTAGTTCCCAGCAAATCCGTCAGCTTGGTGGAATGAGGGGCTTGATGGCCAAGCCATCCGGAGAAATTATTGAGACCCCGATTACTGCGAACTTCCGTGAGGGGTTGACCGTGCTGCAGTACTTTATTTCCACTCATGGGGCGCGAAAAGGGTTGGCTGATACTGCTTTGAAGACGGCGAATTCTGGGTATTTAACTCGTCGCCTTGTTGATATTTCCCAGGATGTCATTGTGAGTGAAGATGATTGTCAAACCACTGATGGAATTGAAGTGTCTGCCTTAGTTGAAGGCGGAGAAATTATTGAGCCTTTGGATGAACGTATCTTAGGTAGACTTGCAGCGGGTGATGTTCTGGATCCAGTTACGGACGAAGTGGTGGTCAAGGCTAACCAAGAACTCGATGAGTTTCAGGTCAAGGCTGTGGTGGAAGCTGGAATTGACCATGTAAAAATCCGATCCGTATTGACTTGCCAAGCTCGTTGGGGGGTGTGTGCCAGTTGTTATGGACGTGATTTGGCGCGTGGGCGGTTAGTTGAAAAGGGTGAACCTGTTGGTGTTATTGCCGCGCAATCCATTGGTGAACCAGGAACGCAGTTAACTATGAGAACCTTCCACATTGGTGGCACTGCGAGTAAGATTGTGGAGCAAAGTATCCTTGAATCGCGTCATGATGGGGTAATGAAATATCTCAGTTTTGATGCCAAGAAAAATACAGATTTTCATAGCAAGCACATGGCCGTTAAAAATAAGCAGGGCGAGTGGGTGGTCATGAACCGTAATGCCAAAATTGCGGTATGCGATGATTCTGGTCGTGAACGAGAAAAATATCCTGTTGTCTATGGTGCAAAAATAAAGGTGAAGGATGGTGAGCGTGTCACCGTTGGCCAAAAACTTGTTGAATGGGATCCCTATTCGCTTACGATTTTAACTGAAGTTGGTGGAAAGATTGCCTATGGTGATATTACCGAAGGTGTCACAATGAAGGAAGAGGTCGATGAAATTACGGGCTTGTCTAGAAAAGTGGTAATTGAGCAAGTTGGAACAACTCTTCGTCCAAGAATTTCGATTAAAGATGATTCCGGAAAGACGGCTAAATTGCCTTCCATGGGTTCTCAGGCTCGCTACCTTCTTCCAGTTGGCGCCCATATTTTTGTTGAAAAGGGGGTTATTGTTCATCCTGGTGATGTGTTGGCGAAAATCCCACGGGAAACAACCAAGACCAAGGATATTACTGGTGGTCTGCCGCGCGTTGCTGAGTTGTTCGAAGCCAGAAAACCAAAAGAACAAGCAGTTATTAGCGAGATTGATGGCGAAGTATCTTTTGGTGGATTCGTCAAGGGGCTGCGAAAGGTCACTGTTGATAACAAGATGGGGGATATTAAGGAATATTTTATCCCTCGCGGGAAACACGTGAATGTGCATGAGGGTGATTGGGTTCGTGCGGGAGAGCCGTTAATGGATGGTTCTGCCAATCCGCACGATATCCTGAGTGTTTTAGGCCCAAGAGAATTACAACGCTATCTTGTAAATCAGGTGCAAGAGGTCTATCGATTGCAGGGTGTATCAATTAACGACAAGCACATTGAGATAATTGCGCGTCAGATGCTCAAGAAAATAAGAATTGAAGATCCTGGTGATACGAGTTTTCTGCCTGGTGCTCAGGTAGGGAGGTTTGCTTTCACGGATGAAAATCAAAGAGTTTTGGCCGAAGGTGGCCAACCTGCAATCGGGAAGCCTGTGTTGTTGGGTATCACCAAAGCTTCACTGAGTACGGATAGCTTCATATCTGGTGCCTCTTTCCAAGAGACAACAAGGGTGTTAACTGAAGCAGCAATTAATGGGCGGGTTGATGATCTTCGTGGCTTAAAAGAAAACGTGATTGTAGGACGCTTAATTCCGGCAGGAACCGGTTACTCAGATTACCGAGAGACTTTTGTGCCCAAACCTGTTGAGAATCTAATTGAGGAAGAATTAGGAAATGAGGATCAAGCTGTTTCCGTGGAAGGTGGGAAAGAATTGCAGGTTCAAACATCGTAGGTTTTTTGTGGATTGTTCTTGATGTCTCTTGACACTCTAGTTACGGGTTCTTTACAATCCGTCGGTTGTCCGCCGTCTTTGTATCATGTTGAGAATACGGAATAAATTTTAAAAAGTGAGGCACTTATGCCGACAGTGAATCAGTTAGTGAGGAAAGGGCGCAAGGCCTCAAAATTTAAAAGTAAGAGTCCGGCGCTTAATCGTTGTCCTCAGAGGCGTGGTGTCTGTTTGCGTGTGTACACTACCACGCCGAAAAAGCCGAATTCTGCATTGAGGAAAGTAGCCAGAGTTCGATTGACCACCGGTGTTGAGGTGACAACTTATATCCCAGGAATGGGACATAATCTACAAGAACATTCAATCGTGTTGGTTCGCGGAGGGCGTGTCAAAGATTTGCCTGGCGTTCGATATCATTTGGTTCGTGGAGCGCTTGATGCGGTTGGAGTGGCTGATAGAAAGAAAGGCCGTTCTAAGTATGGCGCGAAGAAACCGAAGTGATTTTTAATTGTTAAGGGCGATATTAATTTGTTGGGTGTTAGTTAAGAGAAAGCGTTAGTAGGTATGGCAAGAGGACAGAGCGCAGAACATAGAACGCCACCCCCGGATTCAAGATTCCGAGATCCGCTGGTAGGAAAGTTTATTAACATTCTTATGACCCGTGGGAAGAAGAGTACGGCTCGGTCTGTGTGTTATGGAGCATTTGATGTGATCGAGTCCAAAACTGGGGGTGATCCGCTGAAGGTGTTTCATGCAGCCATCGGCAATGTGAAGCCGATGGTCGAGGTAAAATCCCGCCGTGTTGGTGGTGCCTCGTATCAGGTGCCAGTCGAAATTCGGTCTGTTCGTCAGGTCGCCTTAGCGTTTCGATGGATTAAGCAAAGCGCCAGCTCTCGATCTGGTCGAAGCATGCAAGAAAAGCTTGCTGCTGAACTTATGGACGCTGCGAATAGTGCTGGAGCTGCGGTGAAGAAACGTGACGAAACGCATCGGATGGCTGAAGCGAATCGTGCATTTGCTCATTACCGTTGGTAAATAGTGGGATGGTGCTGTAGTTTGGTCCACCCTGTTATGCC
>CAZDCF010000062.1:0-5452 GCA_964503895.1 uncultured Nitrospiraceae bacterium | reverse complement strand
AGGTCCCATCAGCTTGTCGAATTAATGGATTCTTTAAACGGTCAGGATGGACATTTGCGTGATACCCAAAATAGCCTCGTGCACAAAGATCTCCGTCATTTCGACCTACACCCAATGTAGAATTCACCTCAATGAGATCTTCATCTTTTCGCTGCACGGTCATCTGACAACCATCCCCACAGAAATTACAAATGGTCTCTGACCGCTTTAGCATCCAGGGTCGATAATCGTACATCGAAAGCCGACTGGTTATCGCACCAACAGGACATATTTGAATGCAGCCACCACAGAAATCGCACTCAAGTTCATTCCCAGCCCAATGGGAAATTTTTGTAAGAGTCCCTCGACCCACTGCTGCTAATGCTTTAGCATCCATTACTTCATCACAATAACGAACACAACGCATGCAGGACACGCATCGATTCATCTGCGTTTCAATGACTGGACTCAAATATTCTTTAGGAAACACACGCTTGAGTTCAGTAAAACGGCTCATCGTCGGCGTGTACTCATGAGAAAAATCTTGCAGATCGCACCGACCACCTTGGTCACACACAGGACAATCCAAAGGATGGTTGACTAACAACAGTTCCAATACAGATTTTCGTGCAGTTTCCACATGAGACGCAGATGAGCTTACAACCATGCCATCTGCAACACGTGTACTACATGAGGTTTGAAGTTTAGGATTTTTTTCAATTTCGACCAAACACATGCGGCAATTGGCATCAGGCTCAAGTTTAGGGTGATAGCAAAAATGTGGAATCATCACACCAACCTGACGCGCGGCTTCAATCACTAAGGTGCCTTCAGGAACTTGAACACCTATTCCATCGATGGTAACGGTTACCATTTTTTTTGTCTTAGTTGTCGCCATTCAAATATCCCTAAATGCTTAAGACCGGAATTTCCTTTTCTTTTCTCGCTGCCCGCAGAGACTCAGCTTCAGCAATCAGTGCTTCATATTCGTAGCGCCAATATTTTAAGGTGCTCTGGATAGGAGCAATTTCCGCATCGCCAAACGCACAAACCGTTCGTCCACCGATGTTGTTACAAATTTCAGTAAGTGTATCCAAATCCTCAGGCTTTCCCCGTTTATTCAGAATACGTTGAAGAATTTGGACAATCCACGAGCTTCCTTCGCGACAAGGCGTACATTTTCCACACGATTCATGATAGAAAAATTCCATGAGTCGCAGAGCAGCCCATACCATGCTCGTATCTTCTTCCATCACCGTGATTCCCCCAGAACCCGACATCGAGCCGGCCATCGCCACAGACTCGAAATCCATTTGGACATCAATATGGTCAGACGTCAAAAACGGGGCGGAGGCACCGCCAGGAATAAAGGCTTTCAAAGGTTTATTGGACCGCATCCCACCACCCAGGTCCATGATTAAATCCCGAAAAGTAGCATTCACTGGCAATTCGTAATTACCTGGATTTTTCACATGCCCACTCAAACAAAATATCCGGGTTCCGGTACTTTTTGGCGGAACACCAATTGAGGCGAACCACTCCGGGCCTCGATTCACAATATGCGGGATATTTGCCAAAGTCTCGACATTATTTACGACAGTAGGCTTTTGATAGAGCCCATGTGTAGCAGGGAACGGTGGCTTAGTGCGGGGCTTCCCTCGTTTTCCCTCTAAAGATTCAAGTAATGCTGTTTCTTCGCCGCAGATATAGGCTCCGGCCCCGGCGTGAACATACAACTTAATAGTAACACCGCTTCCATGTACGTTCTCACCTAAGTGCCCAGCCTGATTAGCTTCTTGAATGGCTTTCTCTAACACTTTTGCTCCAAGCCTAAATTCCCCCCTTATATAAATGTAGCCCGTTTTTGCTCCAATCGTGTAACACGTAATCGCCATCCCCTCTAACACCTGATGAGGATCACGCTCCATGAGCTGCCGGTCTTTAAACGTTCCCGGTTCACTTTCATCCGCGTTACAGCAAAGATATTTGGGGCCAGGGTGATCTTTGGGAATAAAACTCCACTTCACTCCTGTTGGAAAACCAGCCCCACCTCGACCGCGAAGGCCAGACTTTTTCACCATTTCAATAATATCGTTTTGAGGAACTCCGGCTAAGACCTTCTTCAGAGCCTGGTATCCTCCGGCTGCCTCGTACTCTTGAAGCGAACCTGCATACCCAGGGTTGCTCATATTTTTGGTCAATATTTTTTCAAAAGGTTCCATATTAATCGCGCTCTTGATCTGATCTTATCTTGGCTCAGGCACCATATAGGGGCCGCTCTTCAACTCAGAATCACCTATTTGCTTTAAGCCTTCTAGTATTTTTCCAACCTTACTTTCCGTTAATCGTTCGTAATAATCATCATTAATTTGCATCATTGGCCCTGTTCCACAAGACCCCAAACACTCGACAGCACTAAGGGTAAACATTTTGTCTGACGTAGTTTGGCCAACAGAGATACCAAGATGTTTTTGAAGCCACTCGATCAGATTGTCCGCCTTGACTAGGGCACACATCAATGATCGACACACTTGGACATGATATTTCCCAATAGGTTTGAGATTCAGCATGGTATAAAACGTTGCAGTATCAAACACCTGGGGAGGTGTCAGGTCCAATATCGACGCGATTTCTCGCATCGCTCCTTGACTCACATAACCCTCTTCCTTTTGCGCAAGATTGAGCAAAGGCAGTAAGGCCGATCGCTTAATAGGATACCGCGTTAACAAATCATCAATATAGTCTTTATGATTTTCAAACAACATACTCAATCCTCTTGCTTATCGCCATTTTATGAAATACGAGATACGCTTCACGTTCTTTACCGGTCACACTCCCCCATCACAATATCGTACGTTCCAAAAATCGTAATGATGTCGGAGATTAAATATCCACGTGCCATAAAATCAAACGCGCCCATATGCACAAACGAAGGAGAGCGAATTTTCAATCGATAGGGCCGTGGGCCTCCATCACTAATTAAGAAGAACCCCAACTCGCCTTTGGGCACTTCCGTTCCACAGTAAGTCTCGCCTTTGGGTGGCTTGAATCCTTGGGTAAAAATAATAAAATGATGAATCAAACTTTCCATATCTCGCATCACCTGAGGCTTCGGCGGCGGAACGACTTGAGGAAGATCCGCTACAATTGGCCCTGCCGGCATCTGCTCCAGACATTGTTCAATAATCCGCGCACTTTGCTTCATTTCCTCAATACGAATCCAGTATCGATCGTAGGTATCACCATCTTTGCCAATCGGCACATCCCACTCAACGCGATCGTACACACCATATGGCTCAAGTTTCCGAATATCGTATGCGACACCTGACCCTCGAAGCGTCGGACCAGTCAGTCCAAAATTAATTGCATCTTCCCCAGAAATCACCGCTACCCCTTTTGTTCGAGAAAGCCAAATACGATTAGTTTGAAGAAGGGTATCGTACTCCTTAATATGCTTAGGGAAGGTTTTTAAAAATTCTTTAATTGCGTCGATGATTTCCGGAGTTAAGTCGCTATCCACCCCACCGATTCGATAATAGTTCACTGTCAACCGTGCGCCACACAGTTTCTCGAACAAATCAAGCAGCACTTCCCGTTCTCGGAACGTCCAAAAAAACACGGTCATAGCCCCAATATCCAAGGCTTGCGTCCCAAGCCAGAAAAGATGGCCAACAATGCGTTGCACCTCCGCGACAATCGTGCGCACATATTCGGCACGTTCAGGAATCTCCACACCAATGAGTTTTTCTACCGCACGTACATATGCGTAATTGTTAGTCATCGCGCAGGTATAGTCTAATCGATCCGTATGCGGGATCACCTGCATATAATTCAGGCCTTCAGACAGTTTTTCCACACCGCGATGAAGATAGCCCAGATCAGGCACGGCTTTGGAAATTCGCTCCCCATCGAGTTCCAAAACTACTCGCAGCACCCCATGCGTACTGGGATGTTGAGGCCCCATATTCAACAACATTTCCGTCGTGCGTTTAGCACTTTCAGGGTTATCGCCAGCCATGAATTGGTGTCGCTGATCATCCGGAATTTCCGCCTCTGACCACTCACTTTCGGGCTCGTCCAACCTTGGTAAAAATTCAAAACTACTGCGCCACCCTCTGCCTTCGGCTGGGAAATCTTTTCGTAAGGGATGCCCTTCATCATAATCTTCGGGAAGTAGAATTCTGCGAAGATCAGGGTGTCCTTCAAAGTGAATTCCCATAAGGTCATAGACTTCTCGTTCCATGAAGTCCGCACCTCGCCAAACAGACGTCACAGTGTCAATAGACGGCTCCCCTTCAGTCACACGAGCCTTAATCCGAATACGAGTATGATGTGGGAGAGATAGGAAATGGTAAATAACTTCAAAGCGTTCAAGATCATCGGGGTAATCAGCAGAACAAATATCTGTAATATGATCAAACGCCATTCCGGGATCGTCATGAAGAAATCGGGTGACCTCGACAATGTCTTTAGCCCGAACCTTCGCAGACAGATCCCCTAGCCGTTCATCCTCGGTCACGGATAAAACTGCTGAAGGAAATTTCTGTTGCAATGCTTCAAGAACTCTATGCATAGGGTCTATCTATTTCTTCGTTCTTCCCCTTACAAAGAAGATGAATGAATTTAGTTAACTCTATTTCACAAACACTTTTTCTTTTTGCACCTTCTCTTGCAACTTGATAAGCCCATCTAGCAAAGCCTCCGGGCGGGGCGGGCAACCAGCAATATAGACATCCACCGGAACAATCTGATCCACTCCTTGCACCACACTATAACTATTGTAGTGATTGCCCGATGTGGCACAAGAGCCCATGGAAATCACGTATCGAGGTTCAGCCATTTGGTCGTAGATCCGACGAATAACCGGCGCCATTTTCCGACACACAGTTCCAGCCACAATCATCACATCTGATTGTCGTGGCGAAGCCCGAAACACCCCAGCACCAAATCGATCAATATCATACCGGGAGGAGACAGACGCAATCATTTCGATCGCGCAACAGGCCAACCCAAAGGTCATTGGCCACAACGCCGACTTCCGGCACCAACTCACCAAATAATCAAGATTAGTAGTTACAATATTCGGCTCAAACTGACGATCAAGTGCTCCCATATTAAAAACCTCGTATTTCGTCGTTCGCATTTCGTATCTCGAAATCAGTTTTTGATGAGATACAAAATGCAATATACAAACAACGCTGTTTCTTCATTAGTCCCATTCTAATGCACCTTTTTTCCAGACATACCAAAAACCCACAACCAAAATGGCAATAAACAATCCCATTTCAATGAGACCCAATAACCCAAGTTGCCTAAAGGCCACGGCCCATGGAAACATGAAGACAATTTCAATATCGAAAATGACAAAAAGCATCGCTATGATGTAATAACGCATAGGAAATTGAATTCGGGCGTCGGAAAACAATGGACTGCCGCTTTCATAAGGAAGAAGTTTTGCGCGATATGGTCGACT
>CAZDCF010000061.1:0-5490 GCA_964503895.1 uncultured Nitrospiraceae bacterium | reverse complement strand
GTTCTCCTATTTGGTTTTGCTCCGGGTGATGCTTACCCTGCCATCCATGTTGCCACGCATGCGGTGGGCTCTTACCCCACCATTTCACCCTTACCTGACCGAGAATCTCAGCCATCGGCGGTATATTTTCTGTGGCGCTCATGTCGGATCGCTCCGCCTGGGAGTTACCCAGCACCCTGCCCTTTGGAGTCCGGACTTTCCTCTCATCCCCTGGCCTAATCAGGAACAAGCGATCACCTAACCCACTCCATGACCCCAGCGTACGATCATATGCTGATTTGGAATAAGGCGCAATCTCTGTTGGTTGCCGAAAAAATGGGGAGAAAACAACAGTTAGGTTTCTGCAACTTCCGAGGCACCGGAAAATTCAGGAACTATTCCAGTCAATTCTTCGACATATAGGATTCGATTGCAATAGGGACAGGTGAGCAATTGATCTGCTCGTTTGACATTAGCTATCAATTGCGGTGGCACTTGCAATTGACATCCTCCACAAGTTTCATCACTAATTTTGGCAATAACCATGACTTTGAGCGTGGCCTTGAGTTTCATATACCGAGCATGAACCGATTTTTCCAATTGAAGCAAGACTTCCTCCTTCCTGGCTATCAACTTCTTAAGCTCATCGTCTAACTCAAGTGCCTTGGACTCCAATTGAGTCTTTTCCTGCGCAAATGATTGGGTAACTTCCTCAACTAACTTCTGAACTTCTTCTAATTCTTTTTGTTTCTCTTCCACGCGTTCCATAGCTAAGAGCACGCGATCCTCCATGGATTCTTTCTTTTTGTTCGCGAGATCAATCTCGAACAAATGCGTCTGATATTCTTTGTTGGTTTTCAGTTCCATCAGCCGTGTTCGAAGCTTTTGCACATGGCTTTCGTGTTCACTCAAATCTTGCTCGCCACTCCGCCGATCCGCTGTGGCCTTCTCTATCGCTACTTTAAGTTCTTGAAGTCGAGCATTCGCTTGGTCTAAGGGAATTCGCACATCATTAATACAAACAGGAATCTGTTGCCTTTGGATATCCAATTGATGGATTTCGAGATCGAACTGTTGAAGTTGAACGAGGAGAGATAGTTGAGCGTTCAAGAAAACCTCAATGTGAAATATGGCATCAAAGTAATCTCTAATTCGACAAGGGTATAGACTACCTAATCTTACTACAAAAGATCAAAGAGAAGGCGTGGCCGCTAATACAACATGGAAATTCGACTTGTAAGCCTAAAGACGCTTACCCGCCAGACCTGGCTACAGTAGTGGGCTGGAAGACTGGTGGGCCCACCAGGACTTGAACCTGGGACCAGCGGATTATGAGTCCGCCGCTCTAACCAACTGAGCTATGGGCCCTACATCTATGAAGGAATATGCGCGAAGCGTGAAACGTCAGGAATACCATACGTAAATTCTTATCGAGTCGCGCATCACGATCTAAAATCCTTCTGCTAAGCTTCGCAGCTTTTTGCTGCGTGTAGGATGACGAAGCTTGCGTAAGGCCTTCGCCTCAATTTGGCGTATGCGTTCCCGTGTTACATCGAAATCTTGCCCAACTTCTTCTAATGTGTGATCGGTGGATTCCCCGATCCCGAATCGCTTACGCAAAACTTTTTCTTCGCGTGGAGTCAATGTGCTTAAGGACGTAGAAATCTGCCGCTGCAAATCATATCGAGTCGCAGCCTCCAACGGGGACACTACCTTCTTATCTTCAATAAAATCTCCTAAGTGACTATCCTCTTCCTCTCCAATCGGGGTTTCCAACGAGATGGGTTCTTTGGCAATCTTCAATATTTTTCGAACCTTTTCCAATGACATTTCCATCCGTTCCCCAATCTCTTCTGGAGTTGGTTCACGACCTAATTGCTGCACCAAATGGCGTGAAGTCCTTACTAATTTATTTATAGTTTCTATCATGTGAACGGGAACTCGAATGGTCCGTGCCTGGTCCGCAATAGCTCGAGTAATCGCCTGCCGAATCCACCACGTAGCATAGGTGCTAAACTTGTATCCACGTTGATATTCAAATTTATCCACAGCTTTCATTAAGCCAACATTACCTTCTTGGATTAAATCTAAAAATTGCAACCCTCGGTTCATATATTTTTTGGCGATGCTCACCACCAAACGCAAGTTTGCTTCAATGAGTTCCGCCTTCCCTCGTTTTACCTTTTCTTCCGCTCGTTCTAACGTTAAAAATACGGCCTTGAATTCGTTCGATGGCAGCAACACATCTTCCTTTTCAATCCGCCGAACTGTCCTTTGTCCATCATGAAACATTCGCATCATTTTCTCTAAGACTTCATCACTGTATCCTGTTTTTCTACGTACGGCAGTATAGACAGACCTTTCCCGCCCCATCTTACGAATTACTTTTGCAGCTTCCTCCCGAGGCTTTCTAAGCCTGGAACAACAATCCTCGACCATTCGTTCTGCACCTCGCAACGCAAGCCCCTTCTCCTTGATCCTCCGCAACAACTCTTCTCTAACTTCAGACTGCACATTGAGAGTATCAAGCCGCTCAACGATTTGTTGCTGTACCACTTGAATTTGCTTTTCAATTTTAGGGAGCTGAGTTTGAGTTGCTCGACGCCGTTTTGCATAAAGTGTCAATATGTTTTTGCCTACTCTACGGATTTTCTGCAATTCACTCAGGGTACGTTGCAGGAGTTCTTCCTCATCCTGCTCATCCTCGACATCCTCTTCTTCTAGTTCTTCTTCATCAGCCACCTCATTGACAAGAACAAGATCCCGCACCCTCAAATCACCTTTTTTTACAGCCAACCGTAGACTATCCAAATAGGTTAAGGCCATCGGCATCCCAGCAATGGCTAGGGCGAGTTCATGCTTTCCTTCTTCGATCTTTTTGGCCAATTCAATCTCACCTTCCCGGCTGAGGAGAGAAACACTTCCCATTTCACGAAGGTAAAGACGGACCGGGTCATCTGTTCGACTTAGATCACCTGGAGTCAGATCAATCTCCCGATCATTTTCTTCGGACAGAGTTTCTCCTTGAGATATGTGGCCAGGTTTGGAATCCAATCCCGCGGAAGTCGAACGTGGGAACGTGGAAGTCACCGGCTGACCAGGCCGTCCTGACCCATCTCGCTTTTTCACAGCCAAAACTAACTTCTTTACTTTCCTCGCCGCGGCAACGTTCGTTTTAACGGACGAACCTATACGCTTCTCGGAAGTCCGTTTTTTCTTTTTCTCAAAAGCTAGAACCACCTTCGATTTTCTCGACAGTTTGGTTTTCGCCATAGAGCACCCTCTCGTTAGATTCGCAGGATGTAGAAAAACTTTCCCTGCATGTTCTTAAAAGGCACACCAATGCTGGTTTACGATTTAAATTTGTAACCCTTGATTATGAAAAAAGTCTTTGTCGGATAGCACCACAATGTTAAACATAAAGCTAAGTCACCAACCCGGCCTTATGTTCACGCAATGATTCGATTTTCGCATTAATGGCCTGAACTTCATCGGCTCGATTCTCACGTTCAGCAATTCGAAGTTTAGCAATTAGGCCATCTAAAGCGGTTTTTAAGCGCCTCCGATCTAAGGCGTCTAAACATCCGTTTATGTAGTCTTCGCAATTGTCAAAATGCTCTTCAGAGACGGCAAGTTTTGCAGCAAGAGCCGCACAAACTGGATCGACTCCAGCCTCGTCTAAAAGTCCTTGCACATTGACACATCCCTGCTCATCGACGTGGCGTAAACTCAATTCCACTAAACGACGGTATTCGGGCACAGCAAAATCTTCTTCTCGCAGGCGAACAACTTGCGCAGGCTCGAGCATGCCATGAACCAATAGCAGGACTAAGTCACATTCTTCCCGTGTTTCTTTGCACTGCTGAGAACGATTTGCCGATACCTCCACGTCTTCTTCCCATCGAGCCACAGGATTTTTTCCCCTTGAGGCCAACATGGGAAAGCGTTCCATTAACAAGGACTGCCTGATTCCTAATCGCTCCGAAACTTGCTTGAGATATTCTTCTTTTTCAATTGGATTAGAAACCTTGGTAAGAATGCGTAATACATCATCTACTCGCCGCATTCGCTCCTCAACTGAGTTTTCGACAGCTCCTGTTAAGCTTTGCTCTAGAGCAAATTCGATTAAAGGACAGGCCCGTTGTTCCAATTCCAGAAATCGCTCAGCCCCCTGGTTTTGGACGAAGGAATCAGGGTCTTCTCCGTCAGGTAATTGGGCAACCTTCACAGTCACGCCACTGTTGAGAAATGCATCCATAGTTCGCAAGGTAGCACCAATGCCGGCAGCATCTCCATCAAACATGAGCACCACATTTTTGACAAACCGTCGAATGAGTACGACATGGTCGCGGGTCAACGCTGTTCCAAGGGGCGCCACAACATTACAAATGCCGAACTGATGCAACATCAACACATCAAAGTAGCCTTCGACCACCAACAATGAATTTTGTTGGCTCGCAGTATTTCTGGCCTGATCTAACCCAAACAGACAACGACCTTTTTGAAACAAAGGGGTTTCAGGCGAATTCAGATACTTCGGCGTACCTTCTCCTAGTTGCCGGCCGCCAAAGGCTACCGTTGCTCCCTTCAAATCTCGAATGGGAATCATAACTCGATCACGAAATCGATCGTAACAACTTTTTCGCATATCCACCTCGTGACCACGACCTTCCTTTGCTACAACTAATCCAGCTTGAATCAGTTCTGAAACCTTAGCCCCATTGCGCTGCAGATGCTGAGATAAAGCATCCCAAGATGACACTGCATAACCCACCCTAAACTCTTTCAAGATGTTTAAGGTAAGACCACGATTCTGCAGATAGATCAACGCTCCACGACCCTGCGCAGCATCGTGGAGATTTCGTTGGAACCATGTGCTTGCTAGAGCATTAAGGTTTTCAAGAGTTTTTCGTTGCTCGAGATCGTTTTTGGAAGAACGGGAAAAAGAAAACTGAGGGATTTCAATATTAACTTGTTGAGCTAATTCCGTTACAGCTTCGACAAAATTCATTCGTTCTCGGTTCATCAAAAAGGAAAAAACATCCCCTCCCTTT
Organism: uncultured Nitrospiraceae bacterium; assembly: GCA_964503895.1. Lineage (GTDB taxonomy): Bacteria > Nitrospirota > Nitrospiria > Nitrospirales > UBA8639 > Nitronereus. Next base: position 457 of record CAZDCF010000061.1, on the reverse strand, counting down.
CCACAACCAAAACAATAGTACATCTGTCGAGAAGCATTAACGGTAAAGGACGGGGTTTTCTCATTATGAAACGGGCAGAGACCACGAAAGTTCTGGCCAGTCTTAGATAAAGTGACATACCGCGACACAACATCCACGATATCTACCGTGTCGCGAATTTGCTGGAGAGTGATTGGGGGAATTCCACCCCGATCGGCTGCCAAGGCTCTTTCCTAAGGCCTCTCTGCTAATCAGGTTTAAATAGGGGATATTCTTTATAAACTATTGTAAAATAAGAACAATTCAACGAACTATAGCAAGGGAGAAAAAACAAGTCAACAGAGGTTTTGTATAGAGAAATCTATTTAAATTTCTGAGAGATACACTCCGAGTCCTGCCCTAAACATCATAGCCGCACAGCCATTAGGTTTCTCGTTTTTTCTTTAAGCCAGACTGTCCATAGCGTCGGCCAAGTTCT
>CAZDCF010000060.1:0-5673 GCA_964503895.1 uncultured Nitrospiraceae bacterium | reverse complement strand
AAAACAATGGACTGCCGCTTTCATAAGGAAGAAGTTTTGCGCGATATGGTCGACTGGGCCGCACTAAATATCCAATGGCCAAAGAAACCACACCAAAGGCCGTGCCTATGAAAGCAAAGATGGCAATCGGTATGTAATTTAATGGAACCCCTTCACTACCCATATTGAATCTACCTTGGCAATGAATACACCTAAAAACTCTGAACCTTAGGTCCCGCAACCTGCTGGGGTAAGTACATGCTCAAAAAACGGCCGATGGCGAAGAGCCTGAAGCATGGGAAGGTCTAGACCTTTATGTTGAATAAGTACCTTAAAGACAGTACCCATACCATGGGGCCGTAACAACTCGATGGCAGCCCGCACCTTGTCAGACTCTTGATCGAAGTCAACCACCATTTCATCAATTCCAAGGCTCATTAAGAAATGCGTAAGATTGGTGAAACCCGTCAGCTCAAGCCCAACCTGCTCACCAGTTTTGGCCAAACTCGAAAAATTCACATGCGCCGTCATATCTTGTTCACCAATCCGTTCATAGGGATTGGTCCTCACGCTATGCCGGTAATAACAGAGCAAGGTCCCGTCTTTTCTTTCTGGTGAAAAGTAATCTTGGCTCGTATGCCCATAATCGATGGTCAGTACCACTCCACGATACAACACCCGCGCAACTTGTTGCATCCAATCCAGAGCATTCAGATTAATTTCCGTGGTAAACCCAACTGGCAACTCGACGTCCAATGCCTTGAGGAACTGGGCCAATTCATCAGTTGAAGGATCATCAAGCAATTCAACAAAATCCCCAGCCACGTGATCCACGTAAATTTCTTTTAACCCGTCTTTTTGCATTCGAACTCGATGCACGGGGAAGGCATCGACCAACTCATTCGACAGGAAGACTCCGATAACTGAAGCATCTTTTAAGGATTTCAGATCGGATATCCAAGTTACCTCAGTTTGTTCATAAAGATTGGCCAGAGCCTGCTCCTGGAGAGTTCGAAGATATGGGCTTTGCTCAACTAAAATAACGGAGAGTCGGGAATAGAAGTCAGAATCACATCTAGCGATTTCATCCAACAAATCCTTGATAAATCGGCCTCCTCCTGGCCCCATCTCAAGAATCGTAAATTCGGAGGGTCGTCCAAGCAATCCATCAATTTCTTGTAATTGCCGAGCAGTACACTGTGCAAGGAAAGGAGAGACACAAGGAGCTGTAAAAAAATCTCCGCCCTGCATGCCTATAGGCGAAGCGTGACTACCTAATCCGCTCCGATTCCCACCTGTCACGTAATACCCCTGATCGGAATCATACAAAGCCATCTCCATGAACCGGACAAACGTCATCGGAGCCCCAGATTCAAGAATGCAAGAAGCAATTTTTTGTGATAATGGAGTGGCCATGTATGGTAAAATCCTGGCTCTCGGCACAAGAAACCCCATCGGACCCATTAAGCCTAGGTCCAATAGGCCAAAGGAAGCATAGATTAGCTTTCCCTTGCCTGCTTAGTCAAGGACAGGTAAGTGGCCTAAAAAGAAAAAATTAGAAAAGGATCAAGGCTTTGAGGGGGATGGGACAAAAGACTTCCGCAGGAAATTAAAGACGCACTAATCAACCAAACCTAAATCACACAACTCAGTTCGAAATCACTTTTAGCTTGCTTCGGTTTGCCCTCAAACCGGTTCGCAGAAGGCCTCACCCAGTCCTTCCGGACCAACAGCATGCACGGCTGCAGGAAAAGGAATGGCATACTCACAACACTCAATACCCTATCGTTGTTTATTCTTTCTCGTTATTTAACTTCAGGTCAATCATCATATCATCCGCTAGCTGTTCAAGAGCTGCGCGAATTTGTTCAAAATCAGCGCCGGCTGGCGGAACCAGTTCGGCCTCCGCACGAAAAAGTCGCTCTCCAGACATAGGAGCATCCTCAATAACCGTCCGGAGATCCTGCACACTAACCCCCAAAGAAGCCAATCGACTAGAAATATCCCGCACAATCCCAGGCCTATCTTGGCTAACAAGGTCTAACCACCAGGATTCTCGGCAATCAACATCAGCTAAAGCCGAATCACTGGACACCACGCTGACTGAAAGTCCCGAATCAAGAAGCGCGGGGAGCGCACAAATCAAACTGTCCGCGCTGGACTCTGGAAGATGAACCTGAACAACACCGGCAAAATGCCCAGAAAGACAAGCCATACGGCTCTCGTCCCAGCTTCCATCGTATTGAGTAATTAAATCCGCGAGAACTTCAACAAGACCCGGACGATCTTTACCAACAACAGTAAGAACAAGTGTTCGCGCCATGGTTTTTCGTAATTTAAACGAACACCTCTTCGCTCATGATATTAGATTATTTTTTGAATGGAGTGCTTTAGATAAACCTTGAAGTCATTACGAGAAGAAATATCACGAACAAACTGTTTTACACTGTTACCTCTATTGGGTTTCCTTGTTCGGTAATATTAGTCTCAGAACTGGAGAAATATTTTTCTATATATTCCTCACGCAATTTATTCCATATTCTGTTCCCATCATCTGTTAAATGTTCTGCATCATTTATTTCTGGCCAGCGAGATTTAGGGAAACGTGCATACATTGCAAATGTTCTCTTCAGGCCGATCAACTGATCCGAAGTAAATTCCGGCAAGGTCATTACGGTGTTCTCAGAATTAGCCGGGCAAAGCGTATCAGGATGCAAATACCCTTTGTCTTCACACACCGGACGAAGAGGGGTTCCGTAATATGGTTGAAAGATTGAACAGCTCATTTGGCTAGCTTCAATATTTCTGTTTATTTCAACTGTGTCGAATGCCAGTTCCCTCGTCTCCCCTGGAAACCCAATTATATTATTCACCGAGAAGGGAACATCATAATTCTTCGGAATTTTCAACGCCTTAATAGCGCTCTCATTAGAGTATTTACGAGACACAGTATGAGCTCGAAATTCTTCGTTCCCATGTTCCATACCGAAACCCATAAAGTGAAGACCAACATCCTTTAATTGCTTTATTCTATGTTCTTTGACTGTTTCAACTCTGGTTTGACACCAGAAAGGCAACCCTATATCGGTATACATTTCACAAAATTCATCGATTTCTTTTTGTGACCAGGCAAAAAATGTATCTGCCCAAAAATATATATATTCGATCTTCATCACGTCGCGAAAGTAAAGCAAATCTTCACGAATATTCTTAAAGGACCGCTTCCGGAAAAACAATGAACCCGTCTCTTTCATATAAAGATCATTCTGAGAGGGAGAGTTACAGAAAGAACACGTATATGGACATCCTCGATGCGTTTCAACTGGCATCATCTTATAAAGTTTTCCATACATTGGTCGGACAAACTGCTCTTCTTCAAATATCTCGAAATCTCCACGAGGTACTTCATTCACATTTACAGGCTTACTAATTGGATTCTTAATGATTGAACCATTTTTATCCTTCAGCCAAAGATTGGTTACATCATTAATGGACTGGCCATGCCTCATTTTCTCGCACAGATCGACCAGACAATTTTCACCTTCACCTACACAAACCATATCGACTTGTGGAAAACTTACTGCTCGCTCCGGTGCAAACGTCGGAAAAACTCCACCGAATATATTAGGTACGTTATGGGACCTAATGGAGTCGATTAAATGAACTGCTAGGAGAAATGTACTCTCTGTTACAGTCACCGCAATTAAGTCGGGGTTGAATGCAGAAACCTTATCTTTTAGTCCAGCTACAGCATTAATATGTTTCCGTAGTGTGTCGCTACGGGATTCAAAGGGTTTCGCTAGCAGATTGTGTACAACTCCTTTAGGGTCATCTCTATCCTTTCTGTGTGGTGTAATAGTAATATAGTCATCGGCGTCTAGGTCGTAATTTGTTGAATCGAATAAATCAACTAGAATTCCTCGTTCTTTTAGGACCGAGGACAAAATAGCAATCGCTGGCGGTACGAGTGATTCTGCCCTTTGATTCGGGTACATGAATAGGACACGGAATTCGGACATGTCACGGCCTCCAATTATTAAAAAACTCTTCTATTTGACTGCGACCTGCATAACGGACGGGATGGTTCCAAAAGCCGACCACGCATTTCCACTTGATAGTCGATGTGTTTATTTCCCCTCGTGCAGAAACCGATATGATGCTACATCGGTTAGGAACATTTGTCAAGCCATTCTCGTAAAATAGATTAATAATTACAATGCCTTACGAGTCTTACGAGAAAACAACGTTTATGTATCATTTAGGTATTAATATCAGGAATGGATAAAGAAGAAATAAGGATAGAAAAGCAAAGACTTTAGATGTTTATGATAAGTCCGTTTTGAATTTGGTTTAGTTAGATTTAAAACATTCAAAAAGTTGTCCATAGGGTTTCACGTCCCCCATATAATGCCCGCTGTTGCTATAAGTCATTTTATCAAGATTTAAAACTCTAAAATTGTGAATTCCCGCTGACGTCATGGTGTATGCTCCAACAAACTTATTGTCAAAAAATATAATTTTTTCAAACTTATTTACAATAAATTTTTGTTTTGTAGTTGGGTCGAAAGAACTTAAATGCATGATAGTCTTGTTTGTTTCATCTATCATAAAATTTGTTGTAAATTGATCATCTACGTTTAAACAAGTTAAGAGATAACTAGATGCAAAAGAGATGTTAGGAATTAATAGTAATATTAAAAGAGTTTTATAAAGTTTTTGCATACCCACAACCCTATTCTACCGTAACACTTTTGGCGAGATTGCGGGGCTTATCCACGTCGACATTGCGAAGAACGGCAATGTGATAAGCGAAAAGTTGAAGAGCCACGGTGAAGGGTATGGGAGAGAGCAGCGCGTGTGTACTAGGAACAGTAAATACAAAATCGGCTAAGGTGCCAAGTTCGTGTTCGCCTTCGCTGACAAAGGCGATGACTGGAGCACTTCGTGCTTTGACTTCCATGAGATTATTCACAGTTTTTTCGTAGAGCCGATCGCGGGGGGCCAAGACAACGACAGGCATTTGCTCATCAATCAAGGCTATGGGACCATGCTTCATTTCTCCCGCCGCATAACCTTCGGCATGAATGTAGGAGATTTCCTTCAGTTTCAAGGCACCTTCTAGCGCAATGGGAAAATTAATGCCTCGGCCCAGATAGAGAAAGTTTCGATGATTATAGAATCGTTGGGCCATCGACAGGATTTCAGCCTTGCGTTTAATGACATGCTCCACCTGACCAGGGAGAGCCATAAATTGATCCAGCCACCATCGACCATCTTCCACGCTTAGTACTTGTCGAACACGTCCAATATGCAAGGCCAATAGGTAGAGAGCAATCACCTGACCAGTGAAGGCTTTGGTGGAGGCTACACTGATCTCTGGACCGGATCGTGTATAGATAACACCATCGGATTCACGGGCTAAGGTACTACCAACCACGTTCACGATTGACAAAACTCTAGCCCCGAGACGTTTGGCTTCTCGGGCTGCAGCTAAGGTATCGGCAGTTTCACCGGATTGCGAAATGGCGATGAAGAGGTCCCCTTCCTTCACCATTGGATCCCGATAGCGAAACTCCGAGCCAATATCAACATGAACGGGTGTGCGGATTAGTTCTTCGAACAAATATTTTCCAACCAAGCCTGAATGCCACGAAGTGCCACAGGCAACGATCCAAATACGTTTGGCATTTTGGA
>CAZDCF010000059.1:0-5770 GCA_964503895.1 uncultured Nitrospiraceae bacterium | reverse complement strand
CAAATTAGTTTGAATCGCGGAGAGGGAGCTGCGCCGAAAACCGTCTATCGTGCGGAGGAAAAGGTTGGTCGTAATGATCCCTGCCCTTGTGGAAGCGGCAAGAAATATAAAAAATGTCATGGTGCGTGAAAAAGAGCTTGAGGCTCCACCTTCCATAGAACCAGTTTTATCTTACTCTTCTCAGCTATGAATGTTACACAAGGACTGTTACTCGGTGGGCTTGTTGTCGTCTTTATCTTATTTGTCTGGGATAAATGGCGGTACGATCTGGTGGCGCTCGTTGCCCTGCTCGCCTGTACCTTGTTTGGTTTAATCTCGCCAGCAGATACGTTCACTGGGTTTGGGCATCCGGCGACTATTACCATTGCTGCCGTGTTAATCATTAGCCGAGCATTGCTCAACTCTGGTGCTGTTCATTTGGTTGTGCGATATGTGGATCGGGCTATTCGGCGCGTTTCAACACATGTGGCCGTTCTTTCTATAGTTGGCGCGAGTCTTTCTTCCATTATGAATAATGTTGGCGCTATGGCGTTGCTTATGCCAGTAGCCTTGCAATCAGCGGAAAAGGCCGAACGTTCTCCTGCGATTCTTTTGATGCCGCTTTCCTTTGCTACTATCCTTGGGGGATTGGTGACGTTAATAGGGACTCCAGCAAATATCATTGTAGCGACTCAGCGCATGGATACGTTGGGGAGTTCGTTTCGAATGTTTGACTTTACGCCGGTTGGGCTTGCTGTGGCTACAGCAGGAGTATTGTTTGTTTCGTTATGGGGGTGGCGATTAATTCCGTCCGCTTCGCGGAAACGCAAATCGGCGCAAGAACTTTTTGATATTGAAGATTATGTGACTGAGATCACCGTGCCAGAGGATTCTTCAATCATTGGGCAATCACTTCTAGAAATCGAAGCCTCCACGGAAGAATCGGATGCACTTATTGTTGGACTCGTTCGAGGCACACGGTCAATTTTTCGTTTGACCTTGAAAGAGCGCGTGCAAGTTGGTGATATCCTGCTTATCGAAGCTGGGTCGGAGGGTATCAGTTCTTTTGTTTCAGCCTTGAAGTTGCAATTGCCCGGAAAAACTGAAGGTGACGCAGCAGGTCAGGAAAATATAGGAGATTCAGGGCCATCGGAGCAGCAGGAAACTTCAGAACGTCTTCGTGGTGATGATATGATGTTAACTGAGGTTGTTGTTCCATCCCGTCGTTCTAGACTCACAGGGCAGACGCCAAGTAGTCTTCACCTTCGTTCTCGCTTTGGTGTAAATCTGTTGGCAGTGTCTCGACAGGGTAAGCCCTACCGGGGTCGTTTAAAATCCTTTCGGTTTCAACCAGGAGATGTGTTACTCCTTCAAGGGGATAGCGAGCAACTTTCCGAAACAATTCCCCAGCTGGGGGCTTTTCCGTTGGCCAAGCGAGACTTATCTGTGGGTAAGCTCCAACAGTTTTGGTTGACGATTGGCATTTTTATGGCTGCGGTTGGAGCTGCCATTGTGCAATTGTGTCCAATTCCGGTGGCCTTCATGACGGCTGCAACAGTTCTCGTCCTATTGCAGGTTGTACCGGTTCGTGAAGTGTATGAGCAAATTGATTGGCCAATCATCGTTTTGATTGGGGCGATGATTCCTGTAGCTAATGTGTTGGAGACGAGTGGTACCACCTCGATGATGGCTTCAACCCTCATTGCCGTGACTGAAAACTTTTCCCCTGTCCTGTTGTTAACCATATTGCTTGTCCTCACCATGGTGTTGTCCGATGTTATGAACAATGCTGCCACAGCTGTGGTGATGACGCCATTAGGTTTTGCCTGCGCACAAAATCTGAAATTGAGTCCTGATCCTTTTTTGATGGCTGTGGCTATTGGTGCATCCTGTGCTTTTTTGACGCCGATTGGGCATCAAAATAATCTGCTGATTATGGGACCAGGGGGGTATAAGTTTGGAGATTATTGGCGGATGGGGCTTCTTTTAGAAATCCTTATTGTCCTTGTGGCGGTTCCGATGATTGTATGGATCTGGCCATTTTAAAGGGTTTAGTTCGTGAATCCACCAAAGTTCTTTAGTTGTTCTTATTTTATTTCTTTAAAATCCAACGCAATGGAGTTAATGCAATAGCGTTGTCCTGTTGGCTCGGGGCCATCAGGAAAAACATGACCTAGGTGAGCATCACATTTTGCACAAAGTACCTCTACACGACTCATTCCATAACTGTGATCGGTCACAGTATCTAGGGCTTGATCTGTTGATGGTTTTGTGAAACTTGGCCAACCCGTTCCGGAATCATATTTATCCTTCGATTGAAACAACTCTGTTCCACAGCAGAGGCAGTGGTAAATTCCGTTCCTCTTTTGATTGTATAGGACCCCGCTGAAGGCGGCTTCGGTTCCATGTTGACGGGTAACATGGAACTGTTCAGGCGTGAGTTGTTGTCTCCATTCTTCTTCAGATTTGCAAGTTTTTTCTGCCATATGTGGCCACCTTTCGTACTGTTGTCGTGGAATAATCGTCCATTCAAGCTAAAAGGGAGGAATGAAGAAAGAAGTTTTGCTTTCCAGAAATACTTTGGACTAAGTCATTCTTGCTTTTGTAGTAGAGTGTGCCCGATGAATTGGGTGAGTCATCGAGGGTAATCGTGAACGATCGGTCATCAAACTCTGAAATCGTAAAGCCTTGTCGTTGCAAGTAACCGATAACATCATGAATGCGTGCGACACCTTCACTATATTGGCAAAAAATGCAATCTAGATCATCGCCTTCTTCGTGTTGAGCGCGTTTGGGGGCATGCCAAAATGCCAATCGATAGCTGGTTATGTAAAGATATCGTGTCATTACTAGAAATATAACAACTAAGACTGCTTAAGCCAATGGGGGAAATTTTCTAATCCCGGTGGAAATCCGAATTCCCACGGCCCTCGACGTTTACCTCCTGATCCAACCGGACAAAAGCAAAAGCCTTCATCGGTTTGGGCAATGTGCCATCGTTGACCATCTTTATTGATCCATAGCCATATGTGTTTGGCTGTGCGAAAAGTGCTCATGTGTACATGTAAGTAGGGTCAGTATTAGATTAATTCGATTAAAGAAGACACAGTCTAACACGATAAGATTCCGACGTCGTGTCCAATCTTGACAAGATTGAAATTTTCTGTCCATGGTGTGTTTATGGAACTATCTGAATCAAATCAAGCAATTCCGAAACAAAACGATATGGTCGATAGTGTGAGATCCTCATCCGATGTACATGTGCTTTCGGTTTGGGGTAAGGTCATCGTTTTAGTCGGAACTGTTCACGTTTCCCAGGAATCAGCTGACCTGGTCAGAAATGTCATCGAAGAGGAAAAGCCGGATGGAGTTTGTGTTGAGTTGGACGCACGACGATTTGAGGCGTTATCCCAGCGAAGGAAATGGGAATCGTTAGATCTCAAAGAGGTCATTCGCAAAAAGCAACTCAGTACCTTGTTAGTCAATCTACTCTTAGCCTCCTACCAGAAGCGTCTTGGTGCTCAATTAGGGGTGTTGCCGGGTACCGAAATGCTTGAAGCCATCACGGTTTCAAAAAAAATCAACATTCCGATTTTTCTTTGCGACCGTGATGTTCGTGTTACCATGCGGCGTGCGTGGAGATCTACCTCATTCATTAAAAAAAGTATACTGGTGTCGTCGCTCATGCTGAGTGTGTTTGATACGGAGCCTGTAACAAAAGAGTCTTTGCAAAATCTGAAGAAGCAAGATGTGCTCTCCGAGATGATGCAGGAACTCGGAGCTGAAGTGCCAGCATTGAAAAAAGTGCTGATCGATGAGCGCGATCAATATTTAGCGGAAAAAATCTTGCAAGCCGATGGAGAAAAAGTCGTTGCGGTAGTCGGAGCAGGTCATATCGAAGGTATGAAGTCTGTATTACAACAGGCCCACCGTTCTGACCTTACTTCACTAGATGTGATTCCCCCAGTATCACAAGCCTGGAAATGGGTAGGGTGGAGTATTCCGGCGATTGTTGTTGGTTCTATCGCACTGATTGGCTATCAAAAGGGTGTAGGCGCTGCAGGAGAAAATGCTTTATTTTGGATATTGGCGAATGGAATTCCAAGTGGAATTGGCGCGTTACTGGCCTTTGCTCACCCCTTAACCGTGTTAGTGGCTTTCGCTGGTGCACCTTTTACCAGCCTTACTCCGGTTATTGGTGTGGGGTATGTCACAGCGTTCGTGCAGGCCTATGTACAACCACCAGTAGTCCGAGAATTCCAGTCTGTCGCAGAAGATATCGCGATCCTCGGACAATGGTGGCAGAGCCGTTTACTGAGAATTTTCCTTGCTTTTTTATTACCTACAATAGGTAGCGTGATTGGAACCTGGGTGGGCGGAACTCGAATCGTCTCCAATCTCTTCTAAAAAAAATGAAGTGAGGTTCGTGAAGGCTGAAGTATAGATTTCTTTGATTTTTCCGCTTCACGAATTTTCATACTTCGAGGTATGTTGAAAAATGCATTCTGGACAGGTGTAATGAATAAAACGGTTCTCACCGACTATGCGTTTTTTCATAGGGATTTTGCACCAGGCGCATTGCCGGTCGGGGAGTTCAGATTCTTGGTTTGATGTAGGTGACTTGGGTGAGGGTGTCTCCATAGCGGCATTCTCGTAAAGCGGGACTGTGCTTGTCAATGCACCAGGGCGAAACTTGGTGATTCATTTGTTTTTATTACACTAAGACCAAAAAAATTAATTCTTAATGATGAAAAATGAGATTTTTCACCCTATTGATAGCATTCCCGCGCTGGTGGTCTCAGGATTTTTAGGAGCTGGCAAGACTACCCTTGTTCGGCATCTGCTCAAAGAAGCCCAACGCGAAGGTGTGCGATTAGCAGTTGTGTCGAATGAATTTGGGGCATTGGGGATTGACCAAGCTTTGCTTGGCTCTCAAGGCTCAAATGCCTATGTGGAACTTGAAGGTGGATGTGTATGCTGCAAATTATCGGATGAATTAGTGAATACACTGCAACAACTCTGGGAAGAAGTTCGACCTGATCGTATTGTGGTGGAAACTTCTGGGGTTGCCCTGCCATTCGATACGTTGATTAATTTTTGGCGTGAACCGGTTTCCGAGTGGGTCAGTGATAGTCTCGCGGTTGTTGTAGTTAATGCCGAACAAGTGGGCGAAAGACGAGATCTCGAAGGTACCTTCGAGCAGCAAGTATCATCTGCAGACTTTGTTATTCTCAATAAAGTCGATCTGGTTGAAGCCACTCAATGCCAATCTATTGAACAAGAGTTAGAAAAAACTGCGCCTGGGACGCCGATTATCCGTACGACCAATGGGAGTGTGGCCTCAGAAGTACTTTTTACACCAGATCCGTCTAGTCAAGCGAAGCGGATGAATGACGCCAAGCAAACGCATACGCATGAAGCTTTTGAGTCAGAAGAGTTGATTCTCGAACCGGGGCTTGCTCCAGAAACTATCATCAAGCACGTTCAGTCTTATCAAGCCCTTCGTGCCAAAGGGTTCGTCCAGACCTCACAGGGTCTGAGGCTCGTTCAAGGCGTTGGGGCCCGAATCGATTTAGTAGAGTCCTCTGCTAGTCCACCTGCGCACCTCCTTGGACGCATTGTTATCATTAGACGCAGTGACCAGTCCGACTCCAGACATAATTAATGCAGAATCCTCATGCTGTGATTTTCATGAAATGAGGATAGTTGCCTGGGAAGCCAGATTTGAGTGGATCTTTGTTTGCACTTGCTTAAACGGTCTGTAACTACTTGAGCAGGTGAGGAAAGTTGG
>CAZDCF010000058.1:3555-5901 GCA_964503895.1 uncultured Nitrospiraceae bacterium | reverse complement strand
ACCAATGAAGAGTTATATGTGTTTCAAAAGTTTATGCGCACAGTTATTGGAACGAATAATGTTGACAGTAGTGCGAGATATGGACATGTGAATTTTGTGCGGGCCGTTCATCATTCGTTGGGTATAAACCGGATGATGAACACGTCTGAGGATATTACGAAAGCCAAAGTGATTCTGGTGGTTGGAGCCAATATTACGGAAACCAATCCTGTGGCGAGTCTTCGAGTGAAAGAGGCGATTGGGACCTATAAAGCTTCAGCCATTGTGGTTGATTCTATGCAAACTAATCTTTCCAAGCTTGCATCCAATCCTATTATGGTGAAACCAGGGACCGAGGGGTTGTTGGTGAAAGGTTTGGTGAAGTCAGTTCTCGATCAAGATCTCGTCGATTTAGATGTAACCGGCCAAACTCCTCAAGCATTCAATGCATTAAAACAAGCGGCGGATGCTATTTCGCTGGATGAAGTCGCAAAGCAAACAGGCATTTCCGCTGAACAGATTAATGATATTGCCAAAATTTTTGCCGAAGCCCCCCGTTCTATTATTCTTTGTGGAGAGGGAATCGTTCGGCAGAAGAATGGTTATAATAATGTCTTGAATCTTGTGGATCTTGCTTGGATCACTGGAAAGTTAAATCAAGAGGGCTCTGGGATCAATACGGTTGTAGAAGAAGGCAATGAGCAAGGTGCGTTGGACATGGGGGTGGCGCCGGAATTTCTCCCTGGTCCTGTGGCCTTTAGTGATGCAGCAGCGAAACAGAAATATTCAAAAGCCTGGGAAGCTAGTTTACCAACGGCACATGACGGTTCGACTCTCATGGACATTCTTCAAGGTTGCCTCGATGGAAAAATTAAAGCCTTGTATGTAGTTGGCGAGAATCCTTTAGCTACACTGCCAAAGTCATTTGGTGTAGATAAGGCCTTGTCGAACCTTGAACTCCTGATTTGCCAAGATCCTTTTTTAACAGACACTGCGCAACAAGCACATATCGTGTTTCCTGCTTGTACGTTCGCAGAGAAAGATGGCACGGTCACCAACCAAGAAGGCAAGGTGCAGTTCCTCAGGCCGGCACTTGATCCTCTCGGTGAGAGTGCCTTCGATTGGCACATTTTTGTTGGCGTCGCTAATAGCATGGGCCAAATGCTACCGTATGAAACTACACAGGACATTCAAGAGGAAATCCGGAAACTGCTTCCTGGGTATTACAATCTTGGCCAACCCAAGAAGGTTAGGGCAAATCCCAATTCTTATTTGAGCAATGGTTTCGTGGATAAGGTCTCTAGCCGATATGCAAGTTCTGGTGGTTCTACTAATCCGTCAAGGCCTGTTGGGTTGAAACTCATTCAACTGATTTATCATTCTGGAAAACTTTCGACGAAAGCTTCGGGATTGATGGATATCTCTCCTAACACGAAATGCTTGCGGATGTCTCCAGAAGAAATTGAGCGAATGGGGTTGATGGAAGGGGGCCGTGTGCGGGTTATGTCCGATCACGGTCAAGTAGAATTGGACGTGGAGGCAGATATCGCTGTGTTGCCAGGGAGTTGTGTGTTCCCAGAGCATTTTATGGACCCACCGGTGAAGGATTTAATGGTGGTCGAAACAGATCCCATGACTCGAGTGCCTTATTTCAAAATGGCTCAGGTTTCCATAGAAAAAATATAAAGGGCATTGTATGGAATCAAATAATACCACAAAAATTTTTTTTGACGCAGTCTTATTCAGAGAAATCTGGAGTGCGATGAAGGTGACCCTCAAGCATATGCTTCATCGTCCTATAACATTTCAATATCCTCGTGAAAAGCGAAAGATTCCTGATGCGCATAGAGGGGCGCTTGGCCTGTTGCGATATGATAACGGGCAAGAGCGTTGTGTGGGTTGCGATCTCTGCGAAGTCGCATGTCCTTCCAGGTGCATTAAAGTGATTAGCGAGGAAGATAAGTCCATGCCGCTTCAACGGTATGCAACAGAGTTCTACATTGACATTACCAAATGCGTGTTTTGTGGTTACTGCGTTGAAGCTTGTCCGGTTAATGCGCTTGCTATGACTAAAATGTACGAATATTCTACCCATGATAAGCGAACTCTCATGTTTGACAAAAAGCGACTATATGAAGTTGGTGAACTCCATATAGAAGATGCCAAAAAATATTTATATGCTCATAATCAAGAAAAGGACGATGATGAGAGTCGTGCTTACCGCTATCATTTCCCACAGCCTGTAGGAAAAGCCGAGGCTTCTGATTCATAACATTTCATGATCTATTTACTGTTCGGGTACTTCGCGACGGTGAGTATCATTGCCGGCGTCTTCACGATCGCGCTGAAAAATCCTGTCCATTGCGG
>CAZDCF010000058.1:0-3455 GCA_964503895.1 uncultured Nitrospiraceae bacterium | reverse complement strand
TGATTTTTCAAACGCCTTATGGCGGGATCACTGGGAAGGCTACCACGGAAGTGCTTTTAAACACTGGACCAAGCCATGCGATTGGGATCACCATGTTTAGCGATTATTTACTGTTGTTTGAAATTGTTGGGGTATTTTTGTTGGGGGCTGTTATTGGTGCTATCGTTTTAGCCAAGACTCCTACCACGTCGGTGTCTGAGGCTGATGGATCAAACTAAATAGGCTATGATTCCTCTTTCTGCATATGTAGCATTGAGCGCGATCTTGTTTATGACAGGACTTCTTGGTGTATTGATTCGTCGGAACTTCATTATCGTCTTAATGTCCGTGGAAATTATGCTCAATGCGGCCAATATCAATCTCGTGGCGTTTTCGCATTATTTGGAATCAATGACTGGCCAATTAGCGGCGCTGTTTGTTATCGCGATTGCCGCGGGAGAAGCGGCGGTGGGTTTAGCCATTATCATCGTGGTATTCCGTGGAAAAATTGCGACTAATGTAGACCAGGTCAACTTGTTGAAGTGGTAACGTGGCAGAACTCATTGTTATTTTAATTCCAGTTTTCCCCCTCATTGCTGTCATTGTGAATGGGCTTGTCGGCCATCGCTATTCTCCTGATTTAGCGGGCAAGATTGCGTTTGGGTCCGTGGGGTTATCTTTTCTCTGCGCACTTACCGTCTTTCTAGGTGTCATGGAAGATCCAACGCCTCGAGAAGTTATTGCCTATTCTTGGATTTTTGGCGGGGAATTTCACGTTGATTTGGCCTTTCTCATCGATCCCTTGAGTGCCATCATGTTGATGGTGGTGACGGGCGTTGGGTTTCTAATTCATGTGTATTCCGTGGGGTATATGCATGGTGAAGAAGGATTTACTCGCTTCTTCGTGTATATGAATTTGTTCATGGTTTCTATGCTTCTGCTCGTGATGGGGAACAACTACTTGGTTCTCTTCATTGGCTGGGAAGGTGTGGGGCTGTGTTCTTATTTGTTGATTGGTTACTACTTCCACAAGGTTTCCGCGGCTAAGGCTGCAACCAAAGCGTTTGTGGTTAATCGCATTGGTGATGCAGGATTTTTGCTGGCGATTTTCTTGGTGTTCGCCAACTTCAAAACACTGGATTATACCAAAGTCTTGGCCAATGTTGGACAACTCTCAACAGAAATGGCCACAGCCATCGCGTTGTGCCTGTTAGTCGGAGCGATTGGGAAGTCTGCACAGGTTCCGCTGTATACCTGGCTGCCTGATGCTATGGAAGGTCCAACTCCTGTGAGTGCTCTTATTCATGCTGCTACCATGGTGACGGCTGGGGTGTATATGGTGGTCCGAAACCATGTGTTCTACGATATGGCTCCGGTGGCCATGGCCACGGTGGGAATCATTGGAGGAATTACTGCGCTTTTCGCCGCAACCATTGGATTGGTCCAAAACGACATTAAACGAGTTTTGGCATATTCCACGGTCAGCCAATTAGGTTATATGTTTTTGGCTTGTGGAGTTGGTGCCTATATTGCTGCGATTTTCCATCTCGTCACCCATGCATTTTTCAAAGCGCTTCTTTTCTTGTCGGCTGGTGCCGTAATTCACTCCCTTGGAGGTGAACAAGACATTCGAAAAATGGGCGGCCTGTATAATAGAATTCCCATCACCTATACGGTATTTCTCATTGGGACCCTAGCTATTGCCGGGATTCCCCCGTTGGCAGGATTTTGGAGCAAGGATGAAATTATGGCTCATGCCTTCTTGAGTGGGGGTGTCGGGTATCTTCTCTATGCGTTCGCAGTTGTTGGCGCGTTTCTCACTTCCTTTTATATGTTCCGCCTGACGTATCTGACATTTTATGGTCAATCACGCGTTGATCCTGAAGTGGATCATCATATTCATGAATCGCCGCCTGTTATGACGGTGCCACTCATGGTTTTGGCCGGGTTGTCGGTGTTTGGTGGATTCCTGGGAGTTCCGCCTGAGCATGGATGGTTTCATGGATTTTTAGAGCCTGTCACCACCTTAGCTGGCTCGGAAAATCATGATGTTGGTCTTGGGACTTTATTTGGACTCATGGCCGTGGCCATCTGTATTGCGTTTGGTGGTTGGGGTCTTGCGCATCATATGTATTCGATGAAACCGGGTATGGCCAACGAATGGGCTGAAAAATATGCTGGGGCCTATCGGACCTTCTTAAATAAATACTGGGTAGATGAATTGTATGATGTCATTATTGTCGAGCCATGCAAACGCCTTGGTCAAATCTGGGATTGGATTGATCAGAATATTATCGATCGTTTTATTCGCGGCATTGGGAAGGGGGCAGATGCTAGCGGGGCCGGTGTAACTTGGGCAGAAAAACACGTGATTTATGCTGGCCTCAATGTTGTTGGTTTAGCTAATCATTTGGCGGCGTGGTCATGGCGAAGACTGCAAACTGGCTTGGTAAATCATTATGCTGCAATGATTGTTATAGGGCTCTTCATATTAGTTCATTTTTTACTTGTGTGGTTAACGGGTACGTCGGTTTTATAATTGTGAGATTCATCTTTTACGATGCTTGAAGAACTTCAATTCGGTTTTCCTCTCCTCTCGGTAATGATTTTCTTGCCATTGATTGGTGCAATCATTCTCTGGATGCAGAAGGATCCAGATCTTCTAAAAAAATCTGCGCTCGGAATTGCTGTGTTCGAACTTGCGCTATCCGTATTGCTGTTGCTGCGATTTGTGCCAGAGTCTGCGGCTATGCAATTCAGTGAGAGGATGAATTGGATCCCACCGCTTGGTATCTCTTATCATGTTGCCGTGGATGGTATTAGCATTTTATTTGTCGGGCTGACGGCTTTCCTCACGGTTATGATCATTCTGTACTCCTGGGATTCCGTATCCGAGAAACTCAAACCTTACTTCATGAGCATCTTGGCCTTGGAAACCACGATCATAGGAATTTTTGTATCAATCGATCTCATACTTTTTTTCGTATTCTGGGAATTGATGCTTATCCCAAGTTACTTTCTCATCAAATTGTGGGGAGTGGGAGAAGAAAAGGAATATGCGGCGTTAAAATACGTGCTCTACACCTTGTTGGGTAGTGTTTTTATGCTGGTTGGTTTCGCGTTGCTGAGCTTGAATTATCATGCTGTTAACCAGGCGTATAGTTTTGATTTGCTTGATTTACTGATGGTTCCAGTTCCGGTTGGCCAACAGATTTTGATTTTCTGGCTGATCTTTATGGGGCTTGCTTTTAAAGCTCCGGTATTTCCCTTTCACACGTGGTTACCGGATGCGCTCGTTCAGGGGCCCATTGGCATGTCGGTGATACTGGCTGGGGTCAAACTGGGGACATACGGCTTTCTTCGATTTAGTTTCCCTCTGCTTCCTGAGGCTTCGAAGGATGGAACCGTTGTCACTATAGTTATGATCCTTGGGCTGGTGGCTATTGTATATGGAGCCGTTATCGCAATAATCCAAG
>CAZDCF010000057.1:0-5983 GCA_964503895.1 uncultured Nitrospiraceae bacterium | reverse complement strand
CCTGTTTTAACAAAGGAGCGGACTTATGAAAGGTATTCGCATTCTTCTTATTGCGTTAGCGGGTACTGCCTTTATGGCTTCAATGGCTTTTGCCAATCCTGCAACGCTCCCGAAACATCCTGGCTATCCGGCAGCGGCCACGAAATCTCCAGTGGATGGGACACGAACGGCCAATGATCCTGGGCAAGGTCACGCCAACGCTGTGGAAAGCGCTTCTGCCTCTGCTAATGCGGCTTCCCTCAACTCGACCTCAAGTGTCAATAATGCGCGCATGACACCCAGCAAAGCCGCTGGACAGCTACCGAGTGTCGAAGGCCCATTGAATAAGGTGAAGATCAATCCTGCAGGCGCAACGTCAACTGTTATTAATTGACCGTCTTATTACATTTGAAAAATGATAAAGGAGGCTACTAACCAGTAGCCTCCTTTTTTTTGTTCTTGTCCTAAAAACAGGATAAGGAGAAGACGAAACCTAATGAGTCGAATTGAAACCTCACTTGGGCGTCTTCTGAAAGAACGGATTAAGGTTAGTGGTCGGATAACGTTCTGTGAGTTTATGCACGAAGCCTTGTTTCATAAAGAATTAGGCTTTTATGCAAAAGGTCCGGGCATTGGAACGCAGGGCGGTACCTTTAATACCAGTGCCATGTATCCGGTTTTTGCCTGGTGCTTAGCCCAGGCTGTGGAGCAGGCTGAGAAGAGGCTAGGCGAGTCCCTTCGTATCGTAGAATTTGGTGCAGGAACCGGAGAATTGGGGGCCAGAATCATTTCCTATCTCCCTGGTTTTCACGAATATGTGGTGGTTGAAACCAGCCAGGGTCTTCGACAAAAACAAGAAGCTATGGGGCTGAACGTGTTCCACTCTGTTGAGGAATTGAGAGCTGCGCCTTCGTTTGTCTTTGCCAACGAAGTAGTTGATGCGCTGCCCGTTCATCGAGTTATGGGAGATGGCCAAGATAATGTATTGGAGATGTATGTGGGAGTGGGCCAAGACGGAAATTTTGTTGAGGAATTCGATGAACCTTCGACTTCACAAATCGTTTCAAGGCTCAAGGCTGAAGGTGTAAGACTGGGACGAGGTCATGTGGTTGAGGTGTGTTTAGGTCTTGATTCTTTTGTGCAAAAGGCTGCTTCCATTATATCTCGTGGGTATCTGGTATTTATTGATTATGGCAATGAGGCCTCCACCTTATATTCCCCATTGCGCAGGAACGGCGCGCTTCGCTGTTATTATCAACAGCAGCAGGTCCATGATCCTTTCAATCATATTGGTGACCAGGATATTACAGTGGATGTGGATTTCACGGCACTTCAATCTGCCTCACGGAATGTTGGCCTAGAACTAACAGGAAAGGTCTGGCAGGGAGACTGGTTAAAGAATTTAGGCATTCATAAAATTCAGCTTACAGATAATGATCCAAGGGATGTATCGAGCCAGATCAATCAACTAACGAATCCTGCTGGACTAGGCAGTATTTTTGATGTGTTGGCTTGGAAAACCCCCAATATTCCTGATGCCCCGGGGTTCTCTAAAAGTTGTCGCATCGCGAAAGGATTTGGTGAGGAATGTATAGAAAAGAACCTGCGAATTGACGAAGAATAACTACAAATCTTGCTAAATAGTTAGGATATAAAAAGAGAGGTTCGCATGGGGTTGGCACCATTCCTAATTGGAGTAGGGTTTTAGAGTGGATAGGGGAGTAAGGGCAGAAGCAAAGAGCCTTGACTTTAGGGACCAAGGCTCTTTGTTGGACGTTTCAACAGAATTAAGAAGATTGATTGGCAAAAGCTTGGTCAAGCAAGGGTTTGAGTTCACCCTTGGTTTCCATGGGTCCCAATACATCGGTATCCCCGTAAAATTGTCCGTTGATAAATACCTTGGGGAGGGTGGGCCAGTTGGTCATGCGGGTAAGGGCCTCACGTTTCGCGGGATTTTCTAATACATTAATAATCTCGTAGGGAAAACCAAACTTCTCGAAAAATTCCTTGGTTTCGACGGTGAATCCACATTGGGGTGCTGCCTTGGTCCCTTTACCGTAAATTAAAATCTTGTGTTTCTGAATTTCTTGTTGAATTTCCTCTTCGATTGGGTCAGCCATATAGAGCTCCTTCCTAAGATCCGTCAATGGTTTCAGCTTGTAACTCTAGCGCATGAATGCGCCCATCCTTCATTGGTTCATCTAGGGCCTGATAAATCATGCGATGCCGATCAAGTAGGTTTTTCCCCTTAAAATGATCCGATTGGACATGGACATTCAAGTGATCCAACGTGCCTGTCAGATCTGTCACCGATACTTTGGCATCAGGCATTATACGGATGATATATTGCGTGAGGGTTTCGTTCGTAATCATAGACTCAGGTACCCCTTGGGACTAACCAAAGGAATCCATTGTACCATAAAACGCCTTCATCATACTCAACACAAGTCGAGGACGCAATTCTGTTCTCATAGTTATAGGGAAATGAAACGGTTTAGGAACTTGTGTCTAGAAAGGATTGAAGGAATTTTCCTAATTGCTTAAGAACGAAAAAGGGAATTTCGTGGCCACCTCGGAATTCGTACCAGTCAAGGGAAATTCCATGCTTTGTCAGGAGGTTTCTGAGGGTTTCTGCTGTTTGAAATGACAAAAGAGGGTCATCCGTACCATGACTTTGAAAGACAGGTAGTCCTTTCCGTTTGGCCATTAAAGGAACCCACTCCTCTTTGGCTATGAGGCTTCCTGACAAAAGGATAAGTCCGGCAAAGGGACGCTCTGTTCGAAGCACCGTATCACAAGCCAGCATGGCCCCTTGGGAGAATCCTCCCAGGATGACCCGCTCTGACGAAATGTGCCATTGTTGTTCCAATTCATCGAGTAGGGCAATAACAGAAGAACGGGCTTCTGATAGCCCTTGAGGAATCGCATAAATGTCTCGTCCGCGCCCACTGACAAGGTCGTTGGCTATTTGTTCCATGTCTAGCATCCACCAGGCCCGTCCATCTTGGGGGTTGCCATTAAGTGACAAGGGGGCCACAGGAAACACAAACCTGACTGCATCAGGAACATGAATCATTTTCCGTAGAGCCACCAGGTCATCACCTGGGGCCCCGAATCCATGGAGCAGCACGACAACTGGATTCGTGCCCACGGCATTTTGCTCCGATCCTCCGACAATGTGCGCAGCTAAACCGCCAAGGCTCTCAATGTACATGGTTTTTCAAAGGTGGGCAGTAGAATTAATGCCCCATTTTAGGGGCGCCAGCATTGGCACCTTGTGTCACCAGTGGGATCCGAAGGACTTGTTGGCAGTGTTGGCAGGTGATTCGCCAAGTATTGGCGTCTGAATATTCGATATCCTGTTCCTTAATCCAAAACAGTTTTTCGCATTTGGGACATTTTTTTACAAGCGTTGGCATAGGAATCCTCTTCGTTGCTGGTATTTACAAAAATATTAGTGTAATACAGATACGCTCTTAATCTCTAGATAGTCAATAAAAATACGATCAATTCAGTTTTTGTCAAGAATATCATGATTACTTATGCTGACAAAAAGGACTTCGATCCGTCTCATCTATTACCCTTATTCGATCAGTCATCCTGGTCCCAGGGGCGTTCTTTACAGGATGCCATAGAAATGGTGAAACACACGAATCTGTTTATTACCGCCTGGGATGGCGACCATTTGGTCGGTTGTGGCCGAGTGTTGACGGATTACGTTTATCGGGCGTCCATTTGGGATGTGATTGTTGATGGACACTACCAGGGTCAAGATATTGGCACGGAAATTATCAACCGGATTTTGTCCCATGGGACCCTGGAACGTGTGGAATTATTTTGGTTGTGTACGCGAGACAAACAAGAATTTTACGAAACGTTGGGGTTCAGTGCCAAAGAACAAATTGGGATGGTATGGGATCGTAAGCGGCAAAAATCGCTGGGGTCGCTGAACCAATGAAATGTTTAGGTTTAATGTCAGGAACTTCTGCCGATGGTGTGGATTGTGCGCTCGTTGATATTTCTCCTGTTCAAGCTCGCCTAAGGATCAAGCTTCTTGCCTCGCAAACAATAGCCTATCCGCCAAAATTGAGACAGCGGGTTCTGTTAGCATCGACAAAGGGAACCGTGGCGGAATTATGTCATCTCAATGCGGCTATTGGGGAAATGTTTGCCAAAACTGCGCTTTTGACGATCAAGCGTGCAGGCTTATTACCCGAAGACATTCTATTAATCGGTTCGCACGGGCAAACTGTGTACCATCAGCCTACCCCTATTCGAGAGCCAGGGATTGGCTCCATTCGTTCTACCCTTCAAATTGGAGATCCAGCTATTGTTGCCGAGCGTACTGGAATTACAACGGTGGCGAATTTTCGTACACGTGATATAGCAGCTGGAGGGGAGGGGGCGCCACTGACACCTTACGTCCATCACTTGCTTTTTCAAGAAAAGCGTCAGTCGCGTCTTGTCGTGAATCTTGGTGGTATTGGGAATGTGACCTATTTGTTGGCTCATGGTGACCGTAATGATGTTCGCGCTTTTGATACTGGTCCCTGCAACATGCTGCTTGATGGATTAGTCCTGAAAGGGACTTCTAAAAAACACCCTTTCGATCGAAGTGGCCGTCTGGCGCGAAAAGGCAAGAGTCATGGGCCGTTACTCAAAACTCTTTTGACTCATTCGTATTTAGCCAAACGACCACCAAAATCTACAGGTCGAGAAGAATTTGGTGATTCCTATATTTCAAAAACCTTTCGTCAAGCGAGAGCCAAACGCTTATCCTTAGAAGATATGTTGGCCACTAGTTGTGAGTTTGTAGCCACAACAATTGTGGATTCTTGTCAATGGTTCAAGGGAAATGTGGATGAGGTCATATGCGGCGGGGGTGGAGTAAAAAATCTGGCTCTTATGGATGCCTTAGGGAAAGTTTTTTATCCACGGCCTGTGCGTACTATGGATCAGCACGGTATTGCTAGTGATGCTTTTGAGGCCTTGGCTTTCGCTGTGATGGCCTATGAAACCCTTCAGGGCAATACTACTAATGTCCCATCGGTTACAGGTGCTCGACACCCAGTGGTACAGGGAATGGTGGTTCCTGGAAAGAATTTTTTTTCTATTCGTCTTTAACATTTCGTAAAGATGCAAGGATTCTTGTGACTCTCCCCCCTTCTATTGGGTCCCTTCCCATCCTTTCTCAGATTTTAATGCTGGCATTAACCCTTGTAACATTTGTGCTGGTCTATTACTTGATACAACCTTGGCGACGTCAGCGACAGCAGTCTCGGCTATATCCGGGAACAAAAATACCGGAATTCCTTTCGGTGAGCCAGCGACCGTTTATTCCATCTTCGGAAGTGGCCCTGTTTAATCTCCTGCATCTCGTATCCCGAGATATTTTTTTGGTTTTCGCGAAAATTCCCATTCGGACGTTGATACAGGTAAGCGTTGATGATGGGGAGGCACGTCGAGAAGTGGGCAAAGCCCTCAGAGCGGTTACGGCGGATTATGTGTTTGTTCATCCTGGTACTATGTTACCCATGAAGATAGTAATGATTGAATCAATGGAGCAGGATTTGGAACAAACAAATTCGGCATTTACCCTGCTCAATGTAACATGTCAAAAAGCAGAAATCGACATTATCTGGCTGAATGTTGCTAGGAATTACAGTGCCAGTGAGTTGTCCGAAATGCTCGGCTTGAAGGAAGACGATTGAAGATTATTCCGTGATGACCAAAAGCATCGTACGCAGAGTTTCTTGGCCTTGTTGGTAAAAGGCGTCTGTAGCAACAACAGGAGCATCGAAGGGCACAAAACGCGCAAGTTTGAAAAAGGAACGGTTCGCGAGAACTGCGGCTACCTCTGGCTTTCGATCTTGTGTAAGTACCATGGTATATCCTGGCCCGTACTTCCATTCCCATAAGGAATTGTCGAGGCATAAACAGATCTCTTGCCCTGCAATCTCAGAAAACCGATTTATCAAATTCTCTTTATAGCGTCGAATATTAC
>CAZDCF010000056.1:0-6072 GCA_964503895.1 uncultured Nitrospiraceae bacterium | reverse complement strand
TCGACCTTTCGCTCGGCCATGATCACGGGGATGTATCAGACCACGATCGGCGCCCACCATCACCGCAGCGAGTGCGGCGAGCACCGTATCCAGTTGCCCGACGGCGGCAGGTCCAACGCCACGCCAACCCAAAAGCCCGCTCGACAGGCTGCAGGTCGGACAAGCAATAGAAGTTAGCATGAAAGAAAAACAGGGGAAATATGATGCCATAGTCATAGGGGCCGGTCACAATGGCCTAGTAACTGCAGGCTATCTCGCCAGACAAGGCAGGAAGGTTGCAATTTTTGAAAAAAGAGACGTTGTCGGTGGATGTGCCGTTACCGAATCTCCATGGGAAGGCTACAGGGTTTCCAGCCTGGCCTATGTTAATAGTCTGTTTCATCCCCAGATCGTTAAAGACCTGAAACTGAAAGACCATGGCTATGAAATGATTCCCAGGGTTCCATCATCCTTTACGCCTTTCCCAGATGGCCGTCACCTGCTTTTAGGACCGGATAAACAATTTAACATCGAGCAAATTTCCAAGTTCAGCAAGAAGGATGCAGAGACTTATCCACGCTACGAAACCATGCTGGATGAAATAGCTCAGGTCATTGAACCTGTCCTGTTAATGACACCCCCCAACCCGGGGAAACTGGCTTTCGGCGAGATGTTTCAATACGGGAAATTTTTGTGGAAAAATAAACCCAACTTGAAAAAAAATTGGTCCACCCTGACCCGCCTTATGGCCGGCTCAGCTATCGATATGCTGGATGAATGGTTCGAAAGCGAAGAGTTGAAAGTCACCCTGGCGACGGACGCTGTCATCGGAGTCAATGCCGGTCCTGCATCACCCGGAACCGCCTATGTTTTATTCCATCATGTCATGGGTGAATGCAACGGAGTTCGAGGAGTCTGGGGCTATATGAAGGGCGGCATGGGAGGCCTGTCCAATAGTATTGCATCCTCCTGCAAAGCGATGGGAGTCGATATTTTCACCAGTAGCGGTGTTGCAAAAATCAATGTCAAAGACGGGCGCGCCCAGGGAGTGGTGACAGAAGCAGGCGACGACTATGAATGCAGGATACTTGCAACCGGCGCAGATTGTAATATCACCTTCACCAAGTTAATGGATAAAAACGATCTGCCGGATGATTTTTTACAGGATGTCAAAAGAATCAATTATGACAGTGCCTCGGTAAAAATAAATCTGGCACTGTCTGAATTGCCGAATTTTAAGGCTTGCCCGGGAACGGAGATCAGCCCATGCCATCACGGGACCATTCATATCTCTCCCAACATGCAGTATGTAATCGATGCCTATGCCGATTCCGTGGCCGGAAGGCCCAGCCGGTCTCCCATCATTGAGGCCACCCTTCCCAGTGCCCTGGATCCATCCGTGGTGCCGGAAGGAAAACACTTGATGAACTGCTTTGTTCAGTATGGCCCCTTTGACTTACGTGATGGTCTGAGTTGGGATGAGGAAAAAGGGAAATTCCTGAATCGGGTGATAGAAATTCTGGGTGAATACGCCCCCAACCTGCCAGGATCTGTCCTTCATAGCCAGATCATCACCCCAGTTGACATGGAAAATGAATACAACCTCACGGGTGGAAATTTGTTTCATGGCCGCATGTCACTCGACCAGATGTTTCACATGCGCCCCGTGCCCGGCTACGCGAATTATAAAACGCCCTTAAAAAATATGTATATCTGCGGCAGCTCGGCCCACCCCGGCGGCGGCGTAATGGGAATCCCCGGCTGGAACGCCGCCCGCATGATCCTGGATGAACATAGGAATTAGCATTTCGCACTCCTACCTTCTGGCTTCTACGATACGGATCATCGTGGTGACTGTTTGTGTTATCGTATTCGGTTTTGCCGAAGCGATGGAGGTGGCCGGGCAGTGGGGGTCGAGACCGGGCATCCAAACCTCTTTCTCTGCAGCTCCGCGGCCAAGCGGGGTGGAGTCGTCAGCGGAATCCCCGGACATAACGCGGCAATGAAAGTGCTGGAGATGACACGATGGACGAGTTGATCGATGCATACAATCCGGCTTTGCCTTTGCGGAAAGCGGTGACACCACCGAGTGCATGGTATGTCGACGAGACCTTCGCCAAACTCGAAAACGACGCCATCTTTGCTCAGAACTGGCTGGTGGCCGGTCGTGTCGACCAACTTCAAAGTGAAGGTGATTACATTGCCACCGAAGTCGCGGGCCAACCGATCGTCATTGTGCAATCCGATCAGATTCGCGCTTTCTACAACGTCTGTCGCCACCACGCGGCCCAAGTTATGGAATCCGGCACGGGATGCGCCAAAACCATGCAATGTCCCTATCATGGATGGAATTACGGCCTGGACGGCAAGTTGCACAGCACCCCCCAGTTCGCCGGTGCAGAGGAGTTTGACAAAGATGCTAGTGGGCTGGTGCCCGTGCGGGTAGCCGCTTGGGAAAAATGGTTATTCGTTTGTCTGGAGAAAAATGCAGATCCCTTGGAGGAATTTCTGGGAAGCCTCTACCCCCAGCTCAAACGCTTCAACCTGGACAACTTGAAATTCCACAAAAGGGTCAGCTATGACCTCGACTGCAACTGGAAGGTGTTTGTCGACAACTATCTCGACGGCGGCTACCATGTGCCGGTTTTGCATAAGGGGCTGAACTGTGCCCTGCAATACAAACACTATCGGGTCACCACGGAGGATCGCTACTGTTTGCAGGATTGCCCCACCAGTAAAAAACAAGACGATATCTCGACGGTGAGGGCCGGTGACAAAGCCCATTACTATTGGCAATATCCCAACCTCATGATCAACCTTTATGAAGGTGTGATGGATACCAACATTGCCATCCCGCTATCGCCCACCCGCTGCCGCATCTATTTCGATTACTACTTCGGTGACGACCCCAAATATACCGAGGCGTTCAAACAACAGAGTGTGGAAATTGCCCACCAGGTTCAGATCGAAGACGAGGACATTTGCGTTTCCGTGCAACGTGGACTGGCCTCCAATGCTTATAACACGGGAAGGCTCTCGCCGGAAAAGGAAGCTGGCGAGCATTTGTTCCACCGGCTCCTGCACCAAGATCTGGTGACTGCAAGGTCTAGCCCGCATTTCTCATGAGCTTCCGGCGAAGCCTTGCAGAACTGCACAACTAATACGCTGGAGCGAATAAACACTCGGAATCCCGAATATACGCAAAGAATGTTAAAATCTCCTTGTTAAACGAAGTTCCCAATTTTGATAATGAAAAAATCGCCGAGCTGGCCATGCAGCTTTATGGCATTGAAGGAGAGATATCTTCTCTTCCTTCTTTTGAAGATCAGAATGCGCGTATCAAAACTTCAGCTGAAAGTTACGTTCTTAAGATTGCTAACAAAAGGTGGGCCAAAGAGGAGCTGGAACTACAAACTTTTGTGCTTGAACATTTAAAAACGACGGCGCCCGAGCTTTCCTGCCCTCAGGTCATCGCCAGCAAAAGTGGCGCGGCAACCACGATCGTTGATGGTTTTGCTGTTCGTTTATTTACTTTTTTAGAAGGCAAGAATCTGGGAGAGGTTCTGAGAAGCCCTGAACTCAACCACGACATAGGCCATTTTATGGGGCAGTTCACAAACGCCATGCAGAGTTTCACTCATCCTGTATCAGAAAGACCAAATGATTTTTGGAATCTCGATAACGTTCTGGCCTGCAAAATTTATCTTGAGGATGTCATTGATGAAGATGTTCGTGAGCGTATCGAGGGTTTTTACGAGCGCTATGAAAAAAATATATTACCCAAGCTAAAACATTTGCGGAAAACGGTGGTGCACGGTGATGCCAACGAGCAAAATCTTTTGGTGGCAGTCGACAGGCCTACCAAAATAGCCGGGCTCATTGATTTTGGCGAGACCCAACGGGCCACCCATATCAATGACCTGGCCATCACCCTGGCCTATGCCCTGCTTGGGGAAGACGATTTCGAATCGGTGGCGCGTCAGATTATTAAAGGGTACACAGAAGTTTTTTCTCTTGAGCCAGGCGAACTTGAGGTGTTGTTTGACCTCATGGCCATGCGTCTGACTCAAAGCATCACTCTCACTTCCAACTCGGCCAAGGAATTCCCTGACAACAAATACATCGTCAGTTCTCAAAAACCCGCCCGGGAACTGCTCAAAAAACTTGAGACCTACGAATGGCACTGACTTAGGGTCAAATGCTGTGGAGATCTGTCGACTACGCTCGACAGGCCGACCCTCGCCTTTCAATTGCCGATTGCCAATTCAGGCGGAGACTTGTGTTAAATAGATCCGAAAAATCAACAGTGAAAAAGAAAAGGATCAGCAATCAGAGGAATCATTTATCCCAATTCGTTCACGGCTCTTGATGCCATATCGATTGCAGTTTTTGCATCAGCACCAGGGGCGGAGTCGCAATTGGCAATGGTAATTCGGCCAAACGGTTGTCGTCCTTTTTTTACAGAATCTTCTGGGCCGCCCACAGTGTAACCGTGGCCCCACCGATTGACAGTAATACTCTCAACATCCCTGTCGAAATCAAACAGTTTCCCCGGGAGCATACCACTTAAATGTGATCTGATTTCCTCTTCGTAGTCTTTGAATTGCAAACCTAACATTCTGTATCGTGCTTCACGATATTGCTCAAGTCGTGGTGCTCCAACGGTTTCTCCATACGGACAGCTTATCATCTGAATGACACATGGGTTGTCTGGGGTCTTGGTGTACTCATAGCCACCCATACTCACCGGAAAATCCATGAAAACTGCTTGGTGCATATTTCCGGGAGACATGGCCAAACCAATTTCCATTTCTTTCATTGCCCTCCAGTTCCTTAAGCCCACGCTACTGTATTGCAACGGGCTTTTCGATTGAAGTCTCAATGCCGCTGCTTGTTCTTCTGGAAGACCTGAAACGATATGCGGAATCATCATGTTGTAACAGGCCATCACCACACTTTTAGCTTTTACCTCATGCGACTTGTTGTCATTGATATAATTTACGAAAACTTCACCAGAATTTTTTGGGTCGCCACCATGCCGCACATTAACCACCGTACTGTTTAGTCTGATGCGAACAGTGTTGCTGGATTTGTCCAACTCGGCATATTTGAATTTTGATAATACCAGCTCTTCGGCGTTGTTTCCCTCTCCTACACCAGGAATCATTTTTTTCACCAATGCACGTGCAACGCCAGCATTGCCATCTGGAAAATGATAAATGTATGGATTGTCTTCGTCGTATACAGCTTTAGGAGCAAAACCCAGGGCTCCGCAGCTCTTGGCAGTTCCTATGGTCATCACGTCTGCTCCTGAGGATGCCCAGTCTAAAGCAGAATGTCTGGCCATTCTCAATACCCCGGGATCATCAACACCCAAAGTGTCTTTTAGATAATCGAAGTAGGAATGAGAATGAATGTAATTATTTAATTTCTTTTTGGGCACATCTATCGCATGCAGTCCACCATTTAATACCCGAAGTAATTGTTCCTTGCCTTTCTTGCTTAAAGGAGCTTCCTGGGCAGCATCCACGTTGGATAACTTTCCAGCCATAAGTCCTTCTATATAATTTGGATAATTACAATAAGGGTGCCTGACCACTTTATCTTCACCAAATGTTTTTTTGTTGAAGTAAGTAACGGCCCCCAAATTGTTCCTTTTATAGAAGTCACGATCATAGGCTGTATTAAATCGCTCTATGTCTACACCTATATCCTTTAGCAGGGCATGTACAACTTTACTTCCATGTTTTGGTTGTACTATAGTTTGTGAACCGCCATAGGATATTATAGTTTTGCCATCGATTACATGTTCGTTCCGCTTGGCATGACCCCCAAAATCATCATGATTGTCCAGGATAAGCACCTTCCTGTCTTTTCCGTGCTTTTGCTGGTAGAAATATGCAGCCGATAGTCCGCTGATCCCTCCGCCAACAACAAGCAAGTCATAGCTTTCGTTCAATTGAGCAGTTGGCCCCCAATCCGATTTCTTAGTCCAAGCTCTGGTGTGTGCGTGGGTGCTTGATCCTACGTGACTTCCCCTAAGGCCGGTGAGTGACGGTGGGTAATACAAGGGATCGAGTTTGTCCAAAACAG
>CAZDCF010000055.1:3708-6150 GCA_964503895.1 uncultured Nitrospiraceae bacterium | reverse complement strand
CAGCTAGGGCGGCGATGGCCACAGCCATGGCTACCCGATGGTCACCATGACTTTGGCAGTATCCACCATGAATTGTCGATCTACCCTGGACAACAAATCCATCAGGAGTTTCTTCAATCTCCACATTTAACTTTTTAAGTTCGGTGACCATGGCTTTTATGCGATCGGTTTCCTTTACTCGCAGTTCCTCGGCTCCGGTTACCGTGGTTTTTCCCTCGGCCATGGCAGCTGCTACACAGAAAATAGGAAATTCATCAATAGTTTTAGGGACTTGTGTGCGACAAATGGAAATGCCTCGAAGTTGTGCAGGCCGGACAAAAAGGTCCCCAACGGGCTCTCCCGATTCTTCCCGTTGATTTTTAATCTGAATATTAGCCCCCATTTCTAGGAGAATATCCAAAATTCCCGTCCGCGCAGGATTTAAGCCAATATTAGGAATTCTGACTTCTGAATTGGGTACAATGGAAGCACCTACAATGAAGAAAGCCGCAGCGGAGAGGTCGCCTGGTACAAAAAGATCTTTGGCTTGGAAAGACCGCTGGCCAGTCAAATGGATCGAATTTCCCTTCGCTTCAAAGGGGATATTCAAGAAACGAAACATCCTCTCTGTATGGTCTCGGGATAATAAGGGCTCGGAAAATCGCGTTTCCCCTTTGGCAAAAAGACCGGCTAACAACACCGCTGATTTAACTTGTGCGCTCGATATGGGTGATACATATTCCACGCCTTTTAGAGGCGACCCGGTGACGGCCAATGGAGCTAGTTTTCCACCATTCCGTCCCTGAATGTGTGCACCCATGAGTTCAAGGGGTTTCACAATGCGTTCCATGGGGCGACTACGTAGAGATGCGTCGCCAGTGAGAACGGAAGAGAATTGCTGCCCGGCTAAGACTCCCGTGAGCAAGCGAAGCCCTGTGCCGGAATTCCCACAATCCAATGGTTTAGCCGGTTCGTTGAGGCCCCATAAACCTTTCCCCGAGACATGGACTTTGTTCGGTTCTACTTCGATTGGGATGCCGAGTTGTTGCAATGAGGATAAGGTGTTAAGACAGTCCTCTCCTCGACAATATCCACGAAGCGTTGATGACCCTTCAGCTAGTGCGCTCAAGATCAAGGCACGATGCGTAATGGATTTATCCCCGGGAACATGAACCGTCCCACGAAGGGGCCCTTTTGGTATGATGGTCAGGGAATTCATTTTAACCTTCGTCGCGCTTCACGGGCTCTGACGATTTCGTCTTTAACTCCGGCTTCGTCATGTTGTTGAATATAAGATTTCATCCGTTTCAGGTGCTCTTCAAGCGATTCAATCATTTTAACCACATTATCCTTGTTCCATAAAAAGATGTCCCGCCACATCTCCGGAGAACTTGCCGCAATCCTTGTTGTGTCACGAAGCCCGCCTCCGGAAAAATTAAATAGATCCACATCGCCTTTGGTCTGTTGCTGTAAATCGTCTAGTGTGTTCATAAGAGCAAAGGCTGCAACATGGGGTAAATGGCTCACAGCTCCCAAAATCCAATCATGCAAAAATGGGTCAATCGATCGGACGGTTGATCCAGCTGACTCCCAGAGGGCCCGGATTTTTTCGAGAGCTTCTTGGTTGGTTTGAGGCGTTGGAGTCACCAGGCATAGTGCCTGTTGGTATAAATTAATCGTGGCCGCACTAACGCCAGATTTTTCTTTGCCGGCAATTGGATGGGCTCCCACAAAATGCACACCACTGGGCATCAGTGATTCTGCCTGTTCAACGAGTGGACCCTTGACGCTACCTACATCACTAACAATGGCCCCTTCTTCCAGCAGCGGTCCCCACCGTTTCAAATGCGAAGCATAACTTTCAACCGGTGTGGCCAAAATTACCAGATCGGTTCCGGGTATGGCTTGTTCCGGATCTTGCTCATACCGGTCAATGGCCTCTAACTTAACAGCGAGTTCCAAATTCTCAATGGTTCGTCCCACGCCAATGACCTGATCAGCCAGGCCGTCTCTTTTAAGAATCATGCCCAATGATCCACCGATTAGGCCGACGCCGACGATGGTTACCTTTTTGAAATGAGTCATCATTGAAAAGCGTTTCTCGTATCTGGTTGCTCGTGTTTCGTCGAAGATTTCAAGACCAAGACAACATACTGTTAATGGATTAGGGCTGACAAGACCAGACTCGTATTTCATCGCAAAAAACGAAATACGAATGACGAATTGGAAGGGTTTACAATTCTCTTCCCACCGCTTCAGCAATTTTCTTCAAGTCGGCCATGAGTTCTCTAAAGCGGCTGGGTTTAATGGATTCCTCGCCATCACACAAAGCACATTCTGGATTGGAATGCACTTCGATCAACAGCCCATCAGCGCCAGCAGCGATCGCGGCTTTTGAGAGTGGAGCTACAAGGTTCCATTTTCCTGTGGCATGGCTGGGGTCTACGATAACCGGGAGGTGAG
>CAZDCF010000055.1:0-3608 GCA_964503895.1 uncultured Nitrospiraceae bacterium | reverse complement strand
ACAAGGTTCCATTTTCCTGTGGCATGGCTGGGGTCTACGATAACCGGGAGGTGAGACAATTCCTTCAGGGCTGGGACTGCAGAAAGGTCCAGCGTGTTTCGATAGTGCGTTTCAAAGGTCCGGATGCCTCGTTCGCATAACATCACATTTCGGTTGCCTCGTGACATGATGTATTCGGCTGACAACAAAAATTCTTTGATCGTCGCGGACAATCCACGTTTGAGTAATACTGGTTTATCATACGACCCCACTTCCTTGAGTAACTCGAAATTTTGCATATTGCGGGCGCCAATCTGGATGATGTCAGCCTTTTCCAAAAAGACATCAGTATCACGAGGGTCGAGGATTTCGCTGACAACAGGAAGGCCGGTTTGTTTTTTGGCTTCCACAAGAAAGTCCAGGCCCTCACGGCCTAAGCCTTGGAATGAATAGGGCGAGGTTCGAGGTTTATATGCCCCTCCCCGAAGAATACAGCCCCCTCCTTCTTTAACTTCACGGGCAATGCCGACGGTGATCTCCAGTTTTTCAACTGCACATGGCCCCGCCATAATGGTGAGCTGACTGCCTCCAACTTGAATCCCATCGACATCAATTACCGTATTCTGTTTTTGAAACTCTCGGCTGACCAACTTCCATGGCGCCATGATTGGGGTAACGCTTTCAACTCCGGAAAATACACTCAATGGTTGATTGTCTAGCAGGCGCTCATCACCAATTACCCCAATGATCGTACGCTCTTCTCCTTGGGAAATTTGCGATTTTAGCCCAAGTTCTCGCAGCCGATCCATGACACGCTCAATGTCTTCTTCTGTGGCTTTAGGTTTAAAAACAATGATCATATGTCAGTTAGGTTCCGCAGGTTTGGTAAAGGTCATGCTTCGAGGGCCCTTTTAAGTGCTTTCAAAAACCGGCCGTTCTCCTCGGGGCGGCCAATGGTTACACGAATCATGGTTCCGCCAATATGACGCACAATGATGCCTTCCTTCAGCAGCCGATTAAAAATGGCATGTCCATCTCGGTTCGCGTCAAAGTATAAAAAATTGGCTTGGCTGGGAAGGGGATGGAGGCCTAGCTTGCGGAGTTCCGATTCTACTACGACCATTTCCGCTTCATTGAGCATTCGGCTGGTGGCTACATGTTCTTCGTCGCCTAAGGCGGCGAGGGCGGCTTTTTGGGCGAGCGAGTTGGTATTGAAAGGATTCCGGACGCGGTGAAGATAATCGACAATCTCTGGGGTTGTAATGCCGTATCCAATACGCAAACCTGCTAATCCGTAGATCTTCGAAAAGGTGCGAAGCACCACAACTGGTAGACTGTTTCGAACATATTCAACTGTGTCTGGATAATGTGGGTGTCGCACGTATTCGTAATACGCTTCATCAAAGACAACGATAACATGGTCTGGCAGATCAGCCATGAATGCCGCTACCTCATCTCTTGTCACCATAGTCCCAGTGGGATTGTTGGGGTTGCAAATAAATACGAGCCGGGTTTGATCGGTGATGGCCTTGGCCATCGCAGGTAAATCGTGGCACCAATTTTTTAATGGCACTTCGATACATGTGCCATGCCCGCCTGTCGCCGCAAGTTTATACATCACAAAGGTGTGATCAGCCATCACCGCTTCATCGCCTGGGGCGATAAAAGCCTTGATTAACAGGCTGATGATTTCGTCGGATCCATTACCTACTGTGACTTGGTTAACAGAAACTTTTAGTCGGTCGGCTAACGCTCGTATTAAATGGTGTGCTCCGCCATCAGGGTAAAGATGTAATGTTTCTGATCCTTTTCTGAGGACTTCCATAGCCTTCGGAGAAGGGCCGAGCGGATTCTCATTCGAGGCTAGCTTGATTGCGTCTCGAATTCCTAACTCCCGCTCTAATTCGTCTAGAGGTTTGCCCGGTGAATAAGGAACGAGTTTGGCTATGTTTGGGTGAATGCGGATTGACATTTTTGTATTTCGCGTCTCACCTTTCGTATCTCAATTTGTTTTTTACAAGATGCGAAAGACGTTTATTATCTTCATGAGGCATACATGGGGTAGGACCCCAGAATTTTGACGAATAAGCACCGGCTCTTGAGTTCTTCCAGAGTTCGATGGATTCGATCTTCGGTCATATGACCTTCCACATCCACGAAGAAAATATATTCCCAGGCCTTTCGTCGCGAGGGACGGGATTCAATTTTGGTCATGTTAATGCCATTCGACGCAAAGGGTCGGAGTAGATCATAGAGCGCACCGGATTTGTCTTTCACTGAGAGCATAATCGAGGTTTTATCTTTCCCGGTAGGGTCTGAGGAATGCTTACACAGCACCAAGAATCGTGTGAAGTTATTAATGTTGTCTTCAATGCGAGATCTTAATATTTGGAGGTCGTACATTTGCGCGGCCAACTCCGAAGCAATGGACGCTGCCCCTGGCTCTTTCCCGCAACGTTCCGCAGCGCGCGAGGTACTTGGTGTCTCAGCGACTGGAATGTTGGGCAAATTGGTATCCAGCCAGTTTCGACATTGTGCAAGGGCATGAGGGTGGGAATATACCGTCTTGATATCCTCCATCTTGCCACTTTGAGACATGAGATGGTGTGAGATTTCCTGCATAATTTCCCCATAAATCATCAGGTTCGAGTCGATAAACATATCCAGGGTGTAATTGACCACGCCTTCCGTCGAGTTTTCAATAGGCACTACACCATAAATAACCCGTCCACGTTCAACTTCGTCAAAGACTTCCTTAATCCCGCTCATCGGCACATATTTGGCCGAATCTCCAAATTTTCCTAGAGCTGCTAAGTGGGTAAAGGTAGCTGGAGGGCCTAAATACGCCACGGTTTGGGCCCCCTCCAAAGAGAGGGAAGCGGACATTATTTCCCGATATACCGGGCGAATGGCGTCATTGGGAAAAGGGCCAGTATTTTGTCGGCCCAAGCGTTCCACGATAGCAGCTTCTCGGGCAGGGGTGCGGAGCAAAGTATTGGGGTCGGCTTCGCGCTTGGCTTTGCCAATAGCAATGACATGACGGGACCGCTCATTTAAGAGTCGAAGGATTTCGTCATCCAGCCGATCAATTTCTTTCCGTGATTCTTCTATTTTTCCTCGTTCTTCCATCTGAAATCCTAGAGATGAGTAGGCCAAGGTTGAGCATACGCAGAACCTTGAATCTTTGCAAGAAAGTGCAGTTAATGCCTTGGCATAGCAAGTGCTAAGCCGAATCTCTGGCCCCCCTAATTTCAGTGATTATTGTCCCTCTGTTGCATTTCGCATTTGGTTGTTTTACGAAATGTCGAAAAAGAACAACATTTTTACAATAGGCTTTGAACCGTTGCTTTTTCTTATCTACCACTGAGCAATTTCTCTTCCGAGGGATCTCGGTGATTGCCGAGAAAATCTTCGACGATGAGATATACTGATGGTACGATGGTGAGGATAATCACTGTTCCCAATAAAATGCCAAAGCCAAGTGAGATTGAAGGGTGGGCATCCCTTGTGAACTTTTCGGCAAAACGTTTTTTCACTTGCCTAGACTCCCTGTCGGTGAATAAAATTGGCTGCTCATGCAAACTCTGGATCTGAATAATCCCAATCTTCCGGACTTGCAATTCGTGTTA
>CAZDCF010000054.1:0-6164 GCA_964503895.1 uncultured Nitrospiraceae bacterium | reverse complement strand
CACATTCAAATGCGGCTTCTTCCGATCAAATTTCGACTTCGCCATCTGCCCCTCCTCAGGGATCTCATCCGGAAACAACAGAACTCGTTGTCCACTGAAAGTTAAACGTGAGAATTTAAATCATGATGATTCAATTTAAAATGGAGCCCACGACGCGGATCGAACGCGTGACCTCGTCCTTACCAAGGACGTGCTCTGCCAACTGAGCTACGTGGGCCTCGGTATCTTTGACGAACACAATAGCGTAAAAATAGGCAAAAACTTGCAATCTAAGTTAAGGGTCAAAAAAAATTTATGGATCGTTGTTACCAAAATTTTGGAGCGGGCGATGGGATTTGAACCCACGACAGCCAGCTTGGAAGGCTGGAACTCTACCACTGAGTTACGCCCGCCTTATTCCAACTATATCTGCAAACAACAGTTTTAAAATGGAGTACCTTTTTTATATTTGCGGCCTACCAAAACATGCCTCTGCAAAGTCATTTTCGACAACCTCCGCCTTACCTCACAACCCCTCTTGCCAGCCAGAGTTCAGAGAGCGAAGGCTGGTGGGCAGGCAAGGATTCGAACCTTGGAAGCCGATGGCAGCAGATTTACAGTCTGCCCCCTTTGTCCACTTGGGTACCTGCCCATTTCACACTGACACATCTTGGCAGTTTGCCCTTAAGTCATCAAAGATTAAGGGAAAGTTTCATGGGAAAAGGTGGGATACGATACAGGCAAAACCCTCCTCCTTCCTGCATTTCTAACAGGCTAGAATTAGGGCTCCATAAGAATTTTACCTTTAGAAACCGCCCAAGGGTCGATCCCAACAAACGACGCATTATAGGGTCAAGTTAGATAATCGTCAAGATACTTTGGAGGGAAATGCTGATATGGTTAAATTACGAATAGATAGGGTTTGGCTAGCATTTGCCTGTGCGAAGAAGTTATAAGTCCTACGAGCTAGCTCGTAGGATAAAAACCATGATTTTCACCGAAAAAAAAGCCTTATTTCTTTTGATTAGTATTGTCTGCCTCGGAGCCAAAATGATGGCTCAAGCCGCCTCCCCAGCACCCCTGCCTAACATTACCCCGATGTTCGCCACCGTACAAACCCCTGAAGGTTTTACTATTTTTGCCGAATTGGCGATTACGCCAGACCAAAGGTCCACAGGATTAATGTTCCGTACAAGTTTAGCGCCAGACCGCGGCATGCTCTTTACCTTTTCTGAACCAGGCTATTGGATCTTCTGGATGAAAAATACCAAAATGGCCTTGGACATTCTCTGGCTGAACGAAAAAGGGCACATCGTTTCTATTAAACACACGGCCCCAATTTGCACACGAACAGATAATCTATGCCCACGGTATCGATCCACAAAACCTGCAGTAGCTGTCTTAGAACTCGGTGCCGGTCGAGCCCAAAAGCTCAACTTGTCTGTGGGGAAAGAACTGAAGATAAAGATGCCGTAGATGCCATCAACTCATAATTTTAAATGTTTGCTGGCACCCTTTAAAAATATAAATTCGACATTCAACCAGCGGACCATAAGTCATCTTCCATCTTAGAATTCATCTAAAATGGGTAGCAATGTTTAGGGTTTAGTCTGATCATTAATTGTTTACTTTTGCATATTCGAATTTCGGATTTGGGTTTCCCCGTAGCATTGACTTTTGCTATCGTCAGCTCCCTAGCGTGAATCCTCCCATCCTCGAATTCGCCTCGCAGATATCACCCCTTCAATTCGCCCAACAGCCTCCAAGGTTCTTTCAAGATGCAAGATATTGGACACCTCCACGACAAAATCCAAAACCGCTTTTCGATCTTCTCTAGTAGTAATTTCTGCCCGACTAATATTGGCCTGTGAGGATGCAATGGCTGAGGAAACATTGGCTAGCACCCCAGGCTGATCCACTGTCAACACACAAACTTTAACTGAATGATTTCCCTCAACCTGACTATCCCACTCAACCTCAACCAATCGGTCTTTTTCGTAATCCAATGCTTGCAGATTGGGACAGCCCACCGAATGAATCGTAAGCCCGCGCCCACGCGTAAGGTATCCCATGATGGAATCTCCTGGCACAGGACTACAGCATTTTGATAGTTGCATCATGACATCTCGACCACCCAAGACCTTAACAGCCTTAACAGGCTTTGAAGCCGTAGCCCAAAAAGCCGATCTATTGCCGTCTTCCTGGGCGAATTGTTCGCGTTTAGCAGGATCTAAAAATTGGCCCGCAACCATGGCAGCTGACAATCGACCGTAGCCAACCATTCTTAACATTTCTTCCAATGATTCATATCCACGATCAGCAGCAACTTGTACCAAATCATTTGATGTAAGTAATTCCCCAGCAGGAAGGTTATGTCGCCTAAACTCACGTTCTAGAAGCCTCTGCCCTAGCTCAAGTCCACGTTTTTGCTCTTCGACTTTAAGCCAATGCTTAATCTTGGCACGAGCTCGAGAAGTTCGGACAAACTTCAACCATTCCCGTTGAGGGGTTTGAGATGTGGACTTCAAAATTTGAACCGTATCCCCGCTATTCAGCGGGTGCCGCAACGGAACAATTTTTCCATTGACCTTGGCCCCGATACAATGATCACCGATTTCCGTATGAATGGCATAGGCAAAATCCAATGGCGTGGCACCCAGGG
Source organism: uncultured Nitrospiraceae bacterium (assembly GCA_964503895.1). GTDB lineage: Bacteria > Nitrospirota > Nitrospiria > Nitrospirales > UBA8639 > Nitronereus. The sequence continues at coordinate 3,523 of CAZDCF010000054.1, read as the reverse complement.
GCAATTCTTTCACCTCGCCTTTTGGCGTAAAGGCAAACACCACATCGTGAAACACGTCCAAATGAAACAAATCAAGTTTTACGGAATCCATAAACTGCCGATTGTCAGATAAATCCCTATGCCACTCGACAAGTTGTCTCAACCAACTAAAGACTTTCTCATCTCGATCTTCAAAACGGGCCTGTTCTTTGTATCGCCAATGCGAGGCCACACCATATTCTGCCAAACGATGCATGTATTCAGTTCTTATTTGAAATTCAATATGCTCTCCTTGTGGACCAAGCACCGTTGTATGAACCGATTGATACAAGTTGGTTCGTGGCGTCGCAATATAGTCCTTAAAACGACCATGAACAGGTGGCCACAATGAATGAATCAGCCCCAATATGGCGTAACAATTCACTCTCGTATCCGTAATCACTCGAATAGCGGCTAAGTCGTAAACCTCATCAAAGGTGATACCTTGTCGCTCCATCTTTTGATAAATCGAGTACAAATGCTTGGGCCTACCATCAACCTCCCCAGTCAATCCTTCCTCGGCTAAAGCTTCTCGCGTTGCATGAATGATTGACTGAATATATTCTTCACGCTCTTCACCCCGTCTTGCTACCCGAAGCTTAAGCAATGAATACGCCTCGGGTTTGGAATATTGAAAACACAAATCTTCTAGTTCCTGCTTCATCCAACTCATGCCCAATCGATTCGCTAAGGGGGCATAAATTTCCAGGGTCTCCTGAGCAATCTGTTTTTGTTTGCTCTCAGACATATGCTCAAGCGTTCTCATGTTATGTAACCGGTCAGCTAGTTTGATAAACACCACGCGAATGTCATCGGCCATCGACAGCAGCATTTTTCGAAAATTCTCAGCTTGTTTTTCTTCATAGGTCTGAAACGGAATCTGTCCAATTTTTGTGACACCCTCTACCAAGTGAGACACCTCGCTTCCAAATTGCGCCTGCAACTCTTCCTGAGTCGCTAGTGTGTCTTCTAGGGTGTCATGTAGCAATGCAGCGACGATCGCGGTCTCATCCAATTTCAAAAACGTGAGAATCCCCGCCACAGCTAAGGGATGCCGAAGATACGGTTCGCCAGAACGACGAGTCTGACCTTCATGAGCTTTGGCTGAAAACTCATAAGCGCGCCGAATAATAGTCCCATCTGCCTCTGGAGAATAACTATGAACCTGCTCAATAAGCTGGGCGATTCCTGTGACAATCGTAAGCGACATACTACTTAGACCTTTTGACTGATTCGCAAATCCCTCATTCTCAGTTGAATGCGATCATATCCATTCCATCGATTGATTTCCGGTGTAAAGGCCACATCAAGCAGCACCCGCCCTTCCCCAAGCTTATCAAACCATTCTCCCATCCTGAACCCAATACACTCAATAGGTACAGATCCATTTTGACGTATGACCAATTTCAAGTGATTATCCCCAACGATTCTCTTTTGCAATACCCTGACCCCTATCGAGGAAAGAAGAGGTTCCGGGTTGCCCATACCAAAGGGGTTTAATTGCTCTAGTTCCCGTAGTAACTGATGGGACAGTTCTGACAAACTCACCTCCGCATCAATGTCTAAAACAGGCACCTTAGATTCTTCGCTGATATTCATATAAACAGTTTCGTACATTTTAGCCTGAAAATTAGGGAATTCTGTGGAGGTAACAGTCACACCTGCAGCGAAAGGATGGCCACCAAATCCCACTAAATACTCCTGACATTGGGCCAAGGCCTCATAAACGTTATAGCCCGGTACAGAACGCGCAGAACCTTTTCCTAAACCATCTTCATTAAAGGCCACTACAATAGCAGGCCGATGAAAACGCTCAACGAGTCGAGACGCGACAATCCCCACCACCCCCATATGCCACCCACGTTTTCCAACAACAATCACAGGCGAATCTTTGTCTTCATTAACGATGGCTTGAGCTTCTTCAAAGATATCTTGTTCGATTTCTCGGCGAGCACAATTGAGTTGCTCTAATTTTTTCGCAATGACTAGTGCTTCAACATCGGACTCGTTGGTCAATAAGCGAACACCCAAATCAGCGTGTGCCAATCGACCAGCCGCATTGATGACCGGAGCAAGTCGAAATCCAATTGTACTAGCAGAACACGGACCTGTAATCCCTAAGATTTGCTTCAGAGCACGAATTCCAGAACGAGTGCCTTTGGTAATTCGACGAAGACCTTCGCGGACAAACAGTCTATTTTCATCGCGAAGTGGCACAACATCCGCAATTGACGATAAAGCAACTAAATCTAGTTGCTCTTCGGGAAAAGTTTCAAATGTCGGATATTTCATGAAATAGGCTTTGGCCACCTTGTAAGCCAATCCACCAGAACATAGCCCTTGAAAAGGATAAGAACTGTCTGATCGATACGGATTTAAAAACGCATAGGGTTCGGGAATTTCTTCTTGTAATTGATGATGATCTGTCACGATCACATCGACGCCTAAAAATCGGGCCAATGCAATTTCTTTATGAGAAGTTGTCCCGCAATCTGACGTAACTAGGACTTTCACATTGCGATCGGCAAGCTTTCGAATTGCGGCTTCATTTAACCCATACCCTTCTTCCTGACGATGCGGGATATAGACCTCTGCCCGAGTTCCAATCTTTCCAAAAAATGAAAGATGCAAACTCGTGGCGGAAATTCCATCGACATCGTAATCACCATAAAAACAGACCCGCTCTTTTTGACAGATAGCCTCATGAAGCCGATCAACGCATTTTTCCATATCTGGTAAGAGAAACGGGTCATGGCCGTTATCTTCAGAGTCGCTTAGCCACTTTCTGGCCTGTATCGAATTTCTCACCCCTCTACCCCACAAAACCTTTGCGGTAATAGGAGAAAGAGCCAGAGTTTCAGCGAGGGCTAATACTTCTTGTTGGTCGATAGACCTGGCAATCCAATGTTTTTTGATCATGCCATTAGAAAAATAATGATGGTGCCAGGAAGAATGAGCAGGAAGACCAGGATCTCAGGAGTTAGGGGAACGAGCATCAAACACAACACCCAATGAATGCTTAAAAAATAGTCAGCTCTAAGGGAACAAAGGGTAGGTCAAAGCAAAGGGAAAAGCGATAAGACGTCTAAAAGGACTGCAAAATCGGATACCTTTATTCCCCTCCTTTCTGAACATAATTTTTCACAAATTCGGAGGCATTTTCTTCTAACACTTCGTCAATTTCATCGACAAGCTGATCGATATCTCCCTTTAGTTTTTTACCAGTTTTGACAACTTCGGGATTAGCCTTAACTTCTTGATTACCCTGAACCGAGGGATCTTTGGTTGAATCTTTTTTACGCTCTTGCTTTTCCACGGGCCACCTCCTGACGCAAATAACACGATTGGCCATCTAGGTTCAGAATATCGAAGCCCATCGAAGTGGTCAAGACGCCTCCCTCAGACAAAACACGTACCCCTGCGGGTCTGGGGTATAAAGCCACTGAAAACAAAAGACTTTATCATTTCCTTTTTACCCACAACTGGAATTACCGGACCAATAAAC
>CAZDCF010000053.1:0-6221 GCA_964503895.1 uncultured Nitrospiraceae bacterium | reverse complement strand
TTTACCAATCTTAGTAACACTGCCATCTGGCATACAGGTTAACGTGCTATACTTCTTTTTCCATCCATGTTTTCCCTAGGCGAAGCGAATATCCATCTCATTACCTCGGAATTTTAGCCAATACAAATGTTTTAGCTCAGACTGTATTTAAGTTTTTAACTTAAATACAACCTAACTCCCTCAAGACCTTGTCAGAAATATGGAGTACTTGCTCACTAGTTGACTATCCTTTCAGAATTAGATGCTGATGCCTATGCAATACTCGATGATTGTATGTACCATCGCGGTATATGTTGTGATTGACATTCATAACCAATTCTCCAAATAGACAGTTCCATATTAGGCCAGGTTTGTTTGCGCCAGTTCGGATAGCTTCGTACCCTCAACTACATTCGTTGGGCTCTCAAAAAGGAGTTCATAACCGTCGGGGTCAGTCATCTCTGTCACCCACATCATATTCCCCACAAATGGCTCGGACGCGTCAATGCCGCGTGATGTGACATCTCGGTAGAATCCGACAGCGTCATCACAGAAGAAACACAGCGTAGCACCCTCACCTTTTTTGTCTCTGAACTGCCGCGAATCGTGCCCTTGTGTCCTGAACTGCTGAAGCATCAGGCCTGCCTCCCCCATCAGCAAGTGACACCATCTTATCACTCTGTCCTCCACCCATTTATTTTTGAACTTAAACCCAAGTCCATCAATGTAAAATACAATGGACTTCTCCATGTCCTTAACTGCAAAAAAGGGCACCACCTCGTTCACACGCATACTCATCTACCGTCGCTGAAATCCCCAACTCAAAATACATTTTGCGGGGAATATATTATTTGTCAACACGACAGCATAATTCTCAGAGTTCCAGAAGCTTGAGTGAGAAATATGATTAGACTCACTGTTTTTTGTTTCCCAATTGGGTTTACCGTGTCTCTCCGTATAAAAACACCAAATCTTTTCATAAAGCTCTGAGGCAGTTTTCTTATTGAGAAGATTTATTGAGTAATAGTAACTATACAACCGATCATCCTTGAAATTTAATTCAATTCTTGCTTTATGACTGAATACCTTCATATCAAGAAAGGCTTCTGTAAGCCCTTTTGATTCGAGATACGTGCTGTTCCCTTCTGCTGTTGTGTGGCTCAGGTACGGAAACAGTTTTTTCGCTTGTGTATAATTCACGTTAAGGGGCAGATGCTCTATCAGCAACAATTTATCCTGATCGGTTATTATCTTTGGGATTTTTGCCTGCTCAGATCTAATTGCTGCTGGAGTGCTAGAATCGGTAGAGGCTTGATTTGATGGCCTTGTATCCCGTGTCTGTTCTTTAGTGGAACAACCTTGGAAAAGCAATAACAAGGAAAAAATGACACACAATTGCATGTATTTAGTTTTCATATTCAAAATCTAACGACCCTAGTTCAGCTACAACAGGGAATACTGAAAAGCATCAGACAAACCAAAGCCAGCCACAAACCCAGAAAACATCCATAAAACCACAGCTTCCCAATCCAAATCTTTCGGGACTATTAACTCCTTATCATAAGAACCACCTTAGCCCCGTCTTTCTTCCAAGTGATCTTCTTCGCCTTAATATCTTTCAACTCTTTAGCATTCTCAACCACTACTTCTTTCTCATCTTCAGAATAAACTTCAAAGGCAAACATCACCAGAAACACAACAAGTAACCTCTTAACCACCACATTCACCTTTTACAAAAGTTTTAACTTAAATAACACTTTTCCCATTCCAGTATATAATTGTATTGAAGTTAGAATTTTGGTATGGTGTCTTGGGAATTAGAGAAATTCTTGATTTAAATAGGCTACCCTACAGGAGAATTGAAAGATGTCAAAGACTATTTTATATTCCATTTTGGTGCTGATACTAAGCATAATCTGCCTTGTTAGTTCAAAGGCTGCTGATAAGACCTTAATTCTTTATCTTCCTTTTGACGAAGGATCGGGTAAAAAAGCTGAAGATAAGTCCCAGTACGGGCATCACGCCGAACTGATTAATAACTACAAATGGGTGGATGGTAAGTTTGAGAAAGCCGTTGAAATTTCAGGTGAGCAAGACACCGACATTGTAAAAACTAAAGAGGCTGACACGTTAAAAATAGAGGGTGAAATTACCAAAATGGCTTGGGTGAAAGTTACCGACTGGACGGGACAAGGTCATATGCAAATCATTGGTAAGAATAACCATAATGGGGGAGAACACTCATCTTATGGACTTGCATTAAAGGGTGATGGTTCGGCAATTCAAGCATTTTTTGGTACCGGAAATAGTCGACCGACTTTACAAATAGCAGCCAAACTTGAAAAAGGCAAATGGATACATATCGCAGCCAGTTATGATGGGAAAGCGATGAAAGCCTATCTCAATGGAGCATTCGTTGATGAACAAGCGGAAGAATTCAAATTCAAAGGTACCAACGATTCCCCTGTTCGGATTGGATGTTCTAAGGATCGGGCAAAGTATGCCTTTCACGGTGCAATTGATGAGGTGGTCATCTTTAGTCGCGCATTGACTGAGAAAGAAATTCAGGAAGTTATGAAAGGTGGACTGCTGGCAGTTTCTCCGCGAGGCAAACTAGCGCTGACATGGGGTGGTATCAAAGGTTAGCATGATTAACAGCCAATTGGCTAAATCGCACCTATATAACATTAACCTGCGAGAGGAGAAGTCTATACAACACAATCGCATCATCTTGACTACACTTATGCCTACTTTCTCGATTTCACCTTGTATTTTATTTTTAACTTAAATACAAGGCCGATATCAAAAACGAATTTAGGTTCTTCAGTTTCAATACCAATCATAACTAGTAGTGAAAGCCCTACTAAGCGAGGGAATCGCACGCATTATCGATGCTGCCATGAAACAATATGTTTCTGACAAAGATGCATACAATTGATTATTGCTATTTGTTACCTTGCTCTATTATTGTGAATTTGCTGTGTGAAAGTAAACAAAACCCAGCTTGATTACGATTTATTGAATATGGCTGGCAAATTGTTTTCTGACCTCTTATCTGCATTATTTCCTTAGCTGTAATAGATATTCAGTAGTTTCCCACTTCATTACCGTCTCGGATGCCTGATTTTATCGCATTATTTTTTAGTTAAAAGATTTTTCTCCAATGGCCGCCTGACTTGGAATTCACAATCCTTATGGCCATTGCCCCAAATTTTCTGGGATAAAATGCAAGTTCGGGTTACCAATCATTACCATCAATTGTCCCAGTCCAGTCAGTCCCTAATGAATCTGATTAAAGCCCAACCGGAAGAAACAGCGAACATGTCGAGATAGCCTGATCCATCCAACCAGCTTAAATAGAGTCAGAAGGTCATCCTGAAGTTGCTCAAGATGAATTGGAGTATGCCATCTGGATGGGTATGATTGTCCCAAAAACACCGATTGGAGGGGAATAATCTTGCTGACCAACTTTTGAGCCCTAAATTCCAGCTTCAAATTTCGGTTAAAATTGACTAGCCAGGTATCTTCGTTCGCCTCACATGTCGAATTCATTGTTGTTTTGAAACCTAGTTCAAGAACGCTTCCTATTCATAGGGTTAATTTTCTTGATTCCGCAAATGACCAGTAGAAAATCCTTCGTCAAAATCAACAACTGGGCCATACTCATCGGCCTCTTGTTGATTTTGGCCAATAGTTATTGGCTGGCTTATGTCGAGATGATCTGGCATACGGCTCATTTGACAACTGTGGCCATGTCGGTCAATGTTATGTTTGCCATCTTAATGATGACCTGGCTAAACATGAGTCTTCGTTCCATTTCTTCCGCAGCGGCCTTGAAGCAACAGGATTTGCTGATTATATATGCCATGCTGGCTGTTGGCAGCGCATTCTCTGGGCACGATTTTCTGCCACGGCTGATGGGATTAATTCCTTACGCTTTTCGCTTTGCCACGCCAGAAAACGATTGGGAAGCCTTACTGTTTCACCACCTGCCGGAATGGCTGATCGTCTCTGAGCCAAAGACAGTTACTGATTTCTACGAAGGTGGGGTCAATTTTTTTACCGATGGCTACTTTCAGCCATGGATTACCCCCATCCTCTCCTGGTCAATTGTCATACTCTTGCTTTCGGCGATTTTTCTTTGCTTAACTGCTATTCTGAGAAAACAATGGGTCAACCGTGAGAAACTGGCCTATCCGATTGTTCAAATCCCGCTTCTAATTACAGCCCAGTCGGGGTCAATCTTTAGGAATCGGCTCCTCTGGATCGGCTTTGGACTTGCCGCTGGAATAAACTTGTTTAATGGGCTCCAATTTTTCTTTCCCATCTTGCCTGCTATTCCAGTTAAGAAATACAACCTCGACACCTACTTCAACCAAAAGCCGTGGAATGCGATGGGCAGTACCCCGCTACGTTTTCATCCCTACCTGATTGGTTTTGCCTTCATTCTTCCTTTCGACTTGCTGTTTTCCTGTGTGTTTTTCTACCTGATGAAAAAAGTGCAGCTATTGTTGGGCAGCGCAGCCGGCATCATTACTCTGCCTGGCTATCCGTTCCTGGGGGAACAAGGGGCAGGTGCACTTTTTGCCTTACTGGTCATAGCTTGTTGGAGTGGCAGGAAACATTTCAAGGCGGTTCTCTTCCATGTGATCCGTCCTAATCCAATGGAAGAGTCGAAAGAGCCAATTTCCCACCGGAGTACGGTCACTATCTTGTGCCTTTGCCTGCTGTTATTGATGCTTTTTTGCCTTCAGAGCGGAATGTCATTCTGGGTTTATGCTATTTTCATCACTATCTATCTGGCCATAGTTGTCGGCTTGACGCGTATGCGAGCCGAGTTGGGTCCGCCAATCCATGCGATCGGCTATGTCACTCCGCAGTACCTAATGATATCCATGCTAGGCACACGGCGGCTTCGACCTGGAAATCTAACCCTTCTGTCTCTAATGAACTGGCTCAGTGGAGCCAGCTATGCCTCATTTCGCACGCACCCAATGCCGGAGCAGATGGAATCCTTTAAACTGGCGGAACAAACTGGCATCCGAAATCAAACCATGCTGATCGCCTTGATCCTGGCCAGCATAGTGGGAATTGGATCCAGCTTGATTCTCTATCCATATATCATTTATAAAGAAGGGGTTGCAGCCGGTTCCGAGCAGATCCATGCCGGTGGGGCAGAAACCTACAATTTCCTCTCCTCTTGGTTAATTAACCCCAAACCAGCGGATAACGTAGCAATAACAGTTCTGTGTCTGGCCTTTGCCTTCAATCTAGGTCTGACCCTTCTTCGTTCCCGACTGGTTTGGTTTCCGCTTTCTCCAGTGGGCTATGTCATCGGTGTAGCCCCAGGTACTACCGATATTATCTGGTTCCCAATGGCAATCTCCCTGGTCCTGAAATGGCTGATACTCCGGCATGGCGGCGTATCAGCCTATCGGAAGGGGCTTCCTTTCTTTATTGGATTAGTTCTAGGCGAAGCTTTGCTAGGCTGCTTCTGGCCAATCTTGAGCCTAGTCTTGCGGTCTGCGGTCTACAGCTGGATCTAACTTCACCATTTCTGGTGTATTTGCCTTACCACCTGAAAGTTTCTTGGGCTGGGATATGGTATAGTCAGGAAAAGGCAGATGCTGCTGTCTGTTTTTTTATTCACAGCTGGGACTGTCTCCATCAAAATAGCGGAAGGAATTCAGATTCACCTAATCTTGTATTTAAGTTTTTAACTTAAGTACAACTAAAACTAAAAGCACCCGCATACTATACGGGTGCCTTTTCTTACTTCTTCTGCACCAACTTCACAAACCCTACCAAAAATATTATTATTACTACAAAACCTAAAAAGAACATTAGCGTTTCCATAATATTACCCCCTTACTTATAAGGTTAAAGATTATTGGATTTGATTTATAGGTTCTGTTCTTCACTATATATTTTTTCTCTGATTATAGTCATCAACTCCTTTCTAAAGGCCTTCATTCATGATCGGTACCTCCACGGATGGCCTGTTAATAATATTTAATTTATTTGTTTGTTAAGGTTATTTGTTCAACATGTTGTTTGGGTATAATACATCTGTTGGGCTATAAAATACACAAATTTCAAAAAGAACAAAATGTTTTTTTATATGCAATTGCCTAGTATGAGTTAATCCATTAAAGCACCAATCAAGATACTCTTTTCCTTATAGAGAGTTGCCTCTAGTAGCTATTCTTGATTTGTCCCCAAGTCGTTGAGATCTTATTGGC
>CAZDCF010000052.1:0-6283 GCA_964503895.1 uncultured Nitrospiraceae bacterium | reverse complement strand
TGATGGTTGGAGGTCAGGAAAGCGCACGATCTACAGTACACCTCGCGAATCTATTTCGCCTGTCAGATAAAGCAGGTCTTTTGCGGGACCCGGAACTCGCCGCCAAACGAATGACTACTCTTATGGAAGTGCATGGAATCCACAATTAGCAACAGATATAAAAATTTTTCTTGCAACTTAACGACAGTACATGCCGTCCCACGCATCGTTGCCTAAGCACGATTATCTTGACAATCCTATACCCCTATGCTGCAATCGATTGTGCTAAAAAAAGGGGCACAAATAACATGTTTTTTAATCGCCGGCCTAAGTTGGATCACACCGGTGTCAGAAGGTGACGAGTTGTAATTTGGTGCTGAAAACCGTCAGCCGTAATACAAACAAAGGAGGCAGTTTATGAAAAAGAGAATTATCACTGTATTAATAGCGGTCGCATCGTTTTCGCTGGTTGGCGCGTCGCACGCGGCTTCCATCAAAGTAGGGGCATCAATGCCGCTGACCGGCATGTTTGCCGTGCCGGGCTCCAAGCATCTGGAGGGATACCAGATGTGTGTTGACATGATCAACGCTAACGGTGGTTGGTTGGGTCAGCAGGTTGAACTGCTCGCCACTGACAATCGGTCGGACGTCGAGACTTCCATTTCCCAATATGAGCGGTTTATCAACGTTGATAAAGTAGCGCTTACGTTTGGAACCTTTTCAAGTAAGCTAACGTTCCCGACTTCAACTATTCTTTCCAAATACAACTACGCACTGCCCATTCCTTCAGGCGGCGCACTTCGGATCTACAGACGCGGCTTCAAGAATCTTTTTTACTTTCAACCAAAAGCGGCGGAATACTACGGAGAGAATTTCATCAGCGTCATAAAGGATCTTGCGTCCGCTGCTGATCAACCAAAAACAGTGGCTGTCGTACATGCGGATGATTTCTTCGCCAATTCGATCGCAAACGGCCTGTTAGGTAAAAAGGTCAAACTGCCAGGCAGTGGGGAACTCGTAGAAGACATGGCGCCTGGCTATGTTGCCGAAGCCGGAATGGATCTTGTGTATCACGAACAATGGCCGGAAGAAGGATTTTCAGACTGGTTAACTCTGGCAAACTCGATCAAAAATTCCGGTGCAGAATACGTGATCGGTATGATGGCGTCGCCAGAAGAAGCGGTTCAACTTTCACGCGCCCTAAAGACCGTTCGCCATAACCCGAAGCATATGTTACTCACCCAAGGTACCCAGTCTGAGTTTCTGGAGGGTGTGGGTGACGCCAGCGAGGGAATCATGGTGTTTTCGGCATGGCACGCAGACGCACCTTTCCAAGGTACTCTGGGCGACAAACAGATGAACAACACTGATTTTGTCGCGGCCTACCAAAGCGCCAATGGGAAACTCCCGGACGAAGATGTCGCAATTACATTTGCGCTTTGTCAAGGAATTGATCAAGCGGTCCACGCAACGGGTTCCGTCGATAACGACAAAATCATTGCTTGGCTGCATAGTCGAACCGCCAGTGACCCTGTCAACACAATCCTAGGATCTTACAACTGGGATGACACGGGATTACCGATCAACAAGCAACCCCTGATCGTTCAGTGGCAGGGGGGAGAACTAAAATTCATTTATCCAATTAATGAGTTCAAGGCTTCTCCTGCAGTAAGCCCGAAACCAGCTTGGTAACCATTTGATCAAGTAGATCATCGAGGGGCAGTTGTGGCCGATCGCCACAACTGCCCTTTTTTTCGCCAGAAGTCCCGCTTGTGAGGCGCCCACTGCGTCGACAACCCACTCTGGAATTACCCAAAGCAGCAAATGGATCCAGCTTCGGCGACAAATTTCTGAATTCATAGTTAAATGAAGTGCCTTTAATGGCACTTTACGGAAAGCATGCCCAATGGCAGACCTAGCTCGACTCTCACTAAACACGGCGACAGTGCAACAGTGGTCATTGCGAGAGTGCGTCGAGGGATGCGTCCAGTACGGCATCTCAGCGATCGGTCCGTGGCGAAACAAAGTCCAAGAACTTGGGCTGGATAATGCAATCCAAATTATTGAGGATCATGGTCTTCAAGTGTCGGGGCTATGTCGGGCTGGTATGTTTACATCACCAAATCAAACTGGTCGACAACAAACACTGAGTGAAAACCGAGCAGCAATTGATGAAGCAGCAGCTTTGGGTGCTGAGTGCCTCGTGCTGGTCGTAGGTGGATTGCCCGAAGGGTCAAAGGACATTGCTGATGCGAGAGCGCAAGTTGCCGATGGAATCGGGGAATTACTTGATTACGCGCGTAACGCGGGAGTTTTGCTTGCGATTGAACCCCTGCATCCAATGTATGCAGCGGACCGAGCATGCATTAATACGCTAGCGCAAGCCAACGATGTCTGCGACCAGTTGGGCGATGGCGTTGGTATTGCAGTCGATGTATATCACGTCTGGTGGGACCCAGAACTCGAAAACGAAATCGCACGCGCCCAAGGAAGAATTCTAGGTTTTCATGTCTGTGACTGGCTGCTGTCGACCCGTGATCTTTTGCTCGATCGAGGAATGATGGGCGACGGTGTGATAAACATACCTCAAATTCGAGACTGGGTAGAAAAAGCAGGCTATAAAGGTACGATTGAAGTTGAAATCTTTTCGGCCGAGAACTGGTGGAAACGAGATGGCAATGAAGTGCTGGAAACGATACTTTCAAGATTTTCCAACTATGTTTAACGAAAATTCAAAAAGACAATGTGCTTGTCGACAGCGATTTCTGCAACAAAGAACTCCCTATCATCGGCCAGCTAGGTTCGTGTGGACAATTACGTGCGAGGAACACTCATCATGGACAAATTAAGACTACAGTTTGTTCGTCCGGAACAAGTCGAAGACAAAAGTATTCGGAATGCCATTTTCGAATCTGTAGAAAAAGGCACACCGCGCGCTGAAAGTCAGGCAATTCGCGCGCGCCTTCCCCACGTCTTCTGGTCTTTTCAGAATACCTGGCAAACCGTATTCGTCGAGGGCATAGTCAATCATGACTTGAAGGAACTGTGCAGAGTTTATGTATCACAATCAGTCGAGTGCCAGTACTGTGGCAATCAGCGAAGCTCTAAATCGACTGCCAGTGGGCTAACAGAAAGCAAGTACCAGGAACTTTTGAATTTTGAGAAATCCGACCTTTATGACGGCGCGACCAAAGCTGCATTGGCTCTGACCGAAGCGATTACCTGGGACTTGGACACAAACGATATGTTCTGGACTCGCTTGTACCAGTTTTTTTCCGAGGAGGAAATTATTGAAATTGGTTATTTTGTGGGATTTACTATGGGACAACAGCGATTCAACCGGCTCCTTAATATTCACGATCACCTCGGCACAACCGGGTTTGAATCGATGAAAAAATTAGAAAACTAATTTGGGATTATCTTTAGTAATGTCGACTGGTTTCCTTGGCTCTTAGCTTTATGCTGAAAATTAATAACGTATCCAAATCCTTCGCGGGCCTAATCGCCGTGGACCAGTGCAGTTTTGCTATTCGAGAAGGGACGATTTCAGCGCTGATAGGACCAAATGGTGCAGGCAAAAGCACGCTGTTTAACTGTATTTCAAGAATTTACCCAGTCGATTCCGGAGAAATTTATTACGCGGACAACAGATTGGATTTATTGCCTCCTCATAAGATTGCCAGACTTGGCATCGGCCGCTCCTTTCAGTTGACCCGAACGTTGGATCACCTATCAGTTACCGAGAATCTGGCTCTGCACACCGCGGGCGGATTCGGTACTCACCTGTTACAACGCGGAGTAACCATCAACGACAAGCAGCGCGCCGATGAAATTATGGAATTTCTCGGCATTTCGGCGCTTGCAGATCTCGATATGGGATCTCTTTCCTACGGCCAGAAAAAACTTCTGGATCTGGGTGCTGTACTCATGGCTGATCCAGCCTTGATTCTGCTTGACGAACCAGCAGCAGGTGTCAATCTCAGACTGCTGGAAAATATTATCGACAAGCTCGTCACCCTGAAGGAACAGGGAAAGACCATCTTGCTGGTGGAACACAATATGGATGTTGTCATGGGCGTCAGTGACGATGTGATTGTGATGTCCGCCGGACAAATCATTGCTACCGGCAATCCCTCAGAGATTCAGAACAACCCCGATGTCCTCGAAGCTTATCTGGGGCGAAACACTTAGATGGCCAACCTGCTGGACATGCGCAACCTGGTGGCTGGATACGGTTACGGGCCCGATATCGTTCAGGATTTCAACCTTCAAATTAAGAAAAGCGAAGTGAAGTGCATCATTGGACCCAATGGAGCCGGAAAATCTACGGTGCTCAAGGCAATTACGGGCGTGCTTAAACCAAGATCCGGTGCCGTTGAATTTGAAGGCAAGAACATTGCTGGAAAGGAGGCATACCAGATCATGCGCCAAGGAATCTGTTTCCTTCCGCAGGAACGAGCAATCTTTCCGAGTATGACAGTTGCCGAGAACTTGAAGATGGGCACCTATTCGTTGCAAGACAAAAAATTGGCAGAAGAAAGAATCCGCGAAGCGATCGAAACATTTCCTGTTTTAGGGGAGAGATTGCACCAGGTATCGGGCACCCTTTCAGGCGGCCAACAACAACAACTGGTTTATGCTCGGGCCTTCGCGATCCAGCCCAAACTTATGCTGATCGATGAGCCGTCACTTGGACTTGCGCCGGCCCTCGTCGAACAGACCTTTCAACACATTGCAAACATTGCCTCCAGTGGTATTGCCGTAATTTTGGTTGAACAAAATGCGTTCCGTGGACTCGAAGCTGCTGATTACGGTGTCGTGATGGACCTCGGCAAACTGGTATTTGAAAAACCTGCCAACGAAGTTCTTCAGGACCAGAGAATCAGGGAACTCTACCTCGGAAAAACAGCCAAACAATGATGCAGGTTCTTCAAGTTGTCATCCTTGGTCTGGCGCTCGGCTTTGTCTATGCGCTCATGGTGTCCGGACTGACATTGATCTTTGGCGTCATGCGGATCGTCAACCTAGCCCATCCCATACTTATTATTTCGGGCGCGTTCGTCTCCTATTGGCTATTCATTTCGATTGGTCTGGATCCGATTCTTTCGGTTCCATTGGCAGCGTTCGTTGTCGCATGCCTAGGCATAGTGTTGTACAAACTGATATTTGAGAAGGATGCCGCCCAGCAAACATACTCTGAGATGACGGTGCTGCTGACATTTGGAATGGCAATGGTTCTTGATGGTCTCCTCGCATTCTTTTTTCATAACACACAGCGAATTACCTCGCCGGGCTATGCGACAGATGCCATCTTTATTGGTGAAATTTTCATCCCCACGGCGCAACTTTATTCTGGGCTGGTCAGCGTAACAATAATCACTGGACTGGCACTCTTTTTAAAATATTCGAATTTCGGTGTGGCAATTAGAGCAACGTCACAGAATCGGACCTCGGCTGAACTTGTCGGCGTAAATGTCAAACTGGTCTGCCTCGTCTCGTTTGCCATCGGCTGTGCCTTAGCGGGCTCCGCCGGGGCGTTGGTCAGTTTCGTCTTCAGTTTCTTCCCCTCCCGGCACTGGGAGTGGATCGCAATTTTGATGTCACTGGTCGTACTGGGAGGGATGGGCAGTTTGACAGGTGCCGTAATTGGAGCGCTGGTTCTGTCCGTAATATCTTCACTCGTAGGCGCGTATTACTCTCCTGCATGGTCAACCATGGTCTTCTTTCTGGCTCTATTCGTGATTCTTTTGTTCAGGCCTCAGGGGTTATTTGGCGTTAGGATTGATTGAATCGTCAGGAATTGTTAACAAAATGTCCGATACCGCTGTGACCTCAAGGCAATCTTTATCCAAATGGGATTCGAAAAAAGTGATCCCTTTGCTGTTGCTTGTTGCGCTGATTGCATTTCCAGCCGTCCAGTTCTTTGGAAATCACAATTACGCTATTCATGTGGTGTTATTCGCATTTCTTTATGTCACGATGTCGAGTAGCTGGAATATCATCGGCGGGTATGGCGGTTTCATATCGATCGGTCACAACGTTTTTTTTGGGATCGGCGCTTTTTTTTCTGGCTTTATATTTGCCCGCTACGGTATCTCGCCGTTCTACACCGCGCTACTCGCCGGACTGGTCGCAACGGTGTTTGGTTTTGCCGTAGGTCTCATCACGTTACGCGTACGAGGCCCTTCTTTTATCATTTCGTCTATCGCACTGCTGATGATCTTCCGAATCGTATTCGACCGATGGGAGCTCGTCGGTGCAGCACACGGCATCACGTTGCCACACAACTCGCTACCCGTTGAGT
>CAZDCF010000051.1:0-6548 GCA_964503895.1 uncultured Nitrospiraceae bacterium | reverse complement strand
TTGCGCTTGCTGTTTTCGTCGCTTCTGCGCATAGTATATGCCAGTGAGTCAAGATGGCTGATCGTAGGTGGGACATCTGGCTGTTACCTCGCACGACAACACTATAAAAAGGGTTGTGACACCTAGTCATCTGGCGTTAAATAACGAGGGAGTTATTAAGGCTCATAAGGCTGTTGTGAGGTAAGCAGTGGGTATGCCTTGGTGTTGTCCGCAGATTGGAAAGCGAAGTCTCCAAGTACCTAATCACCCTTGGGACTCCTACCCACTAGATTCTTGCCATCATCCCCCATGAGTCTGGTTCTCGGGGCTATGTAGCCCAGGAACTACGAAAGCGGGGCTAGAGATTACCTGTGCTAGGCAAGTGGGTCAGATGATATAGCAATGCCATGCGCCCCAGTGCCACTCTGAACGCTATCGTGTATGCGATCTAGTGACACACCGACTGTGCCATTAAGATACTAGACTGGAATACGGTCGCGGTTTGCCTAACCCGAGAGGGAGATGAAGATGGCCTATGATACAGACGATTTCGAATCAGACGTAATACAAAAGAGTCACACTGTTCCGATTCTCGTGGACTTTTGGGCGGCGTGGTGCGGCCCCTGTAAAGTACTCGGTCCGATACTAGAAGGTTTGGCTCAACGAAATGGAGGGGAGTGGCTATTCGCCAAACTAGATACCGAGAAGCATCCCGCAGTCGTCTCTCAATACGGAATCAGGAGCATACCCAACGTCAAGCTTTTCGTCGATGGGATAGTCAGCGACGAGTTCGTAGGCGCATTATCGGAGAGACAGGTAGTCGAATGGCTCGGGAATGCAATACCTAACAAGTATCGACTCCAACTTGATGGAGCTAAGCAGTTCATAGCTGAAAACAAGATATTGCAGGCCAGAGAATTGCTGGAGACGATTCTGGCAGCAGAGCCTCAAAACGAACAGGGCTCAGTACTCTTGGCCCAAACCCTCCTTGTGTCAGACTCGGCTCAATCGTTGGAAATCATCGAGTCGATCGATCTTGGTTCGAAGTATTTCGAGGCAGCCCAAGCCATCCGAACACTGGTGGGTATGTTCCAGCGTATCAACGAGCCCCACTCAATGCATGAAAACTCTATCACAGGCACATATATGACCGCCATTCGCGACGTTCGGGCCAACAGCTTCGAAACTGCGCTCACCGGATTCATAGAGGTTGTGCGCAAAAACCGTTATTACGATCATGACGGTGCCAGGAAGGCGTGTATCGCTATTTTCCATCTCTTAGGCGATGATAATGAAGTGACCCAACGGCACCGACGGTCACTTGGTAGCGCACTCTTCTAACGGTAGCATCAATGCCTAAGGGGGTGGCAGAGTACTTCCTCAGGAAGTGCCTGATGCCAATCCTGCTAGACACACGGTATCTGTAAACTTCTTCCACCAAAACCCATGCCACTTAAACCGACAGTACCGGTGGTTGAATAAAGTTTTGTTAATTGGAGTTAGCTGGTATTTATTCGTATCGTAGTGCCTCAGCCGGGTAGATTTTACTGGCTTCGTTAGCGGGTATTACACTGGCTAAAATCGAAGCGATTATCGTTATACCAATCAATATTCCCACGTCTCCTATTGGAATAACGAATTTTGCGCCTTCAAGCTCCTTAGAAATTTCCAGAAAAATCAACCATGACTGTAAAATTCCAAGACCTATCCCTACAACAATTCCAAGAAGGGTTATGAAGGAAGATTCGATCAAGAATTGAGTCCTTATCATGCTTGACGTAAATCCAATAGCTCTAAGTACTCCTATAGATTGTCTGCGTTCGACCACCGCTCTTACAGACAGTACTCCTATAGCTGCAACACCAACAATTAACCCGAGGCCACTAAATCCCTGAAACAGCTTGTTAAATGCATTGTTAGTTGCTCTCTCTTTTTCCAACTCATCTAAAAGACTTTCTGCATTCATACCATTTGCCAAGAAAAGTTTCTCTAATTTTTGCGAATAGTCTGATGCGACACTTTTGTCTTTCAGTGAAAAATAAAAGGTGTCAAGAGGGATATGCTCCTCTGTTATCTTAGATGCTAAAGATCTTGACGAGTAAAATGTGGCAGATTCGCTTCCAAAACCTGTTCCCGATGCCAATCGCTCAATTACACCTATAACAATCACATTTTCAGGTTCTAATGAATCTCTTCTTTTCTTCATATCGACGGAAAAAGAACTCATCTTTTTCA
Organism: uncultured Nitrospiraceae bacterium; assembly: GCA_964503895.1. Lineage (GTDB taxonomy): Bacteria > Nitrospirota > Nitrospiria > Nitrospirales > UBA8639 > Nitronereus. Next base: position 4,334 of record CAZDCF010000051.1, on the reverse strand, counting down.
GATCGCCGGGACTCAAATATGATGTCTTAAAGCTTCGGTCCGGTGGGCCAAATGGGTCTCCAGAAGGAATGATCGAGGCACTCGCGACAACCAGTTCTGGATTGTCAACCAACGATCTCCATATGTCTTGATCCGTGGCACCGTATTTCGCATCGAAATGAGCCATTCTCCATTGAGTGGATTGAATAAAGTCATCTTCTAATGAAACGAGTCTAGATCTTTTATAGGTAGTATTTTCCCCATCAGACTCCTTCACTTCTACAGGAACAACGGACGCTCCTGCCACAATCGTGAAATCAAACATGTTCAAGGAATCTTTTATATCACCAGAAATTGGAAGATCGGGGCTTATAGTGCCTTTGATGTCATATCCACCTGTAACTCTTTCAGGCTGTTCAGACGTTATGTCTTGAAGCCCGTTCAGAATCGAAAAAATCATCAGGGTAAATATGATCAGGGCGAACATGGCGACTGTTAAGCCCGTTCTGAATTTTGAAGCCATCGGATAGCTTATGGCCGTTTTTGTGACCGCTTTCAAACCGGAGAATCTTGATAACATCAAATTGAGTATGGCTATAAGAATCTTCGTATTGCACATAAGAAGCCAAACGGCTGCCGCGGTTGACATAGCACCGCCAATGGGCCAAAACCATGGTCCGGGTTCAGACAATTGCCCTATCCACCTTTCGAAAAAATCAAAAGGTAAGGAATTTGCCAAAAGTACGAGGCCTCCTTCTAAGGTGCCTCCAATTTGATTTACTGTTTCAGCGTCACTTATAAATCGTGAAGACAGAAATCTCACAAACAAACCAACAGCTAGTGCAGTCCCTGTTAATCCTATGAAGAAACTCGTACCTGTTTCTGTCAGTATTCCAGAGATCAACAAAGACGAAGAAAAAACACCGAGAATTAAGTATGAATGTCTTCCAGACAATTTAAACAATGAAGTTGCAATGTTTATGGGCCATGCAACTGGAAAGATCAAAAAAAGTACAAAGCTTTTTATCCGTCCCTCTTCGCCAGTAACAACCAATACCATTTGTTTGATTGGAAATATAAGATTCCAAACGAGATCCAACATCTTTTTTCTCATGGGCTCAGGGGCCTTCCTCACAAACTCATCCTTGAGGCCCCGAATCGCTACCACGATGTTTAGATTACTAGCTCGGTATGCAGAAAATACTACGGTAATAAAGGTCAATATCAATCCACTGGAGAAGGCTATTAACACAGAGGTCACGGAATAGTACGGCGTGATTGTAAAATCGTCTGCGTCAATCAAATCTTGAATAATAAATATCAATCCAAAGCTTAGGCCCACCCCTGCAACAGTTCCGGCTATGGCGGCTAAGAGAGCATATATCGTTCCTTCATAAGTGAATAACTGGACCAAATCCCGGCGTTTTAGACCTACTGCCCGGGCCATTCCTAACTCGGTTGACCTTGCGGCAGCAAGTAAGACAAATACCAGAAAAATTAGCAGCAGGCCCACCATGATGGAGAATGATCCGAATATAGAAAATATAGTCGTAACACCAGTTGCCACAGTTTCGGCCAGTTTGACGCCATCATTTTTTGCGTCATCGACTCTTAAGGAGGTTAATGAAATTGAAAGAGTCGATATTTTGCCGGCATCTTCATGCAATCCGGATTTATCCAATACCCCAAGAATCATTAATTGGGTCGGATAGTCACTTATGTCTTTTATGAAATCATCATTAAAATTATCAGAGTTTAAATTCTCAGATAATCGCTTGAGCGTATTAGATATCTCTTTATCTGTTTGCCGAACAGTTTTGGATTCTTCTGATAGCAACCCAGGTATCCCGTTACCTTGTAGGATATCGAATATCTCTGTTGCCACCGGTTCATTTGTCAACTCAGTCCTCAAAAATTTTGTAACCTCTTTCGAGAGGCTCAAGGATTTTTCTCCAACACCTTTGTTGGAAACCAGAATATTGGTTATCTTGTCCTCTTTGTTAAGCAACCGTTGTAAGGAATCTAATCTAAGTAGGACGTACGGATTTCTCCCCCCTCCGGCCAAACCACCATTTTGTAAAACATCAGATACTGTGAATTCTGTCTTGCCTGACGGGGTGTAGACACTGATATTCCCACCCTTATTAATTTTCAGTACTTCACTCGTACCCGCGTTGATATACGTTTCATGGGTCGCAAGAGAATTTATAGAAACAATCGCACCTTGTAGGGTTTTTAACTCATAAAAATTGTCAGAATAACCACCATCTAAACCTCTAACTCTCATATTGCTTTCGGCCAATTCGAGGTCATCGTTAGAAGCCGGTAAATTAATTTCGATTAATGGCAGCAGGCCGTCGATATCGGAATTATTTTGAGTTAATTGCTCCACCCTTTCGAACTCGGAATAGTCAAAATATTCTTCTCCAAAAAGTTGTCTGCCGGGCCCTTCAATAATTTCGTCAGTTGGGCCCAGAAAATCCAAAGCAACGGATCGGACTGAATATCTGACCGTATCCCCGATTCCTAGAGAAGTCGCAATAATGGCGGAACTGAGCATAAGTCCAATTACAATTAAACTACTCTGGCCTTTTCTTCTGGGAATGTTGCGCGTTCCCATCTTTACCAAAATAAATCTTCTGCTGGCGCCAATGGCAAAAACCGAAAATATTAGGACTGAAAGAATTGTCATGGCTATGGCTAATTCTGTTGCCGGTAGCCCAAAAACCTTTGCCATTGTCTAAACCACTTCCCCGTCTTTCATTTGTATTATTCTGTTCGTTCTTCCCCCGACATAATCAGAATGAGTGACAATAACAAAAGTTTGGTTGTTTTCTTTGTTTAACTGAGTCAATAGATCCATAATCAGTTTTTCGTTTTCGCTATCTAAGTTACCCGTGGGTTCATCTGCCCAAACGATTGCGGGATCATTTACTAGCGCTCTCGCCAAAGTAACCCTCTGTGTCTGGCCACCAGACAATTCACCTGGCAAATGGTGTTGCCAGTCTTCTAATTCAACCTCAGACAATTTTTCTAGAGCCCTTATTCTCGCTTGTTTGCCTGAAAAACCTGAAACCAGTAGAGGCAATTCGACATTTTCTACAGCAGTTAAAACAGGAAGCAGGTTGTACGTTTGAAAAACAAAGCCCATCTTCTTTGCTCTTAATTCGCTTAATTGATCATCATTTAAGTCTGTTAATGGTTTCCCCTGGATTAATATATTCCCGTCATCAATTGAGTCTAGTCCAGACAGACAGTTAAGGAGAGTCGTTTTTCCACATCCACTAGGTCCCATAACACCAACTATTTCCCCTTCTTCAATCGATATATTCAATCCTCTCAGGGCATGAACTTTTTGATCTCTTGTCCCATAAAATTTATGCAGATTTTCTGATGAAATTACGATTTCTGGCATATTATTTCCTGTTTGAAATCACCAAGTATAAAGTTAATGACCTACTTCAACGCTAAAAAAAGCTAGCTTTTGGGCTCGGTGAAGGTAAGTACTCGGACAGGGTTCTGGGCCATCATCATACCGATATGCTCCTCCGTCACTCCTCGTAGGCGCATCTCCGGCAGGAATTGCTCCAGAATGAATGAGTATCCCGTCCCACCATAAGCCTTGAGCTGCATCTTGGGAATCTCGCACACTTATCTAAGCATGCTAGTTAACGGAAAAAGTAAAAGGCCTGAAGAACTGAAGGCCCGCTACGAAGAACTTGTAACCATTTTAGCAAACACCCCTGATTCGATGCGAACGGAGAAGGAGTCCGATTTACGTATAGTGGTGGGCGGTACTGGATTTGAACCGGTGACCTCTGCGATGTCAACGCAGCGCTCTAAACCACTGAGCTAACCGTCTATTTGGAGGAGCCCATCGGGCTATCGGAATGAGCTACTTGCCTACGATGATATTTGCCACTTCGTATATTTTGGGTTCTGACAAGGGAACTCCTAGTTCCGCAAAAATCGGGATGAGCTGTTCAGCGAACTTCCCTAGATTCTCTTCTGAATCCCATATATCCAAGACTGTAATAGTTCCGTCAGTTTCCCTGTATGCGAAATGGTATTCTCGACCTGTCGGGTTACCAAACCCCTTGTCTTCCAGAGTTTTTACGACGTGATTATAAGCTTCTTCCGGGGGTCCGTCTGTAAAATGAGTAGCTATTGACATGTAAACCTCCGTAAATCTGTTATATGCAGATGCAATTTCGTTCAGGCATGTTAACAAAAGGGGCTTCGTCCTTCACCCGCACCACTAAGCAAGCATACCGCCCCACACACATTTGAATTGTGGCGGCTGACCACTTAGAAGAAGGTATCGGGCTGTTGGATGAATAGCGAGGATGCTATTA
>CAZDCF010000050.1:0-6557 GCA_964503895.1 uncultured Nitrospiraceae bacterium | reverse complement strand
ATTCTGCCGTGCCAGTGGTGCCGCGGGCCATTCCGAATTTGATTCCGTATCACAAATTCGATCCGCCGACAAGCAAACTGTTTGACGCAAGTAAGTTGAACATCTCTGGGGACCTTCGGGTACGTCCGGAATTCAGAAATGCTATTCGTTTTGGTTTGGCGGCTGGATCCGGGGCCAATTCACTCAGCGATAATAGTTTAGTGGCAACCGCTAACAGGCCCAATGATTTCTTCGTGCAGCAATGGGTCCGTCTTGGCTTCCATTACACCATTTCTCCGGATGTGGCATTTTTCTTCCAGCCACAATACTCGAAGAATTGGGGTGGTTCCGCTGATCCTGATTCAAACCAAGGGGACGTCGCCGGGAACGGGATCTTTGCTCGTCAGGCCTTTATGGTGGTCAGAAACTTTGGCCTGAAGGGGTTGACAATGAAAGCTGGACGTCAGCTCATTGTGTGGGGTAACCACCGCATGTTTGGTCACTTTGACTGGAACAATGTTGGTTGGTCCCATGATGGTTTGACAGTCAATTATGTAAGTCCTCGGCTTAAGAAGTTTGGCGTCAATGCCATCCAGCTTGGTTGGGTTAGAACCGATGAAGGCGATTGTACTGGCCAGACACGAGGCGGCTGTACAACCGCTGGTAATTCAGCGACTCGCGATGATGGAAACATTATCTATGCTAGAGCGCCAATGAAAGTTGCGGGCTTTGTGTTGGAACCCACCTGGATTTGGCATGATGGTGGAACGGGCGGTGGCTTAGCCGGTGCGCGCCCAATAAACCAATCCCGTCATACCGTTGGTGGTCGCGCGGTGACCAAACGGTCTCTTGGCAAGTTGCGTGTGGATGTAACAGGGGAAGGGTATTATCAGTTTGGTGAAATTGGTGCGGCTGACGGTCTCGTCAGAAATATGAATATTCAGGCCTATGCCCTACATGTTGATGGGGGTGTGACGCTTCCTGTGCCTATGGCGCCTCGCATTGGTGTAGAGTTCAACCAGGCCTCAGGTGATTCAGCGGCCAACACTTGTGGAGACAACACGAAAAATGGTGATGGGGGGGCTACAAGTGCCCAGCCCGGTTGTAACGATACGTGGCGTGGATTTGATCAATTAACCCCGACCAACCATATTCACTTTGGGTATATGGACAGAATGGCCTGGAAGAATATGGTGCATATTGGCGGAACATTAAACCTTCGTCCAAGCGCCCGAAGCCATTTTGAGATTGCAGCGCATAAGTTCTGGCTTAACGAGACCAGAGACAACTGGTATGGTGCTGCTCAAACTGTCTTCGTCCAATCCCCACAGGATAACAATGAAGATGACCTCGGTGAAGAAGTCGATGTGATTTATACGCATTTCTTTACGCCGGGGAACCATGTCGCTTGGCAAATCGGCGGTGGGGTGTTCTTCCCAGGCGATTACATTGATGGCAACCCAGCTTCTGGTTATAACGGAGCTTCGGTTGGTAATGAAACGTGGGGCTATACTCAGTTGTGGATCAATTGGTAATCTGAGTTACGGAAGGATCATCCCTTCCGTCCCGTTATTCTAGTCCCCGCTGAGGTTACAATCTCAGCGGGGATTTTTTTACCCATATTGCCTGTTGGAAGGTGCTTGGTCTGTTTCCCAGAGGTTCCCTCCCCCTCCTCTACGTTCCACACGTTTCCTAGGCAATCACGTCAAGGAATCACAAGGCCATTGCTTCGTATCAAGGCCATCTCCATGGCCTATGCCAGGAAAACCCCATAGCCTTTCTCCCAAACAGCCCCAACACAAGACAATAGCGTGAATTGGTCTGCCTGGTGACAAAGTAATACGTAGGCGCGGGGCCTCAAATGACCAAAGTTTTTCTACGGTATGGGGGTAGCGTGTTAGCGGGGGTATGATTCAATCTGGGGAATTGGCAGGTTGAATGCCGTAGCTTTCGCGCCGCACGCTCCCTGAATGTTTTGTAGCGCGGTGCCGTAGCCTTTTGAGATGGCACGATCAATTGGGGCACTAAACCAAAACAATATTTTTAAAAAACCCAGCAGAGGAGTAGCTCTCGGGTAAAGGGATCTAGTCGGATGAAGTAAAAACGTGAGGAACTACTGAGTTAAGGGAAGCAAGGCTTCAGATGAATGCTTCGATGGTGCCGCCGTTATTTCACTTATCGAGTGTACGTCGTGCAGAAACTCTCCTAGGGTGATTGTTCCATTTCTATTGGCATCAGCTTGGCCTAAAAGCCCCGCGAGAAGTTCGGCTGGCCCATCATTGCTCTTGAGAGACTTTTTTCGAATCTGAATGACTTTCGTGCCCTGTTTCTGTAAGAGGGGAAGTCCGCTTGTCCATCTGGTGGGAATGGATCCATTTGTGCTGATTGCTCCGGATTGACGAAGTAGCGATGTCACTGGCGTGTCAAGGATGAGTAAGGTTAATCGATTTTCTAGTTTTCTCAATACTCGTTGTAATGTGCGAAGAGAAATCAGTCTTTTTAACGAAGCTTTTGGAGATCCTTCAAAGGGCACAAGATAGACCTCACCCGTTGCAGGGTGGCTTACAGCTTGCCCTGAAAAGTGAAAAATCAATATAGAGTCCTTCTCTAAGCGTTGACGCCCCCAGGACAGCAGAACTTCTTCGATATCAGTTTTTGTTGCTTGGACCCCTCGAAGCATTCGAATGTTTGTTTCTGAAAAGAGCCCGGTTGTTTGCAATGTATCCTTTAGGACTTTCATTTGTCCTGTCCGGACTCGATAAGCCTGTCGCCACGTGTCCCGATACCGGTCCATCCCAATAAGAATCGCCACGTATTTATTTCGGAAATGGCCAATTTTTTGTTGCTGAGGGCTTGAGAAAAGTTGTCTCGAAGCGTCTTGTTTTCCCGTTGGTGTAGGGGATTGCAGTGCCGCTAAAATTCGATGAGATCCTACAGGGGGGCCACCACGGGGCCTTAACGTCACAATTAATTCGCCCTTATTGTCAGAAACTTGGCGGGGCATGCGTCCACGTATCTCGGCGGTCTTGGTTTCTCCTGGTTGGAAGTCACCAAGTGAAATGGGCAGAGGCGTTATGTCCGAAAACGCCCGGAGAAGAGTGCGGTGTCCTGCTAAGTCTATATTAATTGCAGATACTGGCTGTCTGCCTGAGTTCGTAGCTTCGATTTGCAAGACTAATACCTCGCCGCCCTCTAAAATCAAATTATTATTTCCATCCTTTAGCATAGTACGGAATTTCATAGCTGGAAGTATTGCTTGGCGTACTTGATTTTGACCAGATGATGTGGTCTGAGTTATTAACGGTTGTTGCGCGACAGGTTTGATGACCTGAGGGACTATGCTGACAAGTTGCCTGGCCAATTCTGCAGCCGCGCGGTTGATTTCCTCGTCATAGGAGGATGTTAGACAGGAACCGGCTTGAACCATAAGGGCAGGGGTCCAAAGGGAAGCTTCGGCACTATAATTTAAAGGCGTCTGGGCGAGTTGTTTTCCGTTTGAATCTATGAACGTTGCGAGTATTTGTAAATTAATAGATGCGAGAAAAGTGTCTTCCTGAGCTGACTTGTCAGGCGTCTCAAAAGATTGATGGGTAAGTTGCAGATAGACTGTCAAGTCAGTTTGTTGAGAAGTCTGCACGGCTTGCCCTGATCCCTCATAGGCTGCAACAGAATTAAATTGTTTTTGCCCCATCGCTAAAAAGGCCTGGGGAATGATTTCCCCGGATTTGATCGTATAAGGGAACCCACAACCATCAACTTCTAGTGTTGCCTGAGTGATAGTTGCATCAAAAGCATAGGAAACAGAAATTGGGATAGCGGCCTCAGTTTTACTCCCTAATCCGAATCCAAGACTTGGTAGTTCAGGGAGGGCTATGTCAGGTGTGCCCAATTCGGGGAGTCCTACGCTGTTGCAGCCATTGAAGAATAAAATGGAGGCAATTGTTAGCGTTATTCTTAATCCTTTTAGCGTTCTCTTCATGTCGGTAACCTACCTGATGGATAGCTACGATGCAACATTCAGAAGCATGGGCTCAGGGCTTTTCAAGCAAGAGGAAAACTCTTTTTTATCAAAGGATTTAGGTTAGCTTGAATGTGATGGGATACTACATGCGGCATCGATGGGTTAGAATGTTAATCAGGGGGCTTTAAGGACTCAAAGTTGGTTTATCGATAATTTTCAAACTGCAAGTCGATTCCAAAATCCTGTTGCTTCAGAAACGCGATGACAGATTGCAATTCGTCCTTGCTTTTGCTCTGAATTCGGACTTGATCGCCTTGAATTTGGGCTTGGGCTTTAAACTTTTTATCCTTAATGCTTTTGACAATAGCCTTAGCTTTCTCATTAATGATTCCACTTTGAATGGTGATATTTTGCCGAACGGTTCCGCCAAGCGCTTCTTCCACTTTTCCGTAATCCAGTGCTTTGAGGGATACGTTGCGTTTGATGCATTTAGCTTTTAAGATGTCCAGCACGGCCTTTAACTTATAATCGTCATCCGACACGACTTCAAGAATCATTTCTTTCTCCTTTAAAGTCAGGCCTGACTTGGATCCCTTAAAATCAAATCGTTGACTCAATTCTTTTAAGGTTTGATCAACAGCGTTTTTCACTTCTTGCAGGTCAACCGTGGAAACGATGTCAAATGAAGAGGTATCGGCCATACTTCAGACTCCTCCCAGTAGGTGCTTTAAAAAAAATCTAATTTAGCAACACGGTCCATCAGGAATATGGATGCCTTTGCCATCAACAATCTCGGTGCTTGTGTATGGTCGTTTTAAAACCATATATCCGTACCATTTGATGACACTTTCGGCTAAAACTACTAACGCAAGAATTGCCACTAATCCAACGAGAGCTGCGTTGATATACATGGTGATAGATTGAGCAGGTTCCGAAGTTGTGGTGGCACGGTTAAGAAACATCCACCACAGTTCGTAGCATCCTGTGAGAGTAATCAGTCCAACAAAAATCATAGGAAAAACCGTAACCCATATGTATTGCCCTTTTCCCATTTTGATTAGCAATGTTGTGGCAATGCAAAGTGCAATAGTTCCAAGTAGCTGATTGGCTGCGCCAAACATAGGCCAAACTGTCGAGATATTTCCAGTTGCGATTAAATACCCCCATGCGCCGACGACGATCGCGCTGCAGACAAGAACACCAGGCCACCAATTAATTTGACGAAGTGGTTGGTACATATGTCCACTGAGTTCTTGAACCAGATAGCGCGCGACCCGTGTGCCCGCGTCGATAGTCGTTAAAATAAACAAGGCTTCAAACAGCAGGGCGAATTGATACCAATATGCCATTAAGCCGGCCATGCCTGGCAAGGCGGAAAAAATCCATGCCATTCCCACTGCCAAAGAAACCGCTCCTCCAGGACGACCACTGATATCGACTTCAACAAGTCGTGAAAGTTCTTGAATTTTAGCAATAGGGTATCCCATTGCTGCCAATGTATCAGCAGATAGATGCGTGTTGATGGCCAAGTAATCACCGGGTATAAGAAGTCCAGCGGCAATTAAAGCAATCACTCCCACGAAGCTTTCCAACAACATAGCGCCATATCCCACCATGGCCTGTGATTCGCGGGCAATCATCTTTGGTGTGGTTCCAGACGAAACCAAAGAATGAAAGCCCGAAATTGCTCCACAAGCAATGGTGATAAATAAAAAAGGAAAGATCGGACCTGGAATGATGGGGCCACCTCCGTGGATGAATTCGGTCACTCTGGGCATTTGAATTTCTGGGGCCAAGATGATCACTCCTATCGCTAGAAGGGCTATGACCCCCAATTTCATAAATGTCGACAGGTAGTCTCTGGGAACGAGAAGCATCCAAACTGGGAGCACGGAGGCCAGAAATCCGTAGCCAGCGAGGAGCCATACTAAAGACATACGTTCAAAATTGAACCATTCTCCCAACTCTGACTGGGCGACATTTCTTCCTACTATGATGGTGATAAATAGTAAGACTACTCCAAGAGCCGACATTTCGCCGACCTGTCCCGGACGAATTTTGTGATGATAAAACCCCATCAAAAATGCGATGGGGATCGTCATGGCTATAGTGAATGTGCCCCAAGGGTTATGGAAAAGGGCATTTACCACCGCTAGACCTAAGCCAGCTAGGGCCACAATAACGATAAAAAGTACAGCCACGGCTGTAGCTGTCCCGGTCACAATACCAATTTCTTCTCTGGCAATTTCCGGTAATGAACGGCCATTCCGACGAAGCGATCCTACTAGGATGATGAAATCTTGAACTGCACCAGCTAAGACCGCTCCAATTACTAGCCAAAGGAATCCTGGCAAGAAACCAAATTGAACTGCGAGTACTGGGCCCAGGAGAGGTCCGGCTCCAGCAATTGCAGCGAAATGGTGGCCAAAGAGCACGTATTTATTCGCAGGATAATAATTAGTGCCATCTTCAAGTCTGAAGGCCGGGGTGTCACGTTGGTCATCCAGGTTTAGTACTTTTTGGCCAAGAAAACGACCATAAAACCGGTATGCCAGAACATAAAAGCACCCAGCCGCAGTGACAAGCCACAATCCATTCACTTTTTCGTTAGGGTTCA
>CAZDCF010000049.1:0-6578 GCA_964503895.1 uncultured Nitrospiraceae bacterium | reverse complement strand
TACTCACCCTTGAATCACCGTCAGGCACTCCCCCACTTCTTATTCTTGAGACGGGTCGTGCCGTCGTTGATGAGTCGGGTTTTCTTATTGCAAGCGTAGTAAACACCAAGCGGCTTACAACCGGAATTCGCGCCATTACTTTGGATGCGGGAGTGAATGCGCTAATTACAGCTTGGTGGTATAAACATGAGATAATTCCAGCACAAGATTTTGCAGGTGTCCCTGAGGCAACCGTAATTTATGGGCCACTGTGCATGATGATAGATGTGATTCGAGAGTACCTTATGCTTCCGCCGCTTGTTAAGGGAGACCGTGTGGTGATTAAACCCGTCGGCGCTTACAATTGCGCCCAATGGATGCAATGGATCCAAGCTAGGCCAGCTGTGGCACTCATTGAAGAATCTGGCGATGTTCATTTGATACGTAATCGAGAAACAGTTGAAGATTTATACAGACAAGACAAAATTTCTGGAAACACCGACTTTTAAAACCTTAGCCAAATTAAGGAACTTGAGTGCGCCTGATGGCAATTACGAAAGAGCAGTGTTCTCTACGGTTTGAGAACAGGTTTTATTTGTCTGCGAAGAATATCTAATCTCATCAGGTCTTGGGTTTCGTGAGTTAGATAGGTGTGAATTGCGCAAAATCCCTTCCTTTGTAACGTTCTGGCACAAAGCTACCCTTTTAAGTTATTCACAAATCTTATTATCCAACACATTTGCAGTTGGCTGGTTTGTCATAGCAGCCATAGCACTGAAGCCGGATATGCTAATTGCAAGCCTTTGTGCAACATTTGCAGCGAATGGGAGCGCGACACTTTTGGGATTTAATCGTAAAATTGTCGAAACCGGCTACTATGGGTATAACGCAATTCTTGTCGGGCTTTGCCTAGCATTCTCCTTTGATCTAAACCCTACATTAGTCCTACTAATAATAGCTGGAAGTTTAATGACCGTTTTTTTGACTGTCGGACTAACTAGCCTCTTGGGTTACTATGTCCATCTTCCAATCCTGAGCCTGCCTTTTATCATAGTTACCCCCATTGTTTGGCTTATAGGGGAATTTCTGGCTATTCCAGAACCAAGCCAGACAATAGCGGATTTTAGCAATCTGCTATTACTGGATGACCATTTTAATGCAAGCAAGTCGTTTCTTCGTGCATTAGGCAGTATCTTGTTTATGCCCCATGAACTTTCAGGTCTTTTACTATTTGTTGGTCTACTACTTGTTTCTAGAATTTTTTGCATGCTCTCGATAGGGGGATTTCTCATCGGATTCTCACTGCTTCTTGCCGTAGACAACAACCTAGAGGGAATAAACGCTGACCTGCTTGGGTTTAATTCTATATTGACAGCGGTAATTCTAGGAGGCGTATTCGTTATTCCAAGTTTGGCTTCTTATGGTCTTGCCATCGTTGCCACAGCTATTTGTGCATTAACTGGCTTAGCAATGTATGAAATATTAGATCAGATTTTTTTTGAGGCTTCGATTCTGACAGCTCCGTCTGTTTTTACCAGCCTCCTTATTTTATATGCTCTAAAATTTAGAGAACATGGCTACTCCCCCAAGCTTGTAAAATTTATCCCTTCTACACCAGAAAAAAATATGGACTATGATTCGACTTGGCATAAACACTTAGAGAACAATAATTTGGAAACATTTTTTTCTCTTCCATTTAATGGTGAATGGAAAATCTCTCAAGGCATTCAGGGAAAGTATACTCATCAGGATCAATGGAAATATGCATGGGACTTCGTAGTCGTAGATGAAAAAGGACAATCTTTTTCTTTGGCCGGGCACAAACCCCCTAATTACCATGCCTACCGATTGCCCGTGCTTGCACCAGCAGATGGAACGGTTATAAGGGTTGTAGACCGGGTGCCAGATAATGAGATTGGTATAATCAACACCAAAGACAATTGGGGTAACTTTGTGATCATACAACACAATTCCCAACTGTATTCAGTTCTAGCTCACTTATCGTGGAAAACCATCAGGGTAAAAGAAGGAAATTCTGTTCAAAGAGGTAACATCCTGGGGCTCTGTGGTAATTCTGGGCGATCTCCCGAGCCACATCTTCATTTTCATGTTCAGCAAAGTCCCAACTTGGGAAGCCTAACTATCTGCCCAACCTTTTCCACATTTATTCGAAAAGAGTCAATCGACTCTATCTCGATGGTTGAAATTCAGGCACCTCCTGAGGAAGGCGACTATGTAAAGAATTTGGTATCTAATCCCTCGCTCGCTACTTTTTTAACAATGCCGATTGATTTTGAGAATGTTTACAAGGTTACCGTAGGCAACTCAGTAAAAGAGGAGAGGTGGAAAGTATCCGTAGATTTCAATGGAATATCCTATATCGAATCCCTACCTACAGGAGCGCAAGCCTCATTCTCAGTTCATCGAGGACTTTTTTTGATTCTAAATTACATCGGCCCGACAGACACAGCCTTATTTGCTTTTGCAGTAGGCGCATCCCTAGTCCCACTAACTTCGTCAATCCCGCTTCATTGGAAAAACGAGCTTCCCTATTCTTATTTTTCTAAGGGGACCTCTAAATTAGTAACGGATATGATTCGTCCCTTGTTTGACTTGATTCGCGTTAGCTCACAACTCAAGTTGGAGCAATTTGAAGGAGATTCGGTAGGCGCTCAAGTTTCAGAGGAATACAGGATAGAAGGGGAAACTACTGTTTCTACTTTTTTTAGTAAGACAAACGGGAAATGGAAATCTAGAGTAGTTTTAAATGGGGCCGACATGTTATTTACAACAAAGAATTCAGTTGTTCCTGGCCCATCGTATCTTGAGCTTACCTCTCCATACGGGTGGAATTTGGTAGCTCATCGATATAAATCGTCTGGGCAAGTTGAATAAAAAAATGATATGCATGACGCGTACTCATTGTCTTTATTCACTCGCAGATCGAGTAATCCCTAAATACCATTAGATACACTAGAGAATTTAAATGGATAATTCTTAAAATTTTCATATTCTGTATATTCTAAGATTGTCAGAAATCTCTATTTTTTTACCCCGACAGCAATCAGCATATGAGCAAAATATTCCGCAGAGACAAAAGGTGCAAAAGCTGTTGTCAGCACATGAGTGATTCTGTTGTAGGGCATGCCATAGCTATGATGCAGATGGCGTCGCAACCCTTCACTGCGGTAAATTGGCGTCGCCTCTGAGCAGTCAAACCCTCCCTTCTTGAATTCTTCAACTAATTCGTTGATTCCTAATCGCCATTGATAAAATTCCCTATCTTGCGGTGCTGGAAGATTGTCATCAGTTTCAACGTCCTTCAACCGCTGGCTGTAAAAAGGCACCGTTACAATCAGCTTGCCGCCTGGCTTGAGAACGCGGTATGCCTCATTGAAAGAATCCTGAAGCCCGTTTTCAAAATGCTCAAACACTCCCCACGAGATGTATAGGTCAAAAAACGCATTTTCAAAACTAGTTTGCCGGATATCACCGCAAAGAAAATTTATATCTGTAAACTCTTCCCGAAGAGACGCAATCACTTCTTCACAGATATCCAATCCGTACGGTTTGTATCCAGCCTTTTTCAACAACATTGACCACTCGCCTAGACCGCAACCACCATCCAAAACCCTGATCTGGGCATTAGGTTCCGGCGCCTCCTTCAAGAAAAAACGATATTCCGGACCAGCTTTGATCCGCCATAATGGTCTACGACGGCTGCCAATAGATTTCCATTTGTCTGTCCAATAATGGTCTAGTTTTTCTATTTCTCCGACATTTGGTGATTTAACAATGTGGTAGTCTGCTCTCATAGGGCATCTCCATGCCTCATCCTTTATAAATCATTGAGATGTGATAAAACTTTCTAACATATCGTTCAATTGTATCTTAGCATTTGAATAATCATATTTATCATACTTCGCTCACAAACATGGTATGATACAGCGTCGCCTTCTATTGAATAATCGCATCGGCTAGCAGCCCCACGCTGATAGCAAAATACTGTGAACGATTCCACTTCATCGTCACTCTGAAATTTTCATAGACTAGGTAAGCCGGTCCCTTCCTACCACCAGGCAACACAATGGAGCCATCCATCGCTGAGAGAGGAAGCCGTGCCCCATTTGCCCGACGGACACCAAGTCGGTGCCAATCGTGCAGGGATTTCTTAATATTGAGCGTCGCGTGTGTCGCATTAAACCCAGATGGCAACGTGGCTCGACGCCCCCACCGCTCCCCCTCTTGCCAGCCTGATCGAGAGAGATAATTTGCAGCAGAGGCAAAGATATCTGCAAGTGTCGTCCAAATATCTTTTCGGCCATCTCCATCGTAATCGACAGCAAATCGCCGAAACGAGGAGGGCATAAACTGAATGTGTCCCATCGCCCCCGCCCAGGATCCCTTCATCACGGGAAGGGATATAGATCCTTCCTGCACAATAGAAAGCGCATTAAGAAGCTCCTTGCGAAAGTACGCACTCCGTCGACCGTCATACGCAAGCGTGGCCAGGGCCTCAAGCACGTGAAACTGCCCAGTATACCGCCCGTAGTCGGTTTCCACTCCCCAGAAGGCAACTAAAAATCGTGGCTGCACACCATACTGATGGCCGATTTTCTGTAAAAGCGTATGATGTCGTGCCAACATCTGACGCCCTTTTCGAATACGTTCCCGGTTCACCGTCCGTGTTCGGTATTGTTCAAACGTGATCGTTGATTCCGGTTGATGGCAATCGTGCCGCAACACCTGCGGGAGTGGCTTCATCCCTTGGAAGGCACGGTCAAGGAGTGCACTATCAATCCCCTGACTGCGAGCCTCAACCTTCAATTCTTCTACCCATACATCAAAACCCGTATCAGCATAGGCAGGGGATCCCGATAAGATGACGAGAATCACGATCGCGCTCAGCTGGTTCATGGATCTGCGTAATGCCATACTTCAACTCCTTTGCAAACTTCTTCTCCATCTTAGAAAAAGCAATCAAATGCATTTATGGTAGATATACTTTACAAAGAGGTGTTTGTTCGTCATTTCCTATGTCCTCATAGCCCTCAAGTAGCATACAACTACAATACTCCGTATTGTATGTATAATCTAGACGAGATTGGTTCATTACAAAGGTCGAAACTTTTTCCGACTTAATTCCACAACGGGCCTTCGCGTTGTCAAAATGTTTCTCATCCCAAAGTTGCCCGTCTGTTCTCTCCCAATAGAAATATTCTGGCATGCAACCCGTCAACATCACACACGACATGATTATCGTGAAAAAAGTGAGGAGTTGGCTGATTAATCGTCGTATCATCGATATTGCCAAGAAAAAAAGGTTACACTTTTGGTGACACCCTTCGGAATGTATACAGCGCCGCCAACTCCCCCCCCAAAAAAGCACCGCTCGCACCATACGTATCGACCCCTTCGGAAAGTTTTTCAGATTTTTGAAAGTGGCAAACTTTTCTCAGTGAGAACTCTTGATTCTCTCGTGAAAGAATATCACACTTAGGTGAAAGATAATATCGGAGAAGGAGACAAAACGATGAAACATTTTGACAGATTTGTTTTGTGTACACTCACTCTTGGTGTGTGGTTACTTATTACCCTCATCGCTTTCGCCCCGTTTAATTCAACCGTGACAGCACATGGAAGTAATCATGATCATGATGCTTATGAAATTTATGGTGTCGCTAAGACAAGTCACGACCATTATGGCGAGTACGCTGATTATGGTCACGACCATGATTACGCTGATTCATATCACTCTCACTCTCACGACCATTATGGCAAGTACGCTGATAGCTCCCACTCTCACTCTTGTTCTCGTAGTGGATCTTTTATCACGTGTTATTAGCAAAGGGGATGATGATTAATAAGAAAGGCGACCCCAATTTCTCAGCAAGAAATGCCGATGATATGAGTGCAACGGATTCATTCTTCCGTTTGCGAGGAAACAAAAGGTAAAGTACCGAGATTGGACGATGGTGTACCATTTTTTTGCAGATGTGGTTGTCCTTGTGCACTTCGGCTTCGTCTTATTCGTCATACTCGGCGCGATGCTCGTCTATAGATGGAAAACGGTTGCGTGGTTTCACCTTCCGGCCGTAGCTTGGGGCACCCTGATCGAATTCATGGGTTGGATCTGTCCCCTCACGCCTCTCGAAATTTGGCTGCGCGTGATGGCAGGTCAATCCGGGTATGAAACGGGTTTCATCGCCCATTATCTGCTACCCATTCTGTACCCCGCAGCTCTCACCCAAAGCATTCAAATATGGTTAGGCATTCTGGTTCTCAGCCTCAATGTGGCTATGTATGGATGGCTTGTTCGCCACTGGATGAAAGTAGAGAAAAGATGAAGGGGGATTACTCATAACGACACTTTCGACAACTTGAGAGCGAAAAGCTCTACACTAGATAAGCCGATTAGTACTCACCAAGGAAAATAATCTATAATTGCTCAAAGAAACAGGATTGGGAGCATGGACAACGCTAGAAAAGTTTTATGAAATCGCTGGCATCTTCAAACAAGTTTTCAGTAATGAAAGTCGAGTCTGGATCAGCCATTGCCTTCTGGGCGAACGAGTCCGGTACGATGGTGGTCACAAACA
>CAZDCF010000048.1:0-6712 GCA_964503895.1 uncultured Nitrospiraceae bacterium | reverse complement strand
GGTCGGCAACACCCGTGGTTGCAAAATACAACAAGAAACATTGCGCGAGGAGCAGACTATTTTTCATGTCAACTCGGAGATTCGTTTTCGTTTACCTGGCAAATTTTTCTATTTCCCCTTCGTGGGTCCCCAACCTTTGATCCCATATTCAAACAACGGATCGCCAAGATGGCGAGGCGGAGACTCGCCCCTGCCGATTGCCGCTGCGATTTTTTCCAGTTCCTCTTCTGTGCAACCGAGGTCGAAGGGTAGGTCTTCGCGTTGGGCTTTGACCTGTTCCATGCTGCGCGGAATCTGAACACGGAGTACACCCGTTGGTTCGTATTCGCCTGAGAGAATCTCCTGCCAGCCGCCACTGGTCTCGCGGTCGCCCTTAGCTCCGTACCAGTGAGCCCCGTATGAAACTAGAATCGCGTCCGCGTGCTCAGCGACCCAGGGAATGGGAAAGGGATTCCCTCGCAACTGATAGATCGCCACGATGGGAGTGCCCGTCTTGTGGATCGCTTTCAATCGAGCCGTGCATTCGTCTTCGACGAACATGATCAAGTCCTGGCCGTCGTATTTGCGATGACCGACGCCGTTGTACCCTCTGACGTTGACCACTGCGATGTCGTGAGACTTGGCGAGTTCGCCCGCTTGCTCGGGAGTGTGCGAGTCCGCCCAAAGAACCTTCTTGCCATTGGGAAGCGGGATCAGACTGCCTTCATTCTTAAGTACGACCTGGCATTGATGTGCTGCCTCTTTGGCAACGGCCCGATGTTCGTCACAGTCAACAATTTGCTCTGCCTTCTCGGCATCGACGTAAGGATGGTCGAAGAGTCCAAGCACAAATTTGCCGGTCAAAATTCGCCGCACGGAGTCGGTGATCCGCTCTTCGTCTGTCTGCTTGTTTTTAAGCCATCGTTCAAATTCTTCCTCGACCCGGGCGGTACTACAACCGCCCTGGATATCGGCATAGGGTGTCACCGCTCCCCAGTCGGCACAGATGACTCCCTTGAATCCCAGTTCACCTCGAAGCCAATCTTCCAGCACGATTCTGATCCGGTCTCGTTTCTTCTCGATGAACTCCGGGAACACATAATAAGGCGACATGATCGCCCAGGTGCCTGCATCGATAGCGCCTTTGAATGGCATAAAGTGCCACTTGATTGTCTCTGCGGTCGATTTCAAGGGCGTGCCAGGATTGACTCCCTCAGGAGGCTTGGGGTGTCCCATAAAAGTCTGATGACCATCGTGCCCACCACCCGTGGATCCTATTCCGGGAAAGTGTTTCGGACAGAGCAGGGCAGAATCTTTTCCGAGCTCATCACCTTGGAATCCTTGGGTGATGGCCTTGTTCATTAGATAAGCCCACTCAGCGTCTTCGCCGGGTGTGTCTGGGTTGCGAATTCCTCGGGGATCGGTGGTCAGGTCGGTCTGCGGTCCGAGAAGCAAGTGGATGCCCGACGCACGCATCTCTTTGCGCCACACGTCATACACTTTACGGACCGTTTCAAGATTATCAGTGGCCGACAACGCCAACGAGCGATCGCCGCCAACAATCCTGGTTCCCTTGTAGATATGGGTATGAGGATCGATGCCCATGATCAGCGGAATGCCCAACCGAGTTCCTTCAGCCCACTGCTGAATCTGATTCATGGATTCGGCACACGCTTTCGTAGAGGGAAAGGGTCTAACCATCACGAAGCCCGCGCCACGATCAACTTCGTGTTTGGCAGTCGTTTTGATCCCTCGGTCCTCAACGCCGAGCGTAGCCGCTTTGTCCTTGGCGATTTTCAGACTGGGATAAGCGGTCTGCCCGATCTTCTCTTGCAGAGTCATTTGAGAGAGCAGGTCTTCGACGCGCTGTTCGATCGGCACTCGCCAATTCTCGTACGCGTCGATTTTTCCGTTCTTGTTCAGGTCACGACACCCGTCAATGACCGTAACAACCCTCGCTTTAACGTTGACGTCTGCTTCGTCTGCGGTTGCAACTGGTGCGCAGGCAATCGCGCTGGCCAGTCCGATAGAGAGAATGTTTCTTGTGCTCATTGAATTCAATCTGGTTCGTGCCAAAAGGGTCTCAAGTACTTTCCGAACGTTACGGCTTCGGCGGAAGTTCGAGTGAGCTTTCCACACTTGATGACGGAGGCTCCGTAACCTTACTGAAGAATTTCCATATTTCTTCTGAGGCATTAATAACGCCTTCTTTACTTACGTTATTGGGATTATGACCATTCGCTGGCCATATATGAGGCCAGTCTGCAATTTTGTAGTACCACACCTCGTTACTATTCTTACCTCCGGTGTAACGATAGGCCGTGGTTTTTGGGGTGAGAATATCGGTGGCTTTTTCACTACATTCATTCAACTCAACCCAAAATTTTACAACGTCGTCTACATGCAAAGCTCCTCCCCAACCAAGGCCCTGGCGATTGGGATCTCCCCCGTATCCTTCAATTGGATTGACTGGATCGGCAAGTCCGTGAATTTGCATTATTGGAATTGGTTTTGCCTTATTGCGGTTTTGCCAAGCATCATAACTCATCCATCCTGCAACAGAGGCGATGGCTTTAAATATATCTGGTCTTTCAACCCCGAGTGCATAAGCCATGTGGGCGCCGTTGGAGTGTCCGGCAACAAATGTACGTTCTGAATCTAACTTGTTTTCTCCCTGTAAAAATACAGCTAGGCTGGATAGAAAACCGACATCATCTACATCCATATAGGTAAGGTGAACGTTCCAATGAGGTACAGGTTTATCATCTACGCGAGGCATCTTTGCTGATGTTCCTTGGGGATAGCACACTGCAAAACCATTCTTGTCGGCCACGTCATTCATTTGAGAATGTCCCCTAACCCATTCATTTCTACTTGTTCGCCCATGTAACACAAAAACTAGGGGTGCATTTTCAGGCAGACCATCTGGCAAATAGATTTCATACTCCCTCGTGATACCACCGTGTTGAAAGGTTTTTTCGAGAAGAGTTCCTGCGAAACTGCTAAAGGGCAGTCCAATTAACAAAAGACTAAGAGCAATTTTGTTGATCAGTTTGATTCCGGATTTTAAAAAAACACTAGTTTGGCTTCTCATTGATATTTCATCGGTAGGATCCGCTCGATTGAAATACACAGTTGATTCCCTAATCAATTTTGTATTTAAAATATTCGAACTCTGCTCTTCTTGGCTCCAAAATCATTGCTTCAGCGTTTTGGGCTCTGACGTAATATTTAATTTTCTCATCCAGGGTTTGAAAAGGAATTAAAGCTCCGTATACACCATCGCCTGCAGCACCATCATTACTTAAACCATCATCTTTCATTTCAAATGGTTCAAAATAAGAAGCATACTCTCTATTTGTAGTAATCATTAAATCTACTTGTGTAGCATTCGCAACTTCAGCAGTAACCCAAACATTTTGTCCTTCTTCAGGTTCTTCAATATTTCGAGTTGTGTTCATCAATGTTGGAGGAGTTTTTTGAAATTCAGGATGGTTGTTCAAATAAGACAATCGCCTCCTCACAGTAGGCAGTACTCCTGCATATTTCTTGAAGCGCGCTAAATTATCATACCTAACATCATGATTTACATTCTTTCTTAATCCATCATCAGGAAACCTTTTGTCTGGTCCGTCTATAACAGCTTGCTCAATCAAATCCTGAATTGAATCCACCTGAGACTTGATGTTCTCCTCGCTGAAGTTTTCTTCAATAACAGTTCTGAGATGAGCGAAATATTGTTTGTGGTAACGATCATGTTTCAATATTTGCCAAACCAAGGGGCGATAATTCCAGGGACGATCTGGTCTTTTAGGGGCAAACCACTTTAAAACATCAAAGTTTTCAGCGACGCTAGCTGACCCCACAATCCCGCCAAAAGATTCATTAACATCCCAGGGTAAAACATGCCACAACCCATCCTTATGCTTATACATATAATAGTTATGGAGATGCTTCCCATAATAGGTATCTAAATTAAGAATAACTGTTGATACAGCCATGTGCCACAAGACCCCATCGATGTTCAAATGATTATACAACAGACTATCCTTATTATTTAACACATCGATAAATTCCACAAATTCCTTCCACCCAGAACCTGTTTTCATTTCATAGTTTGAATAGTACTGACAGCTGTCGGGACCGTACCAAACCAAATCTGGCAGCGCTTTAGTTTGTTCTCCGCCAACTCCATTTCCCAAGCCGCTTTTATCGCAAGTTGAATCAGCACCTTCAGGGTTGGGATCACATTTCACTAATGTCCCCTTTTTCCAATCATAGTGCTTCTTCAAGAAATCCTTGTTAATAGACTCTGAGTTTGAATAAACCCCGTAATAGGAAGCCTCCTCACCAACGACCCCTATGTTAACCTTCAACAAGTTACTTTTAGGGGAAACGGTGTAATTCCTATAAATCTGATAAGCTATAGCCTCTCTAACTGCAGTAGGATCAGTATACAAATTCCCTAGTTTCAATTTTTTATACCCCATCAGAGTTTGCCCCTTAATATGGGCGTCCATATCAATGTTCAAAGGGAACTTTGAAGCCTCCGACCACTCAGTAATCATAAAGGTGATGTTTCCTTTGTACCGAATAGCAACCTTATCGTACACAACCCCATCCATTTCAAGAGTCGCAAGCAACCTACTTTCATCACCAGCTTTAAACCAATCGATTAAAGTTTGGTGGTAATTTGGATCATGAAATTTAATGGTAATTTCTCGCAACGTATCTACATCATACAAATCTTGAGCTTTTCCAAACTGAGACAAGGCAATAAATAAAATCAGTAAAATTTTTTTAATCATAATGTTATTAAATAGTTTTACTGGGAATCTTTTAATTTATGCTCACGATCAGCTGGATAGTTGTTGTCGGGTAAAACCGGTGAGGGAAGTGCCCAGCCAGCACGGTATTCTCCTTTAAGAAACTGATCTGCTTCAGGTGTTCCGATTGCTTTTAGATTTCGTGGATCCCATTCAAGTTTTTTACCTGTACGATAGGCTGCAATACCCAGTAAAACCGTTTCGGATAAAGGACCAGAATAGTCAAATCCGCATTGGCTTATACTTGGATCACCAGCTTTTATTCCTTCAGTAAATGCGCGGTTATGACCTTTTGAATAGGGGAAAATACTTAGCTTCTTTTTATAATTGAATTTTGCATACTTTTTTGAACCTTTTTTTAATGGAAATAACTTCCACCTTGTAGGGTAAAATTGGGCAACCAAAATTCCTTCAGTGCCAATAAACATGGTTGATCTAGCCCAACCATCATTATCAACCTTATTGAGTTCTTCTTGTATATATCTGTATTTTTCAGGTCGTGTATTTCCGTCGTACCAGTTTACAGTCACAGCCGGCATTTTCTGCCGAGAGGGAAATTCCCATTTAACATTGAGCCAGTCTGCGGCCCTTTCTTTTCCTGCCTCAAATCTACCTTTCGCTTCGGCTGATAATGGGTACTTGAGATTCAGCGCAAAGAATACCCAGTCAAGGGCATGACAACCGATATCTGCAATCCTACCGCCGCCAAAATCCCACCAACCACGCCAATTTCGAGCATGCAGGTTTCCAGGTCCTGGATAGGGACGTTCTTTTGCAGGTCCCAGCCAGGCCTTCCAGTCGAGTCCAGCAGGAACAGAGTCTTCATAGGGAGGATGCAGGCTATCTGAATGTGCTTTTGTATAATGACGCCTACCAACTGTTCTCGGCGGCCAGGTGTTTGTCTTGCGCGGTACCCATTCATCATCACACCACACATTAACTTCAGTGACCTCGCCAATAACTCCAGTCTGGATAGCCTCTGCTATCCTTCGCAATTCAATCCTACCGTGGTTGCCAATTCCCATCTGAGTGACCACTCCTGTACTTTTGGCCAACTGCGTAGCCTGACGCACTTCATAAACGTTGACGCCAAGATCTTTCTCGCAATATACGTGCTTACCCTTATTCATGGCTGCGATGCTAATCGGCATGTGTTGATGGTCTGGGGTCGCGATTAGAACGGCATCAATGTCAAGGTCATCCTTATCAAGCATTTCTTGATAATGTTGGAATCTTTTTGCACTGGAAAACAGAGGGTTAGAGTAGACGCCAAGATAATCTTTTAAGTTGCTGGTGCGTTTAACAGGTAGTTTGGGGAATTCGGTATCCACATCGCAGAGAGCAACCATTTTTGAACCTGTTTGTTGTATCAAGCGGGGAAAAAAGAATGCTGCATGGCTGCCGCAACCTATGCCTGCAATACGTAAGATTTCACTGGGGCTGGTATGCTTAGGGCCACCGAGAACATGACTTGGAACTATAGAAAACGCAGAAGTTGCTGCTGCCGCCGCACCTATAAACTTACGTCTTGATATATCTGTTTTTTTCTTAGTGGGTTTCTTCATATCGTTTTTTTTCCTCATTTTATTCACCCAAATTTGAGTGGTTGATTTCTCAGTCAAGTTACCGACTAATAGGAATTTGCTATCTTCGACTTTTCCCGGCTTTTGATTTACTGAACCCGTGCGGAGTAATTTTTTGCGGGTCACCCTCACTGTGGCTGGAACATTCTGAATTTGGACATTTGAGATTCTTCACAACTGCCATGAACATAGAACTATACTCCAAATATTGAAGCACAAACCTCACATCTCGAACAAGTTATGCTACAGGCTTTCACAGTTGATGGCGTAAGCACCGTTCAGTTGAGTCGTTCAGTCCGCCTGAAATGCGAAGAGGGTCGAGTG
>CAZDCF010000047.1:1964-6967 GCA_964503895.1 uncultured Nitrospiraceae bacterium | reverse complement strand
ATAATACCTGAACCAACGCACCTGTATTCGTACAATCTTGAAAAATCTTCTGAATTAATTCTTTATCCGCTGATGGAATTGCCACCAAAATATCCGTAATTTGGTGTGCTTCTACTAAACCCAGCAACTCTAGTCTCGTCCCAAGAACAGGGATTCCATGAATGTTCCTCCCCACTTTCTGAGAATCATCATCAATAAACCCGACGGGAACGTAACCTAGGGTAGAATTGTTTCGAAGTTCCCGCAAGACAATTTCGCCGGCATCACCAGCTCCGAATATCAGTAACCGCTTTCCTTCCTCCCGAACCCAGGAGCTAAAATACTCCTTCATGGCGCGTATGGCTACACGCACTGCGCTAACTGACAATAGCAGAATCATCCAGTCTATAAAAAATACACTACGAGAATAGTCTTCAAAACGAAACATCATAGTCATCACTGCAACACTTAAAATTGAACTGAGAGAGATCGCCTTAACAATATTGAGGAGATCTTGGATGCCAACATATCGCCAAATCCCACGATACAGGCCAAAATAAAAAAAGATAACCAATTTCAAGGGAATCAAAATCGGAAGCGCCTGGGCAACCACTTGGGCATAGCTGGGTGGAAAGCCATCAAAACGAATGTTAAAGGCTAACAAAAAGGAGATTGCAATAAGAATGGCATCTATAACAATCTCTCCAATATGTTTTTTTTCCATTAAAAACAACTTTAGGATAAAACTTGATGACTTCCCCTCAAAACGTTCAGCCCTATCTCCATAGGCCACTATCCCGCTTAGAAAAATTCCGAAATATAGCAAGCCTATGACGACCAGAACTGCGGAGATGGTTATATACCACCAATCATAGGCCAGTCCCACTACAGCAAGACCACCACAAAGCATGCTCATCGTGTAGAACAGCAAAACCGTTGTTCTCTCTGGAAGCCCAAATGCAACTAACCGATGAGAAGCATGGTCTCGACCACCTTGAGAAATTGGCCGTCCATTAAAAAACCGTACCAAGGACACAAAGATGGTATCAAAAATAGGTACAGCTAAAACTAATACGGGGATTAGTAAGGCAAATAAGACATTGGTTACATTTCCCCACTGCCCTGTAATCGACAAAGTCGCCAAGGTAAAACCTAAAAAGAGGCTTCCCGAATCGCCCATAAAAATCTTGGCCGGATAAAAATTAAACCACAAAAACCCCAAAGTAGCACCAACCATGCCTGCACAAGCGAGCACGATTAAGGAGTTCCCTGTGCTCAAACCAGCCAACATTAAGCAAAAGGCTGCAATACAGGCCGTGCCAGCAGAAAGGCCGTCCATATTATCAAGCAGGTTGAAGGCATTGGTCACACCTACAATCCAAACCAAGATTAAAGCCAAACTCATAATTGACCAGTCGAATAGTTCTAAAAATTGTCCGCCTGCTACAAACAAACATGTGATTACAATTTGACCAATTAATTTGGTATAGGGTTGAATATGGAAAAAATCATCAATCAAGCCCATGCCGCAAATTAAAAGGGATCCTGTGAGAATAAGAAGTAATGTTGGATCCTCACCCACAAAAAATAAGAGGGGAAGGAAAAAGGCCAAAAACATCCCTACCCCTCCCAATAAGGCAGTGGGAGTCTTATGCCAACGATCTTGTTGGGGCTGTGCGACGAATCCGTATCGAATCGCAACTTTTCGAACTGCGACGGTGAAAAAGAGTGAAAGGAGCAAAGAAGTGGGCAATACCAAAATTGCCGGATTCAACACGCCGGAGACCCTTTGGTTTGAAAATATTCCGTTATCTTGGAAATAATCCCGACCACATCTAAGGAAGGCTTGTAGCCTACTAGGTTTTGAACTTTCTCAATAGAAGGAACTCGGCGATGCATATCTTCAAAGCCTTCTTCGTAGGCTTCTTCATAAGGAATAAATTTCACTTCAGACTTGGAGCCGGTTAGATCTTTGACTAAAAAGGCCAGGTCCCGAATACTAATTTCCTCTGTCCCTCCAATATTGAATATTTCTCCCACAGCTTTCGGATGTTTACCCAATTGGACGGTAGCTTGGACAACATCTCCCACCCAAGTAAAACAACGCGATTGCTTCCCCGTTCCATAAACGGTAATTACTTTTCCAGCCAATGCCTGAGAAACAAATCGCGGCAACACCATACCGTATTGGCCAGTTTGCCTAGGACCCACGGTATTAAAAAACCGCAAAACCACCGTAGGGCAACCCTTTTCTTTCCAATAAGCCAGCGCCAGAAATTCATCGAGAGCTTTGGAACAGGCATAACTCCAACGTCCCTTTGTAGTGGGTCCCAAAACCAAATCATCTCCTTCTCGAAATGGCACTTGACTGGATTTCCCGTATACTTCACTAGAGGAGGCCACCACTACAGTTTTTTTCTTTTTGGAGGCATACTCTAAAACATTTTCCGTCCCCTTCACATTTGTCTCAATAGTACGAACCGGACTTTCAACAATCAGACGTACGCCTACTGCTGCGGCGAGATGAAAAACGATATCGACACGATCAATTAACTCAGCCAATAAAGACCGATTCATAATCGTATCGAAAAAATAATGGAATTGGGGATGTTGCTGAAGGTGTTCAATATTTTCCACTCTTCCAGTGGAAAGATCATCAAGAATATAGACTTCATCTCCACCAGAAAGAAGTGCTTCCGACAAATGTGAACCGATAAAACCCGCCCCACCTGTAATAAGAACATGCATATTCAGACCAATATAAAGTTAATTATAGAAGAAACTACCCCAGAATCTCATTTCACATTTCACGAGAACAAGGATTCAACTTAATTCCCTTTTTCTGTAATAACTTCTGATAAAGAGATTGAATATTTTTCAACAACTGCTCTTTTGTAAATTGTGTTTTCGCAAATTCTCGCCCCACTCTTCCCATAGCCACCATTTTTTCATGGTCGGAAACCAGGTATTCCAGGGCATCAGCTAATCCATAAACATCTTCGGAAGACACGAGAATGCCATTATCATATACCGTAAACTTCCCCCCATGGTTTCCATTCACACATTGCCCTGTACCAACCATTAAATCCCGAACCCCTCCAACATTTGTTGAGATAAACGGTTTTCCAGATGCCATAGCTTCTATTAATGCAACCGGTGTCCCTTCATTCAGTGAGGTAAGAATAACGACGTCAACAGAGGAATACAATCGTGGCATATCATGCTGCCAGCCTAAAAATCGTATTTTCGTGGTCAATTGTGTCTTTTTCGCAGATCGTTTTAGTGACTCTTCTAAAGGCCCCCCACCAGCAACCCAAAGCTCCCAGGAAGGTACTTTTCTTGACCGCGAATCAAGAACACTGAAGGCATCAAAAGCCAGAAAGGGATTCTTAATTTCTGCCAAGCGACCGATGAATCCAATAATTACAGAAGGAGTGCCAGTTGGTCTCTGATGGAAATTTCTCGTACTGCCGGGCAAATAAAGAAACGGCTCCAGGTCAAACCCTAGAGGAACGACTTGAAATTTATGGTTTGGTGCAATCCTGAAGACATCAACTAATTCCTGTCGTTGATGGTCACTGAGGACAAGAATACAATCGGATAAAAAGGCTAATACACGTTCAATCAGAATAAAAAGCTTCGTTTTGCCCCACCCAAAATATCCGGAAAAAACATGCCCATGGAAGGTATGGACCTTTATCGGCACTCTTGCCACCCACGCAGCCACTCTTCCAAGGGTACCAGCCTTAGCCGTATGAGTATGTACAACATGAGGTCGGACCTTTCTGAGAAACTTCACAAGTTTAACAAAAGCCACAACATCCTTCATTCCAGAAATTTCTCGACCTAATTCAGGAACCATAATCGGGTGCACGTTCCTGGCCACTGCGTAAGGCATCATATCCCCTTCGTTCTTACTAATATTTCCAGCTATCAGGTAAGAAGTGAAACCTTCTGATCCTAGACATTCAGTCAGCAAAATAGCCTGAATTGCCGGCCCCCCAATATTGAGCCTGGCAATAATCCGAACGACTTTGACTTTGTCTATCTCGCTACTCACTGCCACTCGAGTCTTTAGGTTTAGCTACTAGCCATTACCATCTTATTAGGGGCTAAAAGTGAACAACCATAGATTCATGTTGATGCAAAAATACATATCGAATTCCCCGTGTCTTATAAAGAGACTTTACGTTACTCCAATGGGTCTTTGCCTCCTTAAAATCTTCTCCATAGAAAAGCATAGCCCCACAAAGAGCCAAAAAAGGTAGGCAACTAGTCCATTAAACATATCATCAAAGAAATTTCTGGTGATAAGCCCCAGAACCATTAATCCCGTGAATAAGGCCAATTTGCTTGCAAACTCATCAGAACTTTGGAAAAGAGTGGCCCCCCTACTCATAATCACGATAAAAATCCAACTGAAGAAAAGAAAACCAGGAAGACCAATTTGCACTAATCTAGCCAGAAATGTGTTATGAATATTATCATGAAAGCCGTCCCATTCAGTGGATCTTTCTGAAATGCCCACGTCAGGGCCGCGTTCGCTAGCAGCAAGGGCAATTTCAGGGTGGAGTTTGCTAAAGCTGTGCTTTCCAAGACCAATTCCTACTAAGGGACGGTCCGAAAAATCTTGAAGAGCCAAAGACCAGGTCTTGAAGCGAACCTCTAGACTTCGAGTTTCTGTAAAGGCACTCAGAGTCGACATCTTTTGCTGGACAGGTGGCAAAGACAACAGCACAAGCAATACACAAAACAGTAAGCTCGCACCACCAAAGGCCCACCACCAATTATTCCTGATTTTTAATAAGATATACACAAAGATTTGCACAGCGATCGCAACCCATGCCGCACGAGTATGCGAAAGAAACAGGCCAACAAATGACACCCCCAGGCCAATAGCCCACAAAATGCGAAATCGGTTTGAGTTATCCTCTGCCATTTTCCAACCGATCCAGAGCAGGGGAAAACCGATCACAAGATACGAACTAAACCATTGCCAATCGCCTGAAAATCCTCCTGCCCGA
>CAZDCF010000047.1:0-1864 GCA_964503895.1 uncultured Nitrospiraceae bacterium | reverse complement strand
CCCACACCCACAGCAGCAGCAAGCAACACATTATGAACATCCTGTTTGGTTTTCACCGTATGCACCACGAAAAAAAAGAGAGTAATCTTGGCAACGATTTTCCGCCACTCATGAAAACTATACGCCTGGTCGATGGCAAAGGGCACACATATTAGGACCCAAACAACGTAAAGAAGAATAGGAATATCCAAGGGAGTCTTAACCCATTGAAGTGTTCCATTTTTCCAATGGGCCAAAAACCAGACAATTAGAAGAGAAAAAAATATATATTCAACGATGTGATCCAACTGTGTAAAAAAAAGGCTAAAAGCAATAACGACGAGCCCATACACCATTACCTCGTCTAATAGATTAGACCATCCACAACTTTTCCTCTTAATGAATTGATCTCGTAAATTAAACAACAAATACCTGCGAACGAAGTTGTTAGGAAAAATTAAGGGATATTCCAGTGTACTTCACTACACTAAGAGAGATTGGTCATCAATACCAAGAACGAAGAGGGCCAGCACCGTACCAATGACGAGCGTGGAAGTCTTTCACAAACCACGAATAATGAGGTCGTGTAAATGAATCATTCCTACAACAATTTGGTCTCTCGTTAAGACAGGCAACAGAGAAATGGGTTTTTCACGTTTCTCCATTTTTTCTAATGCAGAAAAAGCGTTTTCGTCATCAAAGACAAAATCCGGTCTGGGATTCATAATTTCAGCGATCGTTGCAGTAAACAGATCGTCTCCCCGCTCTAACACTTTCCGTATATCATAATCTGTGATCAGCCCAACTAAATGCCTCTCATCATCAATAACAGAAACCGCACCTGCACGCTTGCATGTAATTTCCGAGAGCATAGTTTTAGTATCTGTTGTAACGTGAATCACGGGATTCTCTTTTCCATACCGCATGATGTCGCTCACCTTCAACAGCAGCCGTTTCCCAAGCTGTCCACCCGGATGATTTACAGCAAATTCATCTGGCTGAAAATTCCGCAATTTCATCAACGCCATAGCTAAGGCATCCCCTACAACCAGCGCAGCCGTCGTACTACAGGTCGGAGCCATATTAAATGGACAGGCTTCTTCTTCTATGGGGGTATGCAGGATTAAATCAGAGTGTCTTGCCATAGTTGATTTGGGCTGAGTTGTAATGGAAATAACTTTCGCGCCAATCTTCCGGGCAACAGGCAGAATGGTATTGATTTCCTCACTTTCCCCTGATTTTCCAATAGCAAGAACCACGTCCCCCTTCTGAATAATGCCCACATCACCATGCATACCATCCGCGCTATGCAAAAACATCGCCACGGTTCCAGTCGACACCATGGTTGCGGCAATTTTTTGCGCAATAAGGCCGGACTTTCCAACCCCCGTGGCAACAACTTTTCCCTGACAGGCAAATAGGACCCGAACAGCCTCTTCATAATTGGGGCCTAGATTTTTCTGGAGCCCCGCAATAGCTCGAGACTCCAACTCAAGTACCCGTCGCAGCTCAGCTAACACATTAATTCCGCTCACAATATAACTTCCTCTTCTTTGAATACCCTTCAGATTTCAGCAGACGATGAATAGAAGGATTGCACCATATTCATCGATTGGAGTCAATCCAAATAGCCATACAACTATCGACCTCCCCCTGACATTAATTGACGCTGGCGAACAAATACTTCATGAAGATCTTGATCTTGACGTACAAACTCTCGACGGGCTTTGAGGAATACTTCTTCGATCAATCTCCAATCGTCTTTACTTAAATGGTAGGACTGAAAAGCAGACTCAATCCCTGGATTGTCTTCCATGGGATGCTGCAGAGAATACTCCACCAGAGCTTCAAGTATTTCTGAGGTCCAGCCTTTCTCATAGAACGA
>CAZDCF010000046.1:0-7308 GCA_964503895.1 uncultured Nitrospiraceae bacterium | reverse complement strand
AGCGTAATCCCTTCCTGTTTTACCTTTTAATCCTCTATAATCTTTCCATTCAGTATCGGGCTAAGCGGACCAAATCATTCCGCATCTCTATGGAATAACAAATGTTTATCGATCAAGCCAAAATTTATGTGAAGGCTGGTAATGGCGGGAACGGGGTATGCAACTTTCGACGCGAGAAGTATGTACCGTATGGTGGCCCTGACGGTGGCGATGGAGGAAATGGTGGAAATGTAATTTTCGAGGCCTCGAACCGCGCAACAACGCTTCTTGACTTGAAGTACCTTCGTCACTATGAAGCAGAAAATGGCCATCCAGGAGCAAAAACAAATAAACACGGAAGGAACGGGGCTGATGTTACCGTGACGGTTCCAGTTGGAACTACTATAAAGGAACTGGAAACGGATCATATATTGGCAGACCTAGTTGAAGATGGCCAAACAGCCCTGATTGCGCAGGGCGGGAAAGGTGGAAAAGGGAACGCCCGTTTCGCCACATCAACCAACCGAGCGCCTAGACAATTTGAACCCGGAACCCCTGGTAAAGAACTTAATTTAAATTTGGAATTAAAGCTTCTCGCTGATGTAGGACTAGTGGGCTTGCCAAATGCGGGAAAGTCGACACTAATTTCAACGATTTCTGCTGCTCGGCCAGAAATAGCCGACTATCCATTCACCACCTTGAAACCGAACCTTGGGGTTATCCCGTTAGGTGACTATCGCAGTTTTATAATGGCCGACATCCCCGGCCTCATTGAAGGTGCCCACACCGGAAAAGGGTTGGGCATTCAGTTTTTGAAACATATTCAGCGCACGGTCTTTCTGTTATACCTAATCGATATTTCGGAATGGGCTTCAGACGATCCGGTCGAAACCTTGTCCGTGCTCCAATGCGAACTCTCCGCTTTCAACGATAATCTTGGGGAACGTCCTTACGCAATCATCGGAACCAAACTCGATCTCCAAGGAGATGGCTCAAAATTAGAGAGGCTCCAACGATATTGTGAGAAACAACGACTACCTTTTTTCGCAATTTCTTCAGCCACACGCGAAGGGCTAGACGCAATTGTGCCATATATCGGTGCACGCCTAGATGAAATAAAGGAAGCATGCAACGTCAACTAATAACTGAAGCGAAAAGAGTAGTACTAAAAATCGGGAGTAGTTTGGTGGCTTCTCGAAATCTGGGACTCCGTCATGATCTCATTCAACGACTTTCTCACGATATCGCCGAACTAAAAAGCCGCCAGTGTGAAATTGTACTGGTGTCATCAGGGGCCATTGTCGCCGGCATTGAAAAATTAGGCTTGAAATCCTACCCGCAAAGCATCCCATTGAAACAAGCAGCGGCAGCAACTGGACAAAGTCATCTCGTCCATGCCTATGAAAAATGTTTTCAAGAGGCGGGACAAATAGTTGCACAGATCTTGCTAACCCATCAAGACCTCACTGATCGTAAACGATTTCTTAACGCGCGAAACACATTAACCACATTAATTGAGATGGGTGTCATACCTATCATCAACGAAAACGATACCGTCTCTGTTGAAGAAATCCGTTTTGGCGACAACGACACACTTGCTGGCCAAGTCGCCCACTTAGTAGACGCAGATCTGTTCGTGATTTTGTCGGACGTAGACGGACTCTACACCAAAGACCCACGTCAAAATCATAAAGCTGAACTCATTTCCGAGATCAAAGAAATCACTGCCGATATAGAGCAGGGTGCCGGCACATCACGAAGCCAGGAGAGCCGAGGCGGTATGATCACGAAAATTCAGGCAGCGAAACACGTCGGGCAATTCGGTGTTCCCACGCTCCTTATGAATGGCGAGACGCCCGGACTCTTAGCTGAAGTGTTTGGCGGTAAGATACAGGGTACATTAATTCTTCCACAAGGACGGCGTCTGCCCAGCCGAAAGCATTGGATCGCGTTTACACTTCGATCCAAGGGACAACTCATTCTGGATGATGGTGCGGTCGAAGCTTTGCGGCATCATGGGAAAAGTTTGCTGCCATCCGGCATCCTCGACATCAAAGGAGTGTTTTCCTCAGGCGATCCCGTTTCCTGTGTTGACACCAACGGAAAAGAATTTGCCAAAGGACTCGTCAACGTATCCTCAGACTCCCTTGCCGTAATCAAGGGACGCAAAACCAAAGAGATTCAGAAAATTTTAGGCGGCAAGGAATACGAAGAGGTAATTCATCGCGACAACCTTGCACTCTTGTAATGACCCCATCAGTCTCTAAACTCTTTTAACTCATGCGTATTGGTCTCCTCGGCGGAACGTTCAATCCCATCCATCTTGGGCATCTCCACATTGCCGAACAGACCCACGCACGATTGGGTTTTGACAAAATTCTTTTTATTCCCACGGGAGACCCACCCCACAAATCACTTAAGACTTTAGCTTCTGCTAAGCATCGATTGGAAATGGTAAAACTTGCCATAAAAGATTCCCCACACTTACGGGTCTCAGAAATTGAAATTTTCTCAACTGAAATCTGCTACACGATCGACACACTTCACAAGTTGAAAAAACAGGTAGAAGGGGAATTGTTCTTCATCGTGGGGCTCGACGCCTTTCTCGATCTACCAACCTGGAAAGCTGCCGATGAATTATTAGCCCAAGCTAATTTCGTCGTGGTCTCAAGACCAGAAGTTCAGTTCTCCCAGATCAAAACATTTCCCATGCCCCCCCAAATTTCAGAAATCGATTTGATCGCCCTTGATAACGAAAAGCGGGTCCACATCGAAATCAAGACTTCCTCTGAATCAACCCTAACCTTGCTGGCCTTGCCCGCATGTAACATCTCGGCATCCTCCATTCGTGACCACTTGAAGCAAGGGCTCAGCGCGGCAAATTGGTTGCTGCCCCCTATTGAATCTTATATAATTGCAAATGAGCTATACGGAGTGAAAAAAGGAGCGTAGCAATTTCCAACGACATAAAAGTCAAAGCCCTCGCCATGGGCCGCGTGGCCCTCGAAAAAAAAGCCTCGGACGTAGTCATTCTGGAGGTAGGGCATCTCACCTCAATTGCTGGTTACTTTGTATTTTGTTCAGGGAGTTCGGAACGCCAAGTCAACTCCATTGCGGAAGCTGTCCAGAGTGAAATTCGAAAAATATTCAGGGATAGAGCTGCAGTCGAAGGCGCAACATCCGGCAGATGGGTACTCTTGGATTATGGCGACATCATCGTTCACATCTTCCACGAAGAAACGCGCACATTCTACGGCATTGAAAATATGTGGCGGGACGCCAACCAAGTTCTGCAATCTGAGTATGATACAATCCCTGTGCAGCCAGCCTTGGCCCATCAAACCCAAGGCAAGACCGACCTGGCACATAAAGCAAGTTAACGACAGCATAGCCGCCGACCAGAATAGCCCCTAACAGTCTGAACTTAGCCCAGCAACGGAGTACACTCATGATAGACTATACTTCCTTAGCCGATAAAGTATTGAAGGATAAAGAGGTCACGCGCAACGAGGCCCTGTCCCTACTAAAAACCTCGGACGAAGATGTCCTTGAACTCATTAACGCCGCCTATAAAATTCGACGCTGCCATTTCGGCAACATCGTCACCATCCAAATGCTGTTCAATGCTAAGAGCGGCGCCTGCATTGAAGATTGCAATTACTGCTCACAGTCATCCATATCCACCGCGCCGATTGATCGCTATGCCCTAGTCGAACCAAAAGAAATGCTCAAGGCCGCAAGGCATGCAGCAGAATCCAAAGCTCAACGTTACTGTGTGGTGATCAGTGGAAGAAGCCCATTAGATCGGGAAATCGAAGAAATCTCGAAGGCGGTTCGACAAATCAAAGAAGAATTACCTATTCAAGTGTGCTGCTCCCTTGGCCTGTTGACCGCGCCGCAAGCCAAAGCACTCAAATCCGCCGGGGTAGATCGCATCAATCACAACTTGAACACCAGCGAAGCATACCACACCTCAATCTGCACCACACACACGTTTCAAGACCGGCTGACCACATTGAACAACGCCAGAGCCGCTGGCCTCGAACTGTGTTCTGGAGGCATCGTGGGAATGGGAGAACAAGACGAAGACCTTGTAGATCTCGCCTTATCTTTAAAAGAACTCAATCCGGATTCTATTCCCCTCAATATGCTTCACCCCGTAGCTGGAACACCATTGGCAAACGCAAAACATTTAACACCGCAACGTTGCCTCAAGATCATGAGCATGTTTCGCTTTATCCACCCAAAACGCGAGCTCCGCGCAGCCGGAGGCCGCGAATTTAACTTGCGCTCGCTCCAACCCTTGGCCCTCTATATTGCTGACTCTCTGTTCG
Organism: uncultured Nitrospiraceae bacterium; assembly: GCA_964503895.1. Taxonomy (GTDB): domain Bacteria; phylum Nitrospirota; class Nitrospiria; order Nitrospirales; family UBA8639; genus Nitronereus. Next base: position 2,995 of record CAZDCF010000046.1, on the reverse strand, counting down.
TCAACGGCTATCTCACCACTCCAGGAGACCCAGCCAATGAAGTCCAAAAAATGATCGAGGACATGGGTTTTGAAGTGGCGATAAATTCTCTGGACCCAGCCTAATTCTAAATTCAGTTATTCATACCTCAAGCCTTCGGCGATAACGCCTTTGGTGACCCATCGGGCCGGGAGATAGGCGGCTATGATAGCCGCTACTCCTGCTACGGTTACAGCTCCGAAAAGAGTGCTCAGCGACACAACGAATTGTATGGTCCAGCCGAAAGATTGTTTGTTGATGACGAAAATGAGCAAGGTGGCAAGCAACAAGCCAGCTAGCAAGCCCAAGACTGCACCAATGGCACCAAGGATGAGGGATTCCCAAAACACCATGGATTGAATTTGTCGCACCCCAGCGCCAATGGCACGGAAAGTGGCAAACTCCCGTTGGCGTTCAACAATAGCAGTGAGCAAGGTATTAGCGATGCCCAGCAATCCCACTAGTACGGCAATCAGTTCTAAGCCATGTGTAACTCGAAACGTACGATCGAATATTTCAAGTATCTCCGCACGAAGTTCTCGATTGCTAATGATGGTGATAGACATGAGCGGTGTCAGCGCGATTTTGAGTTGTTCTCGAAGGAATTCAGCGTTGGTTTTCGGATCTCGATACACAATTAACACAGATGCCGACGCATCTCCCCAAAATTCTTGGTACAGTGTTCGATCCATAACAATTTTTCCGCCGTCTGTAGCATAATCATAAAAGATTCCGACCACCGGAAAGTTCTGGAGTCCCTGGCTTGTTGGTAGTTCTAAGGTTTTTCCAATCTCCACATTCAATCGTCTTGCCAAAACTTCTGAGACAATTATGCCTTGCTGCTTAAATGCTCGTTCCAGTACGCCATCTGAATCCTGCTCGACAAACAGATACCGGCTTCGCTCAGCATGGATCCGGAAATCCCGGGACACGAGCATGACAGTTGTAGAATCGACTTGGATACGGACTTGTCGATAGGGGTCTACGGCTGCTACACCAGGTACCTCTAAGACCGCTAACTGAAAAGCTTCTGGAAAGTGTAAACCCCTTTGCACCTGCCTGGCTTCCAACACACCAAATTTTGGCGTCACGATGAGATCCGCCATCATGGTTTGATCAATCCAATTTTCAACGGTGGCGCGGAAACTTTGGATCATCACACCCACACCGACCATTATAGCAATGCCGACCATGAGTGCCGATAACGTCATGCTATTTCGGCCCGGTGTACGGGTGATCTGATCTGCGGCCAAACAAGCACCTAAACTGGTTGGACTTATGAATGGGTGTTTCAGAATTCCACGGAGCAACTGAATGCTCAAAGGGGATAAACACGTACAGGCCAGCAATAGGCAAAACGCTGCGGCATACCCATAGACCGGAATACCGTTAACCGGCGCCAACATTGAAAGCCCGAAGGCTAAAAGAAATAGTGAAACGGCCAATCCCGTGAAAACGCCATATCGGCTTGCACGCGCATCTTCATACTGGCCAAGAGCGAGGGCTCGAGCGGGTGCCGTATGGCCGGCTTCCCAGCACGGAGGCAAGGCGCCCAAGAGGGCCAGGACCAATCCCAATATACACCCTCCAGCCAAGAAGGCTGGTGTCAGTTCAACCGAACCCACGGCTACTGAAGCGTAGAGTTCCGTTACGGTTTCCTCCTCCAAGACCACCAGAAATTTAGCAAAGAGTACGCCTAATGCCGTTCCTAATGCACCACCTAATACTCCCATAACAGCAGCTTCACCAAGAAATAAAAAGGCGACCTGGCGGCGAAACATTCCTAGCGCCCGGAGGATACCAATTTCCCGTCGGTATTGGACAACTGAAAACCCTACTGCATTGTAGACCAGGAACACACCCACGAATAGGCCAACCATGCTGAGTGTAGTTAAATTTAGTTGAAAAGACCTCAACATGCGCTCGACTTGTTGATTGCGGTGCGCCGGTCGGCCCACAGACATGGTGGGGCCTAAAGTTCGTTGTAAGTCTTGGATGACCTCTTGGACCGATGCTTTGCGGTGGGTCGTAAGATCGTACCTGTTTACAAATCCAACTAAATCAAACACCGTTTGGGCTGCAGCAATGTCCATAACAGCCAACGAGTCCCAGGTTTGTCCGGATTTGTTGGCCTCAAACACGCCGCCCAACCTGACCTGATATTGGCGATTCCCCGCTTCGAGGGTTAGAGAATCTCCCTTTTTTAAGTTGAGCCGATTGGCTGCATCCTGATGAAGAAAAAGGACATCGGGACTTATAAGGTAATCCAGATTCAAATCCTTTAAGTTGTTTGAGGGAAAGGCTAACGTATCAGTTCCGAGCCATTCGAGTAGATCCACAGCTTGTATGTTGAGTAAGTGCAAGTCGCTTTTCGGATTGATGGATTTGACTGAAAGATTAATGACCGGGTTAACGGAATCGACAAGCGGGTGTTGTCGAATCTTCTTTACAACGAGTTCATCCAGCATGCCCTCGTTTGCAGAAACCTGAATGGTAGTACCCCCCACGAAACGGTTGACAGTTTTCTTGAAGGAACTAAAAACCGCTTCATTCGCCAATAACATGGCTATGGCCGCCGACACACCAATTCCAACTCCAAACATCGTCAGCACCGTTCGGAGGGGACGGCTGAAAAGATGATGAATTGCTAGTGCGAAAAGCGGTGAAAACATTTGTGAATAGTAGTAGTTGAGTGGGAGAGTCGATTTTTGGTAAATAGATGTCTCTTACTTTCGCTTTCATTCACTCGGACATCATTCATGACAAGAACCAAAGTGAAGACCCTTGATGCAAAGGGGCACGTACGCGAAAAGGAAAACGAAGGTTTTTCTTTAACGACTCGTCAAAAAGAAATTCTGAAACTCGTTGCCCTCGGACACACCAATCGAGAAGTAGGCGAACAGTTGAATATCAGTGTGCGGACAGTGGAAGTACACCGCTTCAATTTGATGCGTCGCCTTCGAGTACGAAACGTTGC
>CAZDCF010000045.1:0-7324 GCA_964503895.1 uncultured Nitrospiraceae bacterium | reverse complement strand
CCAACTTTCGTTATGTCTTCTTCTCTGGACCTTCCTTGACTGAGGAATTTTCAGGCCAGTATGATCTAAGCCCTTCCGGCTGTATGCGTGGTTTCTGCCTGATTGTCAATACCAACATGAGTGCGCACAGGAAATTTTCTGGTTAGCCCAATTATGATTACTGTTCAACATATTACAAAACGCTATGGCCATCATACAGCTATTGAGGATGTGTCCTTCGAAGTTAAAAAAGGAGAAATACTTGGATTTCTTGGACCTAATGGGGCGGGAAAAACCACCACCATGCGTATTATCGCTTGTTTTATGCCGCCCAGTGAGGGATCAGTCCAGGTGGCGGGATACGATTGTTTTGAACAACCACAAGAGGTCAAACGGCGTATTGGGTATTTGCCAGAAACACCACCCTTGTATCAGGAACTGACAGTCACGGAATATCTCAGATTTGTTGGGGCATTAAAACGTTTATCATCCTCACGCACTGAAGGTCGAATGGTCCAAGTCATCGAGCAACTGGGCCTCGAATCAGTCCGCCATCGAGTGATCGGACATTTGTCCAAGGGATTTCGCCAACGAGTCGGTCTGGCACAGGCCCTGATTCACGATCCTCCAGTTTTAATTCTTGATGAGCCCACTGCAGGCCTAGACCCCAAACAAATTATTGAAATTCGAAAAGTCATTCGAGGCTTGGCTGGTTCGCATACTCTTATCTTAAGTACCCATATCCTTTCGGAAGCTACTGCAATTTGTGATCGGGTTGTCATTATTGATCGAGGTCGAATCGTGGCAGAAGATACCCCAGTACAATTATCGGCACGACTGTGCCAGTCCGAGAAAATTCGCCTCACAGTGAAGCATCCTCCTGATGATTGGCGGACACGGCTTTCTACTATTCCCGGCGTCTTACGGGTGCTCCCAGGGCAAACTCCTGGAAAAGCGGGTTTCGTTTCGTCAGAAACTTGTATTATTGAATGTGAACTTGGACGTGATTTACGGGAGGATCTTGCCCAGTTTGTCGTAAATCAAGGGGTCGGACTCTTAGAACTTAAACCCCTTTCGTTATCACTGGAGGAAGTGTTTCTGCAACTTACCCGAGAAGACGAATCCCCTTTTCATAAACCGTCCACAACTTAACCGTCTGCCATGGAGAACTACACACAACTATGACACCCGTTAGTACGCTTATTGCTAAAGAACTTCGGTGCCTTGCTGTTTCTCCGGTGCTTTATGTCGTCGGGGCCGTGTTCCTGTTTATTTCAGGGTTTTTAGCTCATCTCATGGTCGTCAATGCCGGGCAGCAAGCTTTGCGATTTCTACAAATGCAAAACACCTATGCCCCACTCAATCTGAATGAGCTTGTCTTCCGTCCAATGTTCTATAGCCTAGATATTGTCCTCATTTTTCTCTTGCCCATGCTCACTATGCGGCTTTTTGCGGAAGAGCGGAAGCTACGAACCATGGAACTGCTGCTGACTTCTCCGATCGGGATTAATGAAATCATCTCAGCTAAATTCATGAGCGTCTTGTTAATTTATCTCGGCCTACTGGGATTCACCACACTCACCCCTTTTGTTCTGTCTTTTTATAGTACCTTTAATTGGACCCCGATTTTCACTGCATATTTAGGATTGGCTTTACAGGGCGCTTTCTTTTTAGCCTGCGGAGTTTTGGCCTCGAGCCTGACTGAAAATCAAATTGTCGCGGCTTTTCTCAGTTTCGGCATTATCATTGTATTCTGGTTAATTGGAGGTTTAAGTTCAGTATTGGGTGATACATTCTTGGGCCAAGTCGTATCGTATCTCTCTTTTGTAGAACATTACGATCGTCTGGTTCGTGGGTTACTCGATACCAAAGATATCGTGTATTACCTATCGGGTACTGTATTGATGTTGTTTATTACTCACCGCGTGGTGGATTCACACAGATGGCAATAACCTCCCTCATGCCTTTAGTTGGCATCCTTGGAACATTGTTGGCTCTAAGCGGATTGGTGCTCTCTGAAATCGATCCATCTCGATCAGGTACCGTGGCAACCTTGGAAGGCTTAGGGTTGTTGTGCCTAGCCATGTACCTCGTAAGTAATTGGCAGCGATTGAAATCCTTTTCCTCACAACGATCGACGAAACTAGGATTTAACAGCATCCTAGCCATCCTATTGATGATTGGTATTCTGATCATTATCAACTTCTTGGTTGTTCGCCATGGAGGACGCTGGGACCTCTCTGAAACTCAACGATTTTCTTTAGCGCCTCAAACATTTGAGGTCTTAGGTCAACTGAAGGAAGATGTTCGTATTCTCGTATTTGCTCATGAACGGAGCCCAGGGTTCAGCGCTTATCGAGATTTATTAGATACCTATTCCCATGTTTCACCTCATATCCAAGTTTCTTTCATTGACCCAGAAAAAAACCCGCGCGTTGCCAGAGAGTTCAATATCACAAAAGTGGACACCGCAGTATTTCAACGTGGTGGGCAAACATTTCAAGTGACCAAACCCTCTGAAGCCAATCTTACCAGTGGGCTCCTTCGCGTCACTCACGATGAAAAAAAGCGCATCGTATTTCTGGAAGGCCATGGAGAGCGACGTATCAAAGACACGGAAAACAGGGGGCTGTCTTTTTTTCAGGAACGGCTGGAAACTCAAGGTTATGAAGTAGATCGAGGATTGTTCTCGAAGGACACCGCTATTCTTCGTAACACGACAGTGCTAATCATAGCTGGCCCCCGTGAACCGCTCATAAATTCTGAAGCCCTCCATATTCAAGATTTTGTGCAAAATGGGGGACGGGTACTTTTTTTGATTGACCCAGAAACTACCTCCGGGCTTGATCCCCTTTTAGCCCAATGGGGTTTGACATTGGGACCTGGCATTATCGTAGACCCAGAGGATCGTATCTCACAAGGTAGTCCAACTGCCTTGCTTGTGCGACGCTTTACCAAACATGCCATTACAAATGGGGTCACCGCGCCACTTTTATTACCAGTTTCACAGGATATCAGTTTTGATCAAACCCAAGCCTTACAGTGGTCATTTACCTCTTTAACCCAATCATCAGAAGAAAGCTGGGCTGAAACAGACTTTTCCCTGACTGATCCAGAGTTTCAAGTAGGTGAGGATCGAAAGGGTCCTTTTTCCCTTGCCGCAGCCCTGGAATTTTCCGACCGTGCCAATCATGGTTCGTCACATCCTTCTACCGTAATCATTGGCAACTCAGCCTTTGCTAGTAATGCATATGCAAAATTTCCTGGTAATACAGATTTTTTGTTAAATGCCGTAGCATGGTTGACACAGGAAGATGCTCTCATGTCCATTTCAGCAAAGGATCCAACCTTCGAACCGTTTATTCCTAACCCTACTCAGGAACACATGTTGCTTGCGATCCAAGTTTTTTCTGTTCCTCTGCTGCTGTTATTTCTCGGGATCACCATCTGGCGGCGGCGAAGTCAATTATAGCCCTCATGACTTCTTACCGAACAACAATATTACTTGCAATTATCTTCGCTGGACTCGGACTTTATCTTTATACCATCGAAGTCCCATCTATCGAACACGAAGTGGTTCAACAACAAGAAAACAAACGCCTTCTACCATTTGACTATCGTGAAGTCACAGACATGACCATCAAGACACGCAACGAAACCATTCGGCTCGCGCGTGATGAACGTTACAGGTGGAGAATTGTTGAGCCCGTAAATGCCAAGGGAGACTCACGGGAGGTAAATAACATTTTGAGGGCCATAGAGATTGGAAAAATCTCGCGCGTAGTCCAAGAGGAATCTAACGATCTCAGCCATTATGGCCTCGAGACCCCGAACATGACCATTCAACTCAAAACTCAAAGCCAATCTGAAACACTGAGTCTTGGGGAAGTTGGGCCATTGACCTCTACCTTGTATGCCCAGAGACATTCCGACAAACAAGTGCTCTTAACCACATTATCTGTAACAGATTTTCGACGAAAAAGTCTTTTTACCTTCAGACATAAAGATGTCATGTTTTTTGATCGCACTCTTGTTGAACGAATTCAAATTCAAGGACCCGATCAATCGATTACCTTACACCGCGGAAAATCCATTCACGGTCCAACCAGCACTTGGCTTTTTTCTGAGCCCTTTGAAGGACCTGCGGACAAAACAGCTGTGGGATTATTCCTTATGACACTCGAGAACCTCACGGCTAAGGGATTCATCGATACACAATCCGAAAAACAAGCGCTGTTTCAACACTTGCCGAAACCGACCTTAACAGCCACGGTTCATACCAGCCAAAAGGGATATATCGTTTCGTTTTTTCAACCTAACGATAAACCTAATGAAGCCTATGCCATTACTTCAGCGGACCAGCCGATATACAAGATTTCTCCCAACACCCTTCAGGGACTTCCCAAACATACGTTTGCCCTTCAGGACAAACGATTATTCGGCTTAGAAACGCATGAGATTGCCCTTTTGACGATTACAGCCCCTAGCGGAACCTATACCGTGGCTCAACAACATGGGAATTGGTATTTGGATGGAGCCCCCGATTACCCCATCAATCAAGAGGAAATGAAGTTGTTGGTTAGCCGTGTAGTAGACCTTCCTGCTGAGCTTTCCATTGCACAATCCGACGAACACTTGGATGAGTATGAGCTAACATCCCCGTCGATCACAATTGTGGGTGTAGACATTAAAGGGCGGCAGAGAGGGTATTTAGCACTGGGAAAAAGAGAAAGTGGTCTCGTGTACGCAAAAGGTGCAGGGCTACCGGGAGTCTATCAAGCCCGGTCCGTTATATTGACACAAATTCCAAGCCCTGGGGAGATACGCGGTATTCCACACTAACGCTTTTCTGATTATGTCGTATGTAACAAAAAGGATAATTCATTAGCTAAAAATGACGCCTTGAAACCTACCATGGGGATACGTTTCAGATTTATTTTTGAATAGTAGCCCGAACGGGCTCTCTTCGTCCCGTATCATTCTAAAGGCTTTTACGAGTGCTCAAAAGACATAAGGAGAATACGTCTTACGAAGGATTCGGAGCCATAAATACCAAAACTCTTAAACGGCTACCTGAATGGTTTAAAACCCCATGCTCTTCCCCGGCCGAGGCCATGGTTCCTTGGCCTGGCCCGAGCACCTGCTCCGCCTCACCTACCCGAAAGGTTCCCTGACCTTCCAAAACTAAATAGACCTTGTCCTGCTCCGCGTGCACATGCCCCTTTTGCTCCTGTCCTGGATTAAAGCAATAGACATCGCAAAAAAATCTTAGGGTTTGAAACACATTATGTTTTTTCATTTTTTCGCCAGAAAATGTCTGGAAATCCGCTAAACTAATTACGGTCATCTGCTCACCCCCACTTCCTCATATTATCATGTTGATAGCTTGTTACTTCATCAAGAAAATACAATCATACCCCTATTCTCAATCGCGACTTGAACGGAACCCATGACCTCGAGTTTACTATTCTAACAAAGTGCGTTCCCTCTCCCCAAGAACAAGTATGACACATTCAACAGAAAAGTGACCGGGATTTGCCTCATCCGTCCTAGCGTGATAGCGTGTAGCGGTTATACCTTAGCACAACCGCTACCTTAACAAAGAGGAAAAGTACATGAATCGGCAACCGACTTTTTGCAGGCAGATTATAGGAATTGTCGGGTTTCTTTTCATTTTGACGGGTGTTGCTCACGCAGACGGCAAATACCCAGGAGAATATCGGTTGATGAAGGAACCCGAAATTCATACCAAGGGCAAAGTAGTACTTTTGGAATTTGCAGACTTTTATTGCCCACACTGCCACATGTTTGAAAATGACGTCGGATCAAAATTAAAAAAAGAATTTGGCGACAGTCTTGAGATTCGAGTTATTGGCTTTCCCGTTATGCGAGGAAAACTCCCTACTGCCTTCGAAATGTACGAACAAGCCAGAGAAATGGGCAAGGGAACAGAAATGAAAGCAGTTCTATTCCGATCCATTCACAAAGAACGAATTCATATTTTTGATAGAAATCTTCGGGCACTCTTGATCCGAGAGGTCGGCCTCAATGTCAAAGACTTTGAAGCAGGAATGGCTACCGGAAAACCCTATAAAGCCCTGAATAAAGGCAAAAAATGGGGCGAGCGGATTGGTGTAACACGTACGCCAACTATCGTACTTAATGGAAATATTCGCGTTGACAATATTGATATCGACAATATTCGAACCATTATCAAGGGCATTCTAAAACAGGATAAAGTGGGATAGACTAGTCAGGTATTTTAAGTCAAAAGCAATAGCCCATCGAATGCAACTATCCCTTTCGTCATTGGAGGAAACCGTATGGGAAAAAAGAAAGCACCAAAAGTATACGTTCCTGAAATGGATGCCATGCTCCAGGGCATGCAGGAGTTACTGACAGATGAAAATGGCAACCCGCTCCCCCCTGACCACCCTCAAGTATTGAAGCTTCAGAGACTAGCGGAACAACTTGGCAAAAACATGGAAAGCGGAGAAGACACAGATGTTCTTAAAGGAAATGCCTAACTAAAGCCACACACCTACTCCGCCGAAATTGGGCCACAAAGTTAGGTTAGAAGGGTTTGGCTCGGAGGGGTTGGGTATAAAAACTTGGGCAGTGGCAATACCTATTCGTCAGACTACATCTAGCTCTTACCTACAGATTGCAAACGTCTCTTTCGTCCTCCAAATCTGACCGGCACCCAAATACATATCAGGACCATGATGGCGTACGTCTTTTAAACTCATGAGAGATGTTATCCCCACTTTCACTTTTCACAACTTTCATGGTAACGATAATACTATCAACGACATTCCAGAGATAACGACGACACCATTTTTGAACGATCTTTGGAAAATGTCGAAAAGAACGGACAACATCAAATTCAGTCGATAGAATTTTATAGTTACAATTAACTCCATAAGTAGGTGGTTCAAATCTTTGAAAGGTATATTCTGTGTAAAATCGAATATGTTCAGGATCTGTAAAAGCACCACGTGATGTATAATATGGGACCGAAATTACAACGATTGCATCATGTTTGCAAACCCGATAAATCTCCTCCATCAATTGGACAAGATTTCTAATATGTTCCAAGACATGTGCACTGTAAACCTCATCCACCGAATTATCTTTTAATGGGAGATGCTGCTCCAAATCGCATACCAAATCAACGCCAGCACGTGGATTGAGATCAATGCCCAATGATCCAGGAAATTTATTTGGACCAGCCCCTAGGTCAATAATAATAGGATTTTCCATTACCTAGCCTTCGAAAAACCCACGAATCCTGAGTTCATAGAAATTTTTGACTATACCTTACGCAAGTTAAATATGAATTTCT
>CAZDCF010000044.1:0-7352 GCA_964503895.1 uncultured Nitrospiraceae bacterium | reverse complement strand
TTTTTGAGTGCCTGATTTGGAAGCTGGAGATTTGGCGAGTTTAGACTTTGCTCGAGTCGTACGCTTCACCTTGGTAGTCGAAGCCTTGGTAGCTTTTGACTTCGCACTACTAGCTTTAGTTGATCTGCTAGACACTTTCCCGGTTTTCTTGGTGGACTTTGCTTTCATCCTATATCTCCTTTTGAAACACTCTTTTGTTAGAAGAGCAAAAGAGTGCCCCCTTCTTTCTTCCGAAATCACCTAGCTCCAGCCTTGAAATATTCGGGAAGTCGCGGATCATACAATATCAGGAATAGGACAGCAAGGAATGGACTGTACATCCATCCAGCTTTTCTCTTCCTCCTAAGGCCAAAAGTTCCACCAAAAAGGCACAGCCGACTATTTCACCTCCTAATTGTCGCAGAAGATGTACAGTTGCCGCAGCGGTACCACCTGTAGCCAACAAATCATCCACCACCAGCACTCGTTCACCCATTTCTACTGCATCACGATGAATAGCTAAGGAATTCGAACCATATTCAAGATTATATTTCACCTCAAATACATCGGCCGGTAATTTTCCTGATTTTCGCACCGGCACAAACCCTGTATTAAGATTTGAGGCCAGTGGGCCTCCAAGAATAAATCCCCTTGATTCAATACCCACAACCTTACTGATCTCTTCATTGCGATAATGATCAGTCAAGTCACAAATAATTTGTTGAAATCCATTGGAATCCTTGAGCAGCGTAGTGATGTCATAAAATAAAATTCCTGGTTTTGGAAAATCCGGGATTTTCCGAATCATACTTTTATAATCCATTATTAGCCCTTTCCGGCATCAAGTAAGGCGAATACCGCCATGCTCACCTAATCCCGTAATAAGTGGGTCAATATAAAACCTCAAAATCATTTCCCCCTCCACCTGGCTCAATCCAATACAAATCAACATGCTCCACATTTGACAAATTTGGTCCTCGGCGCAGGTCTTCTAAAAAACGATCTACACTAAACTTTGAACCCTCAACTTCCGTTTCCACTCGTCCATCAATTAGATTCCGCACCCAACCAGCTAAATCATTCTCACGAGCCAAACAGGAAGTAAACGCCCGAAACCCCACACCTTGCACTCGGCCACTTACCAGAACATGCGCTCTTACGGTTTCATGTGAATCCATAATGGACACGTTACTCCCTCCTATTTAGAAAACTCACTAAGAAGATTTCTTCCATAGTGACGCGCTTAGCGTTTTCGCAGTCTCTTGTCCATCACGAATACAGTCAGGAATGCCCAGACCTTCATAGGCAGCGCCGGTTACCAATAAGCCCTGAGAAGGAGTAAGGCGCTGACGAATGGTTTTCACCCGATCACGATGACCAATGATATATTGCGGCATGGCTTGCGCCCATCGAAATACATGAGCGGATCGTGGTTTAGTTGCAATCCCCACAATACCTTCCAACTCGGAAAGCGCCAACGAAATTAAGTGAGCATCGTCCATATCCAAAATAGCTTCACGGCCACGACCTCCAATATAGCAGCGAATTAAACTCTGATCAGAATTGGCCCGCCCAACCCATTTCAAGGAAGACCATGTCGCAGCAATCAACTTTCGATGTTCCACACGTGGTACCACAAACCCGAATCCTGAAAGATATGACTGGACTTCGGACCTGGGAAATGCAATAGAAACTGTTGCGGTGGACGCATAAGGAATATCCGCTAATAGACCAGATACCTCGGGATTAACAGATTTCAATAGCCGCGACGATACAAAAGCTGGAGTGGCTAAGACTAAGCCATCCGCCTCGATTAATTCTCCGCCGACTAGGGTGACTTTCCAGGGCCGTATTCCTTCTAAAGAATCTCCGCGCTTGATCTGTTCAACATTTTTCCCCGTTAATAAGATCACCCCACTCGTAGCTAACACCTCAACTAAACGAGCTACTAGATCACTCAATCCCCCCTGCAATGTAACAAAGAGTGATCGCCGAGGACCATTTGAAGTTTGTGCCGTCCGACGTACTTGTTGCTGAGCCAACGCCCCTTTAATTAATCCACCATGATTCATTTCCAAATCCACGAATTGCGGAAATGTGGCTGAAACACTTAACTCCGAAGCATCGCCAGCATAAATTCCGGCAACTAAGGGCTCAATCAAACGATCGAATGCTTCCTGACCCAAACGACGGCAAAAAAAATTCGCCAAGGATTCTTCAGGGGCACCAACCTGACGGGGAGGGATAAACCAGTCTCCTGCCATCCGCATAATTCCAGGCCAGGAGACTAACCCACTTTTGAACAACGGCCCCAATTTGGTGGGAACCATAGATACCAAACCTTGGGGAAATTCCCGGAGTTGACCACGGGAATACGCAAAAGTTTGAGTCTGACCTTGATTAGTATTGATCAGCTGTTCAGACAAGCCAAGTTTTTCGCACAAACCTAAAGCCCAGGGCTTGGTGGTTAAAAACGAATCTGGTCCGCCTTCAACCAACAACCCATTAACCTGTTTTGTGAGAATTTTTCCTCCCCAATGCGATTTGGCTTCCAGCACCGTGCATTCTATAGATTGGCCAAGTTTTTTAGCTTCTTCCAATAGAGCATAGGCTGTAGAAAGCCCGGCGATTCCACCGCCCACGATGACAACACGCTTTATGGAAGTGAGAGGCTGGTTCATGTATGTGAAAAACAAATCACGAGAAATGAATGATGGAAAACTTATGCAGAGTGAAACACAAAACGTTGCAAATCACGCTTCATGAATCAAACTTCACGTCCCCCATATTTGTGGACACTCGCAATAGCCGCATCCACATGTTCGACTGGCGTTTGCGGGAGAATGCCATGTCCCAGATTAAAAATGTGACCGGGGCGTTGTCTCGCACGCTTCAAAATATCCTTTACCCTCCGATCAATCTCCTCTACAGGCGCATATAACACGACAGGATCGAGATTGCCTTGGACGCCAACATCATAACCCAGCCTCGCCCAGGCTTCGTCCAACTCCACATGCCAATCGAGGCCAACGACATCACTCCCAGCTTGTTTCATAAGCGGCAACAACGTCGAAGTTCCAGTGCCGAAATAAATAATCGGGACATTCTCTTGCCGTAGTCGATCGATAATTCGGATGACATGAGGCAACGCGTATTCTTCGTAATCATTAGGAGCCAAACACCCCACCCAGCTATCGAACAATTGAATAGCCTGAGCACCAGCGTGGACTTGCAAAAGTAAATAATTCGTGACCACGTTTGAAAACTTCTCTAACAATGTATGCCACTGCTTAGGTTGAGAAAACATCATTCTCTTAGTTGCAATATAGGAACGTGAACTGCCTCCTTCAATGGCATAACTAGCCAGAGTAAATGGCCCACCTGCGAACCCAATTAACGGTACTCGGCCTGCCAGTTGTTTGATGGTCAATGACACTGCATCATATGAAAAACCAAATGCCGCACCATCCACGACTTTTAGCCGCGCTACATCATCCGCATTCCGTACAGGATTTGAAATAACAGGCCCCTTATCCTCAACAAAAGCTAGATCTAAACCCATGGGTTCAAGGGGCAATAAAATATCCGCAAAAATGATCGCAGCATCGAGGGGAAATCGTTCAATTGGCTGAAGTGTGACTTCGGCAGCTAATTCCGGAGTTTTGCATACTTCCAAAATACTATGCTTCTTTCGAATGGCTTGGTATTCAACCATGTAACGTCCGGCTTGACGCATAAACCAGACCGGAGTCCGATCAACCGGCTGCCTTCGACAAGCACGAAGGAAACGATCATTGATCATGGGGGACGGCATTGTAAGGAGGTGCCTCTTTCCGTATCAATAAATTCGCGCGCGGATACCTAAACTACCTAGTTAAAACCATTCTTGCTCGCTGGCCTTGGATTCAGTCTGGGGGATCTCAAGTTGCGAGGCTAAAGCATCTCGAAGTTGCTGACTGACGACATCATACTCTTGAGTCCGATCTTGCTCCACGATCCGCGCATCACCTTCAGCCAATTCAATCCGATAATGGTCTTGAGTCAGAGAAAACCATTCAAGGTAAGGATGCGGTTCCAAGAGAGGATGAGGATCAAAAGAAATCATACTCACAGTGCCAAGTTGGGGGATAGCGAAATCCCCCAAACGATGAGCCGCAATCACATCATCAGAGAATTGTGAATTGCGCAGCGTTATAACTTGGCCCACGATATCTGACTTAAAATCCCCTTTTAGACATACATCGACTGAACCAATGGCTGCAAACGTCAATTGTCCAACAACCAGACCAGCAATTCGGTTATCCAAAAATCCTTCCTTGAACCATCGTGAATTTCCAAACTTTTCAGCCACGTCGCTGCCTCCTACTCCACAAGAAAATACCTGGCTCTTCAGTATGCATTTTCATGGTGAAGTTCTAGTACTAGGAAATTCTATCTAGGAAAAAGAAAGCAAGGTTAGGGCTTGCAAAGTGGACATCTGATTTGTTGAGTAGCCCCCGCTTGCTCCAGGGCATCCAAGGCGGTGTTTTTGTCAGGATATTCGAACCAGCCTCCCTCCCAAAAATCCGACGAACCCGGTCGGGAAGGGACTTGGATGCACCGCTCCTTATGAAGGACGGCTTGATCGAGAGAACGCCGAATGTTAATCCACAAAGCCATAATCGCTTTACTGATCTAAGGACAGGGGCAATTTTTGAATCTATCTACCTGATGTTAATCTTCTAACAACTGCCATTCATCCTTCTCAATTTTAACCTTTTGCCCAGATTGAATTTTTTTTACGTCCTCACGACTAAACAATTTCATGTACCGTTCGATGCGATCTTCATCATCAATACGCTCATTTTGTTCCATACCACTCGCTAACTTATACTTCCGGATAAGAACGGACATACATGCCTCCAGCACGTTAAAGAGTTGCAAAAAACCGTTGAAACTTAACAGTTTAAAGAAGTGCTCTTGAACCCGTCAAGGCTAGGACTTTTTCCTGAATAGGGCCAGAAATGAATAAATTTCACAAGATGATAGCAAGCAGGAAATTTAATACGCTATAATGGGAAAATTGATATAACACAAACTCAAAGGAGTGATAGCCGCCATGCCCGTGTATGAATACCAGTGCCAACCCTGTGGCCACAAATTTGAATTGATGCAATCAGTTAATGCCAAAGTTGAAGAAACTGCCTGTCCGCGCTGCCATGAGACAAAAGCGGATCGGCTAATGTCCGCGTTTGCCTCGCAAATTAAAGGAGATCACAAACCAGGCTTTGCGGAAATGAAGGCCTACGACATGTATAACGACCGGATGGATCGATTTAAGAAACTCCCACCACTTATAGGAGGAGCGCGACCCGCGCCTGGAGAACCGTCCATGACTCAATCAACCGATTCTGGACCCGGGACTGGCACTGGGGAAAGTTAACGCGTTTATTCCGCCCTCACCCAGATTTGCTATCTGAATCCATTGAATCAGGAACGTACGATGAGTATTGATTTTTCCTATGCAACCCCAATTGATTTTCTTTGATCGAAAAACCTGTACAATGAATTTATGAACCAGCCGTTACCGTCAAAATCTCATCGAAATACCCAGCACACGTTGATCACCAAACCCATTTTGATGGCACTGGCCTTTCTGACAATTTTCGTTACCTCTTCAGTTCAAGCACAGAACAGAGAACTATCCGGGAAGGCACTAATCGTCGGCAATGGCCCCGAACGTTATACGATTGAAGCATTGGCCAAAAAGTTTGAGGAAATCCACCCCAAAGCAAATATTGATTTCTTTTGGCATCAAAATGCTAGGCCAGTGGAGGAAGTCCAAAACGGGGATGCGGATATTGCCATCACCGGAAAAATCGAAAAAGATCTTCCTTTCACCATTGTTGCTTGGGATGGCATTGCCGTGATCACCAACTTTTCCAATCCCATCGAAGAAATTACGACCGAACAGCTGAGAGAAATTTTTGAAGGAAAACTGCGATATTGGTCTCAGGTCTATGAAGAAGGACCGGAAACCCGGATCCGAATCATTCACCGAACGTGGAACCAAAACATTCGCCAAGGCTTTGAACAGCATCTCAATATTAAAGACCACAAACAGGTACGCGCCAAAATCTTGGAAAAAGAGCAACAGACTTTTAAGGCACTGAATGGCGATATCTATTCCATTTCCTATGTCTCGATGGGTCCTGCACTTCAAGCCCGAAAGGATGGGTATGGTGTAACACTGCTTTTTGTCGACGGCATTGAAATGGAATATCAAACTGTATTGGATGCCAGCTATCCTATTCGAAGGCCAGTTGTTTTTGTTATGGGAAAAGAACCAAATCCCGTAGCTAATAATTTTTTAGAATATGTACTATCTCCAGCCGGTCAGCAGTTAATCAAAGCCGGAAGCAGCGGCCTATTTCAGGACCGGAATAGCGCCGTGATTAAATATCTCCCCCTTAAGGGCCAATAACAAGTTCCCATTCCTGCGATCTTCCCTCTTGACATCTGAGTCACTGGGCATGCTAGATACGCCAGCAATCCACAAGGATAGCCCCCTCCCCGGCTAGTAATTCCTCAGGAACATCGTTCCTCGTGAACCTTGAGTCACAATGACTCCAGGATGTGGAGGTCTTTCATCATGGAAAAGGATAGCGGATGTTTAAGAAAATCTTGGTAGCAAATCGCGGTGAAATTGCCATGCGTATCATTCGCGCCTGCCGTGAATTGAATATTGCCACAGTTGCGATTTATGCAGAATGTGAAGCCACGGCTATTTACGTCAAAAAAGCTAATGAAGCCTACCTAGTTGGACCCGGTCCGGTACAGGGGTTTTTGGATGCCCGACAAATCGTCAATCTCGCTAAACGCGTAGGAGCGGATGCGATTCATCCGGGATACGGCTTTCTTGCAGAAAACGCCGAGTTTGCCCAATTATGCCAAGATGCCAACATTACCTTTATTGGTCCCTCACCTCATGCGCTTGAATTGTTGGGAGATAAAGTCAAAGCCAGGGAACTTGCCAAACAAGTGGGAGTACCGGTGGTTCCCGGTACGGACGGACCGATCGCTGATTATGAGGAGAGCCTGAAATTTTGTCATTCAATTGGCTATCCGGTCATAGTCAAAGCCAGTGCAGGTGGTGGTGGCCGAGGGCTTCGCGTTGTTCGATCAGACAAAGAACTCAAGGAAGCCATGGAGTCAGGATCGCGAGAAGCCCAGGCCGTATTCGGCAATCCTGAATTGTTCATTGAGAAATATGTGGAACGACCTCACCATATTGAATTTCAATTGCTCGCGGATAAATATGGGTACGTAGTCCATCTTGGTGAACGTGATTGCTCTATTCAGCGCCGCCATCAAAAAATTATTGAAATTGCCCC
>CAZDCF010000043.1:0-8042 GCA_964503895.1 uncultured Nitrospiraceae bacterium | reverse complement strand
TCGATAATTTTCGGACGTTCATGGGGTATTCGGGATGGGCCCCTGGACAACTAGAAAACGAAATGGAAAGCGGTTCCTGGCTCACGTTGCCAGCTAATTCTTCTTTTATGTTTGACCGAGACAATACCTGTATCTGGGCAGATATCCTACAATCGCTAGGCACTCAATATGAGATCTATCGAGACATGCCCATTGATCCACAAATGAATTAACTGGTTCGTCACGCTGATTTTCTACTCCTTCAATCGGTAGCTCGCCATCACTTTACTTTGCCCAGCATCTTCTGGGTCACAGTCTTTGGAATACCAAAGAGTACTCCACCGTTCAGAAAGCTTTTACACCACCGAATCATATTGGACAGGAGCTGTTCAGTAAGAACGGCTTCCAACTTTCTCTGGCGTGATAAGCCCTACCCAATCCGGCCGAGCATATCCCCCAGCCATACCGCAACTAACCCTAAGAGCACTTGCAAGAATACATTGCCCATAGCCCGAGCTATTTCGGCATCTCTGATAAGTTCGAGCGTCTCATAGCCAAAAGCCGAGAAGGTCGTAAAGCCACCTAGCATGCCAATCATCAAAAACAAACGAAGTTCCGGACCAATCACCTGCCTCGTTTCGGCTAAACCATTTAGTAGGCCAATGAGCAAACACCCTACAACATTCACAGCAAGAGTGCCGAACGGAAATTCTGACAAAGGTACTAATCTATGCACAAATCCCGAAAGCAGGAATCGAAACACCGCTCCGATAAACCCACCAATGCCAACTAAGATAATTTGAGGCGCCATCTATTTTCTAGAAAATGTTTTGAATCTAGTTGTAATTATTAGGTGCTGGAAATTGTTCAAGAGCACGTTTCCTTCCTGAAGGATGAAGCACTTTTGTTCATTTTCCAAAATCCAATGCCGCAAAGAAGGCCAGCAACACTAGAAATGAACGTCAGATTTTCTGGAAATTCGAACGTAACTTTCCTCGCATTGATTCCACTAATGTAGAACCGATTATCATCAAACAACATCGCAAGAAACTGAATGGCAAATTCTACACACTTATTCCACATATCTTCAAAATAAGGAAGTAGGCGGCTTCAAAAGGCTCAAAATGGGAAAGAAAATGGCTTCCAGCACGGATTTAGGCAAATTTGAACATTCTCAGAATGAGAGGTATGTTATTAACCACAATGGATGGTTGCGAATTCTTTGCTTATCGTCGTATTTCATGGATATTTCGCGAATGCATCATATAATGTGGTTACGTTTCTGCTGTGGTAGAAAATCATTACAAGCCAGCAAATATTGCTCAAAACTAGGAAAAACGACGCATTGCAAATTTTCTGGCAAGCAAGAATGAAGAAGGCTGCATGACCACTACATCGATGTCTCGACAATTCAGAAACCTGCTCTTTTCTGAACAACTGGAGTTTATTTGTGAAGCCCACAACGGCCTCAGCGCTAAGGTTGTAGAGGAAGCAGGTTTCAAGGGAATTTGGGCTAGCGGTCTGACCATTTCAGCACAATTTGGAGTGCGGGACAATAATGAGGCCAGTTGGACACAAATTCTTGACAACGTTGAATTCATGTCTGACGCCACAAAGATTCCCATCTTGCTTGATGGGGATACAGGCTATGGAAATTTCAACAATATGCAGCGTCTCATTCGTAAGCTGGAGCAACGACAGATCGCGGCGGTCTGTATCGAGGATAAACAATTCCCCAAGACCAATAGCTTTCTCAGGGGGGATATGCAGCCTATGGCCGACATTGATGAATTTTGCGGGAAGATCAAAGCTGGGAAAGATGCGCAAACGGATGATGATTTCTGCATTATTGCTCGAGTCGAGGCCTTTATTTGCGGATGGGGGCTCAGTGAAGCCTTACGACGCGCCGAAGCCTATCACCAAGCTGGAGCTGATGGCATTTTGATTCATAGTGCCCTGGCTGTTCCTGATGAAATTCTTGCTTTCAAAAGAGAATGGGGCGATCGCTGTCCGGTGGTTATTGTTCCCACAAAATATTACGCCACACCCACGGAAGTGTTCCGGCAAGCGGGTTTTTCAACCGTGATTTGGGCCAACCACCTTCTTCGTGCAACTGTCACAATCATGCAAAGGACTGCTGAAATTTTGAAAGAAAAAGAAAGCTTGCTTTCCATCGAAGACCGCATAGCACCTGTATCAGAAGTATTTAGACTTCAAGGAGCTGCGGAACTTCAAGAGGCAGAAAAGCGGTATCTCCCTCAAGGCGGCGAGAACATGGCCGCGATTGTTCTCGCCGCCTCTCGCGGAGATGAGTTAGGTGAACTCACAGAAGACAAACCAAAAACCATGATCCATATTCAAGGAATGCCTATCCTTTCCCATATTGTGGATACCTACAACGCTGTAGCTATCAAAAATATCATTGTGGTTCGGGGCTATAAAAAAGAAGCTGTGAATTTGCCAAATCTCACGTATGTAGATAATGAGGAATTCGCCGACACTGGAGAACTAGATTCACTACTCAAAGCACTTCGCTCAAAAAATGGGAAATTTCAAGACACGATCATTTCCTATGGCGATGTGCTGTTTCATCAATACATTCCTCAAGCCCTGTTTCAGGAACCTGACGACCTAGTCATATTCGTGGATAGCCAATGGGAGGAAAGGAAAAGTTACGCACGCTTGAATGGATTCGCAGAGTGCACTATCCCTAATTCTCGGCAGGCCTTTCATTCAAAAGTCTATTTAAAACAAATCGGGAATGATATTTCGAAGGATTCTATTCACGGGGTCTGTATGGGATTTCTCAAAGTGTCCTCTAAAACCTGTGAACAAGTTCAAGAAATACTAGAATGCCTTTTAGCCGATCCTGCAAATGGTAAAGCCGGCATGCCCAAACTGTATCATGAACTCCTACAAAAAAACTTTTCCATAAGAGTCTTGTATACGACAGGACATTGGCTGGACATCAATAGTCTCGATGATATCGTTCAGGCCGGAGAATTTTGAAACTGCTAAGGTCCACATGCCACTCTTCTTTATTTTCATAATCATTCAGTCCATTCACTGAGAACCCGCTCATGCTTGACCCTATCAAAATTTTTCACTGTCTCCAAAAAAATGATGTCTCATTCTTCACAGGTGTCCCAGACTCTTTATTGAAGGATTTTTGTGCTTGCGTTACCAAAAATACTCTGAATAACCAACATGTCATCGCGGCCAACGAAGGGGGAGCCGTGGCTTTGGCGGTTGGTTACCATCTTGCAACCGGAAAGGTTCCTCTTGTCTATTTGCAAAACTCAGGAGTAGGCAACGTCATCAATCCTCTTCTTTCCTTGGCCGACCCTGATGTGTATGCCACACCTCTGCTGTTTGTCATTGGATGGCGTGGGGAACCTGGTGTCCACGATGAACCGCAACATAAAAAACAAGGACGAGTCATGCTCTCCATGTTGGACTCGATGGAGATCCCCTATACCATTGTGAGTTCGGACATGGAGCAAGCCGAATCAAGCATCAGCCAGGCGCTACGCACAGCTCGCGACAACAACGGACCCGTTGCCTTGATTATTAGAAAAGGTACGTTCAGTTCGTACCAAGTTCAACAAACCCAATCTACTTCCATGGAATTGACCAGGGAACAGGCTATTCAACAGATTCTGGACGAACTAAGTCTTGATGATATTGTTGTTTCAACCACAGGCATGGCCTCTCGTGAGGTTTTTGAGTACAGAGCACAGAACAATCAAGGGCATCAACGAGATTTTTTAACCGTGGGCGGAATGGGACATGCCTCACAAATTGCGTTGGGGATCGCGCTTCAAAAAGCCGATCGACAGGTGTGGTGTTTAGATGGTGATGGAGCTGCACTCATGCATTTAGGGAGCATCGTCATTAATGGATCTCTTCAACCAAAAAACCTGAAACACATCATCCTCAACAACGGAGCCCATGATTCAGTCGGTGGCCAGCCTACTGCCGGATTTCAGGTAGACTTTTTGAAAATAGCACAAACTTCTGGGTATCAACATACCAGCCAAGCCGAAACAACCCAAGAGATAAAAAACAAGCTTGCAAAAATTCGAGAATTACCAGGACTGAGTTTATTGGAAATACGAATAAAAAAAGGGGCAAGGAAAAATTTAGGAAGACCCACGTTAACTCCGGTCCAAAACAAACAGAGATTTATGAAGTTTCTTTCCCCCTAAATATTTTTTCTTGGAAAAATAGTCTTTTATGAATACCTTAAAGGCATATAACGGCATTTCAATCCCAGCTTTCATGTATGGAACTGCTTGGAAAAAAGAAACTACTGGGGACCTTGTCCAACTAGCAGTCAATGCTGGATTTAGGGCCATCGATACCGCAAACCAACTCATTCATTATAATGAGGCTCTCGTGGGCCAGGCTTTGCATAAGTTAGCGCAACAGGGATTCACTCGGAAATCTTTATTCCTTCAAACAAAGTTCACACCTGTCTCTGGACAAGATCATCGCACCCCCTACGATCCCATTGCACCCATCACTCAACAAGTGGAACAATCATTCCAAAGTTCACTTGAACATCTGCAAACTGATTATTTAGATTCATACGTCTTGCATGGGCCCTACATGCGACACGGATTAGGAAAAGAAGATTGGGAAGTATGGACAGCCCTCGAAACTCTGTACCAATCGGGGCATACCAAAATGATTGGAATTAGTAATGTCACAGCAGAACAATTACGGGCACTCTGCGAGAAAGCCAAAGTGAGACCGATGGTCGTCCAAAATCGTTGTTATGCAATGTTTAAATGGGATCAAGAGGTAAGAGAAATTTGCGAAGCTCAGGGCATAATTTATCAAGGCTTCTCACTTCTTACAGCCAATCCAGAAGTCATAAGAGATCAAGGAGTTACGAAAATCGCTGGCCGTGCAGGGAGCAGCCCCTTACAGGTCATATTCCGATTCGCCCAGCAAATCGGCATGCTGCCCCTTACTGGCACAACAAACCCCCAACACATGAAAGAAGATTTAACCATTGAGGGATTTAACCTTACTCCAGAAGAGATCAACTACCTAGAAAAAATTGGATCAAACCTCTGACCCTCTTGTCGCCTCCTCAGGCGAAATTGCCTGACCGACCTCAGGTGAAGACACCTCCGCTGGCTTTGCCACTTCTTCAATTGATTTATTCTTCTCGACGATCGCAGCTACAGACTTTCTGCTATTTCCCTGTGCAGACTTATCATGACCAATGGATGGACCCATAGAAATTTCCCCATTAAAGATCACGCCATTATCCATGGAAAGTTTCGGGGTGATAATCAACGCATCAATGATCGCTGGAGATTTGAGTTCAACTCGCTGACTTGCCGTAATATTCCCGGCAATACGCCCGCTAGCAATCACCAATCCTGCTTTAATCATAGCTTTGACATTGGCTTGCTCGCCAACGAATAAGGTGTCTTCTGTTTGGATTTCTCCATCAAAGGTGCCATCAATTCTGACATTTCCTTTGTAGGTAAGAACTCCAGAAAATTGGACTTCGTGCCCAACGAAAGCCACGATATCTCCAATCTCTGGAAAAGTCTCTCCGGTAGTTTGATTCGAGAATTCGTCGTTTTCTTGCTTCATGGTGTCATCCCTTCATCCTGAAAGATCCACTCATTTTTCCCAATGCCGTGACACACTACAAGAAAAACGCATTTGCTTCAATGGACAAACTCACACAAATTATCAGACGCCCTGTTGAAGAGGCACTGTACCATTCAAACCTCAAGATTGTTTCAAAATTTTGTCAGTAGATATGGGCTTTTATCGAATTCTTAGGAAGATCCGGAAAATTGAAACTGCCGCCAGGCCTCATAAATCATGATCGCCACAGCATTGCTTAAATTGAGACTGCGACTGTTGGGGTTCATAGGAATATACAAACAATGTTTCGGAGGGAGTTTGTCTAAAAACTCAGAAGGAAGACCTCGGGTTTCTGGACCAAAAAACAGGGCATCTCCCCGCATAAAGGAAACTTCGTGGTAGGACCGAGTCCCTTTGGTCGTAATTCCAAAAATCCTCGTCGGCTGTCTATCCTCCAGATAGTTTTGTAAGTTAGCATGGATCGTTATATTGGCCAATTCATGATAATCCAACCCTGCTCGGCGAGCTCTTTTATCATCAATTTTAAATCCCAAAGGACGAATAAAATGTAGAGGAAAACCTGTATTCGCACACAAGCGAATAATATTTCCAGCATTTTGAGGAATTTCTGGTTGATAGAAGACAATATCCAGCATAACGAATGAGAAAAAAATATTTGAAGAAAGCAAAGAAAGGTTAATAACCTATTGGCCCGTTGAGAGGAAAAACCTGATCGTACAATCTAACTCTTAACCTGCACCGCAACATTTTTTATATTTTTTCCCACTTCCACACGGGCAGGGATCATTCCGTCTCACCTTGGGAGATTCCCGAACAAGGGGTCGATTGGGATTGGTACTATCTGCGTAATACCACACTCCATCCTGTTTCCGGAAATGGCTTAGTTCATGATGGATCTGAGGACCTTCCTCTGTCAAAAATGTGGCCTTGAATTCAACTGTACCCACCTCATCATCCACGCCGCCTTGTTTCGTTTCAACGATTTCTAGCCCCTGCCAATTTGTGGATTCAGCCCATTCTTGACTCTCTTGCATGTCAATATCTTTGTTGGTTTCCGGATCATGTGTCTTCTCAATAAAATCCATCTCGATTTGAGTATACGCTGTATACCTCGCCCGCATGAGCTGCTCCGCAGTCTCGGCTTGTCTCTTTCCTTTAATCAAAGGTTGGCAGCATTTGCTGTATGTTTTACCACTTTGACACGGACATTCCATACCACGCTCCATTTGGATTATTAGAAAATTTTCGCCCTGTTGTAAGCACTCCCCCTCAAGAAGTCAAAACCAAAAGAAGAGCCTGAACACCCGTTTAGTGCCACACCGAAAGATAGACAGAATCAGCTTTTTTCTTGATCCAAGGAAATCGGAATAAGGTCCGAATTTGGCTAGAATACTGAGCAATGTTGGCTTGTTGCCAAAGGCCCTCTTCAAATAGTCGCCTGCCGGCCTCATCGGTTAGAAAACCTGCGAACCGCTTTTCGGTAAAAAAACTTACTGCCCAACTATTGGTCCACATGGGACGACATTGCCGAACATATTCATCGACTGAATACAAAAGGGATTGCACTTGGTTAAGATCAGCGACGGTCTCCTCAGCAGTTAACAAAAAGAGCACCGCATGATCTTGAGCCACACTTACTAAGCCGATGGTTTTCTCTAATTGCTCACAAATACGTTGCTCAATAATATAGACATCTGGCTTTCCTGGGTCTCCTTTGGGGATCGAAAGTGTTTGCTTTGCACCTTCTTTACACACAAATTTCAAAGAAGGAGGTGGACAGTCCCACTGAAGTTGAACCCCATACAAATCAATATCTTCCAATAGTGTAGCCATTCGATTGTTGAGCACCAGCTCATCTTCAACGGACTCTCCCGGAAGTAACCTGATGACCCGCGATCCAAATTTTCCCAAAAAACTACGCTGTTTAATTGAAGAATGCTGAGCATCCATGCGAAATGCAGATAACCATTTGGAATCATTCGGAGGGGTCCATGGTAATTCATTTACATCCACCCTCACCGGACCAGGACTGATATTTGTCAAATGAATGTGAATTTCATATTGGCGAACTTTGGGTTTTTTTAATAATACTTCCATGGCCAAGGGCAACCGAGATTCCTCTTTAGCTTCTTCTGCATAACTGGTCATGAACAGCAAAATAATAATCACCAGGAGCGCGACAAGACTTGATGCCAATAAATGTTTTCTCATAGAAGTTGAGCCAGTAGGCTCTTTTGGAATAAGAAAGGGTTTAATTTTGAATTCATCAAATAACCACTTAAAAAATGGTGCTAATGGTGTGGTGTCAACATGGCGATGGGTCGAGGGAACAGGCTGTCGGTAAGAGTGTGTAAGTTATTGACGTGAAAACAAAAAAATGGTGGGTCGTACAGGGATCGAACCTGTGGCCCGCTGATTAAGAGTGA
>CAZDCF010000042.1:0-8410 GCA_964503895.1 uncultured Nitrospiraceae bacterium | reverse complement strand
GAATGACTCCCCGTGAGGTTTTGGCTTTTGCGAAAAAGAACAAAGTCGAAATGGTTGACTTGAAATTTACGGATTTGGTTGGAGCGTGGCAGCATTTTTCGATTCCGACCTCCGAACTCACTCTGGATTTGTTTAAAGATGGGTCAGGGTTTGACGGGTCCTCAATCAGGGGATGGAAAGTGATTCAAAACAGCGATATGCTAGTAGTCCCTGACCCCAGTACCGCGAAAATGGATCCCTTTACGGAAATTCCCACACTTAGCATGATCGCTGATGTGCAAGATCCTATTACGCGAAAAGTTTATGAACGTGACCCCAGAGGCGTAGCCCGCCGGGCGGAGCAGCACTTAAAGAGTACCAAAATTGGTGATACATCCTATTGGGGGCCGGAAGCTGAATTTTTTGTTTTTGACCATGCCAGCTATGATCAAAACAGTAATTCTGGGTATTATTTTGTCGATTCCGATGAAGGAATTTGGAATTCTGGTAGCGAAGGACATAATTTGGGTTCAAGGCCACGTCATAAGGAAGGTTATTTTCCTGTTTCTCCAACTGATACACAACAAGATATTCGTTCAGAAATGGTTCGGGAAATGGAAAGAGCTGGTATCCATGTTGAAAAACACCATCATGAGGTTGCTACTGGGGGGCAAGGGGAGATTGACCTTCGTTTCGACACTCTTGTGAGTATGGCAGATAAAATGATGATGTATAAATACATCGTCAAAAATGTGGCGCGTCGCCATAACAAAA
This sequence comes from uncultured Nitrospiraceae bacterium, assembly GCA_964503895.1. Classification (GTDB taxonomy): domain Bacteria; phylum Nitrospirota; class Nitrospiria; order Nitrospirales; family UBA8639; genus Nitronereus. The sequence goes on along the minus strand of CAZDCF010000042.1, from coordinate 7,657 downwards.
CCGCCACCTTTATGCCAAAGCCTCTTTTTCAAGATAACGGAACTGGTATGCATACCCACCAAAGTATTTGGAAAGACAAGAAGCCGACCTTTGCTGGAAAAGAATATGCGGGTGTATCGAAAACCTGTCTGCACTATATTGGAGGTATTTTGAAGCACGCCCAGGCCCTGGCTGCTTTTACCAATCCTACTACCAATTCCTACAAACGATTAACTCCGGGTTTCGAAGCGCCGGTTTTGCTGGCTTACTCTAGTCGAAATCGATCAGCGGGGATTCGAATTCCAATGTACTCTCCCAATCCAAAAGCGAAACGGATTGAGGTTCGATTTCCTGATCCATCTGCTAATTTTTATTTGGCCTTCAGTGCAATGCTTATGGCTGGGTTAGATGGCATCCAAAATAAAATTGATCCTGGTAAAGCCATGGACAAAAATCTATATGACTTGGAATCTAAAGAAGCTGCCCGTGTTGCGACTGTTCCAGCAAGTTTAGAAGACGCCTTAAACAATCTGGAAAATGATTATCAATTTTTATTAAAAGGGGGTGTATTTAGCAAAGATCTTGTGGAAGCTTGGATAGGCTACAAACGAGAAAATGAGGTGGATCAGGTACGGATTCGCCCCCATCCCCACGAATTCTTCATGTATTATGATGTCTAGGTAGTAAAATATCTTTCATTCTAAACCACAAGCGCCTGTATCTTGAGAATTAGATACAGGCGTTACTGTTTTAGGCTAGGAACCCTAGCTAGGCTGCTTAGCGTTCTGTTTAACTTTTACTTCCGTGTTGTCATACGTTGGTGATCTAGACCAGTTGTCTGGCCAAAAATCGTATCTTTCGCCAAAGATTTTTGAAAAACTAGAGCCTGCTGAATATTTTTTCCTATTCTTGTTGACCTTTCTTAACATTTTAATCTTTGAGCAAATAAGCTATTCGTAGTTCACAAACTTTTCTTGCCTGGCATCTTGATCTCTAGGATTTCGTGATTATCTCTGCATTAAAGCGAATATAGATACACTCTGAGGAGAGTTTGTGGTCATGGATATGCATAGAATGACATTGAAAGTACAGGAAGCCTTACAGGAGGCCTCGGCTCTGGCGATGCGGCGAAATCATCAAGGAATTGATGTGGAGCATGTTTTAGCAGCATTGCTGGAACAAGCTGATGGTTTAACTGCACCGATCATTGAACAAACAGGAGTAGCTATATCTGCTGTCAAGGCATCAATTGAAAAGGCTCTTGATCGAATTCCTCAGGTACAAGTTTCTGGCCTGGCCCCAGGGCAAATTCATTTGACCCAACGTACGACCAGTCTTCTTGTAAATGCTGAGAATGAAATGCAGGCGTTAAAGGACGAATATGTGAGTGTTGAGCACTTGTTGCTTGGAGTAGTGAAGGATTGCGCCGTGTTCAAAAAATTAGGCATAACACGTGACAAGCTCCTGGCAGGATTACAGAAGGTTCGGGGAAATCAGCGTGTTACCAGTCAAGACCCTGAAGGCACATACCAATCCCTAGAAAAATATGGTCGTGATCTTACACGACTGGCTGGACAAGGCAAACTGGATCCAGTGATCGGGCGTGATGAAGAAATTCGCCGTACCGTCCAAATCCTCTCGAGACGAACTAAAAATAATCCCGTGCTCATTGGAGAGCCAGGAGTTGGCAAGACCGCTATTGTAGAAGGATTGGCTCAGCGGATTGTCAAGGGTGATGTGCCAGAAGGATTAAAACACAAGCGCCTTGTAGTTTTAGATATAGGGGCTCTTATCGCCGGAGCTAAGTTTCGTGGTGAATTTGAGGAACGGTTAAAAGCCGTTCTTAAAGAAATTCAGTCTTCTCATGGTAAAATTTTATTATTTATTGATGAACTTCATACAGTTGTGGGAGCCGGTGCTGCTGAGGGAGCCATGGATGCCGCTAATTTGTTAAAACCCTTACTCGCTAGAGGCGAATTGCATCTTATTGGGGCCACCACTCTTGACGAATATCGGAAGCATATCGAAAAAGATGCAGCGTTGGAACGTCGCTTCCAACCCATTTTGGTGGATCAACCTTCTGTAGAAAATACTATTTCCATTCTTCGGGGCTTGAAGGAACGTTACGAAGTTCACCATGGTGTTCGAATAAAAGATGCTGCATTGGTTGCTGCGGCTCGATTGTCCTATCGGTATATTGGCGATCGGTTTCTTCCGGATAAAGCCATTGATTTAATAGACGAATCTGCTGCACGACTGCGTACGGAAATAGACAGTATGCCTACGGCATTAGACGAGATTTCAAGAAAAGTCTTGCAACTCGAAATTGAACGGGAGGCACTCAAAAAAGAGGAAGATCATGGAAGCAAGGCGCGTTTAGAAACTTTGGAAACAGAACTGGAAGTTAAGGGGCAAGAACTGAGTGATTTAAAAAATCAATGGGAAGAGGAAAAATCATCTGTCGGTCGATTGCAGCAAATTCGACAACAGATCGAAGATTTTCGACATCAAGTTGAGAGGGCTGAACGGGAATATGATCTTAATCGAGTTGCGGAGTTGCGTTATGGAATTCTCCCGCGGCTTGAAAACGAACTGAAAGCAGAAGAAGAACATCTAGACAAAAAAAAAGGAGAGGCATGTTTATTGAAAGAAGAAGTTGACGAAGAGGATATTGCGGAAGTAGTGAGTCGGTGGACAGGTGTTCCCATAAGCCGGTTACTGCAAGGGGAAATAGAAAAGCTCTTGAAACTCGAGGATTTGATTCACAATCGGGTAGTCGGCCAAGAAGAAGGTGTTCGTGCGGTTGCGGATGCGGTCTTGCGCGCACGGTCGGGCATCAAAGATCCAAATCGGCCTATTGGTTCATTTCTGTTTCTTGGTCCAACCGGAGTAGGGAAAACTGAATTGGCTCGGGCCCTAGCGGAAGTTCTCTTTGACGACGAAGATAACTTGATCAGAATTGATATGTCGGAATACATGGAAAAGCATACGGTAGCTCGGTTAATTGGGGCCCCTCCAGGATATATTGGGTATGAGGAAGGTGGACAATTAACCGAGGCGATTCGTCGACGACCGTTTGCTGTTATCCTACTGGATGAAATTGAAAAAGCGCACCATGATGTGTTTAACGTCCTGCTTCAAGTTCTTGATGATGGTCGATTAACGGATTCACATGGAAGGACTGTTGATTTCAAGAATACGGTTCTCATTATGACTTCTAATCTTGGGAGTCAGGAAATTCTTGAAGCCCAGCAGAATGGTCGAACCTATGAGGAATTGCAGTCAATTGTGTTTAATGAAGTTAAGGAACATTTCCGCCCAGAGTTTTTGAATCGTGTAGATGAAAGCGTAGTATTCCATCCCTTAACCGCGAATGCACTTGGCCAGATTGTGGACATGCAACTTAGTCGGTTAAAAGCGAGACTCAGAGAACGATCTATTACCTTGCACGTCACCACAGAAGCATTAATGGATTTAGGGGCGCGTGGCTATGATCCAATATATGGTGCCAGACCATTAAAGCGGCTAATTCAGCACGATGTAGAAACGCCATTATCCAAATTACTGATCAAGAATGAAGTCAAAGATGGGGATGAGGTAGTTGTAGATTATAAAGAAGAAAAAATCGTGATTCTGCCAACCACTCGAATTTGAATCAATTTAACGAAGAAGCAACAAAATGCCCCCATGAGATTGGAGGCCTAAGCTGGATGTGTGCTTTGTGGCTATAACGCAGACAAATAAAGCAAAAGCTTACTGGCTAGCTTTCATCGCAGCCTTACGCAACCCAGCCGAATGAGGATTGCTCACTTCTTTTCCGTGCAAAATCTCTATTGGACGAACTTCTTTTCCATAATAAGCCTCATTGGAGTCATCGCTCACATGGAATATTGCTCCTTCGAATGAAATTCCAGCAAAGGCACCCTTGGATCGAGAGAAAGAAAGAAAGTCTGCTTTAAGATTAGGGGAGGTCGCACCTTCAACGCCTAAGCCGTAGGGTCCCGCTGTAACAGAGGCATCTCCCCCGAGCTTAAATGATGAGGAATTAAATTCCTCAACGGCGCCCTGAGTTCTGGCCATAAGAATAACCTCTGAAGCCTGCGCGCCCCATTGAAATCCAAAACTGATCCCTCCCACTGTATAAAACGCTGGTTCGCTCCAATCATTTGTGTCCTTATTTCTGACAATGAGTACCCCGCTTCCACCCTCAGCACCGAAAAAAAATGCTCCTTTTAGTAATTGAGGGACAATTAGTAAAGCTTTAGATGTTTTAACATTATTTTGAAACCACTTTAAACGAGTGTCTCCCATGAAATTTTCAAGGGTGTTCTTCGCTCTTTCTACGAGTTGTTTTTGATCACTGGAGTTTGCCAGTGCTACTGAATTGGAAGTTATTAGAAAAAAGAACAAGGCGCATTGGGCAAATAATTTTGTGGCACGAGAGTGGTAAAATCTTGATTTCGAATGAAAGGATTTCATATGGGTTCTCCTGTCTTCAGGAATAAAATGTCTTTTCAAAATACAGCTTTTTTTGAATTTCAGCAAATAATTTATGTTCAGAATGTCAAAGAACCTAAAATACTTAAGGCATGCCGGAGGAAGATTGTATAAAATGAATAGTGAGGAATTAGGAGCTAATTCATGGCTTTTAGCCTGAGTTTTACATTTCTGGGTTTCCCGTTGCGATGGACTTCTACAGTTACCTGATCATCCACTTTATGCCGGTCAAGAACTCTAGCCAGGTCATCAAAGATTTTTACAGGTTTATTATCAATTTTTGTGATAATGTCGCCTAGACGAATGCGTCCGCGTGGAGTTTCCTTGGCACTTTGTAACCCGGCTCGTTCAGCAGGACTACCAGGTTCAATTTTGGCAATCGCCAGTCCTTGAATGCCCCATCGTTTAGCAATAGAGTCAGGGATGAGAGATATCCCCATTCCTGGCCTAATCAATTTTCCAAATTTAATAAGTTGAGGAATGACACGCGTAATCGTACTGACGGGTACAGCAAAACCAATCCCCGCATAAGCCCCACTCGGGCTGACAATTTGAGTATTGATTCCAATTAGCTCCCCAGAACTATTAAGCAAGGGTCCTCCAGAATTTCCTGGATTTATGGCAGCATCTGTTTGAATGACTCCTTCAATGGTTCGTTTGTTTATGGATTTAATGGTTCGGCCCAAAGCACTGACCACACCAGTGGTTAAGGTATGATCCAACCCAAATGGGTTCCCAATAGCCAGAACCTTTTGCCCTACGCGAAGGTCTTGTGACTTTCCGACCTCGATAGGTGATAAGTTTTTATCTGTAGTGCGGATCTGTAGCACTGCTAAGTCGTGGTCAGGGTCCAGCCCAATGACTTTTGCTTGATGGGAGGATTGATCTGACAAGACCACTTGGATGGAATTGGCTCCATATACTACATGAAAATTTGTGACAATATGTCCCTGCCGATTCCATATAATTCCGGAGCCAGAACCTTGGGGAACCTCAAAAGTATTGAGTGACCAAAAATCACGCCGTAAGGCTGTGTTCGTAATAAACACAACAGATTTTGTTGCACGTTCAAATACATTAATATTTTTTTGCTCATCAATCCCAAGTGAAATAGGTGTAGTAAAAGGCGGCTTCGGTTTTGCCGTAGTGGAATTCAGCGGTGTTAAGAGTCCTGTATTATCCAAGGAAAAAACAGTTTGAGTAAAAATCATAATTGGCAAAATTATTAGGATGAGTAGAAGTGAAAGCATGAAGGAAAAACGAGATCCACTGAGGAATCTTCGAGGGCTGCTAAATGTGGTTGTCCACATTATCTCTATTCTCCAATAATCTGAACAATAAGGTCCCGTTGGCGCGCGCGGGTATCAAAGTCAAGCAGCACAATTTCTTGCCAGGTACCAAGGGTTAGCTTTCGTTCTATGAATGGGATAGTGATAGACTGTCCCTGAATTTGTCCTCGAAGATGACTGTGCCCATTATCTTCTCCAGAGTTTCTAGTGTTATGTTGCCAGGATGGGTCTGCTGGTACGATCTGATCCCATAAAGTTTTAGTGTCTGCCAAAAGTCCTGGTTCATCTTCAATAATCAAAACCGAAGCTGTTGTGTGTTTGACAAAAATGGTGACAATGCCTGAGGCAAGATCGCTTTTTTCGAGAATGTCCTGGATTTTTGCGGTCATGTTTGCAATATGGCAATGGCCCTGCATATGAAGAGAAAATTGATGAGATTGTACAGGCATAGTGTCGGCTAGACCGCTAAGGATCGAAGATATTGGATGTCTTTCTCTGTCAACGTGTCTCCTTTAGCGGCTCGTAGGATGGAGTCAAACTGACCACTACTAGACAAAATTCTTACAGCCCTTACCACTTTTCCGCTGAGTTGTTTTTTCCGTTTTAAGGAATTTAGATATTGAAAGGCCTTTGCAAAGCTTTCCTGTGATCGTGAATAATAATCCTGCCCACGCTGTCGGTTGCTATAGGCTTCGAGTTGTTCGCACGCTACTAAGATTTCTCCGAATTCGTGAACCCATGGGGGTTCATGTGTCATAAGTTCAGGATAATAGTAATATAAAATGACTTTTTCCATCCACCGATGCCAGGTAATGTTCAGGTTGCGAAGTTTGGGTTTAATAGTTCGAAGGATTCTCCTCATTCTCCGAGCATAGCCTAGCCTCATCTCAATTTGTTCACGGGCCCAACCATCAATGATCATGCCTTCCTTTTCAAGTTGCCCACGATATTTTTGTATAAAGGCTTCTGTTTCTTTTCCGTACGGTGTGTAGGTATGTCGAGTTCGCCATTCAGCGGGGCGAGTTGGTATCCCATGAACTTTGGCCCAAGACCAAATCTTTCCAAATAGACGTTGATCCAATCCAGCCCTCCCTAAATCATGAAGCAAGCACGCAATTTGATATTGTCGCACACGCTCAACAGTGTGTCCCAATAACATGGCTACAGCTACACACATTTTTGCCGTACGCAAGGCATGGGCTTTGTCATATCCTTTTATAACCTTGTGTCGGTCAATTGGATGTGGATAATCATAAAACTCTAGCAAGGAGGATACGAGTTGCCGGGGAATTAGGAGCCGTGGGCGTGGAAGTAATGCTTTCATCATCAAAAAAGAAAACGTTTCCAGCTATCATGGTGGATATTTCTAGAGTCATTCGAAAGGCTTAGGCATTAGATGCCGAACATATCCGCGAGATTTGATGCTGTCAAGTTATAACCCAAAAAGCCTCTTGGGCAATTTGAATATTCATGAATAGATAGGAAAAGTACAAGATTCTCAGTGTGGGTTTTGTTAAAATATGCTTAATTCTCATATGTGGATCAATCCGAGGAAGCTGTATTCATGAAGGATGTTACGTCAGGGTGGCGGCGTGCCCTCTTGGTGTTTTTTCTCTTACTGCTATTTGGTGCGTTAGCGGTTGGCTACTTTTTTACTTTTCATCTCGATACCATTCGCCGTATAGCACAACAACAAATGGTTGAAGCGTTCGGCCAGAATTTTACGGTTGGAGATATTCAAGTTGCCTTCTTTCCTTACCCTAAGCTCACACTGACTGATCTCCAGATTCTTGAGCCTCAACAAGACAAGCCACTTTTTCAAGCAGCAAAAATTCAGATGGATTTGGGATTTTTGTCTGTCCTGCAAGATAAATTTTCGCCAAAAAGCCTCG
>CAZDCF010000041.1:0-8672 GCA_964503895.1 uncultured Nitrospiraceae bacterium | reverse complement strand
TTAGGTTTCTCGTTTTTTCTTTAAGCCAGACTGTCCATAGCGTCGGCCAAGTTCTTTGTAAATTTCCGAAACCGGGATGCCACAATACCCCAGGGACACAATTATATGAAAAAAGAGATCGGCAACTTCGTAAACAATTTCTTCATTTTTGCGATTTTTCACTGCTAGCAGCACTTCTCCTGCTTCCTCAGTCACTTTTTTCAAGACACGATCGTCCCCACCTTGGAGTAAAGATGCCACATATGAATCAGTCGCGGATTCATTTTTTTTGTTCAAAACCATTTCATATAATCGATCGAGGATCATGCCATGGGCTTCTTTTGTCTCTCGTTCTATGGCGATTTCACTATCTGCGATTCCGGAAAAAAAACAAGACTGACTTCCAGTGTGACAGGTCGGTCCTGAAGGTTCTGCCTTAATCAGTATCGTATCCCCATCGCAATCAAGGAACAGCCGCTTGACTTGAAGATGATTACCTGACACTTCACCCTTTTTCCACAATCGCTGCCGTTTCCGGCTCCAAAAATGCACAAGCCCAGTCTGTTGCGTTTGATCAAGCGCCTCCTGATTCATAAAACCCAGCATGAGGACTGTGCCTGTTATCCAATCTTGAACCACTACAGGGACAAGTCCTCGTTCATCAAATTGGAGGGTTTCCTTGAGGGATGCTTTTACAATTTCTGGATCATTCTTCATAACCATTCACCCGTCGAATAGGAAGGCCGCAACTGGCAAGATAGTCCTTTGCTTCGGAAATTTTGTAGGTCCGGTAATGAAAGATTGACGCAGCTAAAACAGCATCAGCCTTGCCTATGGCTAAAGCATCATACAGATGCTGCAAGTTTCCAGCACCACCTGAAGCAATAACCGGAATCGACACGGCATTCGATACCGCCGCAGTCAGTGAAAGATCATATCCATTTTGCTGCCCGTCTTGGTCCATACTGGTCAGCAGAATTTCTCCCGCACCCTTGACTTCCATGAGTTTGACCCATTCGATGGCATCAAGACCGGCGGGGTTTCGCCCGCCGTGTGTGAAAATCTCCCATCTAGGCGCCCCTTCTGATGTTTGAGAAACCTGTTTAGCATCGACGGCTACAACAATGCATTGAGTCCCAAATCGATTGGCAGCGTCTGTGACCAACTCCGGATTGCGAACCGCCGCTGTATTGATGCTGACTTTGTCTGCTCCGGCGTTCAGTAATTCTCTGATGTCGTTAATGGTTCTGACACCTCCCCCTACCGTGAGGGGCATAAAAGCCTGCTCAGCGGTTCGTGAGACGACATCAAGCAGAATCCCTCTATCTTCATGAGAGGCGGTGATATCTAAGAAACACAGCTCATCAGCCCCCGCCTGATCATAGATTTTGGCCACCTCTACAGGATCACCTGCATCGCGAAGATTAATGAAAGACACACCTTTAACAACACGGCCATCTTTCACATCGAGACAAGGAATTATGCGCTTGGTCAGCATATTCCACGTATGGGGACATCAACACGCGCGGCTTTAATCGCAGAAGATAAATCCAATGTGCCCTCGTACAAAGCTTTCCCCACGATCACCCCAGTAATCTTTGGTCCTAACTGCTTGACTGCATGAATATCTTCCACTCGGGTTACCCCTCCCGATGCAATCACAGGAAACGGTGACGTGCGTACGGCCTGTTCTAAGGCAGTCAAATTGGGGCCATCTAACATACCATCTCGACTAATCTCCGTAAAAATCACCTCCGCCAGAGGGTGTGACTTAAGGGATTCAAAAACTTCCTCAGGCGTAGCTTCAGATACATCTGTCCAACCATTGACGGCAACCTTGCCCTGTTTTACATCCATGCCAATCAAGATACGATTGGGGAACTCTTGACTAGCTTCTTCCAACAACGAAGGATTTTCCAATACCGCTGTCCCCAAGACTACTTTACTCACACCCTGAGAAAAATATTCCCGTATGGTATCGAGACTTCGAATACCTCCGCCCACCTGCACAGGGATGGAAATCGCTCTGACAATGGCCAGCACATTATCAAAGTTTCGAGGCCTCCCATCTACCGCGCCATTGAGGTCCACTACATGAAGCCGCTGAGCACCCAATCCTTCCCAGTGTTTGGCCATGGCAGGTGGATCTTCTGAATAGGCGGTTTCTTGATTCATGTCGCCTTGACATAACCGCACACAGCGTCCACCCTTCAAATCAATTGCTGGAATGATGACCATTTCTTAACGTTTTCCTATAGGCAAACGTTGCATCACTCGCTTAACTCCCGACCGTGCCAATTCCTCCGCAGTAACCCATTGCCCACCTCGCTCAAGCATTCCTTTGAAATCTTGCGTAAAGGGCTTTTGTTCTTCAAAAAAATCTCCTGCCCAAACCGAAGTACCATCTTGAGCATTAATCACCTGAACATCAAACCCGACTGCAGCGGGAATGGCCGCAAATTTTTGACCAGCCCGCTCACGAAAAACTCGTACCCGTCCAACAATAACCGCATCGAGAGATAACTCTTTACCTAGTTCCTGAGCCAACCATTGGTTTTGGTTTTGGCTTTTCGAGAGCTTGAGATTTTTTTTGCTTAACACTTTCGTGATCTCGTTTGGAGAAATGGTTTTTAGACCTGGACGAAGTCTCAGATTGACATATACCATGTCAGTAATTTTTTCTTTTGCCCACGAGGGAACCGACTCCTTCGTCGCATGGGGCCGATGCGGAATAGGCCCCGTCATGCCTTCGAACAATTGCCGAATTCTAGATGACCCCACATCAGGAGGAGAAAGTTCTCCAAAAGATCGATACACCCCCGGGGAACCCAAAACAGCCGTGAAAGGAATCACGCCCACGGTTTTAATTAATCGTGGCGAAAAAGTTGGATGAGTTTTGACAGCCACCGTATTAGGAGCACACCCGATTAGCCCTAAAGTCAAAACGCACCACCCCTGGAACAGCAAAGCAAACATTTTCCATTGCCCACAACAAATTCCTGATGATTTCAGACTGATCAATTCAGAGCTCCAAAGTTGCGAAGAAGTTGAAGGCCTATGCGCTGACTTTTTTCAGGATGAAATTGGCAGGCAAAAACATTTTCATAAGCAACGCTCGAAACAAACGGAACTCCATAGGTTGTTTCCGTACAGATAATTTTTGTCTCAACCGGTTCAACATAATAGGAATGTACAAAGTAAACGTATGCCTCTGTAGCAATATCATTCAACATCGGACTGTGATGGGCAACGTTAATGCTATTCCATCCCATGTGTGGAATTTTTAGCTCTTTCTTCTGATGATCTGAAAAGGAAAACCGTTTAACCTTGCCCCTAAAGATATCTAATCCTTGATGTGCCCCGAATTCCTCACTCTCAGTAAACAGAACTTGAAGGCCTAAACAAATACCCAAAAACGGCTTTCCCTTTGCAATTGATTGACGAAGAGGCCCAACTAGATCGAACCGATTCAAATTTTTCACACAATCCCCAAACGCACCAACCCCCGGTAGAACCACATGAGAGGCACGGTCAATGATGGCAGGGTCACGCGTGACCACAGCATGGCATCCAACGGTTTCAAAACCCTTTTGGACACTTCTAAGGTTTCCCATTTCGTAATCTACAATAGCAATCATAATAATTCGTAAAACGCACCCTTTTCTTGGTACCTCGTTAACAAATAGATTCGTCAGAAACCTAACCTAATATTCTTCGGGGGTACTCGTTTTTTCCCAAGACACAAGATAGGAGATACGATCCACCTTCTTCTATAAGGAGCCCTTAGTAGACAGCACGCCCGCTACCCGTTCATCAATCAATGTTGCTTGGTCTAGGGCTTTGGCAAAGGCCTTAAACACTGCCTCAATGATATGATGGGGATTTCTCCCATATTTCAGGTTGATGTGAAGATTTAATGCCCCTTGGTTGACCAAGGCTTGGAAAAAATCTTCAAATAGCCCGAGGTCAAAATCCTTCACCTGACGATGAGGAATCCCCACATTATAAACAAGAAACGGCCGACCACTCAGATCAACAACGACTTCTGCCAAGGTCTCATCAAGAGGAACCGTTGCCCAGCCAAAACGACGGATTTTGGTCTTCTCGCCCAATGCTTCCTTGAGTGCCATGCCCAGAACCATGCCAATATCCTCAACGGTATGATGGTGATCAATTTCTGTGTCTCCTTTGGCCTCGACCGTCAGGTCAAATAGACCGTGCTTGGCTAGGAGATCCAACATGTGATCGACAAAAGGAATGGTGGTGTTGATATTCCCCGATCCTGCCCCATCCAAAACCAACTCTGCCCGAACAAATGTTTCTGAAGTTTTTCGTTCGATTTTGGCATAACGAGATTTTTTAGACATAGTTATAAGCTCCGACTTTCTATGGAACGCGCATGGGCTTGTAGCCCTTCCATCCCCGCTAAGCAGGTCACGTATGGCTGAACAGCCTTGAGTTGCTCTTTAGTAAACGCAATGATGTTAGTCTTCTTTACATAATCATCCAACGACAAGGCGGAAAAAAATCTGGCAGAACCCCCTGTTGGAAGTACATGATTGGGACCTGCCACATAATCTGCCACAGCCGGTGGGGTATATCTACCCACAAAAACCGCTCCTGCATGCCGTACTTTTTTTAAGGCATCATACGGACGAGTCACCAACAACTCGAGATGTTCTGCAGCAATTGCATTCGCCACATCAAAAGCCTGATCCATGGTTGATGTTACAAATGCCGTAGCGTACTGACCTACAGAATGCATGGCAATCCGCTTGCGACTCAATTTCTTTAATTGTTTGCTAACTTCCTTAACCACAGACTTAGCCAATTGAACAGATGGAGTCACAAGATATACGCGCGCTTCTTCATCATGCTCAGCTTCACATAACAAATCTGCAGCACAATGCTTTGGGTTTGCAGTGTCATCCGCAATCACCAATAACTCGCTTGGCCCTGCAATCATATCAATATCAACGACCCCATATACTATTCGTTTTGCCGCGGCCACATACATATTGCCAGGACCCACGATCTTGTCAGTTTTGGAAATATGTTTGGTCCCATATGCCATAGCCCCTACAGCCTGTACTCCCCCGATACGGTAAATTTCATCAACACCGGACAGATCCGCAGCCACAAGCAAATATGGATGAATCTGCCCGTTAGAAGTTGGAGTACACATGATCACCCGGCCAACGCCTGCCACTTTTGCGGGAATCACATTCATCAACACGGTCGAGGGATAGAGTGCTTTGCCTCCTGGCACATAGACTCCTACCGCATCTAAGGGTGTGATCAGTTGGCCAAGCTTCACGCCTTTCTCCACATGCACCCATGTCTTCAATCGCTGGCGTTCATGAAAAACACGGATTCGTTTTGCAGCCATGCGAAGAGCGTCGAGCTCTTGTTTGCTAATGTATTGATAGGCATTTTTAATTTCGTCTTTTTTGACTCGAAATTCCTTGGGTTGCAGACGAAGACCGTCAAACTGTTTCGCGTATCGGCAAACGGCCGCATCTCCGTTTCGCTCAACTGCATGAAGAATTTGTTTAACATGGGCTTCTATTTTCGAATTTTGTTGTGACCCGCGTCGACAAACTTGGTCGAAAATTTTATTAAAGTTCCGATGTTTATGTGAAATAATTTTCATGGTCACCTTACAATTCTGCAGTCTTAGGCCTGACTTTCTTCAACCGCTTAATCATTTCGGATATGGCTTGATGTTTCATTTTGAGACTTGCACGATTCACAATGAGTCTGGCCGTTGACCACGCAATAGCTTCAGTTTCTTTTAATTTATTTGCCTTTAACGTTTTCCCACTGGACACCAAATCCACGATGCAATCAGCTAAGCCCACAACGGGAGCCAGTTCCATAGATCCATACAATTTAATAATTTCTACTGGGATACCCTGTTGATTGAAATATCTTTCAGTGATGTTGGGATATTTTGTTGCCACACGCAACTTCGAGGATAATCTCGTCCGCCCATCACAGCCTTGCAAACCAGCGACGGCAATTCGACACCCACCAATGCGCAAATCTAATGGCTCGTGCACATCACTTTGCATTTCTAGGAGCAAATCCTTTCCGGCAATTCCAATGTCCGCAGCGCCATATTCGACGTACGTTGGCACATCTGTTGGACGTACGATAAGAAACGTTAATCCAGATTGTGTAACTTCGAATACAAGCCGGCGCGGATCAGAGGACAAATCAGGACAAGCATATCCCGCTTGTTTAAACAGTTTAATTGTTGGATCAAGCAACTTTCCTTTTGACAGAGCGACAATAACGGTTTCTCTCATGCTAAGGCTGGCTCCCTGTATACGATAGCTCCAAGACCCTGTAATTTGTCTTCGATACGCTCATAACCACGTTCAAGATGATAAATCCTGTTAATTTGAGTTTCACCCTCTGCAGCCAAACCAGCTAAAATGAGACAAGCACTTGCTCGAAGGTCTGAGGCCATAACCTGCGCACCTGTTAATTGTGGAACCCCTTTGACCACGGCCCGTGGCCCATCCACGGTAATAGATGCTCCCATACGTTGCAACTCGGGCACATGAAGAAACCGACCTTCGAACACATTTTCGGTGATAATACTTGTACCATCCGCCACGCTCACCATTGCCATGATTTGAGCTTGCAGGTCTGTGGGAAAACCAGGGTACGGAAAAGTTTTGACTTCTAAAGACTGTATTTTTCCTGGAGCTTTGACTCGTATCGAGTCCGTTGTTTTGCGGATATCCGCTCCACAATCTCTAAGCTTGGAAATGAGAGAGTCAAGATGTCCAGGAATACAACGACTCACTTCTACATCACCGTTTGTAACCATGCCTGCTATTAAATACGTTCCAGCTTCTATACGATCAGGCATAACAGAATATTCCACTTCGTGAAGATGAGAGACACCCTCGATCGCAATACGTCCTGTACCCGCCCCAATAATATTTGCTCCGCGTTTGTTGAGAAAATTTGCGAGATCTTCTATCTCCGGCTCCATGGCCGCATTATTAATAATTGTCGTTCCCTTTGCCAAACATGCAGCCATCATGAGATTTTCGGTTCCTGTGACTGTCGGAGCTTCCAAATCAATTCGTTGACCCTTCAACTTAGAAGCACGAGCTCGAATATACCCGTGATTCAACTCAATCACCGCTCCCATTTTTTTTAAACCCTCAAGATGAAGGTTAACTGGTCTTGGGCCAATAGCACACCCACCAGGAAGAGACACCACCGCTTCACCAAATCGAGCCAACAACGGGCCTAACACAAGGACAGATGCCCGCATAGTCTTCACAAGATCATAGGGTGCCTCGAGTGATTGAACGGTATGGGTATTAATCAAAATTTGATCGGCATCCTGTTTTACCGAAGCCCCTAAAAGGCTAAGGAGTGTATTCATAGTGGCCACATCTCGAACCTGCGGAAGGTTAGCAATATGACATTCACCACCACCGAGGAGTGTAGACGCAAGTATCGGCAAAGCCGCATTTTTAGCCCCGGCGGCCTCAACACGACCTGATAATGGCTGCCTTCCTATGATGGTGATTCGCGTCAATGATTTCGAGAAAGGTTACCCTTTCCGCTCCAGAGTGATAACGCGATCAATATTCGCATCATCTCGTCGAATGTTTCGAAGAGTCCAAACTTGCAGATCATCAGCTTTTTCACAAATTCGATATGCTTGCCCATCGCCTATTTCCAATACCAGATACCCGCCAGGCTGTAAAAACGATTGCGCCTCGCTGAGCAGACGTCGGTAAAAGCTTAGACCATCACTCCCTCCATCAAGCGCCAGATGAGGTTCAAAATCTCGAACATCTCGGGGAAGGGTATCAAGATGGCGAGTAGCTATATATGGGGGGTTCGCCACAATGACAGAAAGCTCTCCTTTAACTCCTGGTAAGACATTTAGCGGTTCTAAAAGATCACCACAGAGAAAATGAATACGATCTTGAACTGAATTCTTATGAGCGTTAACTATAGCTAGGTCAATTGCGGTTACCGAACAATCAGTTGCATAAAGCTTGGCATAAGGAAACTCTGTTGCCAAGGCCACGGCAAGACAGCCTGATCCTGTTCCTATATCCGCCATTTTCAGTTCTTCGCGAGGATCCAAAATAGTATGCACCTCTTCAATGATCAGTTGGGTTTCAGGACGGGGGATTAACACACCTGGTTGCACGATTATCTCTAATCCACGAAATAGTTGCGTTCCAAGGATGTATTGAAGAGGCTCACCCCTCGCGCGTCTTTTGAAGACTTCATGGGCATAAGCCCATAAAGTTGGCCTAATACTTGTCTCAGGTTCCGTATGAATGTCTAATCTCGTAATACCCAAGACCGATTCCAGCAGCCAGAACGCTTCACTCTTGGCATTTGCCACTCCCGCTTTAGTCAGTAAATCTACACCGCACCGATAACCCGAAGCATAGGTGACCCGGAATTCCACAGATGAAAGATTAAGCTCCGATTCAAGAGTGACTTTTGAAGACATCATAATATCAGGTTTTTGTCGCACTATCGGCCTTAAAGGACTTGACTTCACTTGCCGTTTTTAAGGCTTGAACGAGTTCATCTAGATCCCCATCGAGAATAGTTTCTAACTTGTGCAGACTGAGACTAATTCGATGGTCAGTGATACGATTTTGTGGATAATTATAGGTGCGGATTTTTTCACTTCG
>CAZDCF010000040.1:0-8783 GCA_964503895.1 uncultured Nitrospiraceae bacterium | reverse complement strand
GTGAACGTGATTGCTCTATTCAGCGCCGCCATCAAAAAATTATTGAAATTGCCCCTTCGCTGGTCCTTACCCCACGACTTCGGGCCCAAATGGGAGAGGCCGCAATCTCACTAGCACGTGCAGCGGAATTTTACAATGCCGGAACCATCGAATTTTTACTGGATCAGGAGGGGCGATACTATTTCATTGAAATGAACCCTCGCATACAAGTGGAACACACGGTGACCGAACAGATTACCACCGTTGATATTGTTCAGAGCCAAATTTGGATTGCCGAGGGCCGCCCTTTGGTTTTTGGTCAACATGAAATTAGCTTGCAAGGCTATGCTATTCAGTGTCGGATCAATGCGGAAGACCCCAAAAACGGATTTTGCCCATCATCAGGCAAAATTACAGCATATTTGTCACCTGGCGGAGTCGGCGTGCGTATTGACGGCGTGGTCTATAAAGACTATACCGTTCCTCCATATTATGATGCGCTTTTAGCAAAGATGACTGTACAGGGACGGACCTGGGATGAAACCGTCCGCCGTACGCACCGATCTTTGGAAGAGTTCGTGTTGCGAGGAGTAAAAACCACGATTCCCTTTATGATGCGAATCATGGAGGAACCAGACTTCAAAGCCGGACGGTTTGATACGTCCTATTTAGAAGCGCACCCAGAATTAGTTGACTACGAACAAAACCTGGAACCCGAAGATATGATTGTCGCGCTTTCAGCTGCCATTGCAGCCTACGAAGGGCTATAAAACCCAAGACAGGATCAACACTACTCAAACACAAAGGTATCGTATGGCACAGAAACCAAAGTCCGCGGTTAAGAAAAAAACAAAATCCAAGCCTCCAGTAAAAAAGAAAATTCAAAAGAAACGACCGGAAACCTTTGAACTTGAGCCATCTCAGGGGCGACAGATTCATCTGACCGATGTGGCCCTACGTGATGGACATCAATCCCTACTCGCCACCAGGATGCGAACCGAAGATTTGGTCCCTGCCGCCGAAAAACTTGACAAGGTCGGGTTTTGGTCTTTGGAAGTTTGGGGTGGCGCGACGTTTGATGCGTGTTTACGTTTCCTTAAAGAAGATCCATGGGAGCGCCTTAAAATTTTCCGAAGGGCGGCTCCAAATACCCGACTACAAATGTTGTTGCGCGGTCAAAACCTCGTCGGATATCGCCACTATGCAGATGATGTACTCGAACAGTTTATCGTGAAATCTGCGGAGCACGGCATCGATGTATTCCGAATTTTTGATGCACTCAACGATATCCGCAATATCAAACCAGCTATGAGAGTGGTCAAACAGTGCAGAAAACATGTCGAGGCCACAATTTGCTACACCGTGAGCCCTGTCCATAGCCTGCATCATTATGTGGAACAAGCCAAGCAGTTTGAAGATCTGGGAACGGATACCATCTGTATTAAAGACATGGCTGGATTGCTTCCGCCATTTGAAGCCTATGAATTAATTAGGCAAATGAAGACGGCAGTGCGTGTCCCGATTCATCTTCATACACACTACACCTCTGGGATGGCTTCTATGTCCTCACTGATGGCGATTCTTGGCGGGCTCGACATCCTAGATACAGCAATGTCACCGCTCTCCGGCGGCACATCACATCCTCCCACTGAAACGTTTATCGCCGCGCTTCAAGATACGCCATACGACACGAGATTAGACTTAAGTCAACTTACCCCCATAGCCGCACAATTACGAGAGGCACGAAAAAAATATCATCAGTTTGAAAGCGCCTTTACAGGTGTCGATACGGACATTCTTCTTTCTCAGGTGCCTGGCGGAATGCTCTCCAATCTCGCATCCCAATTAACAGAACAGAATGCCATTGAAAAAATGCAAGAAGTTCTTGAAGAAATTCCTCGAGTTCGAAAAGACATGGGATATCCTCCTCTTGTCACTCCCAGTAGCCAAATTGTCGGCAGCCAGGCAACAATGAATGTGCTAACCGGCGACCGATACAAAGTTGTCACCAATGAGACCAAAAATTATTTCTTGGGCTATTATGGAAAAGCGCCAGGCTCCCTGGACTCAAAAGTCAGGCAAAAAGCTATTGCAGGAGAAAAACCCATCACTGGAAGACCAGCCAATAATTTGGATCCTGAACTAGAAGGGGTAAAAAACGAACTCAGCGAACATGAAGTTTCAGAAGAAGATGTACTTTCCTATGCACTCTTTCCTTCAGTTGCCCTACAATTTATCGATGAGCGCAAACGGGGTGAACTTAAGCCTGAAACACTCGAACCACAGACCCCTGGAGGAAAAGTCCCAGATTCTCATGATCTTCACCTCGCTCCTGTCGAATTTCGCGTAATGCTACATGGTGAGACCTATCACATTCACGTCTCCGGGTCAGGCAAAACGGTTGATGGACGAAAACCGTATTACATCAAAGTCGACGACAAACTCGAAGAAGTATACTTAGAACCTCTTCAAGAGGTGTACGCGAGCGGACCAGAGGCCCCAATTTCCAGTGGAACCGCTCAAGGAGGGCGACCCAAACCCACTGGTCCAGGCGATGTGATCACACCCATGCCTGGTCGCGTAGTGAAAGTTCTCGTGACAAGTGGAAGTCAGGTGGTAGCTGGAGATCCAGTGCTAGTTATCGAAGCCATGAAGATGGAAAACCGTGTCACCGCTCCTATCGACGGCACCATCAAGACTATTCATGTGAAAGAAGGGGACCAGGTGAATTCTGATGAAACACTGATCCAAATTGAATAAAGTCACTTACCAGAATATCCGATATTCTTTGCAAAGCACGACCTTCTCTTTTTAAGAGATTCCCGATATGATCGTTGGGAATTATTGTTTGCAGAGTTTCGTCCCCACGTAAGTAATTATCCACCTTGACCCTTGGTATCACGCTCAGTAATATCAGCTCATGGCACGTTTTCCATTTGATCCAAGAAACCTTGGCTCTATTTCTCCAGGTATGCGCCCTCAACCAGCACCACCCCAAGCCGATCCCAATGCCCAATTTCAGTCGTTGAACGCTTCTCTTCTTTACTGCCCTACATGTCGAGAGGCTACTCCTGCCCGTGAACGTTTATTGCTGATCCTCCCATCTGGAAACAAATATGAATACGTGTGTTCGTATTGTAGCACTTCTACTGGCGAAAAAACCGATCAAGACCAGCAAAACACACAAATATTCATTCCTTAATTTGCCATTGAAACTTTCAGGCACTTTTTCAAGTTCTGCTATCATACTTATCAAGTTCGCATCAGGCTCTGTTTCATCTTTTCTTTTCTCCATTATTCTTTGAGGTATAAATTTTAATGATATTCATTTGCAAAAAATCTAAAAATACTAAAAACGAGAACTAAGTATCTTCTTTTGGAATAGGCAAACCTTCCATAGCCATAATGCGGAGGGCATTCGTCGTAGGACAGGGACCAGGACGGATCTGGTAGTCAAATTTTAATTCCTTTTCTCCAACAGTCTCCTGGAAGTGTACATTGGTGATATGAGGCAGTTCATTTTCTAGCCTGGCTAGCTCCAAATCATGTGTGGTAACCAGACCTAGTCCATACCCTGTAGTCAGCTCACGGATAAAAGCTTCGCTACCCAGCAATCGTTCACGATTATTCGTACCTTTAAAAATTTCATCGATTAAAAAAAGTACAGGATGGGATTCCTGATTGCTTACAGCCAATAAAATCCTTTTCAACCGCTTGACCTCCGCATAAAAATACGATAGGCCCTCTTCAAGTGAGTCACCAATACGAAGGCACGAATGGATTCTCATCCAAGACCATTCCCATGATTTGGCACAGACCGGACCTCCGGCCTGTGCCAAACACACATTGACACCAATCGTCCTCAAAAAGGTACTCTTCCCGGACATATTGGAACCGGTAACTAAAAACAGCTGGCCAATTCCTTGAAGGGAAAAATTATTTCTGACGCGTTGCTCGTGTGCCAATAAGGGATGTCCAACCTCGGTTGTCACGATACCCATTTCCTCGTTAGCAGGATTCTCTTGTTGTTTGGGCCAAACATAGTCCGGGTTCAGATAGGCAAAAGTGCCGAGTGCCATAGCCGCATCGATTGTGGCCATCTGTTCAATCCACACCGGTAATACTGGGCGCAATCGATGACACACTTTTTGGAGGTACCATGTCCATGCCATATCCCACGGACCTATTAAGTTCACTGCAATGTGAATCAGAGGATGGCCCTTGATGCTGAGACCACTACAAATTCTGGCTAACCGTTTAATGGCCAAGGATGGTGATTCACCTACGGTTTGTAAAGGTTCAATCACTTGATAGATAGCTTGTTCACCCGAGAATGATCGTTTTTCCAAAACCCCGATAACCGCCGCAAATTTTTCGAGTTCCATTTGTAAATTGAGGATCCGCTCAAAGACATGACTCAAACGGCCCCCAGCCATCAACATCAAGAATCCATAACCAAGAAACGTAAGAATCCAATAGCCCGGAGCCATTCCTATCGCCCAGATTACAAACAACACGACATTGATACTTGCGATAATACTAGTGAGAAAAAGCTGCAATTGAAGCCGAGGAATATCAAAAGAGTCTTTTAAGAGTACACGAATGCGATCACCATTGATGGGAATGTGGCTGACCAATTTCGCGACCAATCGGATACGATCGCGCAACCCAGAAAATCGTGTAAAGGCATTGACCAATTTTTGTCGAGATGACCATGCGGCTAACGACAGCTGTTGCTCATTCTGCTCAGCGACCCAAGAGATGAGCCGAATTTGCCCTTCATTAGAGACGGTCGTATCTAAGAGTTGGAGTAGAGAATGTCCTCCAACAACATCCAGGTCTCCAGCATAGGGATGATTTCCACGCAAGGTAATGTGCGAATCTGGTATATTTTCCCAATCAAGGCGCAATCGAGCCAAGTTGGCCTGTTTGACCTTCAACCACAATCGAAGCCTGGTTAATTTATCCTCTAGTCGGTTATGATAGTGCGCCACGCTGATGAATATTGCGATACAAGCAATCAAAACCCAATTCCCCATCACAAACAATTTATTGTTATAGAAGACTCCACAGACAAGGAACGCAATAAGAAAAATCCCCATGCGTCCACGGCTAAACATGGCGCTTCGCTGTTCACCTTGTTCCAACATTCGCGTCCCACGTTCAATGGCACGCTTTATGGCTAACTCACGCTTTTGGCGTAGTGGGTATTCGTTTTCCATCTTGATAGAATATTGTGAAGAAGTAAGTACGAAATTTGAAGAGCTCGGTGTCGAGAGGAATGGCTAAGGCTACATCTTACTCATCCTGGCAAGCAGTAGAAGGTTCCTCTGGCAGATGCTCAAGATAATCAATAAGTTTCCGATACGTGAGATCACGAACCCACGATTTGGTTGAAGGCTCCTCATTAAGATTCCGCTGCAACCAAACACTGTTTTCTATTTTGGATTTGCTCTCATTGCAAAGCATCCACATTTGATGAAGAAACTCCACTGACAATCCGACTTGCACACCTTCTGATTCAATTCGATCATCTAAAATCGCCAGTAGATCCGAGATTGCCTGATCCGGTCGATAGGACTTTGAAGCATACCCAAAAACCATGGCAGTGGCCTCGTCTTGCTTGGCTTGCTCGACTAAATCATGCATATATTCTTTGAGCAACCCAATTTGTCTCCCAGAAAGGCGCATGGCAGTCTCACCTGAGATCCAGCATGATGATCCCATAGCACATTATCGAAACCCCTCTGGATGAGCAAGACTTCACCCACATCTCAGTCTCCCCACTATTTAAGTTATGCCGAAGCTATAGAAAGAATGAAACACCATTTCATTAAAAATAATCAATTTATGCGTTGATTAGGTGCCATTACATCAATACCCTTCGCGAATGAATTCTCATAAGAAAAAAGAGCTCCATCTTAGGCTTTTCCCCATAACTCAACTAGTCGCGCATCTCGTCCGCAGGCCAATCGATAAAATTTATACCTAATCGGATTCGTTTGATAATAATTTTGGTGATAAGCCTCAGCTTGGTAAAATGCGGAGGCCTTTGTTATACGTGTAACTATGGGTTGAGGAAAGTTCTTCGTTTTTTCGATTTCCTTTTTAGAAACCTCAGCCAATTGCTTTTGCTCTTCGGAATGATAAAATATTTCTGGACGATATTGATTTCCATGGTCGCAGAACTGGGCATTAGAACTAGTTGGATCCGTATTTTGCCAATAGATCTCTAGCAACTCTTGATAGGTGATTTTTTTTGGATCATATACAATTTGCACCGACTCAGCATGACCCGTACCACCTGCTAATACCTCAGGATAGGTTGGATTAACTTTGTGCCCCCCAGTATAGCCAGAAGTTGTAGAAATCACCCCATCTAATTCATCGAAGGGATGTTCCATGCACCAAAAACATCCTCCTGCAAACGTCGCCTTGGCCACTTCTCCTTCGAGGTTGGTATGCTGACTCATGGAAAGCCCGCTAAGACCCAACACAAATAAAAGACTTGCCCCTGCCAATGCAAACAATTTATAGACTTTCATGATTTGGCCTCCTAGCTAACCATACCTGATGATATGTACACTATATTTTATCAGAAGAAATGGCTTTAACAATACTGCCATGCATACAATTATCAGATTGATTAATCGTTACAGTTTGAGACAAAACGGAAGACCGGTAGGACAATGCAACGAGTAAAAACTACTGGCCTGCCTGATCATATAGATTACGGATTAAAGATCCTTTTTGTCGGCATCAATCCTAGCGTACGTTCCGCTCAACTCGGACATCACTATGCCGGATATTCCAACAGGTTCTGGAAATTGCTTAATGAAGCCAAATTTGTTGATGTTCCCCTTACCTATCACGATGATTGGCGACTTCCCGAATGGGGGTACGGCTTGACGAATATTATTGATCAACCAACAGCAGGGATCCAGTATCTGACAGCTCAGGATTATTTAAAAGGCCGGACCAGATTGCTAGATAAAGCCCAACACTATCAACCAAGGATTATAGCCCTATTGGGCATCACCATGAAAAACATACTACTTTCAAGAGATCTAAAAACCTCGTTAGACAGGAAAAAAAGTCAGATATCATCACCCATTGGCCTTCAACACCAGGATTTCGGCGGATCGCTAGTCTTTGTCCTACCAAATCCAAGTGGAAGAAACGCGCATTACTCCTTTCACAATATGCTCAGACTTTTTCGTCAGCTTCGACGACTGAGCCAAAAAATATCCTGATTTACAATATAACCAAGCTGGGTTTGATATAAAATAACAGGATTAAACCAACCAGCATCATCGCCGAAATAGATATCACTCCTGCCATTCGATCATAGGGAGCAGGCAACCGAATTTCTAACCACCGCCCACAACCCAGAAGAACCCCTAATGCACCCATCGCCACATGTGTACTCTGAATGAGAAACTCTTCCTTCAATTCAGCAACGCTGTGGGAATGCGTTAGAAGGATAATACCTCCAACAATGCATAATACTGGGAACATAAACTGTAGTTGCCTTTGCCCAACTTGTTCATCCCGAGCTCGCCACTCAAACCATCCCAAACCAAACACCACCACGGCGGCCAGCCAATGCTGAACCACCTCTGTTTCTTGCAAACTATCCATCAACCTAGTTGAACCAAGAGGCCAATGGTCAGGATTCGCGAATACGAATATCAGCACTGAGAAACCAATAAACATCAACGGCCAATAACGGGCCCAACGATATCCTCCAAGCCTATCGAATAAGGCCATAATCCCCATCACAATCACAACCACACCTGAAAAGTTGTGATTAAATCGATCCCAGCTTACATCCTGTTTGTGACCTATCTCGCCAGTCTGAAGATTCGTCAAGTCCGGAGCTTCAATAAGCACTAGTTCAGGCCCCGATAACCTGGGAACCTTAGGATCATACATAGTCCACATTTCTGCTGGAGATGCCGCATCTTCCATGACATCTACTGATGGCGGAAACCCTGTTAAAGAAGCCGCTGTAAACAATAAACCCACCGCCAAAATAATTTCAGCTTCAATATAAGCTGGGACACGTTGTTGCATGATGGTCAGATCCTGCATTCCCCTCAGAGCACGAGCTGTAAAAAAATTTAATGCGGCCAATGCTAGCACACAACTAAACAACAAGATTTTGACAGCCACCATGTTGCCATACCCTGTCCCAACCAGGCCATCCCACCCACCCACGTACTGCCAGCTTAAATACACGCCAGGAAATACAATCAAGCTAACACTAATAATTCCCAATGGCGAAAACCTTGATACAAGTTCCGGCCATAGGGTCGAATCTTGGTTGCGAAGAAACCGCCATAGAAGCAATAAATGCATAATTCCTCCAGCCCATAGGGTCGCGCCGAACACATGGATCATCGTCACGATCATCAATGATCCACCCCCTTCAAGCCGACTCGCAGCATGACTCAACCAACCTTCATTCACCATATAAGTTCCCGCTAAAACCAAGACCAATAACCAGCGAATCCAACTACCCACGTGCTGTTTCACAAACATTACCGCGCTAACTAATCCCACTGTCAGCAGGATACTCAGCACTCCGTGCTGAAAGACCTGTGTTTGAGAAAAATCCGGGAAAGCTGACGAACCCATCACATCCATTAAGGCCATGGGCTTCATCACCAGTTGAAGAATGCGGAGTCCGATAAGACATACTCCACTGAACAAAGTCAGACTAAGAACCCGTTGCACCGCTTCATGAAGGACAGGATGATGGCCATGAAGAACGCGAACCACTGCCAAAGCAGAACCCAGTC
>CAZDCF010000039.1:0-8823 GCA_964503895.1 uncultured Nitrospiraceae bacterium | reverse complement strand
ATCAATAGATAACGTACCGGAAACGTAGACCACATTCTCGGACCGAACACCTGGTGAATATGGTGCCAATGGGGGTGCAGACCCGGCAGGTATAATGATTTCCTTAGTCAATCGATGTTGCCCTCTTTGGTTGACTGCTCGCAATGAGCATACCGCAAAACAATATTTCGTGAATAGTTTTCTAATTATCGGTGGAGGCAGTGCTGGCTGTGTGCTTGCAAGACGCCTTTCTGACGAACCATCAAATCATGTTACGTTGTTGGAAGCAGGAACCGCGACACCCAATCCCATCCTTAGTGACCCAAAACAATGGCCATTTCTAGCAGGATCGAGCGTTGACTGGAGTTTTAGAACCACTGTTCAGCCGCATACTGATTCCCGTACCCATGATTGGTCCCGGGGGAAAGTGCTGGGCGGGTCTAGCAGCATTAACGCGATGGCCCACGTGCGAGGCCATCCGACCGACTTTGATTATTGGGCACAAAACGGATGTGATGGCTGGGGATATTTGGATTTACTGCCCTACTTTATTCGATCTGAAACATCTACATATTCCAACTCTCCCTACCATGGTGACAGTGGGCCACTAAAACTGATGCAACCTAACAACCCACATGTGATCACTCAGTGCTACATGGCAGCGGCTACTGAACTCGGGCACACACCAACAGATGAACACAATGGGTCGTGCATGACTGGCCCAACGTTGAACACTCTTACAATTTTTGATAACAAACGTTTGAGCGTGGCCGATGCGTACCTCACACCCGTTCTTTCACGTGACAATCTGAAAATTATAGATCACTGCCTAGTGGATCAACTCTTGTTTGATGAACAAAAATGCTGCACAGGTGCTGCCTATATTCGAAATGGCAAACAGCACCGAGTATATGGCAACGCTGGCGTGATCCTCTGTGGTGGCACAATAGGCTCACCTCAAATTCTCCTTCGATCTGGGATTGGGGCTGCCGACCAGCTCGAGCATCTCGACATAAAACCTCGGGTAAATCTTTGTGGTGTTGGTGAGAATTTGCATGACCATTGTCTGGGCGCCGGAAATATTTACCATTCCAAACGAGCCTTGCCTGTGAGCCAACATCAACATTCTGAATCTCTGCTTTATGTAGACACTAGTAACCAATCGAGTGCGCCAGATTTGGTATTCGCGTGTGTGGTTTTACCGGTTGTAACTGAGAAGTTCAAATCGCCAGATCCTGGCTCTGCCTACACGTTGATGTATGGCGTTACTTCACCTAAAAGTCGGGGTTTCCTACGGTTACAATCTTCCGACCCAACCGCTCAGCCTACCATCGATCCTCGTTATCTCAGCGAGGCTAGTGACCGCGATCTGTTCTGCGAGGCATTGGATTTCGCGAGAGAACTGGGCGCATCTCAGATGTTTGATCAATGGCGAGAACGAGAGTATTTGCCAGGCCCCGGGCTTACATCGGAAGCCGAAAAGCGCACATTCAACGCAGCGGCTGCCTATACGCACCACCATCCAGTAGGAACTTGTCGTATGGGAACAGACAAATACGCCGTAGTATCCCCAGAGCTCGGCGTCTACGGTATCAATAATCTATTTGTCGTTGATGCCTCGATCATGCCTAGAATCACCACCGGCCCTACCAATGCAGCCGTTATTGCTGTTGCTGAAAAAGCAAGCGATATTCTCCTTCAACGGCCAATTTTGAAACCAGCATCTATCTGACTGCTCCCTATAATAGAGATTGCCGCTATTTTTGTTATTAACGTGGAAACCAAGATTGCTTCGATTTATTCAGACTTCCTTGATTCTTGCCTTTTTCGGGTCGACTATTCTCGCATCCGGCAGTGAAATTTCCTTGGAAGATTATTACCCATTACGAATTCTGATTTCCAATCAGCACGAGAACGATGCGGTACGATGCCAGCTGGTTCTCGCCCATTTCGTCACCTACGACCTGAATCGAATCGAGCCAGGTAAAGAGATTTCGATCTCCATCGTGCTCAGTCCAATCGATTCCACTCTTTTTTATAATCATTCTGGAAAACTCATGGCCATTGAGGATCTCTTTTGTGGCTTGCATTCTGATTGGTCCACCACTCGACAAGAGCTTTCGCTCACCCCACTTCAAGACAGAGAGTCTGCATCGTTGAGATTTCGATGCACAGTAGATTCTGGCTTTCTGTGTACGGTTACAGAGCTTGACAGTGAAAGGACTACGTCGATATTGAATGCAGAATCCGAGGGGTGATTGGAGCATCTATTGGGTAAAACACCTATTTACGATTACGTAATCGTTGGGGCAGGATCGGCTGGCTGCACTCTCGCTTCCCGACTGAGTGAAGATAGTGATGCGCGTGTTCTCCTAATTGAAGCTGGGGGCTGGGACCGTGACCCCCTCATACATCTCCCCCTGACATGGGCAAAAATGCTGCTCGAGCAAACCCATGACTGGGGCTATTTCTGTGAACCGGAAGAAACCGTGAACAATCGCCGTATTGAGTGTGCCCGAGGAAAAGTTATTGGCGGTTCTTCCTCTGTCAACGCCATGGCCTACGTGCGGGGAAATCGCGGCGATTACGATCGTTGGGCCACATCTGGCCTCTCAAGCTGGTCTTATAGCCACGTCCTCCCTTACTTCAAAAAACTAGAAACTTGGGAGGCTTCTGATCCTTACCGGGGAGATGCTGGGCCTGTGAATATCCAATACTGTCGATACCAGGATCCACTTGTTGATGCCTTCGCGGCAGCAGGCCGTGAAGCTGGCTACGGTTGGACCGACGACTATAACGGACAAATACAGGAAGGATTTGGGCGTTTACAAATGACTATTAAAAAGGGCCGACGTTGTAGCGCGGCAACAGCCTATCTTCGACCATCGCTCTCTCGGAACAACTTAGATGTTCACGTGAATTCGTTGGCAACCCGGGTCGTGTTTGAAAAGAATTGCGCTATTGGAGTCGAAATTATTCTCAATGGTCAACCGACGGTTGTAAGAGCGGAACGAGAGGTAATCCTTAGCAGTGGAGTGATCAACACCCCACAATTGCTGCTCCTGTCTGGAATTGGTGATCCGCACGATTTATCCCAATTGGGCATATCTGTACGCATTGGGTTATCCGGAGTCGGCAAGAATCTTCAAGATCAAATGTCTGCCGTCCTGTTATACCAAAGGCGCGAGCCGGGGCCATTTCTCAAAATGATGCGAGCAGATCGCATTGCCCGAGAAATCGCAAAAACTTACTTTTTTGGCACTGGGCTGGCGGGGGACGTACCAGGTGGGACTACAGCTTTTCTTCGCACAGAGAATCACCTTGATCTACCAGACATTCAATTGCTTCTGACTGCAGCACCGTTGGCTGCATGGCCGTACCTCCGTCCATTTAAGGCGCCGTTTCACGATGGATTCGTAGCTCGCGTTGTATTGCTTAGCCCAGAAAGTCGCGGATCGGTAAAATTAGTCTCGTCAAATCCTACCGATAAACCATTGATTCAACAAAATTTTTTATCTAGTTCTGCGGATTGGAAAACGCTTCGCGCTGCACTGCGTATCGCCCGAGAGGTTGTAGCCGAATCAAGTATGCAACCCTTTGTCGCCAAGGAAATAGCGCCTGGCAATTCTAAGGTCTCAGATAAAGATCTTGATCAGCACATATCCGCGACGGCGATCACTTTGCACCATCCACTTGGGACCTGCCGAATGGGTAGTGAGAATGATCCAACAGCGGTTGTCGACTCAGAACTCCGTGTTCTCGGTGTCGATTCATTGCGAATTGTCGATGGATCAGTAATGCCGGATCTGGTCCGTGGAAATATCAACGGTCCGATCATAATGATCGCGGAAAAAGCTGCAGATCTAATCCGCGGTCGAAAACCTCTGCCAACAGAATCTATCTAAACAATACCTCTAACTCTATCCTACGTTCTATCGGAAATTTGCTACCAACGTACCATCCCAGCGTCAACATTTAATACTTGCCCGGTAATTCTATGCGCCTCCGGGGATGCCAGAAAAACAACCGCTGGCGCAATATCGCTCGGCTGGTTGTACCCTTTGATTGGCTGAAGCATTTCCACAAACTCAAATGCCTCCTTGTGTGGGGTACCTTGAACTCCCTCTGTATTTGTCAACCCAGGCGTCACCCCGTTGACCGTGATCTTATACGCGCCAAGCTCTGTTGCAAGGGCCCTGGTTAACCCAAAGACTCCGCCTTTTGCTGACACATAAGCCGCCATATTGGGCGTTCCGGCAAATAGTGCGTTTGAAATAATATTGACGATTCGGCCATATTCTTTTTTCCGCATCATGTCGGACGAAGACCGACACATCAAAAACGTGCCGTCGAGATTTACCCGCATAATCTGTCGCCAATGATCGAAATTAACGTCATCCCATGCAATAAATGGAACAATAGAAGCATTGTTTACAAGTACGTCTAATCTTCCACAATCGCGCTCTACCCTCTCATGCAAGGCTGTTACCTGTTCTGGATCCCCGATATCGCAATGAATTCCAATGGATTGGTTGCCGCACTCTTCTGCCGTAGTTCGTGCTCCATCTTCATTCTGGTCTACTGAAACAACTAATGCGCCTTCACTCCCAAGTTGAAGCGCTACAGCCTTGCCAATGCCTTGTGCTGATCCAGTAACAATCGCTACTTGGTTCTTAAAACGTGCCATTTTTTTACTCCTACTTCGTTAGTGCCGAACAACTAAACGATATTGAATAGTGGATAAGATTACGATTCTTTCGTAATTTCTGCTGTTGCTGCCTCAACGCCTGCCGCAGTATCGACCTTATGTCCTAAGTGGTTCAACGCGCCACCAAGCGCAGTAACTGCAACCAATGCGTAAATGGGCTGAGCGACAAGTCCCATATGGCCAATTCGCAATAACTTCCCTAAAGTTTCATTTCTCCCGCTCGAGAACGTCACTCCGAATAAACTCCGTACAGCTTTTCTGAGAGTTTCGTCTTCGACTCCTCCTGGAATCCGCACAGCTGTCGTCGTATCGGCGGCTATCGATTCGTTCGCTGCCCAGAGTTCACAACCCATCGCTTGAATTCCAGATCGGCAGGCTCTCGCCGTCTTTGCGTGGCGGGCCCAGACATTCTCAGGACCCTCATCTAGGTAATTGTCTACTGCAGCGTCAAGACCATTCATCTCCGCAACAGAGGGAGTAAATGGAAAAGGCTGATCATGTTGCCAAGCATTTTTCCAGTCAGAAAGACTCAAAGCTGAGGCAAAGGGTGCATCTGGATTATCCTCTATGTGTGTCCAAGCTCGCTCACTGACGCCCATAATGGTGAGACCAGGAGCACCACCAAGACATTTTGACGGACCAGTAATAAATATATCTGCACAGCAGTCTTCGGGATGAATATTCATTCCACCCCACGATGAAACAGCGTCGACCAGCAACAGGGCATCATTCGCTCTTACGATTTCACCAATCTCCCTCAGTGGATTAACAGTTCCGGACGGCGTATCGTGATGGACTACCGATACGATTCCTATATCCTTGCGCTGTCCGAAAGCAGCTTCAACTTGCTCCGGAGCAATTGCCTCATTGTATGGAACCTCTACCTCAATGAGTTCCTTGTTATAGCGGGCAGACCAATACCCGAAACCCTTTCCGTACACTCCGGAAACAAGATTCAGGACAATGTCATTTTTCGATATTAACGACGCAGCTGCAGCTTCTATCCCTGGTGCGGGCTCACAGTGAAGAATCAAAGCGGGGTAATCTATTCTCAGCGCTTTGGATACCTTCTGGTTAACAATCTCGTAGAACTCCTGAAAGTAGGGATCAAAATCGTATTGAACCGGTCTCGACATAGCGCGAAGTACGCGCGGATAAACACCGACCGGGCCCGCTGACAGCGTAATGGCTGGTTCAATTTCTCTTTGAGTTGTTGTCACTCTGTAACCCCCAAAATAAACTGACCCTCTACGCATTTGATAGCACACAAACTATCCGAAGGCCTAAAGTCCTTCACGAATAGAATCCGGGCGCTTTGACATACTCAGGAAATGTATCCGGGTCATGGGAATAAAACAATTCAGCATCGTGCTTCTCAGCCAGATCTTTCAACTTTTTCAATGATTCGACACTAGCAATCGGATCTAAGTGAAAACTGGAAATACACATCATTTCCATGCTTTTCTGGCTATAACACGCATCCGCTGTAAATAACATCGGTTTTCTATTTTTCAGTTCCACCATCATGCTGTAGTGGCCCGCAGTGTGCCCCGGGGTCTCAAATAACCAGAGGCCTTTTGCCATCTCCTGATCACCTGCAACCGTCTCAAATTGCGGAGTGAAAATATCTAGTTCGGGATCCAGTGCTGTTTTGAGTTTCTCGGCTCGGTCTTGTGCGACCTCCGAGGAGAATGTCAAGTCCGAATAACCTAACATTTCAAATGGTTGGGGACAGGCACATACTTCCAGTTCTTTCTCGTGACAAATCGTGCAGGCAGTGGTTAGATGTTTATTGCCCCCGCAATGATCGAAGTGGTAGTGGGAGTTAATAACATAATTAATGTCCGATGGCTTGAGATTCAGTTTCGCCAACTGTCCCGGTATCGTTTGTTCTTCCGTTTGCAGAGGTTTTTCGAACGGCAGAACTTTCTGAACATGATCATAGTCGTACCCGGTATCGAAGATATATAGACCGTCATTATGATCAACTAAAACCGAATAAGCCGGAAACCGTAACTCCCCTCCTGGTCCACGATTCCAAAATGCATGGAACCCATCAATTACTAGTGTTCCTCCGTCCAAAATGTACACTTTGGTATCAGCCATTTTTAATCTCCCTTTTTCTGTACGTTCAGCCGAACAATTTAACTCTATAGTCCAAATATTCGGCGTTAACGCCCTCCCCTTATGTAAGGAAGCGCTAGCGCTGCTGGTAGATAACTGTTTCTTCCTAGCACTATCAACATCAAGATCACCATACCAAACGGCAACATTTGAACAACGTCCGTAGGTATGTTGAATCCGGCGACTTGGAGCGCTGTTGTTAGCGATAAACTTATACCGAACAACCCCGCACCGTAAAGTACCCATGTGGGATGGCCTCGAGCCAGCATAGCCAAAACTATCCCAATAAACCCGGCGCCACCCGTCATAAATGGTACAAAAAGACCCGCCCCAACATTAGCAAGAAACGCGCCGCCAGCGCCCGCAAATGCCCCGGTAGTAAGCACAGCCCAAGTTCTAGTCGAGCGCACACTGACACCAGCAACATCTAAAGCGGCCGGCACGTCTCCTGCCGCCTGTAAATTGAGGCCAATGTAGGTTTTTCGAAACACCCATACCAGAACGAAAACCAAAAGAACGGACAGGTAAACAATCGGGTGTCGCTGAAAAAGAACTTTACCCAAAAAAGGTATCTCGCTAACTACAGGAATTACCAACGGATCTACAGCCGACAGACGTGGATACGTTCGACTGAATTGAAAATGATGAAGCAGAGCTGTTAGGCCATCGGCCCCAAGCGTAAGTGCAATGCCAATAACTATCTGGTTCAAGCCAAGGAGAACACAAAAAAGCACCATCAGTGCAGCAACTGCGATTCCGCCAAGGCCGCCAAATAGGAATCCGAGCCAGAACGAATCAAGGTAATAGGCGGCACAAAAACCGGAATATGCACCCACTAGCATCATACCTTCGAGTCCTATGTTCAGGACCCCGGCCTTTTCCGAGATCTGCTCTCCGATTCCGGCCAATAAAAGCGGCATGCCGGCCGTAACTGCTCCAAACAATAACGCGGTAACAAACGTTTCGGTAAGTAATTCCGGCATAACTTATTTCATTGCGCCCTGGCGCCAACGATGATCAAGGTATTCCACGATCGCGAGGAAAACTAACAACAAGCTAACCAAGACGAGAACGAAAAACGTAGGGACACCAAGTCGTCGGGATGCACTTTCGCCGCCAATCATGAGTACCGCAAAAAACACGACGAAAGCTATTGTACCGATTCCATGAAAGCGTGCCAGAAACACTAACGGGAAAACCAATAGACCGTATGCAGGATTCCAATCTGCCCTTACTGTGCCCCAGACGCCTAGAATCTCCACCGCTCCACCCATTCCTGCTAGTCCCGCGCTGAGGCCAAACGCAACGTAAGTAAGACGCCTGACATTGAGTCCTGAATGAACAGCCGCTTTAGGATTTGCGCCGACCACTTGCAGTCGAAGACCGAATGCGGTCCTTGTCATCAAGAAATGCACTGCCAGAACTGCTATAACTGCGAACACAACACCTTGGTGAATAATAGTGTCGAAAAGGCGGGGAAGACGATCTTCTACCGCTAACGTTGCAGTCTGCGGGACCGTGGTACTAGGGTCGTTGAATGGAATCTTAATCAGAACATTAGCTAAACTGATGCCAAGAAAAGTCATCATCAGCGTCGTAATAATCTCATTAATTCCGTGGTTTGCCTTAAGGTAGGCAGGAATCATCGACCAAGCAGCACCGACTATTGCCGCTACTACAAAACAGGAAAAAAATATAGCCGAGTTGGGAATATTCCCATGGAGAATTGGACCAAGCGCCGCAACAATTACAGCTGCGAGAAGAAACTGCCCGTCTATACCCAGATTCCATATTCCGGCCCGAAACGCAACGATTAAGCCTGCTGCGAGGAACAACAGCGGAGCAGTACGCACTAATGTTGCTTGAAAGCCACTCCAGCTTAGTAATCCCCGACGGACGACGTACCAATAATATGCAATCGGGTCTTTTCCAAGAAGCATCAATATGATTCCCCCAACCACAAGAGCAAGGAGAATCGGCACGAGGATCCTTGCAGCCGATAGTAGATTCTC
>CAZDCF010000038.1:0-9485 GCA_964503895.1 uncultured Nitrospiraceae bacterium | reverse complement strand
ACGGCGTAGGTAATAGCCAAAATCATGTCCCGCTCTGTACTAGCAGGTAATGAGAGGGCTAGTGCCACGCTGATACCGCCACGAAGACCTCCCCACGTCATAAGCCATATAGCATTTGGAGTAAATTCGCGTATCTGGCGCATCACGGTCATCGGTACTCCGATTGCGAACAGTCTGCACAGCAAGATCAAGGGGATTAAAAGTAAGCTGGCAAACAAGTATTCTTGTGTAAAAGTGAGGACCAAGACTTCTAAACCAATTAATACAAACAACACCGCATTCAAGATTTCATCTATAAGCTCCCAAAACCCATCCAAGTGTTTTCGTGTTTGCGCAGACATGGCAAACTCACGTCCCTGATTCCCGATTATCAAGCCTGCTACCACAATGGCTATAGGTCCAGACAAATGTAAGGTGCTGGCCAGGGCATAACCTCCTGTAACGATTCCTAATGTGATAAGCACCTCCACTTGGTATTGGTCAATACTTTTTAGAAGTCTGTATCCAATTATTCCCAAAACTAATCCAAAGACTCCACCACCAATAGCTTCTTGCACGAACAGCCCGACAATATGACTGGGTATGGGTTCCTGCGTGCCGGCAGCGATTTCGGCTAGAACTAGGAATATGACGACGCCGACACCATCATTAAATAGGGATTCTCCGGTAATTTTAACTTCCAGACTTTTCGGCGCTTTGGCATTTTTCAAAATACTCAAGACTGCAATGGGATCGGTGGGAGAAATAAGCGATCCAAACACGAGGCACATAATGTAGGGAACAGATATCCCCAAGAAAGCAAGAACCCACCAGGTGATGGTCCCAACTAAAAACGTCGAGAGCAGGGTACCGACAGTAGCCAATAATCCAATGATCCATTTTTGATCCTGCAAATCATCGAGTTTTACATGGAGCGACCCTGCAAATAAAAGGTAGCTCAACATGCCATGTAGCAGGGTGGTATTGAAATCAATGGTGGATAACCAACGTTCCGCTTCATCGCCTAAGTGAAACCCAAAGAGGTCAACAATCTGTAGAAATAAAGAGACGCAGAGTGCAATCACCATTACTCCGATAGTGACAGGTAGCCCGATGAATCGGTGATTGACGTAGGCAAAAAAGGCGGTTAAAGAAATGACAATGGCAAGGATATTAAAAAGTTCCATAATGATTTGATCTAAATTATACAGAAATCAGACGCTGGTTAAATCTTATAACATACTGATAAATAAAGTAAAATATAGCTATTTCCTTATTGAAATTCCCCCCTCCCCTGCTAAGAATTTTCTGGGCTGTGGAGACGGTGCCCCCTACTCTAAATTCCTCCTCAAGAGTGAGGCACCGTCTGTTTTAAAATTTTCATTCTTGTAAGAATGAAAGGAATTTTCTTTATCTTGGTCATTTTTAAAAAATACAATATATTGAATTTTTGTTGACAGAATGTACTAAATATAGTATAGGCGTGGTGCTGGAGTAGCCTTTCTACTCTCAGGTTGTTAAAAAATCGAGTAGGATCAATCTCAGCAAGGAGAGTGAAGCATGTTTGACCAAGTCACTGCGTTTATCAAAAAATTGACTGAAGCTGGCGTTGCATTATTGGCATTGGCAATTGTCGCGCAAATTATCTTTGGGCAAGCTGTTCCGTTTGTTGGCGGAGATGTTATAGGTAATATTACTGCCATTGTCGGAACTCTCGGCGCGCAGGGATTAGTTGGTTTAGCAGCGGTCGGTGTTATCTACACTATTTTTAACAGGACAACCTAACCGCGACGTATTAAGGTTCTTTCTTAAGTAGCGCGCGAAGAACCTGGACATATCAATACAAAAATGCCCCACTGATGTTAAGCTATCAGTGGGGCATTTTTCTGTTTAAATATTTATTTCTTCTCTGCTTCGATCACTTTAGAATCTGCATCTGTTCCCAATATCGCACACTGGGGAGATAAATCATGACCAGAAGAAAAGATTTATTGACTGTATGGTCAAGGGAGAAGGTGTTTCTATAAGCTTAGAGCCAGGGAAAGAGGAAAAACCAGTGGGACAACGGATTACGAGTAAGGAGAATGCGAACTTCAAACGGTGGTATCAATTGCTGGATGCGCGGGGCATCCGAAAGAACAAACAGTTTCTCCTTTTTGGGGAAAAGGTAATCGCCGAAGTACTCCAAGAACATCCGAAATTTTGTTTAGAACTGATTTATCCAAAATCTTGGCAATACCCACTGCAAACACCTGAAACTGTATTGCATTATTATCTCGATAACCAACTGTTTAAGGTTTTAGATTTGCTTGGGACCCAAACCCCAATCTTGGTATGCAAGGTCCCCACGATTAGTACATGGAACCCGGAAGAAGCGCCTCAGGGGATGGAGTTGGTCTGTCCTCTTGGCGATCCGATTAATGTCGGAGCTCTCCTGAGAACGGCGCAGGCCTTTGGAGTAAAAAAAGTAATTCTCTTACAGGAGGCAGCTACTCCTTTTCATCCGAAATCCACTCGATCAGCGAGCGGGGCGATATTGAATATGGAATTAGTCCATGGTCCCTCGATACATGAACTGAACGAAGGCCGACTAGTAGGGTCGATGGTCGCACTGGATGTATGCGGTGCCGACCTATCAACTTTCGATTGGCCCAAAAACGTGCGTCTGTTAATAGGAGAAGAAGGGCAAGGACTTCCGAAGAACCAATCCCTCATCCATAGTGTATCAATTCCAATGGTAACAGGCATGCATTCACTCAATGCCATGGTTGCTGCTAGCATAGGCCTGTATGCCTATCGATTGCAGCACCCCTTTAGTCGGGCATAGAGAAGAGGAATATTACTTGAATGAAGAAAGATCTTGACAAATGAAGTCCTACAACGCTACCGCTATGGAAGACCTTATCCGATAGAAAAAGGGAAGGAGGCCGCTAATGCCTGTGAATATGCTAAGAAAGGATATTCCCAAAGGGGAAAAGCCGCCAGAATGGATTGCGATTCTTCAGAAGTCTCCAGGAATGAGCTTGGAAGAGAAACAAAGGGAAGAGGATCTGGCTGCCAAAGAAATCGAGGCTCTGTGGGAGTCGGAAGAAATAGGAATCGTTAAATGGTCTGGAGAAGATGGGCAACGTTATTCCGACGCAGGTGGCTGAAAGCAACTGAACGTTAAGTCCCTCTTCTGCGCAAGACAAGTCCTTCTCTTTTTCCTGATAGAGGACGTTGCTTGCGCTCTCTGTCCTCCAAAATCCAATTAATTCGTTGTCAGTCGAGTGCCTGGACTCTTCCCCAATTTCTCTAGTTTGGTGTATGTTCAAAAGCGTGCGTGGTAAACCAGAATCATCAGTCACGGTATTTCGGGAGTCGTTATTAATTTTCAAGGAGGACGGATATTCGTGAAAACAGTTTCATCAAAGAGATTATTTGCCCAGTCACAACGGTACATTCCCGGTGGGGTGAACAGTCCTGTTAGAGCGTTTCGATCGGTGGGCGGGAATCCGTTGTTTATCAAAAGTGCGCAAGGCGCCACGGTGATTGATGTGGATGGCAATACATTTCTAGATTATGTCGCGTCGTGGGGTCCGATGATCTTGGGTCACGCGCCTCCCACGGTGGTAAGCGCTATCCAACGGGTCGCTAGCCAGGGCACGAGTTATGGCGCGCCAACAGAGAAGGAACTGATTTTGGCTCAAATGATTTGCGGGGCTTTTCCATCTATGGAAAAGGTCCGACTAGTTAGTTCTGGGACTGAAGCCGTAATGAGTGCCATACGCGTGGCAAGGGGATTTACAAATCGGGATGCCATCCTAAAATTTGAAGGATGCTATCATGGCCATGCCGACCATCTGTTGGTTAAAGCGGGGTCCGGGGCCGCGACCCTTGGACTTCCCGATAGCCCGGGTGTACCCAAAGTATCTGCCAGTCAGACATTGACCTCCCCCTACAATGATATCGAAGCGGTAAAAAGGCTCGTGAAAAAATATTGGCGAAAACTGGCGTGCATCATTGTCGAGCCTATTGCCGGAAACATGGGTGTGGTGTTGCCCAAAAAAGAATTTCTTCGGCAATTGAGGACTTTGACCAGGAAGCACGGCATTCTCCTCATTTTCGATGAAGTGATCTCTGGGTTTCGCGTGACGTATGGAGGGGCGCAAACTTTGTATGGGATTAGTCCGGATCTTACAACTCTTGGAAAAATTATTGGCGGTGGATTGCCTGTTGGAGCGTATGGTGGGAAAAAAGAAATTATGGATCTTATTGCTCCCGCAGGACCGGTTTATCAAGCTGGGACGCTTTCCGGAAATCCGTTAGCCGTTTCCGCCGGAATCGAAACCTTAAAAAAACTGCGCGTTTCTGGAGTGTATGAGAAATTAGAGCGACGGGGGAAACAGTTAGCGGAAGGGCTAGGTCAAGCTGCCAAGCAGGCCAATATCCCCTTCTATCAAACGCGAGTCGGGTCACTCATGGGAGGATTTTTCGTAGATGGCCGAGTGGTCGATTATGCTACCGCAAAAAAAACAGATACCGCTCGCTATGCCAAATTCTTCCACAAAATGTTGGAGTGCGGCTCATACTTCGCCCCTTCGCAATTTGAAGCTGCTTTTGTTTCTACAGTACACACAGCTGCTGATGTAGACCAAACAATTGAAGCAGCGTATCGAGTATTCAAAAAATTGTAGAAGTTGAAATTTATTTTATGCGTGGGCGAAACCTTACCCTTAATAAACTAACACCATTCTGTATTTGGAAAGTAAGTGTGCGAGGAAGGACAAGGAAGGAATTTCCCCCCCCCCCCTTTTTTCTTTACAAAGGAGAGGGAGAAGAGGGCATTGGAAGTTTAAGCACAGGTTATTACGGGATAGGGCTCTTAAACAAAAAACTTAATCGTCATCATCATCGTCATCTTCATCCTCAGCGTCAAGGGCCGCTTGTCTCAACTGTTCTTCCATCGCATTGTGAATCAGCATGCGGATAAACATGGAAATCACAGAGCCCTTTTCCAAGGTCCCACCTGGGGGAACCGCGATGAAGCCTTCCTCGACCATCTTATCCAACCACTTTTTTTGATCTGGAGTCAGGTGAATTGGAACTTCTATAAGTGGGATTTTCCCAAACATATCCATACAAAAACCTCCTTAGCTATTTCGGATAAACTAAATTTATAAGTTCAATACGTCGGCCATACCATAAAGACCTGGTGGCTGATTGACCACCCATTCTGCCGCGCGCAAGGCTCCGCGCGCAAATGGATCTCGACTATGGGCTCGATGCGTGATTTCGATTCGTTCTCCTGGTCCGCCATACAGGATCGTGTGGTCGCCGACGATATCCCCTGCTCGAACCGTCTGGATCCCGATTTCTTTTGATGGGCGCTCACCAATAATTCCGTGGCGGCTGTACATGCCAGTTTCTGCCAAATCCCAATTTTTGGCAGCGGCTAAGGCTTCGGCGAGCTTTAAAGCCGTTCCACTTGGAGCGTCCTTCTTTTTACTATGATGTGCATCGATGATTTCAAGGTTGTAGTCATCGCCCAAGGCTTGAGCAATTTTCCCAATGATTTTGAGCAGTACATTGATTCCCATACTCATATTGGGAGCCTGAACACAGGGGATAGATTCGGCATGCTTCCGAAGTTGATTCATTTCATTGGGAGAGAAACCTGTAGTGCCAATAACGATAGCGCGTTTATATTGGGCTACTTGAGCGAGATGATTTAAGGTAGGGCCTGGTAAAGTAAAATCAACCACTACATCCGCTTGAGGCAAAAGCCTGGATAAATCGTGAGTCAGGGAAACACCAAGGTTTCCACAGTTGGCTAAATCTCCGGCGTCTCTTCCCAGATCCGGATGGTCTTCGACTTCCGTTGCTCCCGAAAGTTGTAAGTTGGGGGATTCGTGCGCAAGAGCAACCAAGCGCTTGCCCATGCGTCCGGCAGCGCCGGTGACAATGATTTTTATTGGGGATGCCATAGCGTTCTTAAATCAACCCCGACTCTTTCATGACTTGGGAAAGTCGTTCTCGGTTGTCTGAGGATAGAGGGGTGAGTGGGAGACGAAACTCAAGTTTAAGTTTGTTCATCATGCCCAAAGCTTCTTTCACCGGAATGGGGTTGGTTTCATAAAATAGGGCGCTAAACAGCGGCGCGAGTTTGAAATGATAGGCGCGGGCTTTGGCAAAGTCCCCGGCCAAAGCGGCATTTACCAAACTGGCCATGTCTTTGGGAGCCACATTGGCGGTCACTGTAATTACGCCTTTGGCTCCTAGGGCCATCATTGGAAGGGTCAACGAATCATCCCCAGAGAGAATCGTAAAATTTTCTCCACAAAGGTGAATAATTTCGGAAACCTGGCCGAGTGAACCGCTTCCTTCTTTGATGCCAACAACATTATCGAATTCAGCTGTCCGAGCAATAGTTGCTGGAGTCATGTTTACGCTGGTTCGGCCCTGGATATTATACAGAATCAACGGCAGATCCACGGCTTTGGCTACTGCCGCATAGTGTTGATATAACCCCTCTTGTGTCGGCTTATTGTAGTACGGGGTAATCAGCAGCGCGCCATCAGCTCCAACTTGCTTGGCATGTTTGGTAAAAGTAATAGCTTCGTCGGTTGCGTTTGAACCAGTTCCAGCGATAACCGGTACTCGGCGGTTGACCACCTCGATAGTGAAGGCGACTACGCGTTCATGTTCCTGATGTGAGAGCGTTGCCGATTCACCGGTCGTGCCGCAAGGGATAATGCCATGCGTGCCATTGGCAATTTGGAATTCAATCAAATTGCCATAAGACTTTTCGTCGAATTTGCTGTTATTAAATGGTGTGACGATAGCGACAAGTGAACCTGAAAACATGGTGTTTATCCTTCATGCATTCAAAAAATCAGGGATATGTTCTCCGCGGATCAGGTCATCATAACTTTCTCGTTCACGAATCACAAAACTTTCTCCACCTTTGACTAGAACCTCGGGCACACGGGGTCGAGAATTATAATTCGAAGCCATCGTAAAGGCATACGCTCCCGCGCTCATAACCGACAGCAGGTCCCCTTCTTTTACTATAGGCATCGTTCGATTTTTGGCTAGAAAATCCCCAGATTCGCAAATAGGCCCAACCACATCAAATACGTCTTCTTTGGCATTGGGTACTTGGTTCACAGGCAAGATATCGTGATGTGCGTCGTAAAGACTGGGCCGGAGCAAATCATTCATGGCCGCATCCACAATGGCGAATTTTTTAGTACCATTATCTTTAATGTACAGCACGCGTGTTAAGAGAATTCCTGCATTTCCAACAATTACGCGTCCTGGTTCCATCACGATTTTGCATTGCGTTTTCTTGAGTAGTGGGATAATGGCTTCGGCTAATTCTGTTGGGTGAGGTGGTTTCTCATCTGAATAAGTGATCCCCAACCCTCCTCCAACATTCAGATATTGAATCGGGATCCCCTTATTTTTTAGTGTTTGAATGAGCCCAACCACTTTGGTTAGCGAATCCACAAATGGACTTATTTTCGTCAGTTGGGATCCAATATGGGTGTGTACTCCAACAACGTCAATGTTGGGTAGGGCTGTTGCCCGTTCAAATTCTTCCAATACTCGGTCCGCGCCAATCCCAAATTTGCTTTTTTTCATTCCCGTAGAAATATAGGGGTGGGTTTGAGGGTTGATATCCGGATTCACCCGCAGGGCTACTCGTGCTTTGGTTTCCATCCGAGTTGCTACACGGTTAATAGCTTCCAATTCTGCTGAGGATTCCACGTTGAAAAAAAGAATGTCGGAGTCAATGGCACATTGAATTTCTTGATCATCTTTACCAACACCGGCAAACACGATCTTACGAGAGGGAATGCCCGCCTTTAACGCGCGAAACAGTTCCCCGCCCGATACGATGTCGGCTCCACTTCCTAGGGAAGCCATGAGCCGCAGTACCGCCAGATTGGAATTGGCTTTCATGGCAAAAGCCACGATGTGTGGAATTTCGGAAAAGGCTTGGTCTACGGCGTGATAATGGCGAGTTAGTGTGGTATGGCTGTAGACGTAACAGGGTGTTCCCTGTTCCTTGGCAATACGTTCCAGGGGTATGTCTTCGCAAAAAAGTGAATCGTTTTGATATTGGAAATAATGCATTGGACCGTCACTTGGTTAACGGTTTGAGATCAGATACTTTAAATTATTGGGACATTACCGGTTGAAGCGGAGGCAACGGAACGCTTTCCTCGCCAAGAGGAATCATGGTGTTTTCACTATTTCCGTTTTTGCCTCCCTCAACTTTTTTTTGAGCTCGAATTTTTGCTTCGATCCCAATATCTTCTGGTGGAATCGGGGGAGCCACAACTCCGCAACTTTCCATTAAAAACAGTATACCGCTCAAGCACAATAAAAACCGGCCACATGGTTTACGCGGCTTGAGTCTTTTTCTCATAACAACGAATGAATTAAAGTCCTTCTATTTTCTTGAAGCGTTGTTCCCATGATTTCACCTGCCTTTCCACTTGCTTGCGAGCGGTTCCGCCAATTTGGGATTTGCGATCTACTGCTCCCTGAACGGTCAAAAAAGTCAACGCTTTCTTTGTAAAGCGACGAGAAACTGACTGCAGATCCTTAAGGGAAAGGTCACGCAATTCTTGGTTTTTCTTAATACATCGTTGGACCAATCGTCCCACAATGCTGTGCGCCTCACGAAATGACACCCCTTCTTGAACAAGATAGTCGGCTAACTCTGTTGCGAGCAAGTAGCCGGACTCAGTTGCCTCCTTGACTACTCCCTGTTGCACTTCAATTAATGGAATCAATTTTTCGTAGATCCTTAAAGAATCTAACACAGTTTTGAGTGCATCAAAAAGTGGTTCTTTGTCTTCTTGAAGGTCTCGGTTATAACTCAAGGGTAAGCCCTTGAGTGTCGTGAGGAGCGTCACGAGTTGACCGTATACTCTTCCGGTCTTGCCACGGATCAACTCAGAGACATCCGGATTTTTCTTTTGCGGCATCATGCTGCTTCCTGTACAAAATGCATCAGGCAATTCCACAAAGGAAAATTCTTGCGACGACCAGATGATGAGTTCTTCGCTGAGCCGTGAGAGATGCATCATGATTAAAGACAGCACGCTCAAAATTTCCGCCACATAATCACGATCAGATACTGCATCCAGGCTATTTTGGCTCAATGCTGGAAAATCTAAAAGTTTGGCAGTGAAGGTTCGGTCAATCCGATAATTTGACCCTGCCAGAGCCCCTGACCCTAAAGGCATGACATTCGTGCGGCGCAGGGCATCTTTGACCCGGTCCTTATCCCGTTCAAGCATTTCCACATAAGCCAACAAGTGATGAGCTAAGGATACGGGTTGGGCACGTTGCAAATGAGTGTACCCAGGAATCATCGTGTTGATGTGTTTTTTGGCTTGCTGAACGAGCGCTGACTGTACAAAGTGTATGCTACCCCACAGAAGGAGTATTTTATCCCGCAGATACAAACGAAGGTCCAAAGTGACTTGGTCGTTTCGGCTTCGTCCTGT
>CAZDCF010000037.1:0-10154 GCA_964503895.1 uncultured Nitrospiraceae bacterium | reverse complement strand
CTTCCACATTGGATGCTTGAGGCCAAGCCCTTAAGCATTTTTTAAGTAACCATTTACCCGAGTCCCTAACCCAGTCCCCATGTTGCGCAACTTTGAACAAGAGGTAAAAAACTTAGAAAGCCAACACCTGCGCCGTCAGTTGCAGATCGCGGAATCACCTGCAGATACCACCATTACCATTCAAGGTCGTAAGCTGCTTTCAATGGCTTCCAATAATTATCTTGGGTTGGCTAATCATCCCGCTGTCAAACAAGCAGCTATTGATGCAATTCAACAATGGGGTGTCGGTGCCGGAGCCGCGCGCCTTCTTTCCGGGACCATGCCTCCGCATGATCAACTGGAAAATGATCTGGCTGAATTCAAACAAGTGGAAGCGGCTCTGACCTTTGGGACCGGATACACCACAAACATAGGACTTATCCCTTCTCTCATTGACCAAGATGGGCTTATCCTTACCGATCGCTACTGCCACGCAAGCCTCATTG
Organism: uncultured Nitrospiraceae bacterium; assembly: GCA_964503895.1. Taxonomy (GTDB): domain Bacteria; phylum Nitrospirota; class Nitrospiria; order Nitrospirales; family UBA8639; genus Nitronereus. The sequence goes on along the minus strand of CAZDCF010000037.1, from coordinate 9,669 downwards.
AGGCCTCTAGACTGGCAAGAGCCAAGGTTCGAGTCTTCCACCATAACGACACCGAACACTTGGAAAAACTACTTAAAAAACGCGAGAAGGTTTCCGCAACTCTGGTGGTCACCGAGGGGGTTTTTAGTATGGACGGAGACCTTGCCCCACTTCCAGACCTACTTAAACTCTGTCAAACCTATGATGCCACGTTAGTAGTAGATGACGCTCACGGAACAGGAGTGATGGGAGCGAATGGAAGAGGCACAATCGAGTACTTTGGCTTGGACCCAAAAGATACAATTCAAATTGGAACGTTGAGCAAAGCAATTGGGACCAGTGGAGGTTATGTTGCGGGGACGGTTTCTTTAAAAAACTACCTCATTAATGTATCCAAAGCATTTATTTTTACAACCGCACAACCACCGGCTATCGCCGCCGCAGCATCAACAGCAATTGAAATCATCAAAAACGAACCAATCTGCCGGCATCGTCTCTGGAAAAATCGGGACTTTCTCTATTCAGAATTAAAAAATATTGGTTTTCAATTGACCAATACTCAGAGTCCCATCCTTCCGATTATCGTAAAATCTCCTGAGAAAGCATTACAGATGTCTCAAGCGTTATACAAAGCTGGCATCTATATTCCAGCCATTCGTCCTCCAACAGTTCCAAAAGAAAACAGTCGACTTCGTATTACAGTCAGCTCAGGACATTCAAAAGAGCAATTACAGTGTGTGATAGAGATAATCAAGAGCAGTGGAGAAGAACTGCTCTTGATTTAAGTCCTTAAATTGATGAAGCTATTTTTTACTGTTTAGGTCTGCAATACCCTCAAAAACTCTTTTTTTCTTTCGGGCTAGTTTTCTTCTTTCAACCTACTTTACTTCTTCAATTTTCAACAGATATTTAATAATCTTATCCAAAGCCCCCGCGCTCAACTTTTGGCCATACCAGCGGGGCATCACGTGATCTCGGTACCCCTCGACAATATAAGCGCCGGGATTTAAAATTGACTCCTGAACGTATTCCCACTCCGTTCTCGCCCGTCCTTTATAGTTTGGATCTTCTAATCGTCTTCGAGCATTAGTTCCCAATTCCAGTTTTGGTCCTTCCCGTCCTCTGGCTGGAAAAATACCTGGGATAGCGTGGCAAGCCGCGCATCCGGATTGAACAAAAATTTTGTCGATCGGCTCTGCCCCTGTGGCTAAAGGAACTGTGGCCTTTTTGACCACTTTTTTCTTGTCTGGATTTTCAGTTGGTTCGATTTTTTCGATCTTCGGTTTTTCAGCACTCTCTTGTGCGGAATTCTTCGCCGAAAAAATTCGATCGGCTGTCCAAAGGAAGGCTAAGCAAACCACTCCAATGAGAATGAGAGTCTCCTTGTCCAACTGAAGTTGTTTCTTTTTTTCCGCCATATAATCTTCGTTAATCGATCAAGGTCTTGATTTGTATCTGTAACATAGACTGACCATCTGTACCAACTGAGGAAGCAATTTCTCCCGAAAATTTGCTACTCTAACGAAAACTACAACGAGTCCTTATTTTTATGAATACACACCTTTCATCCGTACGGTTTTCACCACAGTGGTGGCTCACCAATCCTCATGTCCAAACATTGGCACCTCGCTATCGTCGCCGAAGTCCCTTGCTTGTACAAGTCCCCCTAGAAGAACGGCTGTTTCGAGTTGATCCCCAATCGCAAATTAAAGGAGTCTGTTGTTGGCAAACAAGGCGGAGTAAAGCTCCTGGATTAATCTTAATTCATGGCCTCGAGGGATGCCATGAATCACACTATATGCAGGGCCTAGCTCACAAGGCCTGGCATGCGGGATTCAATGTTATTCGTCTTAATCAACGGAATTGTGCCGGCACCGAACATCTGACCCCAACCCTCTATAATGGAGGATTGAGCCAAGACGTTCGGGCTGTGGCCGAGGAATTAGTGAGCAGGGATGGCATTCAGACAATTTTTGCGACCGGTTATTCCATGGGTGGGAACTTGGTTTTGAAAATGGCGGGAGAAGCTAGAAATGAGTTTCCAGCCTTACAGGGTGTTGCCGCGGTATGCCCTAACATACACCCAGCGGCCTGCGTAGCGGCACTCGAAGAACGCCGAAACTGGGTATACCACAAACACTTCATGATTAAACTCAAAGCTCGGTTAGAACGTAAAGCCAAAATCTTTCCCGGTAAATGGGATATTTCTTTGTATAAAGACATTCACACGATGTCCCAATTTGATGACGCATACACAGCCCCTGATGGCGGCTATCGAGATGCAGTCGATTATTATAACCGGTCAGGATCTCGTCATGTTTTAGAGCACATTCGGATTCCAACCTTAATTATTACCTCCCAAGACGACCTCTTTATTCCCATCGATACGTTTAACATTCCTGCGATTCATTCTAACCCTTGTATTCAATTGATGACCCCACCACACGGTGGCCACTGTGGGTTTATCCAAAAACCACAGAAACACGAAGATGGGTATTGGGCCGAGAACCGGATTATTGAATTTATTCAACCTTCCATTCGAACGCAACCTTTTCCCGCAATGATATTGGATACCATAAAATAGCCTTTACCATTGAGGGGCACGGGTTTCCCTCCCGATGATATGTGTGCTCCATTGGACCTTATGGTGAAAAAGGTTATACTGTGGCGAAGCTTCTTTCTCCGGCAAATTTCTAGGCTAGCAGATTTAAACCACAAGGAATTTTTCTTAAGTCCGAGTTCAAGGCTTTTCTGACGAGAAGGTTGGGTATGTGGCGGATAATTATCATTCTTGTGCTTCTCATCATTCTCTTTTTCATGGTTCGAACATCCGTTCGGAATTTTTTGGGAAAGAAGAAACCGACTCCGTCTTTGCCTGGAAAGGATGTCATGGTCCAAGACCCAGTGTGCAAAGCATATATCCCTGCTGATTCAGCCAAAAACGAAAAGATTGGGGGGCAAGAATATTTCTTCTGTGGTGAGGAATGCGCGGGGAAGTTTAAGAATTATATGTCGGGATAGCTGAGAATAGAAACATACCTACTTGATCCGTGTCTTATGCATTCAAAAGGCACCTAAGTAAGCGCACCCCCACAGGAAGAACCAGCCCCCGCAGTACAGCCGAAACAATGTTGGTCCATGACAATAGGGCGATACGTTAGACGATATAGGTCAAAGTCATGAATCGTCTTGGGCAACCCTTGGGCTAAGGGAATGTTGAGCATTTGATTAAAATCACAGTCGTAAAGTTTGCCATCCCATCCCACACTCAATAACGTCCGACACATTACCGTTTCTGTAGCTGCGGGGTTGAAGTTATTGATGAGCAAGTTTATATATTCATCATATTGCCCAGATGTCCTCAGGTCCTCAAGGAAACGACTGATGGGCATATTGGTAATCGTCAATAAGTGATTAAACTCGATGCCGAATCTCGACCTCAGTTCCAACTTATAATCAATTTCCAATTCGCCCTGCTCAGGAGGCAGTTTTGGGCCTAAAGGATTGTACACCAAGTTCAAGACCAACCCTGTCCCTTTCTTTCCATAGCCCAATTGATTGAGTTGTTGTAATGCCGCGATACTTCGATCAAACACCCCTTTCCCACGTTGCTGATCCACATTCTCCTCTGAGTAGCACGGCAAAGAGGCCACAATTTCTATTTGGTGGTCCGCCAGAAAATAAGGAAGGTCGGTTTTATCTTTGACAAAAAATACAGTGAGATTACAACGATCGATAACCTTTCGCCCTAAAGCCCGGCATTCCGTAACTAAATATTTAAAGTGCGGATTCATCTCTGGCGCCCCGCCAGTAATATCGATCGTTGTAATCCCTGTATTATCTCGAATCACGTTGAGAAGAACCTCCATTGTCTCCAAAGTCATGTTTTCGGTTCGTGTCGGCCCTGCGTCTACATGACAGTGTGAACATGTTTGATTACACAACTTGCCAATGTTGACTTGAAGAGTCCGTATCTCGCTTGCGACTAACGGAGGAAGGCCATGGTCAGCTAATGTTTGCGGAAAGGAATACGCTGTGGTCATCAATGCAGTAGGAGAAATTAGTGAAACTAAAGGCTTACTTTTCATATATTCACTACCCAAGTAGAAAAAAGAGCAAAATAAACTAGCACCCTGAATAGCTCGAATCTTCCAGCTTTCCTTCTTTATCGAAATCTAAGCTGATTTGGCATTCATTCGCCTCGTAGTTAAAAAACGTAAAAGTTTTTTTACCACCGGCTATACGAAAGTACGCCCAGGTCTCTCCTCCGAAAAATCGTTTGGCTTTGGCACTAGGGTTTCCCCAGTTGTCTTCAAACCACGCCTGGCTTTTTCCCTGAAGTTTAGCGGGGCCTAATGACGAATCCAAATAGGGGTTCCCTCTACATCCAGCAAAAAAAATGGCAACGCAAACAAGAACAATGTGAGGAATAGACATGAACAATCCATTTGAAAACATGATGAATAAATATCCAACAAGAATATTCGGTAGGCCCGGAGAAAATTCTAACTCTAGCCATTAATGCAGTCAAATCGATCAACCAAAGCATGCCAATCACCCAAGGAAAGACAATAGTTTCTTCTCATTTCAGATTTCATTCTTCACACTTCATATTTTATTCGTTCACCGATCGACCAATTTTCGCGCATGGTGAAATACAGAATGAAACATGGGGCGCGTCAGTTTTCCCGTAAAGGTATTTTGCTGACTTGGATGATAAGACCCAAGGAGAACCACTCCACATGGCACAGAGCACACCGATCCATGCCCAAATTTTGGCAAAGGTTTGCTCAAAACATTCCCCAATTCCTTACAAGACCTCAGATATTCGTCAAATGCAATTTTCCCCAGAGCAATCACAACTGTAATGTTTTTCAACAGGCGAAGTTCTTCTAATAAAAACGGCCGGCAGGTAGCGAACTCTTCCTTGGTAGGCTTATTGCCTGGCGGAGCACATCGCACGGCTGCAGCGACATAGCAATTTCGCAATTTGAGTCCATCATTCCGGTGTGTGGCCTCTGCTTGATTGGCAAATCCAAATTGGAATAATGCTTCATAAAGCCAATCCCCACTTCGATCACCTGTAAACACACGTCCTGTTCTGTTGCCACCGTGCGCTGCAGGCGCAAGCCCTAATACAAAGAGTTGCGCCTCCGGATCACCAAAGCCCGGAATAGGTCTTCCCCAATAGTCCCAGCCCTGAAACCGTTTGACCTTTGTGCGCGCAATTTCCCGTCGATATTCAGTTAGTCGACGACAAAGAGTGCAATCTGCAATTGTCTGGTGTAAAACCTTCAGAACTCGCATCGACTTCATGGTAACATAGGGCTTATGCGGGAAACACCGCTAGCAAAAAACGCGTGCAAAAGAAACGCTCCTCAGAATTTTTTGTATGGGCAACAACATAAAAATAAACATTGATTTCCCTAATCGAAATATTCGTACAATCGTAAAGCGATTATTGCAAGCAGGCCTTGAAGCGGCAAATCCAACCCTTGCGATGAAGAAAATTTTGTCAGTTGAAGGATCCACCCTTCGAGTGGGAGAAAGGGAGTATGACCTCAATACATTCGATCGAATAATGTGTGTAGGAGCAGGAAAAGCCTCAGTAGAGATGGCCTTGGCCCTGGAACACATATTAGGATCTCGCATATTTGGAGGTTGCCTCGCGATCAAGAACATTCCTGAATATCAACCCCAAAAAATTCAATTATTCAAAACAAGTCATCCCATTCCTAATACGCGAAGCGTTCAGGCATCCAAGCAAATCCTCTCTCTTGCTCAATCGCTTACGCAACGAGGGCTTCTTTTTGTCTTGGTTTCCGGCGGCGCATCAAGTCTGATTGCAGCTCCTGCGTCAGGGCTATCTTTAAATGATAAAAAATTGACGACTTCATTATTGCTTCGCTGCGGAGCAACGATCCAAGACATAAATACCGTCCGGAAACACCTTTCTGCAATTAAGGGGGGACAACTTGCTGCGTCGACACCAGCTACCATCATTACCCTCGTGCTTTCTGATGTATTGGGTGATGATTTAGCCACAATTGGTTCAGGACCAACCGTAGCCGATCCTACGACATTTCAAGATGCACAAGAAGTCCTTAGGCGATTCCATCTCTTAGATCATGTCCCGGTAGCTGTGAAAAATCACTTGGAAAAAGGAATACATCAACATATTCCCGAAACGCCTAAAATTCAGGATGTGAATGTTTCTCGGGTCCACCACCAGCTTATTGGCAATAATCAGCTTTCAGTGGAAGGGGTTGTCAAGCAGGCGGAAAACGAAGGAATGCACTCGATGGTAATAACAACCACACTTGAAGGCGAAGCCCGAGAAGCAGGTACAATCTTTGGGACTATTGCCAAAGAAATTCAGGCTAGCGGCCACCCCATACCGAGACCGGCGTGTTTAGTGTGGGGAGGCGAACCTACGGTGACTGTTAAGGGAACAGGAAGGGGAGGACGGGCCCAAGAACTTGTCTTAGCGGCCGCCATTCAGATTGCTGGACTCAAAAAGTCATATGTGGCAGGGTTTGGAACAGACGGCAACGATGGGCCAACAGAGGTCGCCGGAGCGATGGCTGATGGCAGAACAGTTGAAAGAGCGAAGAAACTACACCTAGACCCTCAACAAGTCCTGAGCAAGAACGATAGTTATAAATTTTTCAAGAAAGTTGGAGGCCACATTCACACGGGCACAACCGGGACAAACGTGAATGACGTATACATTCAACTCACATTGTAAGATTTAGCCTATTCCTAGTACCCATAAATTCCTACAGCATAAACAGAACAATGATTTATTTGTTGAGAAAACACAATGGAGGTAACCGTGTACGAAGCACAGCAAATGGTTCTTGAGTTTCACAAGGAATTTGATATTCATATAGCAGAAACCCCATCAGTACCTGATGATAAAACCAAGACCTTGCGTGTGAGACTTATCCAAGAAGAGTTTGATGAATTGAAAGAAGCGTTTGAGAGAAACGATCTCCCTCATATCGCCAAAGAATTGGCTGATCTTCTCTATGTCGTATATGGCACAGCCATCTCTTATGGGATAGATATGGAACCCGTGTTCCAGGAAGTACAACGTTCTAATATGAGCAAAGTAGGCGGGTACAAACGCAAAGACGGCAAATGGGTTAAGCCGGCTACCTATTCACCAGCCAATATTGAGCCGATTCTGGCTTTGCAGGGGTAAAAACCCAGTCTTTTTTCTCATCAAAATCTCTAGGAATTCACTTTTGAATCCAGAGTATAGATCTGGGCAAAAGTTGCCTGATAAGTAGTGTCGGAAACTTACCGCAAGAATATTAATTTATGGCTGTGAGAAATTGAGATAGGCCTAGGGACCGTATCATCGGAGAAATGCGAAGGGTTATTCTTTAGGATCCTGGACAAAACGTTTATAAATTAATCTCCGACCCATATATATCAGCAGAAAAGAAATGCCTAAGGCAATTGGGACAAACACGCCAGAAGCAACAGAAGCATTTGAAATGAGACCAAATGTTTCCATGGCCTTAAACACGTAACTTCCAAGGCCACTCAAATAATACGAGATTACAATCACGGATAAGCCCTCCACCGTACGCTGAAGAATCGCTTGGCTTCGGGTTGTTTTATCCACACTACGCAATAGCTGTAAATTTTGATCTTGGAGGCCAAGATTTTGGTCCTGCAGTTGAAGTTCAACCTTTGTCCGAATCACCGCAATCGAGCCCTGAAAATCGTTTGCCAAGGCATTTATTCGCTTGACTAATTGCAAGTATCCATCCGCCACACCAATCGTTTTCCCATCTACATATTCCGAGATAAGCCGGCAGCCTTCGATGCTTTGCTCTTGAAGAAGCGCAAGATTGGATCGAATGATCCGATCGTAAGGCACCGAGGCCGAAAGTTTAAAGCGCATGGATTCAGCCAAACGGCTGACCTTCATAAAATCTTGAGTCAATACAGTCAGCCAATGCTGAAGGTTGTCTGGTGTTGAGCCTTGAATTTCCGTAGCAATAACTTCACGTTGATGAAGATGGCGCTGTTCATATTGATGCACTTGATCCACTGACTGTGCAAAAGCCTGAAGCGGGAGCAAAATCAAATGCGTATAGTTCTCAATAAACACTAAGGTATCAATTGTCCGAGCTAAGTGATTTAACAACACGTCCAACGAGGGAGCCATCACCAAATAGCGTTCCCGTTGATACTCATCCGGGGTATAGGTTGTCATCACGGAAATGTCTTGTCCAAAAATTCGGCTGCCATAGAGTTGCGGACCAGGCATGGTATTCTTGACCTCCTCCACAGAAAGGCTGGTGTGTGGCAAAACCAGGATATCCAAAGCATTCACTTGGATCCCTAATGGTGAGAGAGGCAAAGCATAGTCAGGAAAAGAGAGTGGCCCAAACTCGAGGGGCTTCAATTTATCATCCGGGATATGCCAAACCTGATAACTGTAATATTCCGTATGGGCTTCCCATGTCACGAGGAGACGATCACCATTGGCCGCTACTTTGACCCCATGCCCAAATTTTTCATGAATGACGGTGTGTTCTTCTGAAATATCCAGGCCTTGAAGGAGTTGCTGAAATTCTTGCCGGCTTTGTGGTCGATCCAATGGAGGATTCGCCATTCGATGTGCCACATGATGAATATGTGCAGGCACATCAAGCCATTCCTCTAAATATTTCTTAGTCGGTTCGTGGAGGTGCCTTAGGAAGCCGTGCGTGGGAGCAAGTTGTTTGGCGCTCATGGATCTAATAGATAATCAAAGCTGTTTGTGGAGAACCCCATGAATGTTCTACCCAATCCCCTTCGAAGGATCAAGGATAAACATCCGAATGGCTTTAGCAAAACTGAATCCTCTCCCATAACGACAACTGGAAAGCAACTGTAGCGATGCTTGACTCATTCGTGCAGCACCACTACAGTCTAGCTGTTTGATAATTGAAATATTCATTTTTATCGACCTTGGACAAATAAGGATAAAACTCATGGGTGAAGTATGGACTAAACCAGCAATATTTGAAACCGATTTTGCCAGCCTTGGCCCAAAGCAGCAAGGCAAAGTTCGTGATATGTACGATTTGGGCGATTGCCTGTTGTTGGTTGCTAGTGATCGGATTTCTGCATTTGACGTTGTATTGCCAGAAGGCATCCCGGGAAAAGGATATGTGCTCACCCAACTCTCAAAATTTTGGTTTGAACAATTATGGGAAAAAGGCGGCTTGGTGCCCCATCATTTGATGACCATGGATCCGAACAAATTTCCAAAAACCTGCCAAGCTTATGCAGACATTCTTGCGGGCCGCAGCATGATCGTCGAGAAGGCCGAACCCTTGCCAGTGGAATGTATTGTGCGCGGCTATTTGTCAGGCTCAGCATGGAAAGAATACAAAAATCAGGGAACGGTCTGCGAACAATCTTTGCCTACTGGCTTACGGGAGTCAGACAAATTTCCTGATCCTTTGTTCACGCCCTCGACCAAAGCCACAGAAGGTCATGATGAAAATATTTCATACGAGAAGATGGAAGTCATTATTGGTGAACCCTTAGCCAAACAAGTAAAAAATGTCAGTCTTACATTATACCAACGCGCCGCAGAATTGGCTGAAGAACGAGGCATTATCATTGCTGACACGAAATTCGAATTCGGGCTTCACCGTGAAACAAAACAGTTATTAGTCA
>CAZDCF010000036.1:0-10237 GCA_964503895.1 uncultured Nitrospiraceae bacterium | reverse complement strand
TCTTGTTGTTGATTATGGTGAATGGTCTAGGATTTTTTTGGCCTCACACGCTCTATGAACTTACGCTTAAAGACGGCACACGCGTACTTGGTGAACTCAAAGGACAAGAGATTATCCCTTATTCTGCTACCTCGGAGTTTCCAGGGGGGAAAACACGTATTCGGCTTAAGGTTGGAAATCGTGATTTGTACGGATTGGATTTTCGGTGGGTTGATGAGGATCAGATTACTTCGCGTTCAATTCCACATGATGCCATTGTATTTGAACGCCGAGAGTGGGGAAACTTTTATGGTCGGATCCAAAAGGTTAAACAGGGAGAGGCCATTCTCTCATCTGGGCAGAACAAAAACTGGGAGATTTTGCAACCCTTAATTGAGCAAGCGAACGATCTCCATGAAGAAATAGAATTTATTCGTACAAAAGAAATCGGTGATATCAACTATGACATTGAGCAGGCTCGCTTAGCGATTCGAAGGTTACATATTCAAGGAGTTAGTGATTCTCCAGAGCTCAATGAATTGCAGCAATCCATTGAGCTACTCAAAAAGCAATATCAACGGCACGTGGAAACGCTTCGCGAGCTTGATAGTCATCTGGTTGAGTATGCTGTGGTATTAGTTGATATCAATGGCCAAGAAAAATCTTTGCTTTTGGGACAAATCGTCAAGGCGCTTCGTCCCAATGACATGAGTACTTTGCAAAAATTTCTGACCTACGTAACAAACTTTTGGGCGGTACTGACTGATGAACCGCGCGAAGCGAATACCGAGGGAGGGATTTTCCCGGCCATATTTGGGACGGTCATGATGGTTATGATCATGAGCGTGGCTGTGGTGCCGTTTGGGGTGTTAGCTGCGTTTTATTTAAAGGAGTATGCTCGTCAAGGGGCGATTGTTCGAGTGGTTCGAATTGCAGTCAACAATCTCGCAGGTGTGCCGTCCATTGTGTTTGGTGTGTTTGGTTTGGGGTTTTTTGTGTATGCCATTGGGGGGACCATCGATCAGCTATTTTATGCTGAGGCATTGCCAACCCCGACATTCGGAACCGGTGGTATTTTTTGGGCTTCTCTGACTCTGGCCTTAATGACCGTTCCTGTGGTGATTGTAGCCACGGAAGAAAGTCTGTCTGCCGTACCTCGGGAATATCGAGAAGGGTCGTTGGCGTTAGGCGCAACCAAGTTTGAAAGCATGGTAAAAGTGCTTCTCCCATGTGCGTCGCCAGGCATTCTTACGGGATTGATTTTAGCTGTGGCTCGAGCCACAGGCGAAGTCGCTCCGCTCATGTTGACAGGTGTGGTCAAATTGGCTCCTTCTTTACCCTTAGATTTTCATTTTCCGTTTGTACACCTAGATCGCAAATTTATGCATTTGGGTTTTCATATTTATGATGTCGGATTTCAATCTCCTAATGTTGAAGCGGCTAAGCCTATGGTGTATGTGACGACCTTTATATTGGTGATGGTTGTGATCCTTCTGAATATTTCAGCCATTGCCCTTCGAAATCATATGAGGAAAAAGTTCAAAGGGGCAGCCGTTTAATTCATAATTATTGTCATTGTATTCCTTTATTGGAAGGATCGAAGACGTGATAAATCCTGTGATTGACAAACCTCACCAAGCCGCGCAAACTCAGGATCGTAAGCAACGCTTGTCTGGGGAAAGCATGTCCTCATCTCCAAACCATTCAGAATTGCAAATTGATCCAAAGATTGTTGTCGAGGATCTCCATTTTCATTATGGCGACAAGCAGGCTTTATTTAAAATTAACCTACTAATACCCAAACACAAAATCACGGCATTTATTGGACCATCCGGGTGTGGGAAATCGACTTTATTGCGTTGCCTGAATCGACTGAATGATTTAGTAGATGGGACACGTGTTGATGGTCGGATACTGATGGATGGTGAAAACATCTATGATCCTTCGATAGATATTACGGATCTTCGTACAAAAGTCGGAATGGTTTTTCAGAAGGTTAACCCTTTTCCAAAAACTATCTACCAAAATGTGGCATATGGTCCTCAATTACATGGAATACGAAAACGCAATGAATTAGATGAAATTGTAGAAGAGACCCTAGTGGGAGCGGGGTTGTGGGAGGAAGTAAAAGATCGTCTTCACCACAGTGCTATTGGACTTTCAGGAGGACAACAGCAACGGTTATGCATAGCGCGGGCTTTGGCCGTGAATCCAGAAGTTCTCCTGTTAGACGAACCGTGTTCATCTCTAGATCCTATATCCACAGCAAAAATTGAAGAACTACTGCACTCTTTGAAAGAGCAACTCACCGTTGTTATTGTGACTCACAATATGCAGCAAGCAGCGCGCGTCTCGGATCTTACGGGCTTTTTCTTGTTGGGAGAACTCATTGAGTATGATGGTACCAAAAAGATTTTCACTAACCCGTCTGACCGACAGACAGAAGACTATGTCACGGGACGCTTTGGATAAGGGTGGGTTATATTGGATAAAAGCTGGTTGCGTACTCGGTGAAGGGCAAAAAGAATGAACCGATTATGCTTCGCGCTTTGTATTTTCAGTAAAAACGAGATGTCAATTGCGAATTGCAGGGCGAGGTTGTGATGCTGCGACACTTTGATGAAGAACTTGCCACATTAAAGAGCAAATTGTTGCAGATGGGGGCATTGGTCGAAGAGCAAATCCGAGAAGCCTTACGTGCCTTAGTTGATCGTGATGAGGACCTGGCCAGAAAGGTTATTGTAAATGATCGGCGCGTCAACACCTTGGATGTAGAGATTGATGAAGCGTGCTTGGAATTGCTTGCGTTGTTTAAGCCAGCGGCTCGGGATTTGCGATTCATTACCACCGCGATGAAAATTTCCACTGAACTCGAGCGCATGAGCGATTTGGCTGAAAATATTTGTGAACGAGCCATTGAACTGAATGAAGAGCCGCAGCTTAAACCCTACATCGATATTCCTCGGATGGCCGACAAAGCCATGCGGATGGTGTGGAATTCTTTGGATGCGTTTGTGAAATGGGATTCGGAGTTGGCTAGAAAAGTTTTAGACGATGATGATGAAGTAGATGAATTTACCGAGCAAATATTCCGCGAGCTCTTGTCGTTTATGATTGAAAATCCTCAAACCATTCCCCGCGCCATGCGGCTATCCTTTATTGCCAAATACATTGAGCGAATTGCCGATCATGCGACGAATATTGGTGAGTTGGTTGTTTATATGGTCGAAGGCCGAATTATCCGCCATACTATCCCATCGCAAATGGAGTAACCCTCTACTAGTTTCAATCTATTTAAATTCTTAGATCCACAGATAAAAAGAATTTAGTTTTTTGAATTAGTTCGAGTTAAATGCAAGTAAAGGAATATTCCGGTACATGGACAAAAATGACCTAGAAGCTTTGCTTGAGCTTTCCATCCAGGCAGCCAAAACTCCTGGTTTGGGAATTGTGCGGTGGTTCGAAGCTGGTCGGTTATCAGTGGAACAAAAGCGAGATGGATCTCCGGTTACTATTGCTGATCGCGAAGCGGAAACAGCGATTCGAGAGGTCTTATCTGGGCATGACTTAGCTAGTACTTTTGACATTCTCGGCGAAGAATTTGGCCAAGAAAAATCGGGGTCACGATACCGGTGGTTGATTGATCCAATTGATGGCACGCGGTCATTCGTCAATCACATTCCCTTGTTTGGAACCATCGTGGCTTTGGAAGACACGATAGAAAAAGAGGTCTTGATTGGGGTGATTCATCTTCCTGTATTACAACGCACCTATGCTGCAGCTCGAGGATTAGGAGCGCACTTGAATGGAGTGGGTCTTTGTGTTGCTCCTCAAAAACCTATAAATGAGGCGATAATTGCAACAGGAGACATCGCGCAATTTATCAGTGCCGATCGAACCGGTACCTATCAAACGTTAAGTGAGCATTGTCCGTATTTACGAGCCTACACTGACTGCTTTGGTCATGCTCTCGTGGTGAGTGGTGCAATCTCTGCGATGCTCGATCCGGCCCTTAATCCATGGGACTCTTTGGCTTCCAAGGTTCTAGTTGAGGAGGCGGGTGGTTCAATGATGGTTCGTCCTTCTACGATCATGAATAAAGTTGATATTCTCTTTGGTTCATCAGAAACCGTTAAGGAATTGGCAAAGCTCATAGATTTCTGACAAACCGTATCCGTATCCAGTGGATATTTCCTCAAAATCATTTTATCTGATTTTGATCGGGCGGGTCAGGGCAGTTACGTATAAAAGATATGGGTATGAAGACTGACCTGCGCAAGGGTGGAGAGTCTGTAGGGGCCTATATCTAAACTTTTCAAGTGACAATCGAGCTACTTGAGCATGTCGCGACTGTAAACTGTTTAATACTGGTTCAGGCTAACAGCTATTTCTTTTCATTCTTTTCTGGTCGATTGCTCAATTTCTCTAAATGAGATGGTGGTGCCCACCACTCTAGTATTCCGGCTCCAGGACGGGGTGTTTTTTCAAAGAATAAAGAACAGGCCCCTGCTCTTTTCAGCGCTAAGCCTGGAACAGGCTGCCCGAAAACCATAATACCAGCGGTGTGCCCAAGATGAGGCTGGTGTCCCACACATAAAATGGTGTCGTTGTGAGAAAACGACGAAAGGAGTCCTACAAAATTTTCAGGCGAAGCTTCCGACAAAAGCTCAGGACATAATTGAGGATCCTCCGAAAAACCTAAAACCTGCTGCAAGATAGTCGCCGTCTGTTGGGTTCTCATGAATGGGCTGCATAAGAGTTGGGTGGGGTGGACTTGGAGTTGTAAAAGTCCCTGAGCAATCTTTTGGGTTTTCTTCACCCCTTCTTCAGTTAAAGGGCGCCCTTTGTCTTCCCCATTCCAAGCACGCCATTCAACCGCAATTCCATGTCGAAACAGAATACAGCGCATAGGTTCCCATTCACCAAACTAAAAATGAGTGGATTGTAACAAAGGCATGAAGTTAGAGAAAGGTAGTTGGCGGGTCAACTAGGTTGTCGAGTTTTCGAATGCCACTCTTTGCATTCTATTGTGTTTTTTGGAAAGAATATGGTGCCAAAAATATGGTTTCCTATTACCGCGTTCTCAAGAATAAATATCTATTTGGTGTTGAGTGGATTATGTGAAATTGGAGAAAGGGGAATAAGGAACGATATGAGAAATAGAATTTTCGCAAAGTTTCTTGTTGCGTGCGGGGTGTTTCTTCTGGTTGCCGGTTGTGCCGCGTCTCATTTTTTTACGGTCACGATTTACGAAGGTCCGAATCGAGTGGTGAAGTTGCAGGTCGTACCGGATGCTAATGATGGGGAAGGTTTTTCTCATCCAGCTGACATTCCTGAAGAAAGGCTAGCAGCGGTTATGCGGGGCTTACAGATAGAGATTGAGAACTCTCCTTTCTCGATTCCCTTTCTTGGCAAGTTCAAAGAGGTTAGACGTCGACGAGTCTTTAGCGAAGCGGAGATAAAATTTTTTGCACCGCAATTTGTGAAGGGCTTGGCACAGGCTACGCCAGAAGAACGAATCACATTTTATGAAAATGCAGAAGTTTCAGATTTTTATGAACTGACAACCTCAGGTGGGGTCTATGTTAAAGACGAGGAAATTCATTTTTTGATCAGCAACTTTAATGTGCAAACACAGATTTGGCAGGATAACGAGCAGTATAAGGCTCCCTATCACTTACGGCCGATGAAGCCTATAGATCCAGAACCAGGTCGTCTCCTTTTTGACCCGCCGAATCTCATGGTAGAAAGCAAGTCGAGGCTGTTTAGTATTGGCTTTACTGCCGAGCCTTTTGAGGTTGGGGTGCGGTGGAAAGAACTCAGATAGGTTTTTTGCTTAATGCATGCCTACCACAAGAAGCCTAAGGTTCTTGTCTGCTCGAATGATGAGAGACGGGGGTGGTTCCTACAGGAGGAGCAAGTCCCTCAGATTAGAATGACACGTCCCACTGTACACGTACGCGCTGTTCTGTCAGAGGGTTACCACTGGATTGCTCAAGTTCCATGTGCGTAACATCGGCGGTGAGTTTGTTGCGATGTCCTGCAAAGAGCCAGTTTACACCAAATGTATGTTCGCGGAGTTCGTCATTGCTCGAAAATACGTTTGGGTCAACCCAAGAGTAGCGATATGCGATGTTGAGTGGTTTGGGAATTGCCGGAGCAATGTGGTGCGGGAAATATGAGCCTACCACATAGCCCCCCATAAGGTTGGTTTTTGATTGCCCTGTTCCTGCTGGCCCGTTGTCCTTAACTTGTTTCCAATGTACCTCTTCCTGAATATTCAGACCTCGGTATTTCAACGCGAATTCTTGCATGATACCTTCAGTTTTGAATTGTCCGACAGCTGCACTGCTGTCAGAGGTGAATGAGTTACCTAATGAGGTGTTCTGGACCAAAGTACCACAGCCACTCGAAGACCATCTTGTACATTTGCCAACGTTGGTATACCCACCAATACCCAATGTCGCTGCAGGATTTTTATGATATTTAATGTCGATTTGTTCCCACTTTAACTTTCGACCGAAGATATTCCATTGCAATCTAGCCATGTACATCAGCTGGTCATCATCATTGGCTTCTCCACGCCCTGAGCCATTAAATATCCCTGCGTAATAATTCATATCATATGCCTTGCCGGGGAAAAGGCGCCCCATCACCAGGATACCCATCTGGCGATCAATGGTGAAGACGCTGTTGGAAATTGACCGCTCGACCATGGTTTGTTTCCCTGAAGAATCAACGCGCTCACGATTGTAGTTGATTTTCCATTGTCCGAGGCGAATCTGAAGCGCCTTATATTTCTCGAGGGTTATTCTCCAATCAAGGACTCGGGTGTTGCCGGCAGCTGTGCCTGAATTTGAGGATCCTTGCCAATCAATTTCCATATAATATGTGACCCATGGTTTGAAGCCATGGCCGCCAACTTTTATTCGTACCCGACGAAGCTCAAATGTATGCTCTGCCTTGTCAGTAAAATCGCTTGAGGTATCAGGATCATCACGTTCGGGGGTGGTGAACCGGAGCTGGGATCGCCACTGTATTCTTGTTGCCCAATTTCCATCTTCGGTTTTAAATCCAAACCCTTTTTTTGTCCAAATCGGGATTGCGGGTTTGTCTTTACTTTTCTTCTTAGTTTTCGTGCCTTGTGTTGCCGCCGCAGTTTTTTCTCGGTCGGCTTCGATTCGGATCCAGTCTTCTTTGCTAATTACGCCTTTTTCCCGAAGGACCTCCGTGAGAACGTCTCCTCCAAATGCTGGAAGTGATATGGCGCTTGATATAACAAAACTGAACAAGGCCATAGTCCCAATCCAGTGGCGCTGCGCGTGCATGCTTTTTCTCCTCTCTACTTATGAAAAAACAATATCGTTATGATTTGCTTTGCGTATGATTTACAAATACTTGTTACACAGGATAAATTTTGATGGTTACGGGAGTGTTACGAGGATTTAAAGGTGAGGTTAAATTTGAAAAAGTGGTTAGAGAGATAGAAGAAAAGAGGGGTAGGAAGGGGTGCTTGTTGTGGAGAAGAATCTCCGAAAGAAGGGGTTTTGAGTGGTATCGTCCCCTCATACCATGGATGTATTCCTTTTTTGTTTTCCAGCTTGTTGCTCCGCATGATACGAACTTCTTACCAAGGGTCCGGATTCTACGTGTTGGAATCCAAGAGATAACCCCTCTTTTTTCAATGCGTCGAATTCTTCAGGTGCATAAAATCGTGCGACCGGGGCATGTTGTGAAGTTGGGCGGAGATATTGACCGATGGTCAAAATATCACATCCGGCTGCTCGAAGATCCCGCATCGCGTGCCGAATTTCTCCAGGGGTTTCCCCCAATCCCGCGATTAATCCAGATTTGGTTAGCCCACCCATCGACTTGGCTCGACTTAACAATTCGAGAGAGCGGTGGTATTTGCCTTGAGGCCGGATTGAGTGAAATAGACGCGGTACAGTTTCAATGTTGTGATTGAGAATGTCTGGCTGTTTGTCCATGACAAGAGCTAAAGCCGATTTATGGCCTTGGAAGTCTGGAATCAGTACTTCGACGGTGCAAGAAGGGGTCTTCTTTCGGATGTGACGAATCGTTTCTGCGAAGATTGAGGCTCCTCCATCCTTCAATTCGTCTCGGTTCACCGAAGTAATAACTGCATGTTGTAAGCCTAATGCCTCAACAGCTTCGGCAACCCGAATAGGTTCATCATGGTCCATTTCGTGGGGACGTCCTGTGGTCACGTCACAATAATGGCATCGGCGCGTACAAATATTGCCCAAGATTAAAAACGTAGCTGTCCGGTTATTCCAGCACTCCCAAATATTGGGACACCGGGCCTCCTCACAAATTGTGTGTAACCCACGTTCAGTCATGATCCGCCGAATATCTCGATAGTCTGAGCCCTGTCGGATTTTCACTTTGAACCAAGGTGGAAGATGATTGTGTGCAGTCGACTTCCTTTTTTCCCTTGTTGAGTGGCGGATATCTTTTAAATTTAGAAAGGTCATGGTGTTATTCAGTTGTTTCTTTTACGTACTATCAAGATACGAAAATAGAGGCTCACTGTCTACTTGTTTTGATTAAATAGTCGACGAATGGTTTCCACGCGCTTCCGATTCGCACCTAGGTCGGAATAGCCGACACGGGAAGCTGACCGAACTTGAATGATCTTCTGGGCATCATCAAACACAAATTCAACATCGTCGGTGAAGCGAAACAGCCAAGAGGTACATTCAGCGTGAATATAGCCAGATTCCTCATTCACGATTTGTGTCCGTGGGATAGACAGGATAGTTTGCCGTAGCCGAGCCTTTGCTTCTTCCGCGGTTCCATCATAGGAGATGGGCTTAATGTAACGGTGCGCATCTGAGGTTTCCGAGGAGACGCAATTGGGAGTCTGAGGACAAGGTGCCAATTGTTTGAGGCCGGCACTTTTGGGAAGAAAGTCACCCATGGATTTTGTGAATTATAAAATTGTTAGTCGACAAAGAATGGAGCCAACCCGTTATTGGTGAAATGCCTATAATATATTATTCTTGCCGCATGTTTCCGCTTAGGGAGACTGCTCCAAGGCCAGAAGTTTTTCTTTAATGGGGAGCCCTCCTCCATACCCAACCAAGTTCCCTTTACTTCCAATCACTCGATGGCAGGGGAAAATAATCGAGATTGGATTTTTCCCGTTGGCTGCCCCGACCGCTCGAGAGGCCTGTGGTTTGCCAATTGCTTGGGCAATATTTCCATAGGAAACTGTTTTTCCGTAAGGAATGGTCTTCAACGCTTCCCAGACTTGTTGTTGGAACGGAGTTCCTGCCGGGGCTGCTTTCATGGTGAAAGTTTTTCGTTTGCCTGAAAAATAGGCTTTCAATTGTTCAATGGTCTTGTGGAAAGGTCGTTGATCATAGATCCAGGCAGGGTCGGGTTTAATGGGATGTTTCCCATTTTGAAACGAAAGGCGAGTGAGGTGTTTTCCGGATGCTGTAAGAAGTAGTTTTCCTATAGGGCTCTCAATAAGGCAATAGTGAGTGGGACTTTCTGGTTCTTTCATATAAGATTTTTCTGCCGCACAGTGCTAGCTTTGTCTAATGTTATGCTCCGAAGTTTTCTATTGCAATTATAAAATAACACGAATTTTTACCTAAGGTTTTCTTGGCTTTCTTTTTTCATAGACAAGTAGCAGATTCAGGGTTAAGCTTGTATAATAGCTTAAAACAATTGGCTTTTTAGGAGGAACAATGAATTCTACTTTACATAGAGCCGTTTCGAGTTTTTATAACCTGATTTACGAAGCTCAAGCATTTGCCACGACCATGGGCCGAATTGATACGGCTGAACAAGATCGGTATTTAGGTCGAGTGGAAGGTTTAAATTGGGTTTTGGATCGGTGTCAAGAGTTTGAGGATGTGGATGTGAATCTTACCACTGCCTCTCTTCAAAAACTTCTGGGAGATGTGAAATCTGACCTTGAACACGAGTTATCCGTTCAGCGTAGGGAAAAAGGGCGCCGGGCTGATGGTAGGGAAGAAGCCCTTATTTTTGTCACGGATTATCTCACGAGTTTGATGACGGCCGCCGAAATTGAGTCGGCCAAAAGCCCCGTATAAAGAATCAAGGACTTCCTCCTTCCTGTTGGTTTCTAACTTGTCCGTGTTTTCGGAATCACTTTAGGGGCATGCCGTGTAATGTTGGGATATGGTTGGTCAAAATCCAAGGCAATCCGTGAGTGGATTATTTTTTCTCTGTGCCTAGGAATCGGAGCACATATAGTCCTTGG
>CAZDCF010000035.1:0-10430 GCA_964503895.1 uncultured Nitrospiraceae bacterium | reverse complement strand
ATTCAACTCCTTGACTATCCTTATTTCTCAAAAGTGATTGCTCATAATAAATTGTTCGACTGTTTTGCGGAGTTCGGGTTCGAGGATACTGTGTTTAGTTCAGGTTATCTGATCAGCAAGCCAGCCAAGAGTCCGCCCCTATTTTGGCATCAGGATTGGTGGGGATGGGATCACCCTTCCTCGTACACCAGCACGGTCGCACAATTTTTCGTCATGATCTATCTGCAGAAGACTGATCGGGAAAATGGATGTTTGAGAGTTATTCCCGGTAGCCACCGGAAGGAATTTGAATTACTTAGCTCTCTTGAGGCGCACACAAATGAATTGTCAGCGTATAACGATCCATCCTCAATTCAGTTCCAGAATTTAGATGAGGAAGTCGGAGTTGAGGTTAACGTCGGCGACGTTGTGTTCGGAGACGCAAGACTGCTTCATGGGGCTTATGGTAATAATTCGGATCGAGAGCGGGGTTTATTGACGCTTTGGTATCACCCAAATTTCGCCGACCTGCCAGGCGCAATTCGTTCCTCGATCTGGCAACTGCACAACGGTGTCGTCGATGGTGTCGATACACCAATCAACGAAGGTGGAATCGTGACCTGGCCAGAAGCAGAGAAACAATTGTTGTCCGGTATTATTCCGCGAGTCGGAAAAGAAAAGCCATTAGGATGGAATCGAACCCCAGAATGGCAGAACCGAACTTGAATTTTTACCTTACCAGATCATGTGCAGTTATGGCTATGTGGGCGTGCGATATTCTGACAAACAGTTGTGACTCGTAACGGATATTCAAATTCAAGACTAGCTGAACGTTTAACTACAAACAAATCAGAGAGGGAAGCGATGACAGTAACAAATAAAGATACCGCGCGGCGGGCTATAGAGGAGTTGGATCGTCGACACGAACCGGCTGAAGAGTTCTACACTAAAGATTCGATGACATATATGCTGAATAACCCGCCCTTCGATATTCATACCTACAAGACAGTTCACGCTCCAACGTTTTTTTCAGCGTTTCCTGATCTTATTCATAATATCGAGAACGTCATGGAAGAAAGGGATACGGTCATGCTGGATATTGTTTGTACGGGCACTCATAAGGGCAGTTTCATGGGCATCGAAGCCACGCACCGTCAAGTCTCCTATCGAAGTGTTATTTTCTATGATTTTGTAGATGGGAAGATTTCCCGCACGCGTGGGGTATACGACCAGATGGGCCTCCTAGAGCAAATTGGTGCAAAGTTTGTCCCGAGCAGTTGAGCAAGCGGATAGATTGTCAGGAAGGATATAGTTCATTGTAACTGTATGTTTTGACTACCAATTATTTGAATTAGTGGGCTACTTCATCTGAAAATAGTGGTTTAAAGAATTTGTTGGGTGGGGATAAGGCCCATTTTTAGTAATTGACGTTGAACGTAACGTTTTTTTTTGAATATACTCAGAGCATCAGAATTCACGTGCCTTGGTAAGTTGTTAATAACGATGTCCGTGTTTCTGTAGATGCACTATCACTAAATTCATCTAAAAGGAGGGTTATACGGATGAAAAGATTGTCTAAGTTTGTATTGGGTGCAATCTTGCCCATGGCCGCACTTATTGGTGGGCAGGTAAGCGCTAAGGACTATGCCGACATGGATTTTTCCGGCATAACGGTTACGGTTCTATCAAGACCTGGACCGGTTATCTCTGGCGCAGTTGACGCGCGCGGTAAGCAGTTTAAAGAACTTACCGGCTTGAACGTGGTTGTTGAGGAGCTTCCCTATTCAGAACTGTTTAATAAGATTTTGACAGACTGGTCCCAGGGAACGAACTCTATCGACGCCGCTGTGACTTCTTCTGCATGGGTGCCTGAGTTGGTGGATATGGGTTTGGTCGCAAACTTGGAAGAGTTTGTCCAAGCTGACACTAATTTAAAGCCCGAAGACATCACGACTTACTTTAGGGAGTTCAACCAGAAAGTAAATGGGGATACCTACACGCTGACGCTCGATGGTGACTTTCACATGTTCTACTATCGTACGGACGTGTTAAATCGTTTCAGTCAGGAACCCCCAAGGTCGTGGGACGAATGGTTCGCAGTTGCAGAAGCTATCAACGGCAAAGACATGAATGGCGATGGTGAGCCGGATTATGCATCTTGCCAGTTCAAGAAAAGATCTGCTCAGAACTACTTCGTGATTATGTCGGTGGCAGCTCCGTATCTGCAGACAATGGGTACCTCTCAGGGCCTGTGGCTGGATACTGAAACTGGAGATCCAGGAATCAATAATCCAGGTATGGCTGAGGCGCTGCGCGTCTACAAGAAGATGGGCGACTATGGTCCGCCGGATGAGCTGAATTATGATATTGCTGACATTCGTTCAATGTACCTGGCTGGGCGTTGCGGAATGTTGATCGAATGGGGTGACACCTCACCACTCGCACTTGAAAGCGATGTGGTCAGAAATCTTTGGGGTGCTTCCCAGATGCCAGGCTCCACGAAGGTCTGGAATCGTGATACCAATACACTGGATGACTGTAACCCGACTCTTTGCCCGCACGCGGAAGACGGTATCAATCACTCGCCTTTTGGCGCCTTCGGTGGTTGGTCAGCGTATATCAATAAGAATGCCGACCCGAAAGTTCTTGAAGCGGCATATCAATTTTTCTCGTATATGAATGCTCCGGAACAGTCAAATTATGATGTAACGCAAGGCTGGACTGGCTTCAATCCCTATCGGACTTCTCAGTTTGAGAATCTCGATAACTGGTTGGACGCGGGCTTCACCCGAGCTTCAGCAGCAGCATACTTGAATGGCTTGAAAGAAAGCCTGAACAACCCGAACTTCTCCTCCGATCTTAAGATCCCGGGAGCAGCGCAATACACCAGTGTCATTCTCGACAGAGAACTTGCCCGTTATTTGGCAGGCGAGATTTCTGCTGATCAGATGATGTCAAACGTTGAAGAGGGTTGGAATGAAGTCACAGATGATTTTGGACGTGATCGTCAGATTAAACTCTATCGTGGTATGTTGGGTCTGTCTGCAGCGATGAACTGATGGAATGTGTGACTTTGGTGATATTTTCATAGTGTGAATACATCGGAGATAGCACCGAATAAGGACCGGCCGGGGCCAGAAGCTCCGGCCGGTTCTCTTTTTTCTGCCTCTAAAAGGGACAGCGCGTGGAGTGAGTGGGTAGATCGCCAGTCACGCACGCTATTTATTTCCCCCGCAGTGTTTCTCATTCTTGTTTTTTCTATTTTTCCGCTTGTTGCGTCGTTGCTGATTTCATTCACGCGCATTCGTCCGCGAGTGGGTGGCTATCAAATTCGATGGGTTGGACTTAAGAACTTTAAGAAATTGTTTACGGGTTCTGAGCAGTCCCATCTGCTTGGAACCATGGAAGGCGGCATCAGTCTGCTAGGGTGGACAGCGATCATTGTTGTCGCGGCGCTGTTACTCTGGTGGCTTTACCGTTACGTTCGACAGGAATTTAAGGTTGTAGGATTTATTGGTCGGATTGTTACGACTGCTGCGGCACTTGCTTTTACAATTCTTTTTGCCACCACATTACTGAGCGGCAGGCAATTTGGCACAATGCCAATGACACTTGTCTATGTGTTATTTGGTTGTTCACTACAATTTTTGATTGGCCTTGGTTTGGCGTATGTTTGTACCCAGCCCATAAGGGGGCGAGCGTTTTTTAGCACACTCTTTTTTATCCCAATAACAATTACCCCTGTTGGTATTGCTTATCAATGGCGAATGTTGGCTGATATGAACAAAGGTCCTGTGGCGCCGCTTTGGGAGTGGATTGGCCTTGGAGAATTTGCCTGGGGGTCACTCGCGTGGCCTGCACGCTCGATGGTCATGATTTCAGATGCTTGGATGTGGATTCCTTTTATCTTTGTGGTCATGTTGGCCGCACTCGAAACTGTGTCTCGTGACTTGACCGAAGCAGCTGAGGTAGATGGGGCAGGGAAATGGTTAATATTTAGGGATATTACGTTGCCGCAGATTGCCCCAGTCGCGGGCACGATTCTGTTGATTCGTTGGATTGAAGGCTTTAAGTTGGTCGATATTCCGAATATCTTGACCAATGGTGGTCCAGGTATTGCGACTGAGACGCTAACGATGCACTCCTGGACACAGTGGCGGACGCTAGATTTTGCGGGTTCCTCTGCTGTGGCATATACCTTGTTGTTTGTTTCCGTGGTTATATGTGTTTCCTTTTTTAATTTGGTAATTCGAAGATATTCTAGAAGGCAATAAGCGTGGGTACTGGCACCAAATTCAATTTACCGCATCGCCAAACCCGATGGTTTGAGCCGTCATCGATTGGTGGAATGTCGCCATTGGGGAAAATCATCTCGTATTTTTTTCTTCTATTTTGGTCTCTTGTGGTTTTGTTTCCGATCTATTGGCTTTGCATCACTGCATTTAAGTCGATGGATGATGTGAATTTCGGTCCGGTTTATATCCCTTGGGTGGATTTCACGCCGTCGCTGCATGCTTGGAGAAACATCATTGTGGATGATATGGCAGATGTTGCTTCGGCATACTTTAATTCAATAGTTATAGCGTTTTTTTCTACGATATTTTGTGTCATGGTGGGCTCTTTGGCAGCGTATGCATTGGTGCGCATTCAATATAGACCGAAGTTTGGATCCATTATGTTGTTTGCTCTGACTCTTGCTGCTGCGTGCGTAGCTATCGGCCGGTGGGGCGTTGACTGGTGGCTGGGAATTGCAGTTGGTTTGGCTATCTTCTTCTTCTTGTGGCGGGCGGCTGTTAAAGAGCGGTTTGGAAATGGTCAAATGTCCGTAGTAGTAGGCATTTTTCTGGTGGTTGCAATCGTCTTGTATTTCAGTGGTAATTTCTCCCCCGATTTTGAGAAACATGGGAAAACCGCCTCAATTATTTTGGCCTTGGTAGTGGTCGGTTGGAGCGCTGCCCATTGGATCAACGGGAGGGTGGGAAATTCAGATATTTTGTTCTGGATAATTTCCCAGAGAATTTTGCCTCCCGTCGTGGTCGTGTTGCCGGTTTACATTATGTTTCAAAGAATTGGGCTGCTGGATACGCAGCTTGCCCTGATAATTGCTTATGCAGTGGTCAATTTACCAATTGTGGTCTGGTTGATGCATGACTTTATTGCTACGATTCCTATCGATTTAGAGGAAAGTGCGCAACTCGACGGATCGTCCCGGTTTCGAATTTTTTGGGAAATAATTTTGCCGCTGTCGCGGCCAGGTCTTGCGGCTACGACGCTTTTGACCCTCATTCTTGCATGGAACGAATATCTTCTGGCTGCCTTTCTTGCTACATCAAAGGCGCAAACATTGCCTATCATGGTTTCCGCGCAGATCAGTCAGGAGAGGGGAATTCAATGGTGGAACATGTCTGTTGTGATCATTCTCATGATCATCCCGGTCATTATTATGGCGTTTCTATTGCAGCGATTTATATCCAAGGGTGTTTTACTTGGGGCTGTAAAGGGGTAATTCTGTTATGAATCAGATGAGTGAAAGAGGTAACAGCCAAGCGAAACGATTGACTGTTACGGGACTTAATAAATGGTTTGGTGATGATCATGTCGTCAACGAGTTTACGATTGATGTCGCTCCCAGCGAATTTCTAGTACTTCTTGGCCCATCAGGATGCGGAAAGACAACCGCCCTTCGTATGGTGGCGGGACTGGAGGCAGCAAATAGTGGCCAGATTTCAATAGGCGATCAAGATGTGACGACGCTGCTTCCGAAGTACCGTGATATTGCAATGGTTTTTCAGTCCTACGCGCTCTATCCCCATAAAACTGTCGCTGAAAATATCGGGTTTCCATTTAAAGTTCGCGGTATAAAAGGAAAAGAGCGGGACGATGCTGTTCGAGATGCGGCCACTCAGGTCCATATGAGCCACATGCTTGCTCGGTATCCAAAACAATTGTCTGGTGGTGAACGTCAACGGGTCGCATTGGCCCGAGCAATCGTGCGACGCCCCGCTGTCTTCTTAATGGATGAACCGTTATCGAACCTCGATGCGAAACTGAGACTCTATATGCGTGCTGAGTTAAAACGCATGCAACATGAACTTGGTGTAACTACAGTCTACGTGACTCATGATCAAGTGGAAGCAATGACACTCGCGCACCGGGTAGCCATTATGAATTTCGGAGTTTTGCAGCAGGTAGGGTCTCCGCGCGATGTTTACGACGAGCCGGAGAATCTTTTTGTGGCAGGCTTTATGGGGTCCCCACCAATGAATTTAGTAAGCGGGCTGATTTCCAGCGGAGTTTTCGAGTCTCAAGGCGTCAGGATCCCAATTGAAGGAACCACCGCAGAAGGCAAGACAGTACTTGGGTTTCGCCCTGAATACGCAGAAGTTGTGGATTCTGGTAAAGGGCAATTTAATGCCAAAGTTTTTACGACGGAGCTTGCAGGAGATCATTCATTGGTCACAATGATGTTGGGAGAAAAAAGCATCACTGTGAAGATGCCCACTGGGTATGAAGCAGCCTATGACAGTGAAGTGGCCGTTCGTTTTCCTGCAGAGAATGGCTATCTGTTTGACGAGACATCGGGCAAAAGAATTAAAGGCAGGTTGATTCTCGACTCATAGGATCTATTCTAAATTAGCCCCCGGGGATGAAAAGAATTTTCGCTGCGACGCAGTGTGACCTAGTTTTTCTCTCGCAAGTTATCTTGAGTTATTCGTATGAATTGTAAACATCATCCTATTTTTTGTAGGATCGAAATGACTGCTTTCTTCAAAACTTGAAATGTATAAATGCGCGATAGTGGGTGTTGGGCCTAACCGGTCTCGCGAACATGCCGATGCTTATAAGCATATTAAAAGCGGGAAGTTAGCTTGCGCCTCTGCCCGAAGTGCAGATCGTTTACAAGCATTCGGAGAACAGTTCGGTATCAATTCCCTTTATAAGGACTATCGGGAAATGTTTGCGCGTGAAAAACCAGACCTCGTGCATCTAAATACACCGCCTAACATTCGGTTGGAAGTCCTGGAAGCTGCAGAGTCAGCCGGTGTATCCGCGGTGATTATGGAAAAGCCGCTCGCGATACAAGGGGAAGACTATTTGGCAATTAAAGAATTTTGCCAAGGCGGCAAGGTCAAGGTCGCAATTAATCATCAGCTTCATTTTCACCCCCGTCGTTTTGAACTACAAAAAATTGTCGAGGATGGCAATCTGGGAGAGATACGCTTTATAACCGCCGGCTGTGGTATGAATCTTGCATTTCAGGGCACTCACACGCTTCAAGCAATTGGCGCATTCCATCCAAAGGGTAAACCCCAGCGTGTGTTTGGGCAGATTTCGGGTGCAGGAAGTGAGACGCACCGAGTCGATGTTTGTGGGACGTTTCCGACGATGGTTGTGGGGAATCTAGAAGATACGCCTCAGAAGCATTTTGCGCCTGGATGTGCCCAAGCCATCATCGATTTTGATGATGGCGTACAAGCCTTGCTGCAATCGGGGGAAATTGCGCCTAAAGTTGGTCGAGAGGCTATCAATACCCATAAGTATGTCACTGTATATGGATCGAAAGGGCATGCGCGTTGGACGATGTGGTCTTGGGAGGTTTTGGTAGATGGTAAATCGCAGGGGGGAACTCACGAGTATTGGGATGAAGATATTCTAGGCCAAGCTAGAATGACAGAGGCGATGCTCGATTGGATAGGAGACGACAGAGCAGTTCATCCGTTATGTTTCGATCGTGCTCATCTGGACTTTAATATTATTTTGGCAATATATATGAGTGGTCTTCAACATCGGATGGTAGATCTACCGGTTGAGCCAGAGCTGAATTTGATTAATAAGATGCGTGCCGCGTTAAGTTGAAAGCGACTTAGAGATGTGGACTCGGTTTTACCACTGATTTCTTTACGCCACTCTGAAAACGACTCAAATAAGAATTATCTGTCACTGAGTATTGGACAGAATGTTTCGCAGTAACCATTGGTTGAGTTGGGGTTAATAAGAACTGATTATTGACATCTTATTTCCAGTAATTCGATCGAATCATATTATTGACCACCAGTGAAAATTGTCGACAGCCATCAGCATTTTTGGGATCTCTCTCGTTTCAATTATGAGTGGATGGGTGCGGATTCTCCTTTACGAGTTAATCGATCGCCAAGCGAGTTGAGATCGCTCATCAATGCCGCTAATGTTGAATACACCGTGTTGATTCAAGCCCATTCGTCAATAGAAGAAACTCGCTGGTTGCTTGAGATTGCAAACGAGCAGAATTTTGTTTTGGGTGTGACTGGATGGGTGGATTTGACTGACCCTAAGGTCGGAAATGTCCTCGACCGCCTGCAGGAAAATAAGTACCTAAAAGGTGTCCGACATATATGGGAAGACGAGTCGGATCCGTCATGGCTATTGACTTCCGGCGCAGTCGAAGGGTTAAAAGAGGTACAGCGGAGAGACTTGATCTATGAATTTTTAGTTCGCCCTCCCAATCTTAAATACATTCCAAGAATAATGGAACAAGTCCCAGATCTTCGGGCGGTTGTCGATCATATTGCTAAGCCCGCTATCTCGGAGAAAAAAAGAGAACCTTGGTTATCGGATTTGGGGGAGGTAGCAAAGTGCGGCGATTTGTTTTGTAAGATATCAGGAATGGTGACAGAGGCCGATCATTTAAATTGGAGCGTAGATGAATTAAAGCCCTATGTTGACGATGTGTTGGGGTTATTCGATTACGACCGACTTATGTTCGGAACTGATTGGCCCGTCTGCACACTTGCTGCAAGTTACGAATCTGTAGTGCAAGTAGGCCAAACACTTCTCAATGATGTTCCCGAGGAAGGTAAGGCATTGATACTGCGTGACACAGCAATCGACTTTTATCGTCTGGATGTTCCCAAAGAGACTGGGTCATAGTATTTGACCGTCGACGCCAATAGCTCCTTTTGTCATCAAAAAATCGGCATAAGCTCGACGCTCACCTGTCACAATTACAACAAAAGCATTCCGAGCTCTGTCATAAAACTCATGCCTTTCTAAGGACTGAAGAGGCCAGTCTCGGCCGGAATATTGCCTCATAGCACTTCGAAATTCTTCATGAACTTCTAAGGTTCGTTCGGGTTGATCTACAACTTGCATATGGTGGGTGGGTGCTGCCACAAAACTGTCAAGCGGAAACACAGAAAATATTGCTTTTGCTGCGATGATGATGTCAGTGCCATCAAGTCTAATTGGCGAACCCATCGCCGTATCTGCGGCCACTGACTCTGCTGGAAAGTTTACGTCTACAAGGGCCAATTCATCGCCATGACCCATAGACCTAAGAGCGTAGAGCAGCTCGCCATTTAGCAATGGATCAATATTTATTAACATAGATTTTCTCCACCCTGCAGGTAATTTAAATTATTGTTCTCATCTTAGAGCTCGTTTTTCCACGGTGGGTCTGCCCCGGGCCGTGAACAGGTGATTGCTGCGGCACGAGTTCCCAAATGCAGGCAATTCTCAAGATCGCTGACAGTAAGAGTCTGTATAGATGCCGAAGAAAGTTTTCCCAACCTGCTTAACTGAGTGAGCATGCCAGCATGAAAACTGTCGCCCGCTCCAATACTGTCTTTGATATCTATGTTTTCCGATTCCGAAAAGATCTCATGTTGGTTGGTGATACCCCAGGCACCAGTTCCACCGTCGGTAAGGAATACGACCGAGACGCCGTGCCCCAAGCACATTTGGGAGAATTCTCTCCAACTTTTTGATGGGAAAAGCCAAGCGAGATCCGAAAGGCTAACTTTTACAATGTCAGCGCATTCAAGAAATATGGTAAATCGACTGCGAAATGTTTCTGGATCCGAAATTAACGAAGGGCGAATATTCGGATCCAGCGTGATCAACCGATTACCTGATTCTTTCTGCATGAAATTTATTAACGTAGTAGCTATTGGTTCGGTTGCGAGCGCAGTAGAACCAAATAACAATGCTTCGACAGAAGAAGGAAATGAACGAGGGATATCATCTGGTCGCAACAAGGTCGCTGCTGTGTCATCCATATAAAATTGATAACTTGTTTCTTTCTCTTTAGTTTCTGGAGAAACGAACGCTAGACTGGTTGGCGCTTGACTCCGAAAAATATAGGCTGGGTCAACACTATTTTTCTTCAGATGGGAGACAAGCATTTCGCCAAAAAAGTCAGTTGATATCGCCCCCAAAAATCCAGTGTGGATACCCAGTCGACCTAAAGCAATTGCGGTATTAAAAGGCGAGCCACCAGGAACAGGCATGAATACCGTCGCTCCGCTGGCGTCTTCTTTCGGTATAAGATCAATTAGGGATTCGCCGAAACAAAGTATCATCAATGGGATTCCACAATACGGAATGTGACATGGAAAAAGAAGTATATCGTGTGGCGTCACCGAGAGAACCAACAAAATACATTAGTGATTATGAAATCGCGAAAGAGTTCCATG
>CAZDCF010000034.1:0-11194 GCA_964503895.1 uncultured Nitrospiraceae bacterium | reverse complement strand
CAAAGATATTTAAGGTTAACAACACCATCCTCAAATCTGTTCCTGTCACTTCAACCAATAAATCAGAATCCCCAATTTGAACTTCTCCGATTTCTCGACTATTAATGATTGGGGGAAACGAAAGAATTTGCCCTTCTTTGTCCCATAACAAAGGCAGGGATGGGTGACCCGCAAAAATCGAGCCGTACTCGCTCCCTTTAGGGTGAACTGTCAAAATTTCTTTAAGGGTTAGTTTCTCAGAAAATCCCAGAGGCATGAAACGCGCTTCCTCTGGTTTCACTAATCCATACGTCACAGGAAATTGAATCTTTGATAATCGATACAAACCAATGGAGACGGTCTGTCGCTTGTGTCCATAAATATCCGCGAGTTTTTCTTGGGCCTGAATCAATTGAGTTAACCCTTCATCCGTAACTTCATATCCCGTGGCACAGCAAGCGGCGACAAACGGTCGAACGGCTTCCATTCCTTTGGCCACAGAAATCTTTCGTTTGGGTCGCTGTTTTGTTTGAAGGAAGGGATATTGAACCGGGGCTTCCTGAATTTTAATACGAATTTGTCGGGCAATCCCTTCCACACACCAGGTATCTGGACGATTACTATCCTGCAATTCTACGCGAATTTCGCCAGTGGCTGGGATGTGGTCTTTCAATTCACCTTTCACCAGAGTCAACCAACTTTCGATTTGATCAATCGAAGCCGATTGGCCTAGGAGGGATTCAAAATCTTTATGAAAAATCGAAATTGTTGGCATTTTATGTTAGCTCATGTATGAAAGTTTAAGTATTATCGTCCCTATGGTGCATAAAACTCTTTGAATGAGGTTAATGCCTTTCACTTATCGTCCGCCATTGCCACAGTTGTAAGCAGATATCCAATTTTTAATGTTTTCCCTCAAACAAAGAGCGTGACAATGTGGATTCCCGAGTTGGAACGTAGCAAGCAATTGCCTGACCCTGTGTTGGCGAGAATAACCGGACGAAATTTCTGAGTTTACAAAACCTTTTACCATCTCCGACTCATGCCGACTGTGTTTAAAACATCCGTACAATAAAACCACTAGGAAAAACGTCCACGCATCGCACGGACCTTTTCCAGGTCAACCGAGAAAAGGTCTCTAATATCATGAAGTTCAAGTGCCATCATCGCCATTCGATCCAGACCTAATCCCCAGGCAATGACGGGAACGGTAACACCCAGCGGATTCGTTACTTCTGGTCGAAACAATCCGGCCCCACCCAATTCCATCCATCCAAGTCTTGGATGCCGAACATGCAACTCAACAGATGGTTCGGTAAAAGGAAAATACGCTGGTAAAAATTTGCTCTCTTTGGCCTGAGCCATCTCTTTGGCAAAGAGGGTCAGGAGGCCGAGGAGTGTGCGGAAGTTAATGTCTTTACCAAGCACAATGCCTTCAACTTGAAAAAAGTCAGTGGCATGCGTGGCATCAACTTGGTCATAGCGAAAACATCGAGCGATAGAAAAGTATTTCCCCGGTATCAAGGGATTCGCGGCTAAAGTCCTAGCTGATACGGCTGTACCCTGACTTCGCAAGATCAGCCGACGGGCACGTTCTCGATCATATTGATAACCCCAACCCGTGGAACCCACAGAACTTCCGTTTTCATGCGCTTCAGCCACGCGGGAAAGAAACGGTTCAGCAATTTTATCGGCATGAGTTGGATTTTTCACAAAATACACATCGTGGATCGCCCGAGCCGGATGAAATTGTGGCATGTACAAAGCATCCATATCCCAAAACTCCGTTTCCACCAAGGGCCCACGCATTTCCTGAAAGCCCATACTCACCAAACGGTGTTTCACAAGATCGAGAAATTCCCGATAGGGATGGCGACGACCAGGTGCAATCC
This sequence comes from uncultured Nitrospiraceae bacterium, assembly GCA_964503895.1. Lineage (GTDB taxonomy): Bacteria > Nitrospirota > Nitrospiria > Nitrospirales > UBA8639 > Nitronereus. The sequence goes on along the minus strand of CAZDCF010000034.1, from coordinate 9,323 downwards.
GTGGCGGGGATAGATTAATCGTATATTTTCGAAAGGGTTTATTGCGCCAGGTTCCATCTTTGAGCATATCCGGAGTAAGTTGTGAAATCTCTTCCGTATCACCTGGGCGACAAATCTTGGCTACGGCTTGGCCATCATTGGTAAGGGTGTAGGTCCGTTCCACGCGTTCTTCAATTCGAAAGGGCTCTTTCGCATTTCCACGTTTAACAGAAAACTGTTTAAGAAGATGTTGATCGTCAGAGGAAAAAGAGGATAAACCTGAGGTAGAAGAATCAAGTTGTTTCAATAAAATTTTGATTTTTTCGGCGGTGGGGCTTGGTGTACCCGTGGCCTCAATGGCCCCGCCAGCAACCATCTGGATAGCGCCTTCTTTTTTAAGCAGGCCAATCGCGCGGCTCAATTCCGTAGGTTGAAATTGATCTTTGTCTTGTAAATCTTTAACCGTTAGAGAATTCCCGCTTGTGGCAGCTTCAGTACAAGATTGAAGTATCCACTCCGCCGGAGACCCGCTTGATAAATACCCCTCACCGACCCAGGTTAAACCAACAAAGAAGGTACTCGTCTCGGATTCGATCTGAATAAACTTTTTCGCTTGGAGCCAACCCAAAGCCATACTAATCTGTGAAGGATCGAGAGGCGTGAGTTCCACAAACTTCGCATCAGACAGCGCAGTCGATTCAGAAAACAACGCAGCAAGAAGATGAACCTCGAGGGGATGGAGACTATCGTACAAAGCCTTGGCATTCATGGGAATTCACGAAGGTAAAGGGGCATGAACCGCTGTACGAAATGCTTGAATCGTTTCAGCATAATTCGGACTATTAAAAATAGCTGATCCGGCTACTAACACGTCGGCCCCAGCCTTGATGACCTCAGCCGCGTTATCTACCTTGATCCCGCCATCTACCTCGAGTAAGGCCTGGCTACCTGTCCGAACAATCAAATCTCGCGCTCGAGCGATTTTATCAAGAACCTCCGGGATGAATTTTTGACCGCCAAATCCAGGATTTACGGACATGATTAACACAATGTCAGCGTCCGCGATGACTTCCTCAAGAGTAGCTAAAGAGGTGGATGGTTTAAGGGTCACCCCAGCTTTTACGCCATGTTCTTTGATTAGCTGCATTGTGCGACGCAGGTGCGGACAGGTTTCCGTGTGAACCGTGAGGTAATTCGCACCAGCCTGTGCAAATTTTGGAATAAAGGCATCTGTATTCGTGATCATGAGATGAACATCAAGCGGCAACGACGTGACCTTGCGAAGAGATTCCACAATCAGCGGCCCCACCGTTAAGTTTGGGACAAAATGACCATCCATGACGTCGACATGAAGAAAGTCTGCGCCTGCGGCTTCAACAGCCGCTACTTCATCGGCAAGACGAGCAAAGTTTGACGAAAGAATAGACGGTGCTATTTTTATCGGTCGAGCATTCATGCACTAAGTCCTTCGAAGACGTGCTGCAAAAAATCCATCCATATCATGGACAGATCCGAGTGTCATGAGATTTCCATCCAAATTGATAAGGTCTTCACTCCCAGGAGGAAGAAAAGGAAGCGCACTTTCATGCTGAAACTCCGGATGGTCCTGGCAAAACCGTGAAATCACGTGAAGAGTTTCCTCAGGCTCTGTCGAGCAGGCACTATAGACTAAGACTCCGCCAGGTCTCAAGTAAGTGCTCACTCGATGGAGGATCTCTCCCTGTATCCTTTGGTGCTTAAATAACCATTGATTAGTTTTTTGCCACTTGGCCTCCGGGTGGCGCCGCAACACTCCCAACCCTGAGCAAGGAGCATCCACAAGAATACCATCAAAGCCCTCTTCCAACACAGAAGAAAGCGACGAAGGGAATTTTACATTTTCAGCCCACGTTCCAATCTTAGGACGAATACAGGTGATGCCCAATCCCCCCATGTTTTCTCTCAGGGTTTTTAATCGCTGACCACTTCGATCCATAGACACAATTTCTCCTTCATTGCGCATCAACGCAGCCAAGTGGGTGGATTTTCCTCCAGGCGCGGCACAGGCATCCAATAATCGCTGACCAGGCTGAACATCCAACAGAAAGGGGACTAATTGTGCAGCCTCATCCTCAACATAACACCATCCCTCCTCTAATGGCTTCAGGTTAGTTAAGGGACCAAATTTATCCATTATGAGGCCAACGGGGCTCACGAGGGTTCGCCTTACCATATATCCCTCGCGTTGAAGTCGCCGTTTGAGTTGTTCTCGCGAACAACGAAGAGTATTAGTCCTAATGGTCAAAGGGGGGATCGAGATCGATTGCTGACAGACCTTCTCTGCTAAGTCTAATCCCAACGTCCCAATCCATCGTTCGGTCAGCCATGTAGGACATGAGTAGAGAATCGAGAGAGCTTCAACCGGATCATCTGAGGGGTCTAGACTGGAAAGCTCACCCTGCCGAATCAGGCTTCGCAAGACCCCATTAATCACTCCACTCCAATCACGGCTTTTAACCGTTTTGGCCAATTCTACGGATTCATTGACGGCAGCAGATTCTGGTATTCGATCTAAATGGAGTAATTGGTACGCCCCGAGCCGAAGAATCATGACGATGATGTTCGGCAAGCTTTGCAGGGGACGAATCGTCAAGGCATTCAATCGCCAATCTAGATTCCCGCGATGGCGAAGGACTCCACACACAAGTGCAAACGCCAAAGCCCGATCCTTTCTCGAAAGTTGGCTGTTGTAAGTTAATCGGTTAAAGACTTCATCGGCAAAAAGGTTGCCCCGTTCAACCTTAAGCAGTATTCGAAGAGCAAGAGACCGACTGGTTTCTAATGTAGGTTTTAGGGCACGAGATTGAGAAACGTTAGACATAAAATATTTTCAATTGATAGAGACAGCCACGAGAAAACATCTGGAGCAATTAAGTCAAACAAATCTCTTACTGTTTTCGAACAAGTTCTGCAGCTAGGGTAATGGCTTGAATTAAACTTTTCGGATCTGCTCTTCCTTTGCCGGCAATATCGTAGGCTGTTCCATGATCCACGGATGTTCGAATTATTGGCAATCCAAGCGTCATGTTAATACATTCACCAAAGGCAATGGTCTTCAAGGGGATCAGCCCTTGGTCATGGTACATGGCAACAATAACATCATAATCACCACGCACTGCAGCCCCGAATAATGTATCCGCTGGCCAAGGCCCACTGACGCGGATGCCAGCTTTTTTGGCTTTTTTAACAGCGGGGGCAATGACTTTCTGCTCTTCGTTTCCAAATAAACCGTGTTCCCCAGCATGTGGATTCAAGGCTGCTACTCCAACCTTGGGGCGAGAAATCTGAAAATGATGTCTCATCGAGGCGCTTGCCAATCGAATGGCTTGGACGATTTTTTTAGTCGTTAGGGCTTCAGGCACTTTTCGAATTGAAAGGTGTGTGGTGACGAAAAGAATTTTGAGGGAACCACCCAAAAGCATCATCCCAAAATTTTTGGTCTTGGTTAAATCCGCGAGCAGTTCCGTGTGGCCAGGATGTAAACACCCCGCGAAATGAATGGCTTCCTTATTAATGGGAGCCGTGACCATTCCTCCAACACATCCGTATTGAGCAAGACGAACGGCCGTCTCAATACACGACAGGGAGGCCGCACCTGGACCTCGAGCGGCCTTTCCTTTGTGAAACCGGCCTAAGGGTTTATCCAAAGGATCAAGAATCGGAATGCAGCCTTTGACTATTTGTTTCCCTTCAGTAGGTGCATGATTTCCTTTCAAGGGCACGATCCTTAGCAGAGATTGCAACCGACGCACTTCTTGTTCGAATACTGAGGTTGCTCCAACCACAATAGGCCGGCAGATTCGCCATACTGTTGGGGAAGATAAGGCCTTGACGATGATTTCCGGCCCAATGCCAGCGGGATCCCCCATAGTGATCGCTAAGTAAGGACGGGATTGCTTATCTTTAGAAGTCATAGCTTTACGTTAAAGGAAATTGTGGGAAGTATCGGGATTGATATTTTGTCTTTTCACGAAATGCAAACGATGAAAGACATTCTAGCCATAGCGTAACATGTCCTCATGAGCGCGGTATTTTCTGAAAGGCTTCTTCGAGGATTTCCCGAACAGGCCTTCCGGTTTTTTTCGCAATGGCCTGGCAGTCTTGGAATTCCGGTTTACGCTTCGTGGTTTTCCCAACTGTCACGGTTTTTACCCGAATTTTACCCTGGGATAATTGAACAATTGTGCTTTCACGAGGCAGGGTCAGTCGATCAATCACTTGAGTCCTAATCCCAATGGTACTTGTTTCTTGAAATATGGTTTGGGTTACGGTTCCAGCGTGTTCGGGTTTGGTAAGAACCGAAAGCTGAACCGCAGGGCGACTCCGTTTCATGGTCATGGGGATGAGCGTGACATCTAAGGCCCCTGCTTCAAATAAACGATTCATCACCTCCTCATAAATTTGTGGATTCATGTCATCTATATTCGTTTCGAGCTGTATGACTTGATCAGAATCCATACATGGCATTTGCAGCGATGTTGAAGTCAAGACCCGCAAAGTATTGATCCATCCCTTTGGATCGGCGGTCCCAGCACCATAGCCAATCGATTGTGTTCGAAACGATGAAAGTGGTCGAAAATTTTTAGTAAGTGTCCTGAGTAAGGCCATGCCAGTGGGTGTGGTCAATTCAATCTCAGGTCCTCTTGAAAAAATGGGGATTCCCTTGGCTAACTCCGCCACTGCTGGTGTTGGCACCGGTAGAATTCCATGCGTTCCTGTAACTATGCCAGAACCAACATTCACGGGCGTGGAACTAAACGCTTCGATTTTTAACAAATGAAATCCAAGAAGCCCACCTATCACATCGACTAAGGAATCAATTGCCCCGACTTCATGAAAGTGGATTTTCGCTGGCTCTTGGCCATGCACCTTCCCTTCAGCCTCCGCTAATTGTGTAAACACTGCTATAGCATTCGTTTTCACCAAAGGTGGCAGACTACTGCGGGTAATAAGACGCTGGATTTGGGTCCACGTCAGAGGTTTGTGGCGGGCTTTTTGTATTTTGACATCGACTTTCGTAGCCTGAATTGGGCCACGATAGACTTTTTTAGTTTGGAGGCGATATCCAGAAATCGGTAGAGCTTGCAGTTCTTTTCTTAACCGGGTAGGGGAAAGACCAACATCTACAAGCGCACCGAGTATCATGTCCCCACTGATCCCGGAAAAACAATCGAAATGAAGATGCATGTTTAGCCTTTCCTTTCACTGATATACTTCGATGGATACGGCCCAGGCAGATACGAAATTTTACCAAAAATGACAAGTATTTTCAGAAAAAGAGATGGCCTCCAAAAAACTAGAGATTTTTTTTCATCCCATCTAGACTAGATAGGCTTTTCGTGTACAATCAAGGGTAGAGGAATTTGAAAGCAGAGGAAATTCCTTTACTCACTTGAATGGATACGGCTAACGTTACTGTGTTACCTAGGAGGTAAGGATTGAACTGTATTCTCTCTACCATGAGATGGAAGCGATTTATCATATTCACTGTGATGATTGCCTTAGCCTCACCCTTTGCATTCGTGGACGGGGTCACAGCCAAGCGTAAAAAGCGCCGATATAGTCCACCACCATTAAAAATCCTAGATATTTCAACCTCTCCCATGCCCTTTATTCCTGGCGATAAACCCCTAGCCATTACCGTAGATGTGGCGCTTCCGAAAAATCTATCTGGTATGGATTTACTAGAAGTATCGTCTATGATCAGTTTCCCCTCAAGGCGATCCATTCGATTCCTCTACAATCGGCTATCTCTAGATGAAGTGGTAAATTCCAGCGGCGAATCAAAGATTAGCACCACGCTGCTATGGGATGGAAAAGATCAAACTAAGCAATTAGTCAGCCCCGGGACCTACAGATATGAAGTCCGCGCCAAACTGATGACCAATTCCGATGGCCCTCCTCTTACCAAAACTGTTTCCTTGCGGGCACGCGGGACATTAGAAGTCTCCGAGCCAAAGCCGTTGGATTATAGATAAAACTTATCCAAAACGCTTACCTTTTACATCAGATCAAAAACTAGCTGGAGATATTGGCGGTAGCAATGACAAAGTTTATGGTGATGATGGCCAAGAAGCAGAAAATGGAGAAAAAGTTACACAGAAAGAAAATATAGAGAAAATCGTCAGAAAAACGGGAGCTAGTCTGATGTTTCAACCACCCCCTAATAGATTAATGCGATGGGCGAGATGTCCAGCCCCAAAACCATTGTCGATATTCACCACCCCAATTCCTCCTGAACAAGCATTCAACATCGTAAGGAGCGGTGCCACGCCTCCGAAATTCACGCCGTAACCTTGACTTGTCGGTACCGCAATAATTGGAGTTTTGACGAGTCCCCCCACTACGGTGGGTAAAACTCCATCCATCCCAGCCACAACAATCAGTACGTGTGCTCGTTGAAGCCGATCTATGTGGTCGAGCAAGCGATGCATGCCCGCCACCCCAATATCAAAAAGCGTTTCGACCGCACTGCCCATAGTGGTTGCTGTAACTCTTGCCTCCTCCGCCACAGGAATATCGGCGGTGCCTGCAGTAACGATTAACACATCACCCTGTAATCGAGGTACCTTTGTTTGAATCACAACCATGTGGGCATCTTTCTCATACACCGCATGTCGACTCACGCGCTTGAAAGCTCTAGCCAACTTGGGGCTGACTCGGGTAGCCAGCACTGTCACTTTCTTTTTCAAAAGTCCCTTAGCGATAGCGATAACCTGGGCTTCGGTCTTTCCTTCACAGAAAATAGCCTCTGGAATTCCCTGGCGAAGACTTCGATGATGATCAATTTTGGCGAATTTGAGATTTTCATAGGGAAGCTTATGTAACTGGGCAAGAGCCCGCTGAACAGAAAGCGAGCCTTTTTGAACTTGCTGAAGAAGGGTTTTCAGATTCGCGGGATCCATTTTCGTTAAACTTTTTAAAAGGAATAGTAGGGTGAAAGTCAACCCTTGTGTGAAAGATAGGTTTCTTCTTTTGCTAACCGAGACATTAAATCTTCCACGACTTGTCGAGCTGCCTTGCCTTCGAAGAGCAGCGCGTGAACACCCTGAACAATCGGCATGTCGACATGGAATTGCATGGCCAGATTCATAGCCGCGCGAGTCGTTCGAATGCCTTCGGCCACAGTAAGGACATCCTTCGTTATATTTTCTAAGGATTCTCTTTGACCGAGCTTCACCCCCACAGTGTAATTACGACTAAGGGAACCAGTGCATGTCAACACCAAGTCTCCTAAGCCTGATAACCCATAAAACGTATGTACATCTGCCCCAAGAGCCGAACCGAGCCGAATAATTTCCGCGAGACCTCTGGTGATTAAAGCTGCTCTGGCATTGGCGCCAAGACTGAGACCATCAACCACACCCGCGGCAATGGCCATGACATTCTTGAGGGCCCCACCCAATTGAGCGCCGATCATGTCGCTTCCAGTGTACACACGGAATAACGAGGTCATAAACACCGATTGCAACTTCGCCGTCAGCGCTGAATCTTGGCCTGCAAGCAGAACAGTGGTTGGCTTGGCTTGGCAGACTTCTTTAGCAAAACTTGGACCGGTTAATATCATGATCCCCGGAGACCAGATTGATGGTAGTAATTCATTAAGAACTTGACTCATGAGTTTTAGCGTGTCTTGCTCGATGCCTTTGGTAGCCACGACAATAGGTAGGGGCTCAGCAAGAATTGGTTGCATTTTAGTGAGCACAGAACGCATGGCGTGTGATGGTGCCGCTAAAAGAAGAAAATCCGCGCCCTCAATGACATCGTATAATGAACCGGTCGCGGTTAATGAAGACGGCAAGGGCACACCTGGCAGAAATAAAGTATTTTCTTTTTGTGTATTGATTGCTTCGACGACCTCTTTTTCGTAAGCCCAAATCTTGACTGTCAACGAATTTTCTGCCAAATGTCGGGCCAAAGCCGTGCCCCAGGCACCGGCTCCAATAACAGCTACGCTTTGGATGGGAGAATTAGATATGGTCATAAAAGGTTTCCTAGAAAGCATATCATGGAAAGAGGGCTCGGGATTATAGGAAGCGTTTTCTGAAACTGTCAATTCGGACAACAACCGTAGTTCAGAGAATCTGATGACTGAACACAAAACATGCCCAGGCTGTGGCACCAGCCTGCCAAGTAAAGTTCGATTCTGCACGAAATGCGGGAAACGTTTTTCGGGCGATCCTTTATATGAAGAGCGGGAAAAAGAAACGCTCAACCTTCAAGTTCTTTACACTATGGTTGGGTTGTTGATCTTAGCCGTGCTCTTTCCCCCCTGGGAAGCTGCGCCCGTAGAACCCCCCGCATATTTAGGCATGCATTTTATCACATCACCACCTGAACCAGGAGCCGTCGTCAGCAGACTTCTACAAACTGTAGAATTAGCGACTATCGCAATAGGTGGCATGTATCTCTCCTGGTTATTTCGAGAAAGACCACGGTAAGGCGAAGCGCCGAAAAAATCGTTGAAATTCTCTAATCATACATGGAGCTGCCGTGCTCTTATTGTGGCCAATCAAGGAAAAGGCAGCAAAACTCAACCTCAGCAGAGATTTTTATAAAAAAATACTTGACTTCTCTTTGGAGTTTTTTCATATATACCCTCGCAGAGATTAGGACCTGCTCACCTTTTGTGCCCTTTTGTCAATAAAACCAACAGGAGTAAAAGAATGTTTGGATTTTCTCTGCCGAAGTTCGTTACGTCTATAATCCGGTGGGTTGACGCACACGCCACCGAACACCACGACACAGGCAAAGATCATCAGATCGATTGGATCCAATCCCTACCTTTTTTCATCATGCACTTCATGTGCTTGGGAGTTTTTTGGGTTGGGTGGAGTGGAGTCGCCGTCTCAGTGGCCATTGGGTTGTATCTAATTAGAATGTTTGCCATTACCGGATTTTATCACAGGTATTTCTCTCACCGAGCCTTTCAGACATCACGAGTATGCCAATTTTTCTTCGCATTTTTGGGGGCGACAGCCGTTCAACGGGGTCCATTATGGTGGGCTGCCCACCATCGCACCCACCACCGATATTCTGATAAAACAAATGACCTGCACTCACCACATCAAAGAGGATTTTGGTGGAGTCAAATCGGATGGCTCACTTCGCGGAAGAATTTTCCCACCAAACACGATATGGTTGGAGATTTTTCCCGTTTTCCTGAACTGCAATTTCTCAATCGTTGGGACACCTTGGTCCCATTTTTGTTTGCCGTGACCATATTTGGTCTTGGAGAATTACTTGAAGCCTATGCCCCTAAACTTGGCACCAACGGTATGCAGATGTTGATTTGGGGATTTTTC
>CAZDCF010000033.1:0-11448 GCA_964503895.1 uncultured Nitrospiraceae bacterium | reverse complement strand
GCTGTGCCATTGCCGGTGATCGAATAACTGTCTGACGGATTCGCCGAATCTCGTTCCCCGTTAACAGCCGTTGTCGTCGATTCCCGGCAATGCGACGATACCGAGCAGGAAAATCCTCTCGATGGCGACTCAACCATTTGCGAAGTGAGCTATACGCCATCGGAACGAGGACGGCCGCCACCGCCAAACTATAGAGCGGTTCCACAGGTAAGGGATAGTGATCAGCTTGGTCACAGACCGGTCCTGCGAGGCACTGCTCCCAGAGTGTGTTCTCGACAGCATATGGGCTGCTTACTCCTTGATCGTCGGACGGTTGCTCGTGATTTTTCTCGATGTGTGGCACCGTATCCATTTCTGAATACTTGTATGCTGAATACTTGATTGTAGACTTTCCCATGGCTCAGAACGTTTTTTGGCAATTGGAACACCCCACCCCGTTTTTTCATGATATCGTTTTTCCATTTCACACATAGCGGCTTTTAAATCCGTTATCCCACATGTCGCATATGGTTGATTTGTATAAGCTGTAGCGGGGCCTGGTCGTTGATGCCTGGGAAGTAACAACCGGTGATGAAAACCCCTCAAGGTAAGCCAGCCATTTCCAACATCATAAGCGTCCCGAAGCGAATCTTCCCATATTAGTTTTAGTGCATCTTCCTTTGATAACCGAAACTCATCGTCTTCAGTCCAAACCGTTGGAGGGGATGCCTTATAGAGTTGATGAACCTTTGGTGAACGTAACAGAGCTTCGACCCTAAGGAACTCGAGGATATCCCAAGGGTCTAATTGTCCCTGACTCTTGGGATCGAAATTTTCAATTTTGGGGATCTCGTATGGATAAGGATGGTTTTTCATTGATTGCTCACAAAATACTTTCATTTACACGGGATAATTTTTGATTGGCTCGGTCGCTCAATTCCGCCGGCTCCATTCGCTCCCTCGCTTCTGTCCCCTTAGGTATTCAGTTGTCGGCTCCCTCTCAGTATACACGATATGTGAGTCGGGCGAGTAGTTTCCAGCCTTTCTCTGGACCCGTGCTTGGGGTTTTCGAGAGGATTGAATTTTGAACGTAAGAGGCGCACAATTTTCTCAGCGAGAAGTACTCACCAAGGAAAATAATCTATAATTGCTCAAAGAAACAGGATTGGGAGCATGGACAACGCTAGAAATGTTTTATGAAATCGCTGGCATCTTCAAACAAGTTTTTAGTAATGAAAGTCGAGTCGGGATCAGCCAGGAAGGGTTTAATGCTAATCATTCATAGACGAATCCACATCACCTATGTACAAAACTCGTAATTCAAGAATCGATCGGAGAAGATGAGGGAAATTAGCCAAATTGAAAACCACTTGTCAGAGAGAGAAAAAACTACATGAAGGAAGCCCCTATTCCAGAGAATGAACAAGAACGGCTGGTCGCCCTTAATGCATATGATATTCTCGATACGCCCCCTGAAGAAAACTTTGACGACCTCGCCAAACTTGCCTCGACCATTTGCCGGACACCCATTAGCCTCATTAGCCTAGTCGATCCAACTCGGCAATGGTTCAAGGCAACCTACGGAATCGATGCGAAAGAAACCTCTCGCAGCATCGCCTTTTGCGGACATGCTATTCTTCAACACGACATCATGATCGTCAATGATGCGTTAAAGGATGATCGTTTTGCCGATAACCCTTTGGTTGCCGCCGAACCCCACATTCGTTTCTATGCTGGAGCCCCGTTGCGAACCTCGGATGGGTTGGCCTTGGGAACACTCTGCGTCATTGACCGAACTCCACGCAATTTGAACTCAGAGCAGAAAGAATCGTTAAAAGCCTTATCTCGTCAATGTGTCGCACTCATGGAATTACGTCGTTATATTTTCAAACAAAAGCTGCATGAAGAGGAGCTGCTCCTGCACGATCGATCAATCAATTCGGCTACTAACGGCATTCTCATCGCTGATGCACGTCAACCAAATATGCCAACAGTCTATTGCAATGCAGCTTTTGAAAAGATCACAGGCTATTCGAGAAAAGAAGTCATTGGGAAGAACTGCCGGTTTCTCCAAGGCAAAGACTATGACCAACCTGCTTTAGACGATATTCGCTATGCCATTCGTCATGGGATCGAGGCTAAAGCCGAATTGAGAAATTACAAGAAAGATGGGACATTTTTTTGGAACGAGTTCTACATGGCCCCGGTGCGTGATGCAGAGGGCACTTTAACACATTTTATCGGCGTACAAACAGACATCACTGACCGTAAAGCTCGTGAAGCTGAATTGACAAGGAAAACTGAAGAATTAGCTCGATCGAATGCTGAACTACAACAATTTGCCTATATTGCCTCACACGATCTACAAGAGCCTCTCCGAATGGTCTCTAGCTATACTCAGTTATTAGGCAAACGTTATAAAGGCAAACTTGATCAAGATGCGGATGAATTCATTGGCTATGCCGTAGATGGCGCTATTCGAATGCAGTGGCTAATTCGCGACCTCCTAGAATATTCCAGAGTGGGATCGGAAAATACTTCTTTTGAAGCAACAGACTGTGAACTTGTCTTTAAACATGCCATGAACAATCTTTCTGAATCTATTCAGAAACGTAAAGCTCAAATTACACATGATCCACTCCCTTCCCTTGAAGCAAACTTCTTACTCCTAACTCAAGTTTTCCAGAATTTGATTGGGAATTCGCTGAAATTTCAAGGAGTGGAAACACCACAAATACACATTAGTGTGCGGCCGTTATCCGATGGATGGGAATTTTCAGTCAAGGATAATGGGATTGGCATATCTCCAGACCAGCACAATCGAATTTTTTCCATCTTTCAACGATTACATACTCGGGAAGAATATCCCGGAACTGGAGTAGGCCTGGCTATTTGCAAAAAAATTGTTGGAAGACATGGTGGGGATATTTGGGTAGAATCTGAATTGCAAAAAGGAGCGACTTTCTATTTTACCATAAAGAATTAGAGAACGCTTAGCATTCACACATGTGGAAATGCTTTGATGTAAAAATTCCCAATAGGCTAAAACTTAGTTTATCTGTGAGTTATAAGTAAAAAAGTGAGCGTTAAAACGTGACCAGTCTTAACATTTTGTTGCTGGAGGATAACCTGGGCGATGCCCGACTTATTCAGGAAATTTTTCGCCAAATTGAGGACTACTCCGCAAAAATAACCCACGCTCAATCCCTTAGCCAGGCATTTGATCTCCTAAAAGAACATGATGCCGATGTTGCCATTGTGGATCTCTCATTACCAGACAGCCAGGGTCTGGAAACTTTTCGCAAACTAGCCGCAGCCCATCCAACACTTCCACTGGTCTTACTCACAGGACTTAATGATAAACAACTTGCGATTCAATCCGTACGACAAGGAGCACAGGATTATCTGATTAAGGGAGAGGTAAATGCTGAAGTTTTAATTCGGGCCCTTACCTATGCCATCGAGAGAAAACGTATCCAGGCAGAATTAGAGACTGCTCATGCTCAAGTAAAAAAAAGTGCAGAAGATCTTCACTCCATTCTGAATCAACTACACATCGGTACTATTTTAATCAATGCAGAAGGCCAGATTCTCCACATGAGCGCGCCTACCCTCAGGTTGCTGGAAAAACATGACCAAGAAGTGAAGGGGCAACTGTGGCAACATGTAGTTGGGTTGACGGACGAGTACATTCAACCCATGGAAAATCTCATAGACCAATTGCAAGAAGACCGGAAAAGAGTACTAGTCCATTCCAAGCCACCTGGCCATTCCTCACGATGGCTTGAAATCGATATTCAAGATGATCCGCGAGACCCCCGAGCCAAAATGTTTTTTCTTTACGATGTTACAGAAGTGCATAGCCTTCAGAAGCAGCTCGATGAAAAATCTCAGTTTCACGATTTAATTGGTAAATGCCAACCAATGCAGGAAGTATATCGCCAAATTGAAAAACTATCTCAAGTGGAGTCGACTGTCCTAATCGAAGGTGAAACTGGGACAGGAAAAGAACTCGTTGCCCGCGCCCTTCATTACTCAAGTTCTAGAAAAAATAAACCGTTTCTAGCCGTAAACTGTGCGGGGTTAACGGAATCGCTCCTAGGAAGCCAATTATTTGGTCACAAAAAAGGCGCCTTCACGGGTGCAACCACGGAACATCGGGGCTTTTTTGAGTCTGCCCAAGGAGGAACGATATTCTTAGATGAAATTGGTGATATGCCAACAAGTGTCCAAACTAGCTTGCTCAGAGTATTGCAAGAAAAGGAAATTACCCGTCTGGGGGAATCACAACCAAGAAAGGTGGATGTGCGTATCATCTCAGCCACACACCAAAATTTACACGTACAGGTTTCAGAAAATAAATTTCGAGCAGATCTTCTGTATCGCATTCGGGTTGGCAGAGTAAAATTGCCCGCACTCCGAGAACGGAAAGAAGATATCCCACTTTTGGTATCTGCTTTCCTCAGTCAATCCCGCCAATCCATGGGAAAACTGTCCGTTCAAGACATGAGTCAGGAAGCACTACTTTTACTTTCTAAATACACCTGGCCTGGTAATATACGAGAATTCAAAAGCATCATTGAATACGCAGTTCTAGAATGCGGAGATTCAACGATCCTGCCACAACATTTTCCATCAGAAATCTTTGAACAAATAGAAACAACCTCACAAACTGAACAGGCAGCAACACTGCTTAAGACACCAGAGAAAGGCCAGGAACATATTCGCAAAGCCCTTGTACTTACCAAAGGCAATCGAGCCAAAGCCGCGAAACTATTGGGAATTAGTCGTGCAACATTCTACCGTTGGATAGATGATCTAGGCATATCAATCCAAGATATTAAGTAACAACCTTCCCAAGCAAGACACGTACGAGACATATAAGAGACACAAAGAGACACTCGAGAGACAGTTTATTTTAAACTACACAAAAATTCGTCTCCTTACTAAATTGCAACTGTTTGTTATTATTATCTTTTTAATAGATTACACGTTTTCCAAAAGCTGGCATAAACATTGCTGATTAATAAACATTACTTTTATCTACACTTTTTAGACACTTAAGCGCTCATGGTAAAAAAAATATGAAGGACGGGCCTTCGATTCTAATCATTGAAGACAACGCAGGTGATGTGAGGCTGATTAAAGAGGCAATAAAGGAGTTCTCCTTCAAGGCAACTTTACACGTACTGCGGGATGGAGACGCCGCAACACAGTTTTTAGATGACGCAAAACGAGAAATTTCGGGAAATCTTCCCGATCTCATTTTGCTAGATCTCAATCTTCCTAAAAAAAGCGGGATCGAAGTTCTTCGGCATGTCAAATTTGACAATAGCCTCAAGAGTATTCCTGTGATTGTGCTTAGTTCATCGAAAAACCCTGCTGACATTTCTCAAGCCTACGAACTACACGCAAATTGCTACCTCACAAAACCCGTAGATTTTGAACCTTTCGTAAACATCGTACATGCCATAGAATATTTCTGGTTACAATCAGTCAAACTCCCTCCTACCCTAGCAAAACATTAATCCAAACCAGTCAGTCCGAGCACTTATCATTTGTCCAATGTATTAGAGCTCAAAGGAATTGACGTCGAGCTAACTCCCAGTACCCCTTACAAAAACTCCTAGACGAATATTTATCTAATGTTTCAAGGGTGTCTCATAAGACATAGTTCAATATGTCTCAAGAGACACTATTGTGTCTCATGAGAAATATTTTTATAAAACCATTTTAAATTAAAACCTTTAAGTTGTTGAAATAAATCAATAATTATTTAAAAAAAATCTGGCATGGCAATTGCTCCCGTATAGGTGAGGTTCGAAAACAAATGCCTGCTGTCTCATAGAAGAAAGGAAAACAAATGGCACATTTTGAACGGATTTCACAACCAAAAACTCTTATGACAAAAATGGGCCATCCTCAGTCTTGCCGACGTTGTGGAGGTTTTTTCATTCTCGATTGCCTATTCGACTTTTTCGACGCAGCAGGAAAAATGTGGTGCACGGCATTCCGATGCGTGCAATGCGGGAACATTGTGGATTCGCTCATACTGAAACACCAAGCAACAGAGCAACTTCCGAATCCCAAAAAGCAACACCATCGTCGTTGGGCAAAATTGCATCCTGTCGCCAACTAACAAGAAAAATTAAAAATTTAAACTACAACGTTTTATTAAAAAGGAGAAAAATCATGAGCACCACTTTGACATCAACCCAAGCAGCACTTTTATCTCTAGTAGTAACCATTATGCCTTGGAATACTGCTATCGGCGCTAATACCAAAGACATGGTCCTAATTCCACAAGGTGAATTCACCATGGGGAGTAAAGACCACAGCGACGAAACTCCTCATCGAGTTGTCCTCGATCGTTATTACATTGATAAATATGAAGTCTCAAATGCAAAGTTTCAAAAATTTATGAAGGAAACCAAACATACTGCTCCAGCTTATTGGGATGATCCTCGCCTGAATGCCCCGGAGCAGCCCGTGGTAGGCGTGAACTGGTATGACGCCAGCACTTTTTGTAAATGGGAAGGTAAACGTCTTCCTACAGAAGCAGAATGGGAAAAAGCCGCCAAAGGCCCTGATGAAAGCCACTATCCCTGGGGACACAAAATCAATCCCACTTTTGCTAACTATGCACAAAATGAAGGAAAAACAAGACCAGTGAATTCTTACGAAAAAGGGGTCAGTGGCTATGGAGTTTTTAACATGGCAGGAAACGTCTTTGAATGGGTTAGCGATTGGTATGGTCCAAAATATTTCCAAGTAAGTCGCGCCCTTAATCCACAGGGACCTTCGTATGGCTTAAATTTTGCTAATCAGGGACCTGTCAAGGTAATCAGAGGTGGTTCTTGGTTCGCCCCTCAAACCTCGCTTCACACAAGCCAT
The DNA here is from genome assembly GCA_964503895.1 of uncultured Nitrospiraceae bacterium. GTDB lineage: Bacteria > Nitrospirota > Nitrospiria > Nitrospirales > UBA8639 > Nitronereus. The sequence goes on along the minus strand of CAZDCF010000033.1, from coordinate 4,575 downwards.
CGCTTTTGGAATCAACCGGAAAATAATTCCTATGGGGTAGGTCTTGGCTTTCGATGTGCAATGACAGCTCAAGGCAATTCCTTGGAAAATGTTCAATACCACTTTATCTCCAGCCTTATCAGCATGGGAGAAGAAAAGTGGAAAGATGCCTTACAATCAATTAATAAGGCAATCAAAAGTGATCCTGAAAACATGGAATACAAGAAAACTCGTGAAATCATTATGAAAAAAATAAACATGTAGTTAAGCAGCTAGACTGGAGGAAGACTATAGTCTTCCTCCAGCACAATTCATACTCGAGAGGTTGAGGAAAATATCAACGGCAATCACTACATTATATATACAAGCCCTTCTAGGTATGGCCTACAAAAGATGGCTGAACGTCTTAAACTCTCCTAATAAAGCAATCGACAATGATCTCGAAAACATGGAATACAAGAAAAGTCGTGAAATCATTATGAAGTAAATAAACGCTTAGTTGAGTATCAAAGTTTCATGAGGATTATGATTTTCCACCAGTGCAATAGGTGCTGGCTTAAAGAAGTGAGGTAGATATGACAATCATTGTAAAATCATATAGGCAATTTATTAAAAAAATTGGAATGGCTGCTTTGGCAATACTACTCAGTCTTGGTTCCCCCTTTTTGCTAAACCTTTACGCTGAAATGGTGATTCCCTTGCCCAATGACATGAATTTCATTCCGTTTGGGATGGCCATCATTGGTCTAGATAAAAAACCTAAAAGTGTTTCATCTGTCAAAGATGAAACCCAAAACTTGTTTCAACAAAGAATGTCTATGCCCTGGTCAAAAGAAGCGTTTCACGATGAGGGTCCGTCTCATTGGGTATTATTAAATTCTTATTTTATCGATAAATTTGAGGTTTCCAATCAAAAGTATGCGAAATTCATGAAAACCACTGGTTACACTGCTCCTGCCTACTGGGATGATCCGCGTTTAAACAGTACAAAGCAACCAGTTGTAGGAGTCAATTGGTATGACGCAAAAGCCTATTGCGAATGGGAAGGCAAACGACTACCAACAGAAGCTGAGTGGGAACATGCTGCCCGAGGTTCAGAAGGATTGCGCTATCCCTGGGGAAACACATTTGATTCTAGCAAGGCCAATTATGGAAAAAACTTCGACAGCACGCTGCCTGTTAATTCGTTGCCAGAAGGAAAAAGTCCTTATGGGCTTCACCATATGGCTGGCAATGTTTTTGAATGGGTCGGAGACTGGTATGATCCGAGCTACTATTCCAAAGGACCCTTTTCCCTAAACCCCTCAGGACCAGCAAAACCAGTGTGGTTAGGAGGAACTGGGACGTATGTAGATCGGCTTACTGTTGGTGCCAAAAAAGTAATTCGTGGTGGATCGTGGATTGCGGCAAATCACTCGCTTACAACAACATATCGGTTTTGGAATCATCCTATGAACAACAGTTATGGAGTTGGCTTAGGATTTCGCTGTGCACAAAATGCTCCGAAGGAAGTGGAATATGAGATACGCGCTATTACCATAAGCGCCATGAAGAAAATTAGCATGGAGAAATATCAGGAAGCTGAAGCTACCATTGATTCTGGATTAAAAATTGATCCAAACAATGAGAATCTTTTGCGTCTTCGTAAAATAATCGAACGAGGAAATCAACAGTCCTGATTTCCTACTTTGCAAAAATGGACATAAGGATTTTGTTTGCCTAGTTGAGTAAACAGAACGGATAAGAATCATGAAACACATTAACTTGATTAACATAACCTTCCTCACGTTAAGTTTCACATGGGCAATAGGACTCATTTGGGCTAATCCAGAATTAACACAACCTGCACCACAAAATTCTTCGCATAAAGTGATATATTTAGCAGGTAAAAACATAGATGCAGCTTGGAAAGCATTTCATGAGGCAGCCCTTGGAGGAACACTCGCATCTCCAATGATTCAAACCCAAATTGAATTGGCTCTACATAAATCTCGTCTATTATTAGTTGATGCAAGAAAGGCCGCAGAGTCCAAGGACACGCAAACCGTATTCGATCTCACAGAAAAAATTAGAAAAATGACAAACCAAATAAAAGAAGATAGTAAGAGGCACAAACAATGAAGGAAACATTGATTCTGAAAATAATCATTATCCTCTTGGCTTGGAATCTTCCAGCTTTTGGAGGCACTGACGTGGTGAGGAAAAATTCATTCGTAATGGTTAAAATACCAGCGGGAATCTTTATCAGAGGAAGCCACGAAGAAACAGGAAGGTTCGATGAAAAACCACGGGGTAAAATATATTTAGATGCTTTTCTAATTGATAAGTTTGAAGTGACAAACTCCCAATATCTAGCTTTCATACACCAAACTGGTCACAAAGAACCCTACAACGTCTATGGGGAAGGCTCGTTATTCGATGTTAAAAATATTGACGATCTGCCTGTCGTACAAGTGACCTGGCACGATGCAGCTGACTATTGCCAATGGATTGGCAAGCGTCTTCCTACAGAAGCAGAATGGGAAAAAGCCGCCAGGGGAAAGGATGGGCGTCTCTATCCCTGGGGCGATCAAGATCCATCACCTTCACACACAAACTTTGACCGTGATTGGAACAACAAAAAAACCCTCAAGCCAGTAGGATCATATCCACAAGGTGTATCACCCTACGGAGCACATGACATGGCAGGGAATGTCAGGGAATGGGTCCAAGACTGGTATGAAGAGACATACTATAAGCAAGCACCGAATGAAAATCCCAAAGGCCCAGAAAAATATCTTTTGAAAGTTATTCGAGGTGGATCCTGGCACAGTTTTGATGCAGACATCAGAACAGCATCGCGGCAAAAAGGTGGATTTGCATTGAAAACTCACGGAACTGGATTTCGGTGCGCCCAAGATCTAGGCATACTGCACGAAACGAATTTAGATAAATAGAAGTAGTCATTCGACCCACTCCTGTTTAACTGGATTTTGAGAAATGAACCAATTAGCTCCCAGTATAGTTTGGTTCCGCCAAGACCTACGCGTGAAGGATAATCCCGCATTGCGTGAAGCTTTGGAAACAGGAATGCCAATTATACCAATCTACATCTGGAATCCTCGAGAAAAACCTAGAGAAAAGATTGGAAAAGCAAGCCGATGGTGGTTGCACCACTCTCTTACTAGGTTAGATAAAAAAATTTCCACGTATGGAAGCCGGCTTATTTTGAGATCAGGAAACCCCAGAGTGACCCTTCAGAAGCTTGTTCGAGCAACTGGCGCTAAGGTAATTTATTGGAATCGGAGCTATGAACAAGAAACTATTCGGCTACTTTCCCAAATTCAAAAATGCCTCGAAGCAGAAAATATTCAGGTTAAAACCTATAATTCTCAAATTCTTTTCGAACCAAGTTGTTTCTTAAATAAAAAACATACTCCCTACAAAATATTTACACCGTTCTGGAAAGAATGTCAGAACCGGACACTACGATTTACTTCCAATACTGTTTTAGCAAAATGGCCGACTCCTTCTCTTTGGCCAGTTACCGAAGACTTAAAAGATTGGAAATTGCTGTCAAGTGAAGTTTACGATTCAGCACTTCAAAGCGCATGGAACCCAGGAGAGCAAGGTGCACATAAGCTCCTGAAAATATTTCTCAACGGCAACCTGGCCAGTTATGAATTCGGACGCAATCATCCTAGTTCGTCAGTGACATCTCGCTTATCACCACACCTTCATTTTGGGGAGATCAGCCCTTCATACATTTGGAATTGCATGCGCCGAAAGACTAACGCCTTTTCGAATAAAAATTCAGACCAAGGAGCTTTATCATTTTTACGACAAATTGCCTGGCGGGAATTTGCCTATCACCTTTTGTTTCATTTTCCTCATCTAAAAAGCCAGCCCATGAAACATGATTTTTTACATTTTCCATGGGAGAAAAACCCTCTAGGACTCCAAGCTTGGCAACAGGGCAAGACAGGCTACCCTCTAGTAGATGCAGGCATGAGGGAACTAATCTCCAACGGTTGGATACATAACCGAATACGTTTGGTCGTAGCTTCGTTTCTTGTGAAAGACCTTCTGCTACCTTGGCAAGTTGGGGCAAACTGGTTCGGGGAAAACCTGGTAGATGCGGATCAGGCAAACAATACATTAGGATGGCAATGGATAACTGGGTGCGGCCCAGACCCATCACCATACTTTCGGATATTCAATCCCGTTGCTCAGAGCATGAGATTTGATCCTGAAGGCTACTACATTCGTCGATGGATTCCTGAACTTAGAAAGATCCCAACAAGATGGCTCCATCAACCATGGAAAGCTCCTAACCCCATTCTGCAAAAATCTGGCGTTGAGTTGGGACTAAACTACCCTTATCCAATCATTGACCACGCTAGATGCCGACAAAAAGCATTGGATGCATTTCGAACCATGAAACTTCAACGATTGGCATAATAAAACTCTATAGTCGTCAAAATGGCATGAGCCAAAACAAATTAGCCATAAATCTAAAGACAATATTGCCCATACGTTTGGGGATCAGTCATTGCCTTCTGGGCGAACAGGTTCGGTACGATGGTGGTCACAAACACAATGATTTTTTAGTGAATA
>CAZDCF010000032.1:0-12489 GCA_964503895.1 uncultured Nitrospiraceae bacterium | reverse complement strand
TGGATTATGCAGCATTAATTCAAGATTTGGTTGATGACTTGACAGAATGGAAATCCCTGGATTCTATTGAAAAACGCATTCGTCCTATTTTGGCCTCGATAGCTTGCCAGGGGGCTGTGCAAGCTGGTCGGCCAATGGCCGAACCGGAAATGAAACTAGTCTTAGAAGATTGGGTTAAGGAAGGATTTCCTCTGACCTGTCCCCATGGGCGACGTGTGACAATGCGATTTTCCATAGAGGAGCTTCATCGAATTTTTCGTAGAATTTAGCAGGAACTTTGTATTCCTTATGCGCCTAAATCTTACCTCTGATTATGATACAAGCCAGAAGCCTGTAATAGTTTTGGTGGGTCCCACGGCTATTGGAAAAAGCCGTTTGGGTCTTGAAGTAGCCAAGGCACTAGGCACGGAGGTCCTCACCGCAGATTCCACGCAAGTCTATCGTGGCATGGATATTGGGACGGATAAGCCCTCTCAGGCAGAATGCCAAGAAGTTCCCCACTGCCTCATCGACCTAGTAAATCCTGATGAACCATTTAATGTCGGAGAGTATCGCCGGCGTGCGGTGGGCGAGATTCATCGGTTGCACCATGAACGCCGAATTCCTCTGGTGGTTGGGGGAACGGGTTTATATGTTCGGGCCTTATTGCGTGGTCTTTGGTTAGGTCCCCCTGTGGATTGGACGCTTCGAGGGCAACTGGAGCAAGAAGTCCAGGAACGGGGGCTTGCAGCTTTGTATCACGAACTAGGAGAAGTTGATCCATTGACTACTCAACGAGTTCATCCAAATGATTCCATCAAAGTGTTGCGCGCTTTGGAAATATATCGACAAACAGGATTTCCTGCCAGCCAAGTTCATCATGAGCATGGATTTCAGGAGCAACCCTTTTCCGCTTTGGTATTGGGACTGACTATGGACAGAGAAGCGTTGTATCGACGGATTGAAGAACGCGTGCATGTTGAGATTGGCAAGGGGCTTGTGGAGGAAACTCGTCGGCTTCTGGCGCAAGGATATTCGCGAAACCTGACGTCTATGAAAAGTTTGGGCTATCGTCAAATGGCGGGTTTCCTGGAAGGCGAATACGGTTTTGAAGAAGCCATTCGTCGACTTAAGCGCGATACTCGTCATTTTGCGAAACGGCAAATGACCTGGTTTCGGAAAGAGCCAAATGTGGAATGGTTGGAGATTTCTCATGATGAGGCTCTGACCAACATTATTGATCGCGTTTTGGGTCGAATTGACCAATTCTTACGATCTATCAAGGAAGAAGCGCACTGCGAAGGATCAGATTCACCAAAACCTATAAAGGTAGGAAGATAGCAGAGCAATGGCCGGAAAACCTCGAGCGGATATTGCCGTGATTGGTGGTAGTGGTTTGTATGAAATGGAAGGACTTACTCATATACGCGAAGTTCGAAAGATTACCCCGTTTGGAAAACCATCGGATGCTATCGTTGTTGGAAAGCTCGGAGGGCAGCAAGTAGCCTTTTTATCTCGGCACGGTCGAGGGCACCGGATTAATCCCTCGATGATCAATTATCGCGCCAATATTTATGCTCTCAAATCTCTAGGCGTGTCGAGGATTTTTTCTGTTAGTGCTGTTGGAAGCATGAAGGAGCATATCGAACCTGGGCATTTGGTGTTGCCCTATCAGTTTATTGATCGAACGACCAAGCGGTTGGGAACCTTCTTTGATCAAGGTGTGGTAGCCCATGTGTCCTTTGCCGAGCCTATATGCAAGGACTTTTCCGAAATTGTCCTTCGCGCGGCGAAACAAGTAGGGGTCACGACTCATACCGGCGGTACCTATGTGTGTATCGAAGGACCCCAATTTTCTACTAAGGCCGAATCGAATCTGTATCGGCAATGGGGCGTGGACGTGATTGGCATGACGAATATTCCTGAAGCCAAACTCGCTCGAGAGGCTGGGATGTGTTATGCCACCCTTGCATTGGCCACGGATTATGATTGTTGGCATGAAATCGAGGAATCAGTCACTGTCGAGGCGATTTTGAAAATCATGCACGATAATGTCGTGCAAGCCAAAAAAGTTATTCGGCAAGCTTTGAAATATACGACCGCCCCACGAGCGTGTAACTGTGGAACTGCTTTGCAACAAGCTATTGTTACTTTGCCCACAGCCATAACGGCGGCGGCTAAACGCCGATATCGATTACTCTTACCACCTAGACTAAAGAAAAATTCAAAAAGGAGTACATAGCATGGGAAAACTGTTAGTGGTGGGGTCAGTTGCGTTTGATACAGTTAAGACCCCATTTGGTGAAGTGGATGATGTACTAGGTGGGTCGGCTACTTATTTTTCAACGGCAGCCAGTTTTTTTACCGAAGTGGACTTGATTGCCGTGGTTGGCGAGGATTTTCCAGAGCACCATATTGAATTTTTAAAGAGCCGAGGAATTGATGTCTCAGGTTTAGAGCGCCGGAATGGAAAAACTTTTAGATGGAAAGGTGAATACACCTATCAACTCAACGAAGCTCACACGCTCGATACCCAATTGAATGTGCTTGAAACATTTCACCCAAAAATTCCTGCCCATTATCGTGATCCGGACTTGTTGTTTTTGGGGAATATCGATCCTGAACTGCAAATGGATGTACTCAATCAAGTCCAACGGCCAAAACTTGTGGCATGTGATACCATGAACTTTTGGATCGGCGGAAAGCAGGAAGAGTTATGGAAAGTACTTGAAAAAGTTGATGTCCTTGTCATTAATGATGGAGAGGCACGTGAATTGGGCCAAGATTCTAACCTGGTTAAAGTCGCCCAGGATATCTTGGCACGAGGTCCGAAGCATTTGATTGTTAAGCGTGGGGAGTATGGGGTCCTCATGTTTAACGGAAAGCAAACCTTTGGTGCCCCAGCTTTTCCGTTGGAAATGGTCAAGGATCCCACAGGCGCCGGAGACACCTTTGCAGGCGGGTTTATGGGACATTTAACCGCAACTAGGGATTTTTCTGATGCTGGAATGCGGAGAGCGATCATATTTGGAAGTGTAATGGCCTCCTTTAATGTCGAAGCCTTTAGTCTTGACCGTTTGCGCGACCTAGACTATAAAGAGGTGGAGGACCGTTTTTGCGAGTTCAAGCGCCTCACACATTTCGAGGACCTGTCATTGTAAGACCCCAACATTGGGGGTTATTCCATTCGGTACAGTGTTAATGAAAAAAAGTTTGTTTCGTGGGTCCGGAAGTAAACACCTTCCGCGTTCTGCATTCAGGATTTTCTCTCATGTAACATTGATGTAGGGATGGGACGAAGAATAGAACTGAGGTATGGATTCCTTAGGAGGATATTTTCGAGAGGAGCGAGAAGCCCAAGGATTAACCTTTGAGCAACTTGCTGTCTCAACCAAAATCCAAGAATTCTATTTAGAAGCTTTGGAGGAGGAGCGTTTCAATTTGCTCCCCGAAAAGGTGTTTGCTAAAGGGTTTGTCCGGATCTACGCCCGAGCTTTAGGGTTGGATGAAGAAGAAGCCCTTCGGCGATTTTCAGCTTCAGCTGCATTCTATTACCAAAGCGAGGAAGAAGAGCAAAAGCAAGTTATCCAACGGGAAGAGGATGACCGGAAGGGGAAAACGGATAGAAATGCGGTGTTTATTCTTACTGGCGTGGTTCTGATTGGGTTGGTCTTTATTGTTTCGCGTGAGCAACCCTCCTCACCAAAGTCACAAACTAGCTCAACCTCAAAATCAATTTCTTCTACTCAATCTGCTCCCATTGTTGAGCCGGAAATTACTAATACCCCTTCCGAAGTCAAAACTGGGGGTGGTGGACAGGCATCAGTGACCCCTCCCACACCGGATACCAAAAAAAAATCAATTCAGGTAGCTGCTGTCTCAAAGGTTGAGGCAACCCCTGCTCGCCCAGTTCAATCCGTTATAGAACCAGAACCCGTTATTCAAGAATCGGCTGTTCCCCAGTCTGTTAAATCGGTAAAGCCCATGCGTGCACCCTTTAAGCCGAGCTTGGGCGAACAGGATGGTCCAATCATGCTGGAATTGGAAGCTTTAGAACTTACATGGGTTGTTGTTCGTTCTGATGATCGTGCGCCTCATGAGGCTTTGTTGCAGCCTGGCGAGCGAGCGTTATGGCGTGCTCATGAACGTTTCTGGCTAACATTGGGAAATGCCGGCGGGGTGAAGGTTAGGCTCAATGGCGAACCACGCGGGCCCTTTGGAGAGCAAGGGAAGGTGATACATGATCTTGAAATCAAACCCTAACAGGAATTGCAAAAGATCGCTATTGACTCTTTCGGTCTGCTCTCGTGCTCACTATGTGGCACCTGTTGACAATCGCTTTAGGAATTCTCTTCTGGCCTCTGAAAACTGTCCTAGTTAATCAAGATGGATCATTTCAAACACATCAAATTGCGTACCTCTATGCTAAAACGTTTTGAGTGAGGAGCAGAAATCCTTTCAAGGGCCAGAGCTTACGGTGAAATGCTGATCAGGCTGCAACCTTGACATTCTAAAAATAGCGTTGATATATTTCCGACGTTTTCCGTGTTTTGTATTAGAGGGGATCTGGAGCGTTTCAAGAACAATACTTCTTTATGGCAACCAGGTAAGGTTGCCGCACTGTTTATCTGTTTAGGGTCTAATTATCAAAGGAGGAATGCATGAAGAAGTTCCTAATGTTGTGTAGCTTGCTGACCGCTTTTGCCTTTGTGGGCGGGGATTTGGCATTAGCTAAAGAGAGAGATCCCTTGAAGAAGCGGGTTCCTAAGAATGAGCGTGGTGCCGCTATGAAGTTAAAGGCTCCATTTGGCAAATTGAAAAAAGCTCCTGCCGATATTGTTGCTGCGGGCAAGAAGATTTTTGAAGGTAAGGGTACTTGCGTGAATTGTCACGGGAAGTCGGGTACAGGTGATGGTCCTGCTGGTAAAGTGCTGAATCCATCACCTCGTAATTTTACTAACTGCAAATTTCACAAGAAGCGGAAAGACGGTGAATTATTCTGGGTTGTGAAGAATGGCAGTCCGGGAACTGGTATGGTGTCCATGGTTCCAGCTACTATTTCGGAAGAAGACGCATGGAAAGTACTTGCTTACGAACGGAGTTTTTGCGCCAAATACGACAAATACAGGAAGTAATTATCGTTTTAAGACTCTCTGTTTTGTGGAGTCTTTCTATGAAGAGGCCCCGTTTAGGATCTGCTTAAACGGGGCTTTTTAGTCGGGGTGCGAAAAAGTTGAAACTTTATAAATTCCAACGTTTGATTTTTCTTTTCTTAGTATGGGCATTGGTTTTTATTCCAGCTGGAGGATGGTTGATGGCTCAGGAAGTTGAGCCCTTGCGGCCTAGGGTTCCAGTCCTAGAACGGTCTCTGGCGAGAGAAGCAGTTCCTCCTTTTGGACCAACCAAGACTGCACATCCCAATATTATTGAAGAAGGTAAGTTGTTGTACGAGGGAAAAGGAACGTGCGTAAGTTGTCACGGGAAGTCGGGCACAGGTAATGGGGAACTGGGACGGCAACTTAATCCTGGCCCTCGAGATTTTACCAATTGCCGGTTTCATGCTCGTCGGCGCGATGGAGAACTCTTCTGGATATTGAAAAATGGAAGCCCAGGGACTGGCATGGTACCTATGATTCCCGTCACAATTACGGAAGATGAAGCCTGGAAAATCCTGGCCTATGAACGAACCTTTTGCCGAACTTGGCAGCGGTGAAAAGGAAAAAGTCCTGGAAGTTATAAAGACGATTCTCAAACCACAGTTTTGGGATTATCCCTGCTTTTTATTTGTGCAGGATAAAAATCCTCCTCTCCTTCCTATAATCTGGCGAAGTTGACACTCATGAACAGCGTTGACTAGACTCCAAGAACGTGACGAATCCGTAATGCCGGCGTGGCAGTTATTAGCTAAGGAGAAATGCATGGCGAAGAAGCGAACGGTGGAAGAAGACCTAGGAGTGTTAGAGAAAAAAGTGACAGAAGGTCGAACGAAAAGTGAAAACCCGGAGGGTGATGCGGGGTTGCGGCGACTAAGACGGCATTTAAAACGGACTCAACGGAAAGTACGGGTGCGTGCAGCACGGATTGCGAGAGCTGCAGGAAAAAAGAAGGCTAGTGAAGAATAAGCTGATCGCGAATTAAAACAGCAACATTAAGGGTTATATCAAGTAAGATTTATGGTTTGAAAGGGGTATGTGTTATGAGTGAGAATCCCAAATTTTCTGCTGAAGAACTGGAAGCTGACAATCCTGAATCTGAGGATTTCGAAGGTGCGGATGAAGTTGTCACAGATGAAATGGTGGATGAAGCTTCTGATTCCATGATCGATGGCGAGGCTGTGGTTTCCGCTGAGGCTGAATCGGCTGAAGGAGAAGCAGAAGAAGATGAGGAATTTGAGCTTGAAGAAGAAAAAGTTAAAGATGAGGTCGACATCCAAATCGATTTATTGCAGGACTCTGATTGGGTGGTGCGGCGTGAGGCGGTTGTTACGCTTGGGGAAATGGCGGATGAACGCTGTGTGGAACCTTTGGTTCGGGCTTTACGAGATGGTGACTGGCAAGTTCGAGAAGCTGCCGTGGAAGCTGTGGCTGAAGTTGGCCCACCAGCCGTTGATATGCTTATCCGTTTTTCCCGGGATTGGGAATCTCGCAAATATGTCCTCCGAACACTAGGAAAAATAAACGACGAACGGGTCCTTGAACCTTTAATCTCCTACCTCAAAAGTGATGAATTTAAAGATGATGCCACGCGAGCCCTCGTGGAACTTGGCAGTCCTGCTGTGCCCAAACTCATTGAAGCGCTCGAGAGTAGAGATGATTTTGTAAAGCAACAAGCCATTCTTGCTTTGGGCGACATCCAAGATCCACAGGCTGTTGATCCTCTCATTGCCCTGTTGCAGGATGACGATTGGATGGTCCGGTTGACGTCGGCCTCCTCATTGGAAAAGATCGGAGATCTTCGAGGTCGAGCAGCTATTAAACCGTTAATGAAAGATCCGGATCTTGTCGTGCGACTGCGAATTGAAAGAATTTTAGCGGTGTGGAAAAAAGACGGGACAAAAGAAACGGATAAGGAAGCAGCAAATGCGTGACCGTTTTAATCAGAATGCGTGAAGCGTGAGAAGACTGCTGTGCCTTTTAGACCGCAAGTAGTTTGTGCGCTTATTCAGTCAATAAAGCTTTTTCCCCTCACTCCTTGGATATAAGCCTATCTAATTCCTTTTGCATTTCCTCAATTTTTTCTTGGGAAACATTTTTGCCTGAAGCTAGGGATTGTTTAATGCCCTGGAGTTTGTCTATCAGCCCCTCGACGACTACTTGAGAGGTTTTAAAGCTCAAGGCTTGTTCAACTACGTTTTCAGACATGGTGCGCAGAGAATTTTTGACTTCCTCAGGCGGTTGTCGTCCGACGTAATAGCCTGCCCAAAAGATTCCTCCTAGGAGAAGAAGCATGCCAAGAAATTTCACCACAATAGATCCCTAAAGTAGGGGGTTAAGCATTGCCAGATGGCTCAGATTCCTTTGAGAGCTTTGACGAAAGAATAGCGAAGCGGTCGCCAACGAGTTGAGAAACGCGGTCCATATACTTGGTAATTTCTTTCAATTGTTCAGGCTGTAAATCTTGCCGAAACTGGGGAAACAGCCCCCAGCGAGTTTCAAACTCCTCGTCAGATATACTCGACATAACGCTGATGAGTTTAATGGCTTGAGGGTTTGGCGTCGAAGGTTCTGATGACCCAGGACCTGGAGACACTGTATCTGAAGGGGCGCTTTCCTGTTTAGGTGAGAAGGGTTTGGTGTCGGCTTGTCCCGTTTTTTCTTCAAAGAGGGCGGAGAAGGCGGGGATGACTGCACCTGTGCACAGGGTAGAAGCCGAAATAATGGCTTCATTATTCGTGGCGCCAGCCTTGCTTGCAATCCGCTCGGCGCCATGATGAAAAAAGGCATTTCGTTCTTTGGTGTCTTCGGTGAACATGAATTTGTATTTTTCGTATATTTGTCGGCTTTCGGCCACTGCTTTACCTATCGAGAGAACAACCGCTTGATCGTCAATTTCCGAAGAACTCATGGACGGAGCCAAAAGCGTGGTCAGTCGATCGCTGACATGATCTTCCAAGCTGTCCATGAATAAGGGCTGTTGTTGAATGGGAACATAAAAGGCGGAGGCTCGATCAGCTAGATTAAACATAATTTTTATGAATTCTAGATAGATTTCCCATTCCTGCTCGCGTGTTAACTTGGTTGCGATTGCTTGATCACTTCGTTTGATCAATGTCACGGACTCGCGGGCCACGCTGAGCATAGTGTTCGCGAGGTCGCTGAGAATCTTCCCGTACTCTTCCTTAATATCAATGGCCATGAGATTTCTTGTAATGGGGGTTGAAAAGTCATTATAAACAGATGGGGAAAAGCGTATGCAAGTATGGCGTTGGACCATTCTATTGCAGCCAAATCTTGCTCGCGCTATTTCGTTGCACACCTTTGGCTCGTATGCTATACACGCCGCAGGTATGGTGTTTGATCCCTTCTCACAAGACCCTCCCAATCTTCTGGTTTTTCCAAAATGGACGCCCTGAATCCTGACCACAAAGTTTATGTGCTCAAGCGGCCAACCATTGATGCCCCGATCCGCCCTCTTTCACGAGATTATGCTCAGGAACTGAATCCTCAACAATTGGCTGCCGTGGAAGTGTTGAATGGGCCGGCATTGGTCATAGCCGGAGCTGGAAGTGGCAAGACGCGGGTTTTGGTTTATCGCGTGGCGCGACTGATCGATATGGGAGTGGACCCGGCCTCGATTTTGTTGCTGACATTTGCTCGAAAATCGGCTCAGGAAATGTTGGGACGAGTTGGGCTATTGATTGGTCCTCAAAGCGATCGCGTGGTGGGTGGAACATTTCACTCTGTAGCGAATTTTTTGCTCAGACGCTATGGCCGAGCAATAGGTTTAGAGCCTGGCTTTACCATTTTGGATCGTGGGGATTCGGAAGATTTGGTAAATTTTGTGCGTGGGCAAATTGGTCTGACCGATACAATTAAACGTTTCCCACGTAAACGTACGATTGCTGATATGTTTAGTAAATGCGCGAATACCTTACAATCGCTAGATGCTGTTTTGCTGAGCGAGTATTCTCATTTTGGGGATTACCTTGAGGATCTCATGAAACTCAAGGAAGGATACGAATCTACGAAACGGACAGGACAATTAGTTGATTACGACGATCTCCTAATTCGTCTTCGTGAGTTGTTAACTGTGGATGAACGAGCGAGGCGAATTATTTCTGACATGTACCAATATATTTTAGTAGATGAGTATCAAGACACAAATCGTTTGCAAGCCGAAGTTGTACGGAATCTGGCTTCGACGCATGATAATGTAATGGTCGTGGGAGATGATTCGCAATCCATCTATGCGTTTCGCGGAGCTACGTTCCGCAATATTATGGAATTTCCCAGTTTATTTCCCGGCACACAAATTTTCAAACTCGAAGAAAATTATCGTAGCACGCAGTCAGTGCTAGAGTTAGCGAATGCTATTATTAAGGGGGCTGCGGAAAAATACAGCAAAACACTATTCACGAACAGAGAAGGTGGGGAACGGCCAGCTTTAGTGCAGGCTGCAGGGGAAAATCCACAATCCCGGTTTGTGGCCCAGAAGATTCTTGAGTTGCGTGATGAGGGGATGCCGTTGAACGATATCGTGGTATTGTTTCGTTCGAGTTTTCATGCGTTTGATTTAGAAGTTGAACTGACCAAACGAGATATTCCGTTTGCCAAGCGAGGTGGGTTCAAGTTTATCGAAACCGCCCATGTTAAGGATCTCCTAGCGCATTTGCGTGTGATTCACAATCCTCTTGATAGCGTGAGCTGGAATCGTTTGTTATTGCTGATCGAAGGTATTGGTCAGAAGCGGGCAAAGGATTTAGTTGTTGGGCTCTTGGAGACCGATACTCCCAGTGAAGTGTTACGGGCAAAATCGCAGAAATCGGCCTATGGCTTGCGAAACCTAGCCGCAATGTTGGATGTGGTGGGGCATTCGGAAGATGCGTCACTGCCGGATCAAATCAATCAAGTGCTCGAATATTACTTTCCGATCTTAAAAGACCAATATGATGACTATCCCAAGCGCATTCGTGACTTGGAGCATTTGCAGGTGATGGCGGAGCGATATAATAGTCTTGAGGAGTTTTTGACGGATCTCACTCTAGAGCCGCCGGATGAAAGCGTGTCAGATATTGAAGCCATGGAACAGGATGACGAACGCCTAATTTTGTCGACGATTCATTCGGCCAAGGGCCTGGAGTGGCGGTGCGTATTTGTGATTTGGTTAGTAGATGGGCGTTTCCCTTCTTCCTATTATTTTTTGACCGAAGAGGAACTAGAAGAGGAGCGTCGCTTGTTATATGTGGCCGTGACTCGGGCCAAACAGCATCTCTATCTGACCTTTCCAATAAATGTGTATGATAAAGTGACGGGCTCAATACTATCGAAACCGTCGAGATTTTTAGATGATGTTTCTGCTGACCTTGTGGATGTGTGGAGCGTGATAGATGAAGGTGAGCCTTATCGCTGGGGGTGAGGAGAAGTGAAACGGGGAATATTAAAATGGGTGTTGGGGATTGTCTTGTTGAGCCTGGTAATAGGCATGTCGCGGTTTGCTCAAAGCGTGGAAACCACAAATTCCGCTACTGAGGTATGGCCGAATTTGATTGCGCAAGCTGAAAGCTTAGGTTTGCCAACTGAATTCCTTAGAGAAATAGCTCCGAATTTTGTGACGGTGGCATTCGAAGATCTTCGTACCTATGCTGCGGAGTACCATCCTGAAGATCATCGAATGATTTTGAACATGCGACTATCTTTCAATGGCGCTGGTGGGGTACTTAAATCATTAGATAGCATGACGCATCATGATGTCAGTTTGTTGTATCATGAACTTCTGCATGCATATCTCGACTACCTATTCAATGGTCCCGGGCCGAAGGGGCTGAGTGCCAATGCCAATCGTGTCCTGGCTTTTGCCAATGAACAACTTCGGTGTCATTACCGATTTGTTCGGATTAATCCCGTTCGTCAACGACGGGATGCCACCGAGATGCGCTTTCTGTCTAAAGAAGATGCCTGGGAAGTGATCAACGAAACTTGGGCCGTGTTTGTAGGATGGCAGGTCTGGACTAAATTAGAGCAACATCGTGGCGCTAGACGCATTGGGCTATGGACAGATCCGTTACTTGAGGATTGGGGCGTTCGTTTGGCTGCCGCTAATACAAGTGGCGAGTTGTTGGGGTATTACGAGCCCGATGATCCTGATGAACGACGAATCGCGAGAAAACGCTTTATTGCCCCATCCCATGGACTAACCCCTCAAGGAGCCAAGCTATTGTTAGATGTGGTGATGGGGGAATCCAAAGCCGTCATCGAAGAAGGTGGCTTTGTCATCAAAGAAACTCAGGATACCTCAGAAGAAAAACTCCCCTGCGATTGAGAATTTATAAAGGCAGTTTCTAATATCATGTAATATTTCCGCTAAATCTAATCGCAATTTACTGGGTGTCCTTCTTGCAGGAATGGCAACTTCAGCTTCACGTTATAGCCCACGAATCGTTTGCAGTTGGTGCGCTAGTTGACTTTTTATTAGTGGGGGGAGCAAGATTTTTTAAGTGAGCATCATCCTATGATAACTCTACTTTTCACGCTTTTTACCTTTCTCCTTCTTAGTTCTCCTACGTGGGCAGAACATAAAGGAACAGAGTTGTTGAAACGAGACGGGTTGTTTTACTACCCGTCTCATAAAGAACCAGTAAACGGGCGTGTGGTGGTAAGGTATGAGAATGGTCAGAAGCATTTTGAAGGTACCTACAAAGATGGAAAGCGAGACGGTTTGTGGATAGAGTGGTGGGAGAACGGACAGAAGCGGGGCGAAGGTACCTACAAAGATGGGAAGGCAGATGGTCCATGGAAATCCTGGTTCGAGAACGGACAGAAGCACAGTCAAAGCACTTACAGAGATGATAATCCAGACGGTCCGTGGATGCTGTGGTACGAGGATGGACAGAAGCGGGGCGAAGGTACCTACAAAAATGATAAGAAAGACGGTCCGTGGAAGTTGTGGTACGAGAACGGACAGAAGCGGGGCGAAGGTACTTACAAAAATGATAAGAAAGATGGTCTGTGGACGTATTATGACGAGGATGGACAGAAGCGGGTTGAAACCACCTATAAAGAGGGGAAGAAAGATGGTCTGTGGAGGGGGTGGGATAAACAAGGCAACATCACCAAACAAACTACTTATAAGAACAAACAGAATGTGGGTGAACGCAACTACAAAGATGGTAAGCAAGACGGTAGGTGGACAGAATGGGGCGCGGGAGGACAGAAGGGTGAAGGCGCCTACAAAGACGGGAAGAAAGACGGTTCGTGGATTTATTATGACGAGAATGGAAAGAAGGTTGGTGAAGGCGCCTACAAAGATGGGAAGAAAGACGGTTCGTGGATGGAGTGGGATAAACGAGGCAAC
>CAZDCF010000031.1:0-12904 GCA_964503895.1 uncultured Nitrospiraceae bacterium | reverse complement strand
GCTCAGCAAGTCGCAAGAAAAGGATAGAACTCATCGGTATGACTGAGGAGAAGGTGCGGAGTGTTTTGAATCTGCTTTCATGGGAAGACTAAGGCTATGAATGATTTATCACTCAGAGAAGAACTGCTTTCCCTATTAAGAAAAAGTCTGAGCCAAGAAGTTGCTGAAGAAGTTACGCTCCAACTGGAAGTAGCGGGTAAGGTTGCACAGATCTTAGAACTTTTTAGGGAATTGCAAGGAAGCTCTGTCAAGTTGGCTGGCGTGAGCATCGAAGCTTTGCCTGATGTGCTTCGTCGATGTGATACGTCTGCGGTGGTGCCTTGGTTGGATTTCGCCATTGCTCTAGCCAATGTATCAGGTGCGGTGACTCTCAAATATCTTAAAGAAAGCCCGAAAATTTTGGGAATTTTGGAAACATCTGAACATCGGCACCATGCCCTTTCCACTGTTTTAGAAATCGCGGATAGCGATTCCGAGTATGCGGCGAATTGTGCTTTTGAATTTTTCAGAAAAACCCCAGAATTATTCTTTGCTGATCCGAATATTGATTTAGCGGGTTGGGCCGATGTCGGTCAGGAACTAACTGAATGGAATCAAGTGCTTGGGATCGAGTTTTTTCGTGAATGTCCTAACATCTCTGGGGCGTTATCTCTCCAAGAAGTTCGATCGTGGGTAACCTTTGGCACCAAACTCATTACCCAAAATAGTCTTGGTAAACCCGATTATATCGGTATTTTGGAGTTCTTCAGAACAAGTCCTTCCCTTTTAAAGGATATAGACGTGGCCGAATTGCGACCTCGTGTTGTGGCCATTGGGTCAAGTCTAGCAGATCGATCTCCTGAGGCGGCTTTGGCATTTCTCGGAGAAGTTCCGAGCCTGATGAGAAGCCTTCCATCTAGAGAGTGGCAAACGACCGTGTTGCAATATGGACTGCTGTTGGCGGATCGAGATGCTGAAGCGACTTTGGCCTATTTTAGAAGATGTTCGGAAATTGTGAATGTGACTGTGGGTGCTAATGAAAAACATGATGCGTTTGAAAACTGGTTTCGCGGGGGCATAGAGGTGTTGGACTATAGCCCCGAGGGTGCACGCGCGTATTTTGCCTTAGAAACGGCCAAGGCGTTGGGCTCGATTGAAGAAGCTATGAATGGGGTCACGCTTCAACAAGTTGTCCGCACGTTGAAATTATTCGCGCAAATGATTTGCGGAAAATCGGTGTTGATTGAATCATTGCCTGAAAGCCAAGGCCAGATACGAACTGAGAAAACACCAAATGGGATGCGTATTCTATTGCCTTTGGTGATGAATCATTATAAGTCTCGTGATGATAATCTGCGTTGTTACACTGTCATGGTGGCTCACGAAGTGGGGCACCTTGAATTTGGAACGTATCAAATTGGCAAAGATTTTTTGCAAAGTATGGGAAAAAAAATTGTGGCGCGCTATGAGCGAGGGCAGCATGCTATTGACCAGATGAATTCCTTGACTGACGTGTTTTCCTTGTATCCACAGAAAGGTGTGATCCAGGATCTGTGGACCATTCTTGAAGATGCGCGGGTCGAGTTTCTTTTACAACAAGAATACCCGGGGCTTCGTGGGGACCTCGAAGCATTAGCCAAAGCGTCGATCAACACGCGTTCCTTTCTGCATGGGATGACTGCACGGGAGATGGTATTGGATGTGTTGCTCCTTTTCTTAACTCAAGGGCAGGATTCCGATCTAATCCAGGATGATCTAAAGCCGGTAGTTGAAAAGTGTTGGCCTTTGGCTCAATCCATACTCAGGATTGGAGCGTCAGCTTATGATTCTATTCACATAGCGGATCAGATTTATCAGGTCATGGATGACATGATTGCGACTTATGAAACGCCTTCTATTGAATCACCGCCTGATTCACCAGACCAAGAGGATGATCTTGGAGCTGGGCCTCGTGCGGCTGAAGAAACGGCTGGGGCCTATCGATCCATCACAAACTTTGCCTACCGGGGCGAGATGAATCCTGAAGTGATCCAGAGTGAGAGTGCTTCGGAGGAAGGTGTGTCCCCATCAGGGTTGGACCTGATGCAAATGCAGGAAAATGATGTCGCGAAAGATTCCCAATCTCAGCCAACCCAAGAATTGGGCGAGAAAGAATTGGGGGATAGACAGACACAAGATCGCAATAATGCTCAGCCAAGCCAAGATCGAGTTTTGGAAGAACATTGGACCGTACAAGCAGCCGGGCAAGGTGAACAACCAGTTCAGAAAGGTAGCCCTCAGACGTACTTGTATCCAGAGTGGGATGGAGCGCTTCAAGATTATCGACTGAAATGGTGTCGGGTAATTGAACGGCCAGGGATAGAGGGTAACCAGGATTTTGCTCAAACTACGCTGGAAAAACACGGACCGTCTATACGCCTCTTGCGACGATATTTTGAGGCTATACGCCCGACCGCTTTACGTCGGACTTATGGCTACGAACATGGGGAAGAATTGGATTTGGACGCAGTCGTTGGCCGGGTCGTGGCAAGACATGCGGGTGCCGATCCATCGGATCAAATCTATTCCCGCCGAGATAAACGCGAACGGCAAGTGGCCGTTGCATTTTTAGTTGATATGAGTGGATCAACCGGTCGGCAGTTGGAGTCAGGAGTACGTCGTGTAATTGATGTTGAAAAAGAAGGGCTGGTGTTACTCGTAGAAGCCTTGGAGGCTACTGGCGATCAATATGCGTTGTATGGCTTTTCTGGTCAAGGGCGTGATCACGTGGATTTTCTGGTACTTAAGGATTTTGATGATACTCTTCGTTGTCGAGTGGGACAGCGCATAGAAGCCATGGCCCCACGGCAACAAAATCGCGATGGAGCGGCTATTCGCCATACTACGCAAAAGTTGTTGCGTTGTCCGGCCAGACATCGGTTGTTGATCTTGTTAAGTGACGGAAAGCCTCTTGATGGTGGATACGCCAACGAATATGCCCTCGAAGACACAAAAATGGCCTTGCGTGAGGCACGACAACATGGCATCAGTCCGTTTTGCTTGACCGTCGATCGAGAGGCGACAGGATATCTCAAACGCATGTATGGGGATGTACAGTATTTGGTGCTTGATGATGTGGCGGACTTGCCTAAGAGATTACCGCGGGTGTATCAACGACTGACGACTGGGCGTTAAAAAGAAGAACGCCAATGGCGTTTTCGGGTTGTTGTTGTACTTACCCACTAAGCACATGCTCCGTGCGGTAACAACGCTGCGGTCTTGCTAGACGGCTATTTTAAACGCCTGGCTAGGGCAGAGTCTGTTTGTCGGATGGTAGAAAAATGTCTTTTTAAAGGATGTTTTAGATTTATGTTAGATGGATCTCAAAAACCCAAAGTGCCTCCTTGGTTATACAAACTGTTTACTGGGCATCAATATCCTTATGTGCGGCGGTTGGCCAAGTTTGATAAAAAAGATCGGAAGATTGGAGATCCTAGTTCCGAGCCGAATAAAGACGAAATTGATGCCAAGTTTTGGGAAGTGTATCCTCGGTGTTCTTCCAGGATCTTGCAGGAAGTCAAACAAGGGATGATTGTAGGTTTTAAAGATCTTGGTGCTTATCGGCCTGGAGAATATCAAGGTTTGGTTGAAGCCCCTGAGGATTTTTTGGCCAGAGAATATGGTCGTAAAAAGATCAAGGTCAATTTTTATGATGGTGAAAATTTTGTGTGTACGATTAATTTCAAAGTTGCAGGATGGCAGAGTCACGATGACGACTAATCAGTAATATTCAAGGGAAAATTTACTTTCTTCTAAATTAAGAGGCGACCAGCAATAATTTTAGAAATGATAAAAATGTATTTTCTTGAAGACTGGTGAGTTATGCATGAACGGAAAGTTACGGTGGTGGGAGCAGGCAATGTTGGCGGTTCGGCGGCTCAACGGCTAGCAGAAAAGGACGGCTATGACATTGTATTGTTGGATATAGTGGAGGGACTTCCACAGGGTAAAGCCTTAGACTTGGCACAGGCTGGTGCGGTGTGTGGCTATGATTCTCCCATTATTGGGACTAATAATTATGACGACACTGCTGATTCCAGTGTGGTTGTGATTACTTCTGGCGTTGCGCGAAAACCAGGAATAAGTCGATCTGAGTTGCTTGAGACGAATACGAAGATCGTTCAATCGGTAGTTCAAGAAATTGTCAAGCGGTCACCATCAGCAATCTTGGTCATTGTCGCCAACCCACTTGATGCTATGACATATGTTGCCCATCGAGTGAGCGGGTTTCCCAAGGAACGGGTGGTGGGTATGGCGGGGGTTCTAGATTCGGCTCGTTTTAGCGCTTTTATTGCGAAAGAACTAGGGATGTCGGTGCATAATGTGCGTGCCATGGTCCTAGGTGGGCATGGAGATGCCATGGTTCCCTTGGTTCGGCATACCACCGTGAGTGGCCAACCTATCAGTCAGTGGATATCGAAAGAAAAACTTGACGATATTGTGAATCGAACACGTAATGGTGGAGCAGAAATTGTGAATTTGTTAAAGACCTCGAGTGCGTACTATGCCCCGGCTGCTTCGGCTGTGGAAATGATAGAGTCCATAATAAAAGATGAGAACAAGGTCCTGCCTTGTGCTGCGCTTTGTGAAGGGGAGTATGGATTAAACGGAACCTACATGGGAGTCCCTGTTCGGCTTGGGAAAAACGGTGTGGAAGAAATTCTCGAATATGACCTTACTGCTGAGGAAAAGGTTGCGTTCGATATTTCTGCTCAATCCGTCCGCGAGTTGTGTGACGAGGTTGACAAAATACTTAATGCCGGTTGATGAAGAAATGTCAGGGATGACTTATCATGCGGCACGCAGTTCAAATTAAATTTTTACGCCTCACTTGTTATGTGTTGTGCTTTGCGGTTTTCACAGTTTCTCCGCTAACACTTTTTCTGTTTGTTTCTTTCGATATTCTTCCAGCCGTTGTCTAATCCCAGAATCTGATAAGGCCAAAATAGCGGCGGCAAACAAGGCGGCGTTAGCCGATCCTGCTTCACCTATCGCGAGGGTAGCCACGGGAATGCCTTTGGGCATTTGAACAATTGATAATAATGAGTCCAGTCCCTGAAGTGCTTTGGATTGCATCGGACAACCCAAAACCGGTAACGTGGTTTTTGCAGCGATGACGCCAGGTAAATGCGCGGCCCCGCCAGCTCCGGCGATGATGACTTTCAACCCTCGATTTTCGGCTTGGCTTACATATTCGAGGAGCGCATCCGGTGCTCGATGGGCTGAGATTACACGACATTCATTTGCAATGCCGAGTTGGATGAGTGTTTCGCTGGCAAGTCGCATGACTTCCCAATCACTTTTACTCCCCATAATAATGCCAACTAATGGTGTCTGACTCTGCGATTCCATCTGATTTCTCCTCTCTTGTTTGCCGTGAACCATTTATAAGATTAGCTAACAATTTTTTCGGACTGGCTGTACAAGATCCCAAAGTGTACAAACTCAGATATTGATTTACAAATTATTACTTCACTTGCTAATCGATATAGGTTTGGCAAAACTTATGACATAATGCCAAAAGGTTTGTTGCTACTTCTGGTGGCTTATTATCCTAGGACTCAGAACACATAACAAGTTAAGAATATTATGTTTTTTTTAAATAATTACGTCGGGAGATGCTTGACGGATTCCTGGATTGCCCCGTATAGTCAGTGGCTATACTTCAAAGATTTTGTGCAATACATTTTGAGGATTTATATATGATAAATGACATGCCGCTTCGTCTTCTGCAACCCATGAATGGAGACCCTTGGGACCTTGAGGCCTACATTAAACGAGGAGGGTATGAAGCTTGGCAACAATGTATCAAGGAGAATAACCCCGATAAGATCGTCAGAGAATTAAAACATGCACTTATGCGTGGTCGTGGAGGGGCGGGATTTCCCACAGGATTGAAATGGGAAAAAGTTCTTCATCATCGGGTTAAGGAGCGATATTTTGTCTGCAATGCAGGAGAGCACGAACCTGGGACCTTTAAAGATCGATATCTGATCAAACATTTTCCTCATCAATTGCTAGAAGGGTGTTTAATTGCGGCCTATACCGTGAATGCTCAAAAATCCTATATCTATCTTAACGCTGATTTTCAAGAAGCCAAATTACATCTTGAAAAGGCAATAGAGGAAGCCAGGCAACAAGGTTATCTTGGCAACAATGTTTTTGGCTCTGGGGTTGATATAGACATTGAAATCTTTGATGGTCATGGTAGTTATGTTGCAGGCGAAGAAACTGCCATGTTGGAGTCCATGCAAGGACGTCCAGCAGAGCCTAAACAAAAACCTCCGTTTTATCCAACAGATTTTGGTCTCCATGGAAAACCCACATTAGTCAATAATGTGGAGACGCTCTCTCATATTCCGCATATTCTTCGCAATGGTGCTGCGTGGTTTAAGGAGGTCGGTACAGAGAAAAGTCCAGGTACTATGTTGTTCAGTCTTAGTGGAGCTGTCCAGCATCCAGGAGTGTATGAGTTACCATTAGGTACACCGCTTCGCTATTTGCTTGAAGAATGTGGTGGGGGGGTTCCGAATGGATGTAGAGTCAAAGCCGTGTACCCCGGTGGACCGTCTTTTGCAATGGTGGGGTCAGATCAACTTGATCTTACTATGGATTTTGATTCGCTAAAAAAGGCCGGGACCGGGTTAGGTTCCGCTGGAGTTATTGTTGTAGATGACGCCACTTGTATGGTGGCTCAAATTTTGGAACTTTCTACCTTTTTCCGGAATGAAAGTTGTGGCCAGTGCCCACCCTGTCGAATTGGTACAGAGACTCTTGAAGAACTGGTAGCCAAAGTGGAAAATGGGCATGGGTCGCAGGAGGATCTGGATAAAATGTTGCAGATTTGTGGTTTCGTGAAAGGGACAGGTTTTTGCACACTAGTAACAGGTGCGTCAGTCCTTGTCCAAAACAGTCTTCGCCTGTTTCATCACGAATTTGAAGAGCATGTGACTAAACAGGCATGCCCGTATAATTCTTCAGCAGCAGAGTCGGTTTCGGTTATTGGGTAATTTGATATGCCACGGATTACATTCGTTCATTCACAAGGAAAAAGTGGAGAGGTTCCAGAAAATATTTCGATTCTGGAAGCTGCCGAATTGTTAGACTTTCCACTGGAGCATGATTGTGGCGGGAATGCATCCTGTTCAACGTGTCGGGTAGACGTGATGGTTGGAGGAGAACATTTATCTGAAATCGATTTTGAAGAGCAAGACCTCTTAGACCGAGAAGCTTTGACAGAACCGTTTCACCGGTTAAGTTGTCAGGCAAAAATTTTAGGCGATGTCATGGTTCAAGTTCCAGAAGAAAAATGGGGCGAAGCAGAATCTTTGTCAGAAGATGACAC
Organism: uncultured Nitrospiraceae bacterium; assembly: GCA_964503895.1. GTDB lineage: Bacteria > Nitrospirota > Nitrospiria > Nitrospirales > UBA8639 > Nitronereus. The sequence continues at coordinate 5,541 of CAZDCF010000031.1, read as the reverse complement.
AAAGGTTTCTCAATGAGTTCGATATTAAGTAGAGAAGCAAGTGTTACTCGTCAATATCGGTTTTGTGCTGCACATCGGCTACACACGGATGAGTTGCCTGATGACGTCAATAAAAAAATATTTGGCAAGTGTAATAATCTGAACGGACATGGGCATAATTACACAGTATTTGTTACGGTCCGTGGTGAAATTAATCAGCAGACAGGTGAAGTCACCGATATAGACTACTTGGATGCACTCGTGAACACGAAAATTGTTGAACGTTTTGATCATCGTCACCTTAACCATGATCCAGCCTTTTATGATGTCGTTACGACAGGTGAGAATGTCGCCAAATTTATTTGGGATGAACTCGCAGGAGAAATTTCTCTTGGGAGGTTAGAAAAAATTGGACTCATTGAAACTCGTGATAATTATTTCGAGTATTATGGGAATTAGCTGGACAAGCCTACCTTTTTGTGTTCGAAAAATTCATGAATCGTCAGCTTCGGAGTAAATCGAAAACTAGTCGTACTTCAGCCATGAAACAAGTGAAAGGAAAAGTGGGACGAGTGACTCGATCCCCAGATGATGGAAAGCCAGCGAATTTAGAGCAACTTGTGATTCAGTTGTTAACAATCCTAGGCGAAGATCCTAAGCGAAGTGGATTGGAAGAGACCCCGAGACGTGTGGCCGAAGCCCTTTCCTTTTTTACCAAAGGGTATCAAGAAAATGTCGATGATCTGGTCAATGGTGCCCTGTTCCCAATTGAATACGATGAAATGGTCATTGTGCGGGATATCGATTTATTTAGCCTTTGTGAACATCACATGCTGCCATTTTTTGGGAAATGTCATGTGGGCTACATTCCCGGAAAGCGCGTAGTAGGATTAAGCAAAATTCCTCGAATTGTGGATGCGTTCAGCCGACGTCTCCAAGTTCAAGAACGGCTAACGGTTCAAATTGCAGAAACCCTACAGGAAAAATTAAAGCCGATTGGTGTTGGGGTGGTTATCGAAGCGCGACATCTTTGCATGATGATGCGGGGGGTTGAAAAACAAAACACGATTGCTGTTACTAGCCATATGCTTGGGGCTTTCAGGAAACAGCAGCAAACCCGTGACGAATTTTTAAGGTTGATCCAACCTTCATCCTGATAAACAGGATAACTTTTCAGCATTCATTTCCCTAAAAATTCCTGAATACTCTGATTAAACAGTTTTGGCTGATCAAGATTCGATACATGTCCGGCTTCGGGGATGATGGTGAATTTGGCACCGGGGATGTGTTCGGCCATGCCTTGGACCTCCTCAGGCGGAGAAGCCACATCTTCCTCACCGACAATGACCAAAGTTGGGATTTTTAAGTCCCTCAAGAGAGGTGTTGAATCCGGCCGTTCTTCCATGGCCATGAGATCTCCTACAATTCCTGAGATCTCATTGGCCGTGATCATGTGTCGCAATTGTTCAACAAGATCCTGACGATGGTCCAATGAGGTTGAGCCAAGAAGTTTTGGAAGCATTAGTTCAGCAATAGTGCTACTGCCTCGTTTGTACGCGATTTGTGCCATGGAGAATCGAGTGGCTTTGGCTTCTGGTGTATCGGCAGTGGCTCGCGTATCAGCTAATACCAGCGCGTTAAAGAGAGATGGATATTTTCGATAGAGTGTGAAAAGAATGTATCCACCCATCGAAAGTCCGACAAAAGCAGCTTTCGATATCCCAAGGTGCTCAAGCAGGCCTTTGATGTCTTCCGCAAACTGACCTAAGGAATATCGCCACATTGGAGCCTCAGATTCTCCATGACCTCGAAGGTCTATGGTGATAATACGAAATTGGCTCTTAAGCCCTTCGACTTGTGGGTCCCACATCGATCGGTTCAAAGGAAAAGCGTGAAGGAAAACGATGGGTTGACCTTGCCCTTCATCAGAAAACGCTATATTGATGCCGTTAATCTGTGCGTTCACGGGTTTCTCCTTAGGTTATTTTTTATTCAACGAAAATACAGTTTGCAAGGATTCTTTGTCTCGTTATAGCATGAAGGAAACGTTGCCATTTTGTTATCTCCAACAATTTCTCAGGGTCTTTATGTTATCTGACGATGACGTCCAGCAGTCTTATTTATTTAAGAATTCTTTATTTTCGACTCCCAATCCGATTCAGTTTTCCGTTGGTCCGTTGGCGGATCGATTTCGTCCCCACACCTTTTCTGAATTTTTTGGCCAAAAGCATTTGTTATCTGAAAATCAAGCCCTTCGACAAGCTATTGAGACAGACCAAGTGCCCTCATTAATTCTTTGGGGGCCGCCCGGGTCAGGGAAGACTACCTTGGCTCATCTCGTTTCTCGATATTCACAGGCTGCCTTTGTTTCGTTCTCTGCGGTGGTTAGTGGGATTCCCGAGTTGCGCAGTATTATTAAGGAATCGATTCAGCGTCGACGAATGTCCGGACAACGAACAATCTTATTTGTCGATGAAATTCATCGATTTAATAAGGCGCAACAGGATGCCTTCCTTCCCTATGTTGAACGTGGGGATATTACCCTGATTGGCGCTACGACTCAAAATCCATCCTTTGAGGTTATAGCTCCTCTGTTATCCCGCTGTATTGTTGTGGAACTGTATTCTTTGGATGATGAGGTGATGGGTATTATTCTCGATCGTGCCTTGGCCGATGAGGAACGGGGATTGGGGAAGTACCATGTGACTGTGACCAACGAAGTTCGAGTGGGATTGGTTAACTATGGCAACGGTGATGCTCGATCTATGCTCACGGTATTAGAGTATGCGGTGAAAAAAGTCGCGACTAAAGACAAAACACCCCAAGTTCTTGACCAACAAAAGTTAAAAGACATTCTTCAAAAAAAGTCCCTTCGGCACGACAAACATGGAGATGAACACTACAACCTCATTTCTGCGTATATCAAGAGTATGCGTGATTCCGATCCGGATGGTGCCCTTTATTGGTTGGCCAGAATGATCGAGGGAGGCGAAGATCCGAAGTTTATTGCACGACGCATAGTGATCTTTGCCTCAGAAGACATTGGCAATGCCCAACCTATGGCGATTGTAGTCGCAACGGCGGTTTTTCAGGCCGTGTTACAGGTTGGGTTGCCAGAGGCACAAATCAACTTAGCGCATGGTACGACTTATATGGCGTCTTGTCCAAAAAGCAACGCCTCGTATGTGGGTTTAAAGGAAGCATTAGTTGATGCCAAACGATTAGGAAATTTACCTGTGCCTTTGCATCTTCGTAATGCCGTGACTTCGCTTATGAAAGATTTAAGGTATGGGAAGGGTTATCGCTATGCTCACGATGACCCAAAAGCCAAGACTGAACAGAGTCACCTTCCACCTACTCTAAAAGAGCGGAAATACTATCGACTAAAATCAGCTGGTGAGGAAAAGGAAGGGAATTATAATGAGGAAGAATAGCGATGAGATGCTGACGTGAATCTTGAATTGTGAATCGTAAGAAATCAGAAGGAAAATGTTTTTTGATGTTTCGCCAGGATGCCTTTTATTCTTAGTCTACCTGTTCCATTTCTTGTTTTTTAGACTCCAGTTGTGAAGAAAGATCAGACCATTTGTTGGTTAGAATTTCCAAGTCGTTCTTCCATCGTTCGTGCTCCAAATGTAATTCATTCCAGCGTGAAAAGTCCTGATAGAGTTCCGGTTTGGCAAGTTCTACGCCTCGTGCCTTGATGTGCTTCTCTAAAATCTCAATTTCCTGCTCGGTGCGAGAAACTTGTTTTTCCAATCGATTGATGGATTTTGTGATATCTCTCCGATTGAGTTTTTTTTCTGGATGAGGCGACCCCATGAGTTGGGTTTTGCTTGTTTGATTTTTCTGTTTTTTTTCTTTGGGTTTAGCTAAATTTTCGGCTTCCTCTTGTTTTTCGATTTTTTCGAGTTCTTTGGATTGCTTCCATAAATAATATTCGTAATCACCAATGTAATCTGTTGGCACGCCTTCTTCAATTTCTACAACGCGGGTGGAAACCCGACTTAAGAATGTTGGATCATGTGAGATGAAGACAATGGTGCCGGGAAAATCCGTCATGGCATCAGTGAGTACATCTACCGAACCGGGATCTAGATGATTCGTTGGTTCATCTAAAAGCAAGGTGTTGGCAGGTTCAACCAACATGCGGGCAAGGGCCACACGATTACGTTCTCCTCCGCTCAGTGCTTTAATGGGTTTTTTCTGGTCATCTCCAGAGAAGAGAAAGACGCCGGCGATGCCACGTAAATAATTCGTTTCTGCTTGTAGTGCGGCTTCGGCTAGGGATTCCAATATAGTGTGTTCGGGGTTAAGGGTTTCGGCTTGATGTTGTGCAAAATAGTGGATCGATACCCCATGACCTTCGGTTTTTTCTCCTGATTCAAAAGGTAAGACTCCTGATAAAATTTTCAGTAATGTGCTTTTGCCCGCGCCGTTTTCACCGACAAGAGCCACGCGTTGACCTCGTTCCACTACAAAGTTCAGATTCTTGTATACAACTTTTTCTCCATATTGTTTCCGAATGCCGTGTAGTTCAAGAACCATTTTTCCGCTCGGTGTCGGTTCGGGGAATCGAAAGCGGAGTCGTTTTGCATCGCGCTTAGCATCAATTAATTTAATTTTTTCTAATTGCTTAATGCGGGATTGAACCTGTTTAGCTTTATTGGCCTTGTAGCGGAAGCGGTCTACGAACTTTTTGACGCGAGCCACTTCTTTAGCTTGCCGTTTCGCAGCGTTTGCTTGTTGGGCATCGAGTTGTAGTCGGAGTTTTTGAAATTCTGAATAGTTGCCTCGATATTCTTGCAATTGTCGGTCGCGGATTTCCCAAATATGAGTCACTAGCCGATCAAGGAACCTAGTATCATGGCTGATAATCAACATGGTTATTTTTGAATTCAGCAAAAAAGATTCGAACCAAGCTTGGGTAGTTTTATCCAAATGATTTGTAGGTTCGTCAAGCATCAATACATCAGGATTTGAAAGTAATAAATGCCCAAGTGCTACACGCATTCGATACCCACCTGAGAAGGTTTCGAGTTTTCTATTCCAATCACCTTCTTCAAAACCCAGGCCAGAAAGAATGCGCTTGGCTTCATGCTCCGGGTATTCGTCTCGGTGAGCGGCTTGCAATACCGTTAGTTTGCCTGGGGTATCGAGTTCCTGTGGAAGATAGCCAATTCGCAGCCAAGGTCGTTGTCGAATAGAGCCATCATTGGCGGCATCTTTGCCAATAATCATGCGGAGCAAAGTGGTCTTGCCTGTCCCATTTCGTCCGACTAGGCCCACTCTCGTTTCTGGACGTAAGTGCGCTGAAGTAGACGCGAATAGTGTTTTAGTAGGATATTCTTTCGTGATCTTTTCGATATGAATCATGGCCTTAGGAAAATATTTTTAACAACACGCCCCCATTTTGTGTAACGCTCAGGAGAAACACAGGACTGGGGTTAAAAAGTGAATCTTGAACGAAGGTTTGAAAAATGTGGAGTGATGGAAATAAGAGATTATTTGGTGGAGCTGGCCGGGATTGAACCGGCGACCTCGTGAATGCCATTCACGCGC
>CAZDCF010000030.1:0-13343 GCA_964503895.1 uncultured Nitrospiraceae bacterium | reverse complement strand
TTTCTAGGCGTCCAGACTAACTCTTCAAATGGTCCAGTTTAAGTAACCTCGACCAACATGAAATCATATTATAAATTTAACAATCTAATTATTAACAACACAAAAGGGGGAAGAGCATAACTCTTCCCCCTTCCTCTTATTCCTCTTTTAATTCTTTTACTTCTCGGGCGGGAGAATCACTGAATCAATAACGTGAATAACTCCATTGCTTGCCATAACGTCTACGGCAACTACATTTGCTCCATTAATAGTTACTTTTTTATTATCAACTTTTAGATTGGCTTTTTGTCCATTAACCATCTTTACCTTCGTAGTGCTAACAGCATTACTAGGCACTTTTGCCGCAACGACGTGATAGGTTAGAATGTTCTTGAGCTTTTCCTTGTTTTGCGGTTTCAGCAACGATTCCAGTGTGCCTTTAGGCAACTTTGCGAACGCATCATCTGTCGGAGCAAAGACCGTAAACGGACCCTTCCCTTTTAGGGTCTTCACTAACCCTGCAGCCTTAACTGCTGCGACAAGCGTCTTAAACTTCCCTGCTTTCACAGCAGTATCAACTACATCTGCAGCATTGGTTGTAACAATTCCCAGGAAAAAGATTCCTGCCAGCAAGCTTTTTAACAGTTTCATTTTATTATTAATTTAGCCTCTACATTGAAGCTAATACAATATCGCAGTTTAAAAGTTTGAGGCAAATTTATGATAAAAAAAATCCGGCATGAGCCGGATTGACTGATTAGTTGTGTTATGTATGTAGTTACTATGATGGGTTAGCCGTGGAATAATTTATGGCGTTCTCTTTAATGACTTTCCTAAGGGCTAGTTCCATTATGGCCCTAGCTTGGGCGGCTCTTGCTTCAAGCTCCTTGTGTAAGACACGATCTTTCTCATTCAAATCCTCACAATCTGCTGAATATTTTTCAAAACCTCTCAAACTTGAAATAATGCTGGAAAGATGTTTGGGGCATTCACAATGAATCGGATTTGACATCATATTTATTTCCCATAGCTCTTTCTCACTAAATGGAACATGTTCTTTCTTTTCTTGGGAATCATTAAACAATCGGTTTGAACCCAATTTTCTGTTTACTGCAAAATTGCTGGCTATTTGAATATCCATAGGAAAAACCGGAGCCTGCATGGGATGTATTCGTCCATCCAGTTGGGCAAGTTTCATTCCATTCGGACTGCCAAAACGGTATATCACCAAAGCGTGACTTGCCTCAGATTTGGCCAATATTTCTGTAATTAATTCAATTGTGTTGGGATGAAGTGAGGCAATTTCAAATATAATGATATCTACGTCTACCTTAATTGAAGACAAATCATTCATGATAGTGGCTAATTCATACTTGGCTACCACTCTAACCTCAGCAAGATGCGTACTCGGCCGTCCTACTTCCGGTATTCTTGTTCCCACTGAAACGGCTTTAATTATATCCTTGGCATTTTCAAAAGTTATCTGAGAATTTTTGGCTGACGGTTGCATCCTTAACTCCAACTCTTCAAGTGACAATTTTGCCAGGGTAGAAATTGAGTCACCCGAATCAACGAGTTGTTTGATCATCGAAAGCCGGTCTACATCCTTTTTGGTGAAACCGCGCTGCGTGCCATTTATCCGAATGGGCTCAACGACCCCGTATCTGTTTTCCCAAACTCTAAGTGTGGCAATGTTGACCCCCGTGATCTTTGAGGCTGCCCCTATTTTGTATAAATTGGTCTCTTTGGTCATATTTTAATGGCATCTCTGTTGATGGTATCGATCACATCCAAGGTTTGTTTTATTTTTCTTTCAGTACTCAAACAATTGAAAAATTCTTTCTTAAAACTAAGGCTGTGAATGGTTATATCAATTAGACGGTCACAAGTTGAAGTTATTTCGAAAACGCTTTCAGTTGAGCAATACAATTCGAAATCAGAGCCAACTTGTTTATTTAATTGCTGAATTTGATTTCTGAGATTCTCAACAAGAGGCTGATCTAGCAGCTCAAAATCGTCAGTGTTATGGGAAGTTTGATACTTCCAGGTGGGATAGGGGTTCTCGCCTACCCGTTGCTGCAACAAAACGCGCTTTAAACCTTCAAGCATTAAAATTGAAGTTCCGTCCCTTTGGTCAACACAGGACCTGACCAAACCCAAAGAGCCAGTCATACCTTGTGTTAGATCTTCCGCGTGAAAGCTGAGGATAAAAGTGCGGTTGCCACCGAGAACATCCTTGAGCATCATTCGGTAACGAGCTTCAAATACCTTTATTGGGATCAAACACCCGGGGAACAAAACAGCATTCGAAACGAACATTACGGGAGATACTCCCGCCTCGGTTTGGATGTTATTCGAACATTCAATTAGATCATCAAACACACACCAAAAGTCCCCCTTTACTACGAAGATGTCAAGCGGAGCAGATCAGCTTTTCTTCTCCTTGCTCTGCAAAAAACATTCTGCGCAATTTCACGATCGCGAATTCTTCAATCTGACGGACTCTTTCTTTCGTCAGCCCAAGCAGATCAGCAATTTCAATGAGTTTTGAGGGTTTACAACCACCCAAACCAAACCGAGTCTTCATCACTTCCTGCTCTCTGGAATCTAGAAGTTTAATTTTGTCGCTGATCAAATGGTAATCGCCGTGACGAATAAGTTCATCCAATGGATTCTGGCTATTTGAGTCCGGGATCACATCCCCAAGTGTTCCCCCTTCATCCTGTTCAATTGGAGTATCCAGAGAGACGGTGGAAGTTTTGGCCAGAGTGACGAGCCGATTGAGGCGATCTGATTGAGGTTTTTCAGAATTAGCGTCGAGGCCGTCACCAGATGGGGACTCTTGCTTAGCCTTCCTTTTCTCAATTGAGCTAATTTTGTCGATCATGCTAACAGGGATTCGAATGGTCCTACTTTTGTTACTTAAAGCTCTCTTGATTTGCTGGCGAATCCACAGTCCAGCATAGAATGAAAATTTGACCTTGCGCTGGTAATCAAACCTACGAACCGCCTTCGCCAGACCTAAATTGCCCTCACTTATTAAATCCAAAGTACTCAAACCTAAGCCTTCGTACTCGGATGCGATTAAGATAACTAGTCGTAAATTAGCCTGAATTAGTTCATTCACGGCTATTTCATCGCCAGCTTTAATTTTTATAGCTAATTGAACTTCTTCATCATGTGAAATCGTCTCGAAGTCTTCCAGGTCTCTGCAATATCTCTGGAAATTTTCTAAGTCACTAGAGGTCTTTCGCCCGAGGGCGTTTGGCGTTTTATTTTTTTTCATTCAAAATGAGTTAATATATATATAATACAGCTTTTAGTGCGCTGAACGGGTTTAATTTAACATATGATATAGGTTTGTCAAACAAAATCTATATAATATCTATATGATTTGATTTAAATAACTGAATTTCAGTTATTTAAGTAATACTGATGGGGGTCCAAGTGTAGATTTTTTGGGCTTATTTTGGAGGATTTTGAATACAAAAGTCTACATTGTAGACTTTAGGGGAAAAGAACTGTAGTTGAGGTAAAGAATGAGATTATTTATCCATGAAAACAGATCTCATTTGAGGAAAGCAACCCGGAAAGGTTCAAATGAAGCGGTATTACGGGAGTGTCAAATTTGACTTGTACGGATTCAACCTCGCCAAGGTCCAGTAATTTTGTTTTCCATAAATGAAAATAAAACTTTCGGACCCATGTTACTAATTACGAATATCAGGATAAAAGAAGCCTGAGAAAGATGGAGATACCCAGAAATGTGGGTGCCCACAATCCAACAAAGATTCCAAACCGTTCTGCATGGGCTCTGTCTTCATGGGATGTTCCCTTTTTCATATACCAGATTGAAATTGACCCTACGACCGATATAAGACTTAAGACGAATGTTATTATTGATAGTGTGTTCATTTTTTATTTATGCACTCATACCATCTAAATTTACCAATCCTTGACTGCCGGTCAAACAAGTCGTTGAAAGTAAATAATGCTGAAAGAAATCAAACTTCTTATTGTTCTTTATGCTGTTTTCTGGAGATAGAGAAATAAGCACCAAGGGCCAATTCTCTTGAATTCTTAAGGCCTACTATTGGATATGGATAGTCCTTTCCTAATTTTATTCCTGAATCGACTAACGACTCACTTGGAGCCTCCCATGGGGTGAACAAATATTTGTCGGGTAGCCTTCGTAGTTCAGGAACAAATTTTCGTGTGTATTCCCCAGATGGATCAAACTTTTTACCCTGCGTAATTGGATTAAAAATTCGGAAGTATGGAGCGGCATCTGCACCACAACCGGCCACCCATTGCCAACTTGCGCTGTTACTGGCCAAATCAGCATCAACGAGGCAATCCCAAAACCATTCTTTACCATAGTGCCAGTGTATCAATAGGTTCTTAACGAGAAAAGAACCAACAATCATTCTGAGTCGATTGTGCATAAACCCGGTCTCCCAAAGTTCTCTCATCCCAGCATCAATGATGGGATAACCTGTCTTTCCTTTTTGCCATTTCTTCAGGTTTTCAGTGTTTTCCACCCAAGGGAATCTATCAAATTTTGTTTGTAGACTTTTTTCAGGCAATTGAGGAAAGTGATAGAGTAAATTATAAGAAAACTCCCGCCACCCTAATTCACTCAAGTAGTGGTCTGAATCTTCAGATTGACCACTTGTTCTGACGCGGTGCCAAATCTTATTAGGTGATATTTCGCCGAAATGAAGATGAGGGGAGAGCATGGAAATATTTTTCTTTGAAGGATAGTTTCGACCTTCTTTGTACATCGAAATGCTATTTTTCAGAAAGTTATCCAGTTTATTTGAGGCCGCTTTTTCTCCAATGTGCCAATATTTTTTAATTTTTTTCTCCCAATTATATTCTTTGGAAGAAACGGACTTCCCTTTGATTGCTGTTTTGTCTGATATGTCAGCAAATGTTAGATTTGAGGGTTTAGGAATGGGTTTCCTTGGTTCAGGCAATGAAAGACACCGCTTCTTAAAAAAGGGCGTGAACACTTTATAAGGGCTGCCGTCCTTCTTGAGTGTTGTCCATGGCTCCCAAAGAAGGGAACCATTTCGGGTAATCACATCAATGTTCTCTCCCTTCAGTATAGGCTTAATTTTACTGTCTAGTTCGAGTTGCCAAGGCTCATAGCATCGATTCCAATAAACAGTTTTTGAGTTCGATACTTTGGCCAATTTAGGTATTATTTCTTTCGGGTCACCCTTAAATATAAGGAGTCGATTATTTAGTTGGTTGTTTAAGGAGTTTAAAGATTGGTTTTGCCACCATCGACTGGCACCGCCCTGGGTGCAATTCATCTGCAATTCATCAAAAATAAAAACAGGTAGAATAGGCCCTGAGCTGGCAGCTTCTGATAAAGCAGGATTGTCGAACAACCTTAAATCTCGTCGGAACCAATAAATGACATTTTTTTTTGATTCATTTTTAGCCTTACCAATTTGGAAATTCATTCTAAAAACAATGAGGGTCACATAAATTATGCATTCAATTATCGAGCAGAATAGGAAGGTAAGTTTTATGGAAAAAGAATGCGAAAGCTTTAGAAAGCGAGTTCCACTTGGTATGTTTATACTTTATAGACTAATGCAGGCTTTAGTAAGGCTTAATAAGTAACTCAGAGTGACGTTTACAATTTTATACTCCATAAAATGCAAAAGAATGGAAGACAATTTAAATAACTTATTTTAAATCTAGCACTGTTAGGATGTGAGATTTTAGTCTGTTATATTTTATTAGGAGGTTTGTACATTGCCTCTATCTTAACTATCTCTAGCTTAAAGTCTCCTGGCTTTTTGTCCCCAAGAAAAAAACCAATGCCCTCGATATCAACGCCCTTAAGAGTTGGTAAATTCTTAATTCGGCTTCCTCTCCAGCTTGGTTTAAAGTCCTTAAATGGGAGCCAAACCTGCGACACTTTACCCTTGGTAGTAGCAAAGATAGCTCTGTAATTGATTCCGTTTCTCGTTTTGCGCGAACGGGCATTCAAGCTGTATGACCGCCCGTCCCCTAACACTTTAATCAAAAAACCTTGTGTTCTATTTAATCCAAGGTCTTTTGGATAAGTTCGTACAGAACAAAATCCACCATTATTTTCAAGTGAAAGTGTCCCAGTGAATTTCGCGTTTTTATCATCAAGGTGTTCCCAAGAGCTTTTCGATCTACCACCCATCACGGTGTCATTGACAATGCTCCATCTAAGAATTCTCACATTGTTTTTTACATCAAGTAAAGTAACTGACTCATTTTCAGCTTTCACAACCGTAAGGGATGCAATTGTTAGGAATAGGAAAACACACTTCATCCAATAACATTCTCATTAAATGCCGAAAAGACAAATGAACAGGTTGCGAGATCGACTTTTCCAAAATTCAAAAACCCTGTTCATCTACGAAAAATTTTGGGGCAAACATTGCCTGCTGAATTTATCTTATTTTTATTCCCCAACTCACAACTCGCACATTTGAGCAATAGACTGAAAGTGAAGGAGACGAGCAACTGATTAGCAAATTGCTGGAACTAATGATACATTACAGCCTTGATCTGATTGCCGTAAAACTTATTAATTTAAACTAAAAATTTAAAAAAATCTCCCATATCTGAGTGATTCAGTGTGTTATAAATCAATGAATTACAGCAACTTAATACAAGAGACATTGTATGAAAAGTGGTAAATTCAATTGCATACTCACAGAGTGATCCGAAACGATATCCTTGATATTCTTTAATTAAAAAGTATCGCAAGTAAATCAGCCATTAATTAAAATGGGACTCCGAGATGGATAGATACGACGCACTGGGTAAAAGGCCCGAACGGCATTCAGCTTTCACCGAAGGGTTGCTCGCAGAGGCGGAAGACACCGAACTGCAGGCCATAGCCAATGACGCAGCTGGCGGGCTTTCGACACCTATCGCACTAGTCACACTCGTGTTAGAGCGAATACAATTCTTTAAGGCTCACTACGGATTGCCGGACGATCTGGCCATTTCGCGTGCAACTGAGCGGGATGTTTCATTCTGCCAATTCGTAGTTCGAGACGGTGAACCCTTCGAAGTTGAGAACGCAGAAGAAGACGAACGTGTCCCTCAACATTTGGTTAAACTTTATGGTATCAAGTCCTATCTTGGTATTCCTGTGAAGGTCAATCAAGTTGTTACTGGGTCTCTTTGTGTTATCGACACAAAGGTTCGAACTTTCTCTAATGATGAGCGGCGGAAGTTGGCTAAACTGGCTGATCTGGTAAGCCAACGTCTTGAAGTTCTAAGTGCGCAGCGAACAAATCCCAGACTCTCACTTACTCAGCGAGCAGTATCACCAAGCTTCACCGAATTACGGGAATCTTTGGGGTTGGTGAAAAACAGCGCTGCTGAAGGGCGAATAGCATCATCGACCCTAAAGTCCTTACTTCGACTTCTAAGACATCCTCAAACAGGAGGGGCAACTACCCCCGGCGCAGTTGAGAGAGAGTTTAAGCAAGCATATCTTGCCCTGGAAGATTTGGATAATTCGATCATCGAGATAGAGGTGAGAACGGAAGATGCTGAGGATTGTGTATCCGCTCTGGAGAGAGTTCTGCAAGACACTTCAACAGCACGTTTGTCCGATGTACTAAATGCTGCACAAGATCTGTCTCGTTCCAACTGCAGAGATGTGGGAGGTGCTCCGCTGCCAGAGTTACAAAACGATCCTTTACTGGCTACACCACAACCTCTGGCAGTGGGACTGGTGTCAAGTTGCCTTACGCTCATTGCCATGGAATTGGCCAGCACCGGGTTGTCAGATGGTTTATCGATTAGTGTGGAAGATTTTGGTACGAAGGTGGAAATTTCGGTTTCAGCACAGGGCCTTCTTGAACCTGCGTTTGCAGCAGTGTCCAAAGAGTTGATGCGTAATATTGGAGACGATCCGACTGCATCAACACACGCAACAAAAGAAGCCATCAAAATTGCCCTCACAGTGACCAACGAGTCGAGCCATTAAGTTATTTCTGGTAAGTGACTCAGCGGTGGCTCATCACATGAATGGAACTCTTATAGACAAGAAAACCCCGCCAACCGAAGCCGACGGGATCTCTTCACTAGTGTTAACCCCACACCAAGCGTCAGCAACCCACTGACTATACAAACATCGCATTGTTAGCGGTCTAGTCAAATAAAACCCCGCCAACCGCCGCTGACGAGGCGCTGGGTAATCCTAACGGCTATGAAATCAGCACATGCTGACTAGATATAACTATCGCAATATTCGCAAAGTCACCAAAAAACTCTCGCCAGCCCAAACTGACGCGGAATACAACCAATGCCAGCCCTTGAAACAGTGCATCAACTAACTGAAACAGTGTGACATTTGTTGAGAGACAGTGGGATTTAAAGTATCTCATACGATCGTCTGTTGAGAATTTCGGATCAAGAGCAGCGCCTTCTTATACACTCGAGTCCATAGTCGCTACACGGGATTCTTGGATGTCCTCACGACACCGTTAATCCGATCGCCTTCTCTTCGTTATAACTCACCCGGACCCTGCGACATGGAAATAAAGTTCCACAATCTGTTGGTCAGAGATTGTTTATCGAGTCTTTCTTGATTGCTCCTGTCCAAGATGCGGGCCACTTGCCGAAAGAGGTGGTCAGGCTCTTTTTCGTAGCCGTATGTCACAGCACCATAGGGTACGCCCGAAGGTGAACCGGGAGTTCAAACCTCGTACGCCTCTCCAATGTAAAATCCAGAATCGACGAATCCCAGCTGGCGCCATGCAAAATTACACCTATGCGGGTGTGGAAAAGTACTACCCGGAAAGCAGCGAACTGCGGCAGTCCACGAAGGTGCGATGATAAAGGCGTGTTTGAAAGCCCCAACAGATTCGCGATGCACTCGAATGCTCGCATGTTGACGACGGTGTTTGCCCCAGGCCGGTCTTTGGCTCCGGCAAAAAAGCCGCGTATTTGACCCAGTCGTGGACGCATGCGAACAGTATATGGGCCTTTAATACTTAGCCAATCTGGTCAACGGAATTAAAAGCCCCGTCTAAAAAATAGTTAAATTTATGGTCATGTTAAAAAAAGTTCATCCAAATAACCGGCGCTCGGTAGCAACTGACGAGCCGCACTTTGATTTTGATATCACATCTCATCCACGCAAACCATTCCGCTCTGCCATTCGTATTGGGTTAATTGTGGTCCTTATGGGTCTGACCACAGATCCCACTCATGGCACGGATTGGAACCAATGGCGGGGCAGTTTACGGGATGGAAGCCAGACGGGCGACCCCTGGCCGACAAGCATTGGTGAAACGTCATTGGTGCCGAAATGGTCCTCGGAAAAACTTGGCGCGAGCTATTCCGGTCCTATTACCGATGGCAAACTGATCTTCACAACCGAATCTGCCAAGGGCAAGGAGTCGGTTTTGGCATATGGCCTTGAGGACGGGAAACTCAAATGGAAACAAAACTGGGCCGGCAAAATGAAGGTACCCTTCTTTGCCGCACGAAACGGAAGTTGGATACGTTCCACCCCTGCCGTGGCTAATGACCGAGTTTTCGTTGGAGGCATGCGAGATCACTTATTGTGCCTTGACGCGAATTCAGGCGAAATTCAATGGGAAATAGACTTTCCAAAGCAATTCGGAACACCCCTGCCCGACTTCGGTTTTGCCAGTTCCCCCCTGGTGGATGAAAATCATCTTTACGTTCAGGCAGGAGCCAGTTTTAACAAGATTGATCAGGAAACAGGCACAGTCATTTGGCGTACTTTAAAGGACAGGGGAGGAATGTGGGGCAGCGCTTTTTCCTCCCCTGCCTTTGGGAATATCGCTGGCCAAGATCAATTCCTCATACTAACACGTTCAGATCTCACTGGTATAAATCCCGAAGATGGCAAGGTTTTGTGGAAACGCCCCATCAAGGCATACAGAGGAATGAACATTCTCACACCGATGATCTTCAAGGATGGGATTTACACCAGTACCTATCGTGTCGGATCTTCCTACATTCAAATCGCTCAAAAAAACAACAAATGGAAAACAGAGGAAAAATGGACCAATAGGGCAAGAGGCTACATGTGCAGTCCTGTTTTATACGACGGAAAGGCGTATCTACATCTACAAAACCAGCGGCTTGCCTGTTTTGACCTCGAAACCGGTGGTGAACAATGGGTCAGCAGTAAGAGTTTTGGCAAATACATGAGTCTAGTCATCAACGGTGACAAGATACTTGCCCTGGACCAAAAAGGCATTCTCTACTTGATTCAAGCCGATCCAACAGAACTGAACATTCTTTCCGAGCGCCGTTTAACCGAGGGAGAATCATGGGCGCATCTCGGAGTTCACAACCGTACGCTGATTGTCAGAAGTCTGAACCGCTTGCACCTGTTTGATTGGAAGGGTTGATTAGCTGCTCTTGACCAAGCTTGGCCAAGTTAAGCTAGTTGTCCGTAAGCAATAAACCGTAAAATGCTAACCGATTTAATGTAGCCGCCGTTCGATGATGGCCAATGGCATCTCAAAAAAACCCACCACCAATCGAAATTGACGGGCGCCATTGGATGCATGCAGTTCCCAGCGCCCGTTGTTATATACCGATTAACTACCTTTAACAAGGTGCAGAGATTTACTCCAAGGCGTAGCACTCATCTCTGATTTTGATGGAAGTTCAACCGAACAAAATACACATCAACATCGTTGGAGCAGGCCCGGGAGGACTAACTGCCGCCATGTTACTTGCCCGCCGTGGTTTCAAAGTTCGGATATTCGAGAAAGCAGCTCAAGTTGGCGGCCGCAATGCGGCCATTATTCGCAACGGTTACAAATTTGACACGGGCCCGACCTTTTTAATGATGAAGTTCATCCTCGATGAAGTTTTTGAGGAGGCCGACCGAAACATTAATGACTACCTCAAACCCGTGAAACTGGAGCCGATGTACCGGCTTCAATTTAAGGATGTTAGACTCGAACCCACGACTGAAAGAGAAGCCATGCTGCAGCAAATCGATGGAAGTTTCCCGGGTAACAGGGACGGATACGATCGTTTTATGGCTGTAGAAAAACGGCGCTTCGAGTTGATGTACCCTTGCCTTCAAAAAGAGTACTCCAGCTTTAGCCAGTACCTCTCCAAGGGTTTCATGAAAGCAGCGCGGAACCTGTCTTTAGGTCGATCGTTAATCGGTGTGCTTGGAGACTATTTCAAGGATGAAAAACTAAAACTATCATTCACCTTTCAGTCGAAATATCTGGGCATGTCAGCCTGGGACTGCCCGGGAGCTTTTGCAATTCTCCCGTACGTGGAACATGCATTTGGTGTCTACCATACGATGGGAGGGCTGAGTGAAATATCCGAAGCTATGGCCAAGGTGTGCCGTGAATATGGGATTGAAATCCACCTGAACACCCCTGTGAAACAATTGCTCATCGAGAACAAAAAAGTCCGTGGCGTTGAATTGGGTAACGGAGAACAAATTCTTGCGGATGAAACAGTACTTAACGCCGACTTTGGCTACGCCATGAAGAATCTGATTCCACCGAACATTCTCAAGAAGTATAGCCCGGAAAAAGTTGATTCCAGAAAGTACTCCTGCTCCACCTTCATGTTACACCTTGGCCTTGACAAGATTTACGACCTTCCCCATCACACGGTTTTTTTTGCAGAGGATTACAAAGGCAACATTCAGGATATCTTCGAAAACAAGGTTCTGTCTAAAGACCTCTCGTTCTATGTTCGTAATGCCAGTGTAACGGATTCGACCCTCGCCCCTGATGGCCATTCATCTGTTTACGTCCTTGTCCCAGTGCCAAACCAGAAGTCTGAAATTGACTGGAACAAAGAGAAAAAAGCTTTTCGTGATTGTGTTATGAAGGCGCTTATAGAACGTGCTAAAATGTCCGACCTTGAGGATCATATCCGTGAGGAAATCATTTTCACACCTCAAACATGGCAAGATATGAACATTCAATACGGAGCCACCTTCAACCTTGCGCATTCATTTATGCAAATGCTTTATTTCAGACCGCGCAACAAGTTTGAAGAACTAGACAACTGCTATCTTGTCGGTGGCGGTACTCATCCAGGGAGCGGACTGCCAACGATCTACGAATCCGGGCGTATTGCTGCCAATCTCATTTCAAAACAACACAGCATCCCATTCAAATCCAAGAATCAACAAATCTAGAAATGCGCTTGATTAAATGGACCACAAGTGTGCCATTCACGCTTGTCGCGGTTGTCAGCTGCCCTCCTCCGCAAACACGGCGGCAAAAGCTGATCGGAATTGTGGCGGCATCTTTTACCCCTAAACCAACCCACTCCACCACTTGAACGCCTTCGACAAATGAAACACCTCCTACTCACAACAATCGCAGCCGTGGTGCTGGTGGGGTGTGGGGGTGCAGCTTTAGGCTTGGGTGATATTTGACTAAGTCACAAACTTTGTGATTTTAATCAAGTGTACAAATTATTCACATGTATCGCAATCGGTTTACTAGGTTCAATTGCAACGTACGGACAGGACATAGTAGAAGTCGCAAGTAAATCAGAAAAATTTGGACTTTTACTAGAAGCTGCCAAAAAAGCGAAGTTGGTGGAAGCGCTCAAGTCAGATGGCCCGCTAACAATATTTGCACCAACTGACGAAGCATTTGCTAAACTTCCCAAGAAAACTTTAAATCAACTACTACAGCCTGAAAACATCGGCATGTTGCAAACTGTTCTAAAATATCATGTTGTTTCTGGCAGGTTTAAAAGCAACAATTTGCCAATATTACCATTGACGACTCTTGCCGATCAAGATGTGAACTTTTCTGTTTCCGATGAAACGGTATTTATTAATAAATCTAAAATAACACAAGTAGATATTGAAGCCACAAATGGTATTGTTCATGTAATAGACTCGGTTCTAATTCCGGAACTATCTACAATTACGCCCACTGTTAAATCTCTTGTATCTAAATCAATCAGTATGGGGGTACCACAATTCAATCATGGCAATCACACAGCCTGTGCGAGTATTTATGAGATGACTCTTGTTTGCTTGTCAATGCTGCCAGAGAATCAGTTAGATTCTGAAAGCAGACAATTGGTGTCTAAATCTATTAAAAACCTTTCAAAATTAGATTCACCAACAGACAAAGCTTGGGAGGCTCGTAAATGCCTAGATCAGGTAATGGCCGCATCTAAGTAATACAGTTCCGCGAGGCGGCTGGCACTTCGCAACGGCTTCAGCGAGTGGTGTTTATGCTGCAGGAGCCGATTGCTGCACCCCCACACCCCACCAGCACCACGGCTGCGATTGTTGTGAGTAGGAGGTGTTTCATTTTGCCTTCAGCTTTCAATTCTTCACCAGCTTAAGTCCAGAA
>CAZDCF010000029.1:0-13434 GCA_964503895.1 uncultured Nitrospiraceae bacterium | reverse complement strand
GGCCTTACCCATTGGCACCGCTCCTTGACAATGGGAATGAGAAAATTCTAGAGCCAGCATGGGCTCACCAATTACCTCAAATACCTGTGAACGCGTAAGGTCAGCTTTAAGAACCTCCGCCATTTGCCTTCCAATGGTTTTTACAGATTTGTCACCAGCCTTTCTATCGCCAAAGCCCATGATCCAAATGGGAATCTTTTGAAACTCCGACCGCTGCGTTTCTAAAAACACATCGGCAGCTTTGGATTCAAATAGGGCCAAGCCACTAAATCCCAATAATCCGGTAAAAGCGATCAATAAACGCGCCATTCTCATGATAAGGAATCCAGGTTAACAGTAAATCGAAACTGTATATCGTAGTACGGCTCAGTCATATCTGAAGGAAACGCAGGTAGTGGTACAGCATCCATAACAGCACGTCTGGCTGCTAAATCATAATACTTGTTTCCCGATGATTCTTCGATGGTCAATTTTTTTACGGCGCCATTGCGTTCTACCCGAAACTCCAACAATACATGAATAGGTTGACCTGATCGAACAGCAACTTCAGGCGCAACCCATTCTCGATCAATCTTCGACCATACGCGCGCCCAATAGACATTCCCTTCTGAAGAAATGCCCGAAACCTGGAGAGCAGTTTTGGTTTTTTTCATCCCACCCCCGGTTTGACTCGAGAGGATATGATGCATTCGAAGTTCCTTCACCTCAGGGATGACTAGTTTCGCGATGGCTTGCTGAGATAGATCTGGCTTCATGGGTTTAGGAACTATCCCAGGAGTCTTTTGCAGCAGTGAGGATTTGAGCTCCTGACGGGAGGGAACCGGGACAGCAACCGAGGAAGTATGTTTCGATTTCGACACGGTGGATTTTTCGACCTTCGGCACAATGACCGATTGCGCCACTTGTTTCAATGAGTCCGAAACGTGACTTTGGGTACGTGGAACAGGTTGAGTTTTTTCCGACTTGCTGACGGAAACACCCTCGGCCAGCTGAGGTGCTTGGCTTAGAGTTACAATCTTAGGAAAAGTCGTTGACCGTGTTTTCGTAGAGGGAACAATGGGTTTTGCCTTTGGTTTCGCAACTATTGAAATTGGCACCTGCCGTTCTGGCACTTTGCGAGGCACAGTGACTGATTTCATGGTTTGCTTCAAAGTTTTCGCCATGGAACCGGTGGGAGCAGACTTCATTAGCGAGGGGCTCACCTTTTGAGCAGAGGTAGATAAAGTGGGTAGTTCCGGTGATCGAGGAACGACTGGTAACGGTATCGCAGGATTTTCCACTTCGCTTGCCGTAAGTAATTTCGTTTTTGGTGGCAATGTAGGAGATTTCTCAATTGGGGTCATTTCCCTACTTTGAGGAAACGCGACACTATCAACAGCACTCACAAGGGATTGCGTAATCCGCGCGGTAGGAAGCGATTTTGTAGCCAGAGGTGGCTGTACAGCCACCAGAGCAGGTTCGGGCAACGCCGTTTGTTCCGCCTTAGGCGGAGGTACAGAGGTTTTTGCCTGAGGTTTGGGTTCTGACTTCACCGGTGGCTGAACCGGCACCTTCTTCACAGATTTGGATTCTTTTTTTGGGTAAATAACCTGTGACTCAGGCAGGGCCACAAGATCCACAGAGTATGACGCTATAGGCTGTTGAATGGTAGGTACCAATCTTTGACTCATGAGCCCAAAAAGTAGCACCGCATGTACCACCAACGAAGTGGCCAGCATGTGCCTGAGATAGCTATCCCAGTACGTGGATGAACCAGCTAAATCTAGAGAGGCAAGGTTTGATGGATCAGCATAGGAGGACATGACATATTACTCATGTAAAGTCAGGCTAGAAGAGTTCAACGGATTCTTCATCCATCCCCGTTCCCTTCGGGTTGGTCACCATGCCTAACCGTCCGATACCAACACGCTTGACTTCATCCATGACCTGAACGATTCGTCCATATGGGATCTTACTATCTGCGCGTAGATACACAGAGATAAGGGGATTCAAGGCCTTTGCTTCATGTAATCGTTTACGCAAACTGATTATCGTAACCCGATCCTTTCCAATATAGATAGCTTCGTTAGGTTCAATCGAAATAATCAACCGTTCGTCTGGTGTAATGTTATTCGAGGAAGATTGGGGCAGCGTGATGTCCAATCCACGATGAAGCATGGGCGCGGTCACCATAAAAATCACCAACAATACGAGCACAACATCCACAAGGGGAATGATATTAACCTCGGATAAAAACCGGCGGTGGCGTGATTCAACTATCACCGAACGACTTCCTTTGGGTACGTGGAACAGGTTGTGCTTTTTTCGATTTGCTTCCAGGAACACCTTCGACTAACTGAGACGCTTGGCTCGAGGTTATACCCTTGGGAGAAGCCGTTGACGGTGTTTTCGTAGAGGGAACAATGGGTTTTGCTTTCGGTTCCGCAACTGTTGAAATTGGCTCCTGCTGTTCTGGCACCGTAGCCTCACTAATATCACGTGCAATTTCATCCAGGGTATTGAGAAATTCAATGCTAAACGCCTCCATGCGCTGGGTACTTTTTCGAATCCTGGTTAAAAAATAGTTATAGGCAACAACCGCGGGAATTGCAGCAAACAGGCCTGCGGCCGTGGCCACCAATGCTTCCGCGACCCCAGGAGCGACGGCAGCAATACTAGCCGACCCTTGTTTACCAATTTCCCGAAAGGAATTCATCACCCCTATGACCGTGCCAAACAGTCCAATAAAGGGCGTAATATTCCCAGTTGTAGCCAAAAACGAAAGATAACTTTCCTGTTGTGTAATTTGCCCTTGCACAATGTATTGGACCACTTTTTCAAGATATTGGCGGTCTGGCCACCGTCCTTCACGAGATCGGCCAATCATATCACGATTCCTAAAAAGGGCGCTGCGTTGATCCACTTTGACTGCAATCCCGTCAAACACCGCCCCACTGGGGCTGAGGGATCCTGCATTTGTCGAATTCTTGAGGATCTCCAATCCCTTGGCATTAAGAAGCACCCGCTCATGGTTTTCAAGAAATTGCTCTTCGTCTCGATCCACGGCTTGAAACATTCTCCATTTGTATACAATGATTCCCCATGATGCGACTGAGAAAATAAGAAGAGTCAACAAGACAAAGATCGATACCGTCCCGAGTGATTGCACAATTGCTATAGGATTACTAGAGAACATTCAGGCCTCCAGTGCTAAGGTAGGGAAACTCCTTGGCATCAAAGCTCTTGAAACTGGGGATTTGAACAGCTACCGCAGAGAAGTGTATGGCGGGGCCGACGGGATTTGAACCCGCGACCTCCAGATTGACAATCTGGCGTCCTAACCAGCTGAACGACGGCCCCGTACACTGACACAGGGAGCCCTTTTTGTTGGCGTTTGCGCCCAGAACCTCTTGCCTTCCTCATGAAGGTATAACTGAGCAATATGCCTAGGCCCTAAAAAATTCACTTACCTGACACTCATATTGGTAGGCGGAACAGGGCTTGAACCTGCGACCTCTGCCTTGTAAGGGCAATGCTCTCCCAACTGAGCTATCCGCCTGTACGATCGATTTCAAAACGTGTTTGAATTATAGCAACCAGGGGTCCTATGTCAACCTAAACGGTTGTGTTCGCAGCCCTGAGAAAAGACACTTTCCCTTACCACTTCTAGTACTTCTGAAAAGACGACGGATAATTTGACAAGGTCAAGTCATGTGGGTATAAGGCCGAAGGCCGCGTTACATCGTCAAATTCATTCAATCGCTCCAATTTTCGCCGAAGCTTATGGCTTTTAAAATTCGAGATCCCAGTCGGGCTTCGGCCTCGGAACATACAGAATTCTTGTCACGATCCGAACGGATTTGGCTCTTTGCCGAACAGCATCGGAACGCGGTGCTCATTGGGCTGCTGTTAGTTTGCATCGTGGCAGCTGGCATCGGCGGAATTTTTTGGATGGAACATCAACACGAGCAGGAGGCTCTGGCTTTGGAACACCAAGCCGGAATCTTGTACTTTGATCGACCTCTCGATCAGCCTGAAAAAGCCAAAACAAATCTTGAACAAGCTACGGCTTTGTATCAACAAATCCTTGATGAGTTTCCTCACACTTCAAGTGCTGAACTGGCTTGGTATTTTTTGGGAAATGCCAGAATCGAACAAGAAAATTACTCAGACGCAATTGCAGCGTATGAAAGCTATCTCTCGTCGTTTCAAAACGATACAACGCTTCGGAGTTTAGTTATGCAACGACTCGGATCAACTTATGTCATTACCGGGAACCAACAAAAGGGATTAGAGGTCTACAACCAAGTCCTCAACCTTCCTGAAGCACTTAATAAAGACCAGGTGCTCTTTGAGATGGCAAAACTTGAGGAATCAGACAATCACTCCAACCAGGCTCTGATCTATTACAAGCAACTTCAGGACCAACATCCCGCTTCGCCATACATAAGTGAAGCCGCCCTACGCATCCGAGTACTTGAAGAAACACAAAAAGATCCCCAAGATGATCCTGGAATGGAAAATACCCCGACGGTTGAAAAAGATTTGACTAAAAAGAAGGAAGAGTAAGCGTAGAAACCCACCGAGAATTACGGGCTCACCATCAACATTCGCCCCACCTGAATTACGCTGCTTCGCAAATTATTTAAGACCTTCAAGTCTCGCACACTCACACTAAATCGTTTGGCAATAGTCCAAAGACTGTCCCCTCTACGAACTCGATACCATATAGTGTTTCCCTCTTCGGACGGTGAATAAAGTCCATCACTCACCCGTAAACGCTTCCCTACACGGATCAAATTCCTAGACAGGTTATTTAGAGTCTTGAGCTTTTCTACGCTCATGCTAAATCGGTGAGCAATCACCGACAAGCTGTCCCCATATCGCACACGATACCAATTCACCTGAGACGGTGGCTGATTCCACTGCTTCAGTTCATCACGGACATTTTTTACATGGTACCCCATCCCCACAGGTACTTTTAAAAAATATCCTTCCTTTTGTGGCGGGGTAACACTACGACGAAGTTCTGGGTTGAGCCGCCGAAGATCTTCAAAGGCTAGGCCCGTCTTTTTTGCAACCGTGCGTAAATGGATCGTATTATTCATGCGAACTTCATCATATTGATGTACTTCATGGGCATTCACACGAAAACCAAACAGAGTTGGGTTCGCGGCAATAATCGCTACAGCCATGAACTTCGGCACATATTCACGAGTTTCACGCCGAATATAACGAGTCAGCCGAATCTTCCAATAATCTCGAGTCCCGCTCTTTCTAATAGCCCGCGCAATTTTTCCTGCGCCTGCATTATACGCAGAAAGGGCTAAAGGCCAGGATCCAAAACGATCATACAAGTCCCGAAGATGTTGGGCCGCCGCCACAGAAGATTTCACAGGGTCACGGCGTTCATCGACATACCAATTGACTCGAAGACCATACGTTCGTCCAGTGCCTTTCATAAACTGCCACGGCCCTGCTGCCCTCGCTCGAGAGTAGGCTCTTGGGTTAAATCCGCTTTCGATCACCGACAAATAAATCAATTCCTTGGGCAATCCAAATTCGACAAAAATCTTTTCTACAACTGGTTTATATTTTTGGAACCGATCTAACCATTCTTGAAATCGGTCGGGAATTACCGTTTGAAAGTACCGAATTTTCCGCTCCACGGAAGGATTGAGAATCGGCGAAATCTCTCCATAGAGCATTTCAGGTTCAAGCTTTTCTTCGCTGGAAGAGATCAAGAAGAGTTTCCCATATCGCCACGACTCGGGATTTGGGGAAGTGAAAGAAAGGTCTGCTCGAAGAGCAATGCTCTTAACTAGGATAGAAGCCAGGTTCTCTTGGGAACTGGAAGAACGAAATTCTGCAACTTGATGTTTTGAGTCAGAAATTCTATGAACCAATTCGAACGAGGAAGGTTCGGATTCAGAAATTCTGAAATAACTAAGTTCACCGCCTGAAGAAGCCAAAGACTGATCCTGAAATTCCAGAATCTCTTCAGCTTTCTGGGTCACTTCACCCCAAGCAAGGGAAGGCCCCCCCATGAAGAAAACCGTCAAACATAGACCAAGTGACCTAAGTAAGAAATTTCTAGACAAACGCACACCCTGATGATTGGGGTAACACGACTGCGGTTTCTTCCGCATGAACGAACGGCTGGCCCGCAAACAAGAGCCCGCGGATACCAGCCACTGAAGCTTCTGCATCTTACACCCTAAGGAAAGATAAGTAAACAAAATTTTCAAGAAATTCATGAACCAAATTCTTGTGATCGATGATAACTCCAAAATCTGAGATATGGCGCGGGAGACCTTGATGCAAAATTGAAGCAGCAATGGCTCACAGGGCAAGGACCATTCAACCAAGCTCTTTAGTTTGGCCAAATTTCTGTATGTAGCAAGAAAATCCTAGCGGTCCCTACCTCATACCGATAATCCTATAACAACCAAAGCAAGAAATTATTCCATCTTAATTACCAATAATTTCTCCGCTGGTATTTGATTATCATTAGGGTAAAAAGAATGTCACGGTGTTGAGCTATCGACAGCACACCGAAAACCAGTGGAATGGTTGCGATCAAGCGGATCGCTGGCCACTCGGGTAAAAACCCGAACTTGAGGTGTTTCAACCTGCCAACCAGAACTGCGCAGCACTTTCCGTGTTCCTTTTTGAGGACCCTGAGGATTGATCCGTGGGCTCCGTTGGTAATACGTGGCATCATACCAATCCGCTACCCATTCCCAAACATTTCCGGCCATATCATATAAGCCATAGGGACTTTTCCCTAGTTCATAGATGCCAACCGGAACTAGAGTTTGTTCCCCGCGCCACTTCTGATTAAAATTGAGATGTTTGTGAGTCGGCTCAACATTTCCCCAGGGAAACCGGCGATCATCCGTTCCTTTGCCAGCCTTTTCCCATTCCGCTTCCGTGGGCAGTCGTTTCTCCGCCCATTGACAATATGCTTGAGCATCAAACCAATTGACGTTTACAACAGGCAAGAGCTCAATCGACTCAGGCATTAATCCATCTTGCCATAAGTTTTTCGACGAATCATGCCGGTGCTTGGGAACTCGATGCCCCGTACCTCGAACAAATTCCAAATAACGGCCATTGGTAACTTCATATTTATCGATATAATAATCTGGAAGTTCCACTTCATGATTTGGATATTCGTCCCGTCCCCCATCACGAGCCCATTTATTAATCCCCATTAAAAATGGACCAGCGGGAATTAGGATCATCGGAACCCCATCCTTCAAAATTTTTTCCGAAGTCTCGTTAGCTCCTTGGACCTGTTGAACAAACATAATCATGTCCACCATTCCTAAAAAATCCAACCCTACTACTAGAGCCATGAGCAAAACACGCGTCTTCCATCTCACTTCTTCACCTCATACACCAAATCATCAATAATTCATTGCCCCTTTCAGCCATCGCACGCGAAGCCCTGAATGCATGGGATTAGAAGACTGCCCTTGCGTTGTATTCATTCACTTGAAAAGGTCGAACTTAGGATGTGTAAAGATGGGGACGACGGTCCTTTAATAAGTCGTTATAAGAATTGATGGATTTGTCCCGAGCTTCGTTCACATCAATCTCGAGGACCATCAATTCTTCTTTATCAAGTGGCGCTCGACTTAAAATCTTTCCCCTTGGGGATACCAACTCGCTTTGTCCAATATACGTCAGTGGAGGTTTGCCTCCTCTGGCTTCTTGACCCACTCGGTTTGCCGTGAGGCTAAAGACACGATTTTCTAATGATCGCGTGATCATCGCATCCGGACAACTAGACAAAACAAGATTTGATGGATGACATAAAATATCCGCCCCCTGAAGCACTAAGGTACGGGCTACTTCTGGATAATACCAATCAAAACAGATCATGACTCCAATCCGTGCCTTCCCGATATCCCAAACATGCAAGCCCGAATTACCAGGAGTGAAAAACAAAGTTTCTTCGAAAAATAAATGCGATTTGCGGTAACTCCCGACAAATCCTGAAGGGCCAACCACAATGGCAGAGTTGTAGAACCGTTCTCCCTCACGCTCAGGTAACCCAACAACAAGATGCATTACATGTTTACGAGCTAAATCCAGACACCGTTGAGTCGTAGGGCCACTAGGTATCGGCTCCGACAAGCTCATCACTTCATCTTGACTCACAAATTGATACCCGGAAAATGCTAACTCCGGTAAAACAAGCAACTCACAGTCCACTCCTGTGAGCCTTGAGGCAAACTGCTCAAGGTTTTTTTCCACCTCTCCAAATTCAGGATGCGATTGGAAATACCCGACCTTCATATTCTTCCTAGTCTCCTAAACAAAAACGGGCAGGAGAGCCCTGCCCGTTTCCTGACTACTTTTAACATGTCTCAAGAGGGTTAGTGCGCTTCTTTGAGATGCATTAAACCCGTTTTTGCATGCTTTGTCGCGACTTCAGCATGCCCTTGTTTGCCATGTGTGATAGCTTCTTCCAAATGAGATACACCCTCATCAACATGCGGATTGTTCATTTCCTTTGCTGCTACTTTGGCATGCCCCAATGCCTCGACGGCATGCTCCACCACCGCACCCGCATGCCCCATTCCACCGTGCTTAATAGCCTCTTTCGCATGAGCAATCGCTTCATCAAGATGCGGATTGCCATCAGCTAACACGGGGCTGGCCGTGAATACTACTACACAAATCAACATTGCTGCGAAAAAAATTCTTTGCCACATTTCAGACCTCCCTAAAAAGGTTAAATATGGAAAACGAGAATGATTCAATTTGTACTGTGCTCCCGGCTACATCCTCGCATGCTTTTCATCCTACATCAAGAAGGTTGTTCTTGCGTAGGCCCCACCACTTTATGCAAGAGCTTAACGTCTTTTTCCGCGGGCGCCGCGAAGTCTCGACTCCACTCCCACCACGATCCGGGATAATTACGTACTTTCTCATAACCAGCGAACCTCAAGACGAAGTAGAGCCATGCCGACCGAACACCACCTAAGCAATAGGTAATAAGCTCTTGCTGAGGTTGCAAACCAAAGTCTAGAAAAATATTTTGGATCTCTGAAAGGTCTTTCACCGTTCCATCACGATTCAAGAACCCATTCCAGGGAATGTTGATAGCCGATGGAATATGACCGGCTCGGGGAAGTCCATCGATCTCTTTACCCGCGTATTCTTCAATGCTTCGAGCATCAAGCACAACTGATTGAGGATGGTGGCTTTT
This sequence comes from uncultured Nitrospiraceae bacterium, assembly GCA_964503895.1. Classification (GTDB taxonomy): domain Bacteria; phylum Nitrospirota; class Nitrospiria; order Nitrospirales; family UBA8639; genus Nitronereus. The sequence continues at coordinate 4,232 of CAZDCF010000029.1, read as the reverse complement.
CACCAGTTTCTTCAGATCGTTTTTGAGGATTATAAGGTCTGGATTGACAGAAGCCATAAAATCCCCTGGAGGTAATTTTTGGGGTTCATGTTCGTAGGGTCGGGCTTCTGCTATCCACCTCACCCATCCGCCATCTAACACTTTCACACTCGGATGCCCAAGATACTGAAGCATCCAAAACATTCGGCCTTCGTCACCCCAATTATCGAATGGGTTGGAATAGACGACGATATCACTGGAATTCTTAATTCCCAAGTTTTGTAACCGTTTTTCTAAACGGGATATATCCGGATCCAAGACTCCTTTGGCAACAGCTTCCGGGTCACTATATTCATGCCAAGTAGTGTTGATTGCTCCAGGAATATGCGCCGAGTAGGCAGCTTGCCCACGAACGTCAATAATCACCAAATCCTCACGTCCCAAATTCTGTGCTAACGTTTCCGTATCAATTAACCATGCACTAGACATAAGATTATTCCCATTCCTCTGAAAAAATTATCCCAATGAGCCATGCAGCGATACCTGCTTGGCTGAATCCTTGGAACACCCAACCCGCGGGTCAACAGGCTGCTCACTCAGCGCAACGCTTAATTGCTCACTTAACGGAAACTCGCGTCGATAAATCTCAAAGCGATAAGGATCACCAGCGCGCAATCCGTAGGTTTCCCGCAACATGGCATGCTGCCCATCCGTGAGTATATGATAGCGGACTCGAGCCTCCACAACCAAGTCTTCCTGTCCCTGAGGAATTTCATAAGAAAATTGGTAGTCTCGACTCGCTAAGGGCAACAACCGATTATCGTAAAGTTCTAGAATGACAGGCTGCCACAAAATCCAACGGCCCATGGTCTCAGTTTGCTCCTCTAAGACCTCCCCCTTTTTGTCTTTCACATAAAATTCAATGGTAAAATGCCGGTCAGGATCGCCCGTTGGAATTTTGTGCCCCGCACCTGCATTGATCAAGGTCAGGATCATGTTCACAGTCTCACCTGGTTTGGGATTGGGTGGATTCGCTTGAACCTGAATGGCCACAGCCCGTTTGACCATTTCTGGATCATGTCCGCCACGCCATAAATGCCGACGCCCTTGTCGAATGGGACCGCCCTTGGCCACAGGCCTTGAAACCTCAGGCATATGACAGGTTTGACAGACGTAGCCTTTTTCCTTCATGAAATATTCGCCTTCATATTCGGCATAGGTCCCACAAGGCCCGACATTATAAAACTGAAAGGGTCCAGAGACCACATTATGACAGCGGTAGCACATGTCCTTGGTTCGAAATGCCGGATCGAATTTCGTGGGATGCGGAGCTGCCGAATCATCGAAGGGTCCCCAAATCACTCCATCGCGTACATGACAGGCCGCACAGGTCACCCCCTCTTGTTGATACGCATGATCATACATCGGATTTTGGATTTGAACGGCCTTTTCTACTCGACCATTTGGAATACTCTGGATGAGCGTAGGCTGCTGATTCTCTAAAGGCGTGTGGCAATTGAGACAAATCCAAATATTGTCATCTTTTTTCCAATAGGCTTGAAAAAACGGATCTTTATAGGCATGGGCATGGATGCTTGTTTTCCATTCTTCGTAGATCTCTTGATGACACCGGCCGCATTCCTTGGCTTTTAGGCTCTCAATTCCAACCGGAATTTCTTGGAATGGAATGGCTCGGGCATAATCATCGCGGAGCCCAAATATGACGGTTGGACGAATTTCCGTATGGAAGTAGTATGCGAAAATCGGCAATGCCAGGATGCAGACCAAGAGAGGTCCGTACCATCTTCTTCCGTAGTATAACTGTCGTCTTTGTCGTCTGAACATAACTTTAGGCTTCCATCAACGCCAGGATATGTTGTTCCACTGAAGTTGCGAGCGCCCGCAGATTATACCCTCCCTCTAAACAAGCCACGATTCGTCCGTGACAATGTGCATTCGCAATGCCCGAGACCATCCGCGTAAGTTCCCCATACCCTTGAGTGGTGATGGCCATGCTCGCCAGAGGATCATCTTCATGCGCATCAAATCCCGCAGAGATCAATACAAACTCCGGCTTAAAGGCATCCACGGCCGGCACTAATACCTTTTGAAAGACCTCTCGGTAGACTTTATCGCCCTGCCCACCATACATTGGCACGTTAATGGTCGCACCCTCGCCTTTCCCTTGACCCCGTTCATTTTCCGCGCCCGTGCCGGGATAATGTGGATATTGGTGTGTACTAAAAAATATTATGGAGGGATCTTCTTCAAATGCGTGTTGCGTTCCATTACCATGATGCACATCCCAATCAATTATCAAAACCCTTTGTAAACCATGTCGCTCTTGAATATACCGCGCCGCGATGGCTACATTATTAAAAAAACAGAAGCCCATAGCACGATTGGCCTCAGCATGATGACCTGGAGGACGAACCGCACAAAATACCTGATCAACTTGGTTATCCATGATCGCATCAACTGCAGCCATGACTCCCCCTGCTGCGAGATACGCGGCTTCTAATGAACCGGGTGACATCGACGTATCCGGATCAAGAGACGCATATCCCGAACTCGGCGCTTTATCTTCAATGCGCTGCACATACACCGGATCATGAATTCGTGTAATCCACTCTTTTTCTGCTTTTCGTGGGTCGATCCGAGTCAATTTTGACATAACCCCAGTGGATTCGAGTTGACCCAAAATGGCCCGCAACCGCTCCGGCGACTCCGGATGGTGAGAACCCATATCATGCTCGAGAAATGCGGGATGTGAAACCAAGCCAACGCGGCCCACGAATCAACCTTTTTAAAATTGTACGATTTTTAAAAAATACATTTCTTCGGAGGATAGAATGCTCATGAAATCCCTCCCCTTTGCAAAGAGGAGATTAGGTGGGGTAGAGATTCTGAACAACTAATTTCCTCAAACATAGGGAAAGGCAGTAAATTTTAAAACTCCGCCTCTCCTACGCCTTCCTTACAAAGGAGGAGAATTTTAAACAGGTTTCGGATGGTAACACAGGGTATACCGTTAGACAATGCGAAGAAGACAATGCTAGATTGCCTATAGGTAAGAATTTTAGCAAATTGAAAAAATTGGAGAATTTGAGAAATGCCAGATCCGAAAATAGAAAAATTCAAAAAAGTGCTGAAAATGGATCCTAACGATGAAACCCTCTGGTTTGGTTTGGGCAAAGCCTACATGGGAGATGAAAACTGGAAAGAAGCAATCCCCGCATTGGAAAGTTGCATCAAAGTTAAACCTATCTACTCAGCGGCCATCTTTGCGCTCGCACAATGCCTCAAAAACAGTAAGCAACCCGATCGCTGCCGCGAAGTCTGTGCTCAAGGCATCGAAATCGCTACAACCAACGGCGACCTCCTCGTAATTAAAAATTTAGAAGAACTCAGAGATTCGCTTAACTAAAGAAGTTCCCATTTCCCTTTATGGCATGCGGTCTATAAGGTTTTAAAATACGTCGACGCATCCACGTTACCTCCAGAAATTATCACTCCAACACGCTTGTTTTGTAAGTCGCGCTCCTGACGAAGCAAGGGGGCAAACGCAACAGCACTAGCGGGTTCAATAATCAATTTTGTTCTTTCATAAATGAAACGCATAGCCCGCACAATTTCCTCTTCTTCAACGACAAAAAATCCAGCAAGATGTTCTCGAAGGATAGGAAGGGTCAGAGAGCCCACACTTGTCCGTAAACCTTCTGCAATGGTCTGAGGATTATCTTGTGGCACAATTTGATTTTTTTGGACAGAATACATTGCATCTAGGGCACCTGCTGGTTCACATGCATAGATCCGGATCTTGGGATTCACCCCATGCGCCGCCAACGACGTACCCGATACTAATCCACCTCCACCGATTGGGCCTAAAATCACATCAAGATTATTAACTTGGGAAAGCAATTCCAAGGCGGCCGTCCCCTGCCCGGCAATTACATAAGGATCATTAAAGGCTTCAACCCATTCGCCTTTCATATGCAGAACAAGGTCTCGAGCAATCGATTCTGCTTCTTCTGATTTAGTCGGAGTGTGAACCGTTCCCCCATATCCTTGAACCGCAGTCAGTTTCACTGGGTTAATGGGTTCTGGCATCACGAGATGAGCTTTCTTTCCTAACAATTGACAGGCAAGTGCAATACCCTGGGCATGGTTCCCTGAAGAAAGTGTAACAACTGGTTTGTTTGAACGAAGATTGGCCACCGCATTGTATGCCCCTCTAAATTTAAATGCGCCGA
>CAZDCF010000028.1:0-13596 GCA_964503895.1 uncultured Nitrospiraceae bacterium | reverse complement strand
TCCCGGCTTCGGCACCAACTTTTGCAGTAGCTTTCCCATAAGAATTTAGCGTGTTTTCTTGAGTTCCATTCAAATCCTCAATGGGATAATTTTTACTCTCCCATTATTAGAGAGACGTCGAATCAATAGCCCGCTTGTCCTTTAGATTCTGTTTTAGGAACGTTTAGAGGTAAATTTCTGTGATAAGAAAAGAAAAAACGATTTCATTTTTTATTTAGTATTTAAAAACAAAGGAGTGGGTATTTTTTAGAACGGTGTTTCTCCTTCCCGAAGTTTAACAAGGGCTTGTTTGACAAATTCGGCGTCCTGGCTATCGGGCTTGAGGTTTTTGTAGGCGGTGCCCCAGAATTCTTCGGTTTCTCGATGTCGTTTCAAGTACCACAGGGCCAACCCTTTGTACCAATTAACGCCTGGTTGATTGGGCAGATCGACTAAAACTACATCGAAATGTTTGAGCGCGGCTTCAAAGATTTTTGGATCGTCGAATTTCCGTTCTTCAATCATAGTAATGCCCAAGTTGTAGTGAGCTTCATGGTTTCGGGCGTCTAACTCCAAAACCTTCTCATAAGCTTTTTTTGCATCGTCGACACGGTTCAAAGCCATGTAGGATCGGCCCGCCATCATTTGACCTTGGACATCATCGGGATTTTCCTTGAGGCGAGCTTCGAGCCTGGCAACCATTTCTCGTGGGTCGGGAGCTTGTTGAGTCGTCATCTGGGCTTGGACATCTACGAGTCGGTTAATGGTCCGCCATTGGAGAAAACTATAAATTCCGACTGACAGAACAAGTACGATGAGACTTGCAGCGATCGCTGAGCCCCATGCAGCCCCAGTTTTCTTGGTTTGTTCTGTTGATGATTCATGAGTCTGAGTTGCGGCTAAAGCTTCAAGTCGGTCTAAAACGTCGATTAAGCGTCGTTCATCCGTGGCCTTTAAGCGATCGTAGTCCTCTTGTTCTAACCGGCCCTGTGCTAGTTCTACATCAAGTTCTTGAAGGGATTGGCGGAGTACTTCTCGTTCTACAGAAAGATCTGCCCGTTCTTGGTCTGCAGCAGCTTCTTGACTGATGAGTTCAGGCGTAGTCGGGTCCTTCTTCCAAAACGGAGACGAAATGGCAGCAATGACGACGATGAGGATAACGAAACAGATAATAATGAATATGATTGACATGCAAATAAGCCGGAATGGTTTAGGGATTTAGCTCTTGTTGAATTCGTCGTTGTGACTTTTCATCAAGAGGTGGAGAAACTTTGGCTTCAGGTTTGGGGCTCCGGGCGACCCACCTTTTTACTTCACGCCATAACAGGATTCCACCTACTAGTAGCAAGATAAACGGGGCCAACCAAATAAGCCAATTCAGCCCATGCTTCGGGGGCTCCATCATGATGTAATCGCCGTAGCGGCTATGAAAGTATTCTCGAATTTCCTCAGCCGATTGGCCTTGAATCACACGTTCTCGAACTGCATCTCGCATTTGGTGAGCCAAAGGCGCACCAGATTCCCAAATGTTTTCGGTCTGACAAACCGTGCACCGAAGGGTTTTGGCAATTTCCCGGACTTTTTCATCGATCTCAGTTTCATCGACAATTTTGGCTAGTCCAGAATGAGGAAATGCAAAACACAGGATAAGTAGAATAGAGAACAGGCGTGCCATTTAGGTTGTGGGGGTCGATCCATTCAATAGCGGCGTTAAAATATTGTTCATGAGATTGGTATATACATCGCCCACAATAGGGCCAATCCATTTATGCCGAATCACGCCTTTTTGGTCGATGACAAACGTTTCTGGAACTCCATACACGCCAAAGTCAATGGCCAACGCGCCTTTAACATCACGAACATGGGGAAAGCTTGAGCCATACTGTTTTAAATAGGCACGAGCTTTTGGCATTTCATCTTGGTAGTTAATGCCAAGCATTATGAATTCTGGGTGATCTTTAAATTCATCGTGCAATCTCAAAAGATTATTATGCTCGACTTTGCACTCCTGGCACCAAGATGCCCAGAAGTTCACAAGAATCACTTTACCTTGGTATTTCTTAGAGGAAAGCGGTTCGCCAGATTCTACATCCGGTCCTTCAAATATGGGGGCTTTAGTTCCAACTAGAATTGGGGGAATATGCCGTGGATCACCCCATAGACCTTGGTAAAACAAGGAGAGTAAGCCCAGAAGAACAATGAGAATAGTAATTTGTGTTGTACGAGTCATAATAAAATTACAATAATATTTAGTCCTGCTATTCGTCTCGTTTTCGTGGTCTGAAAATATTCAGCAATACCCCGAGCCCCATAATTCCACCCCCGCCCCAAACCCAAAGGATCAGAGGATTGATCACCCCTCGGGCAACGACTACTCCGTCTGGTGACACGTCGGGCATGGTCAGAAAGATGTGTCCCATATTTTTGGCGTAAATCGCGGATTCGGTTGTGGGTGTTTGTGTTGCATCGTAAACCCGCTTCTGTGGTCGTAATTTAGTCAAGAGCAAATCGCCTTCGTACACTTCAAATACACCTTCCTGCGCGCTCCAATTTTTTCCTCGGACTTCATGGATGCGTTCGAGTTTCACTCGATAATCATCGATGATAAATTCATCACCGACTTTTAGCGATACAACCTTTTCTGTTTGATAGACAGTTGAAGCAATAATGCCAATTACCAATACTAAAACTCCCACATGTGTTAATAGTCCTGAATAGCGACGTTGGTTGGACGTGAATGCCGCAAGGGAACCTTTGATAAAACTAACGGATGCACGCCGAGAATACAGCGAGGAAATTTTTCCAAAATCAATGCAGATAGCTGCGCCTGAAAACCCCACAACAAAAGCACCTGCCAACGCAAAAATACTGCGAATACCCAAGGTAAATAATGTTATTGTTGAAAGCAGTCCAATCACCAGCGGAACTAAAAAGTTTTTCTTGAGACTTGCTTGTGATGCCTTGCGCCAAGGAATGTAAGGGCCAACACCCATGAGGAAGAGCAAACCAAGTGCGATAGGCATGAAGACGGTGTTGTAATATGGGGGGCCAACCGTAACTTTGGCGCCCTGCCAAGTTTCTACCATGAGTGGATAAAGGGTCCCAAGGAAAACGGTGGCAGTGGCAACTAAAAAAAATAAATTGTTGAAGAGAAATATTGATTCACGAGATACCATGGAGTCCATTTCGACTTGGCTTTTGAGTTTGTGGGCTCTTATCATCAAGGAACCAAAAGCAATGCCAATGATCGTAGTCACGAAAATGAGGATGTACAATCCTCGTTCAGGGTCAGTCGCAAATGTATGGACTGAGGTGAGGACCCCACTTCGTACGAGGAAGGTACCAATTAAGGAAAGCGAAAACGTTACGATAATGAGGAATAGATTCCAGACTTTAAACATCTTCCGTTTTTCTTGGACCATCACAGAATGGAGAAAAGCTGTCCCAACGAGCCAGGGCATAAAAGATGCATTCTCTACCGGATCCCATCCCCAGTACCCGCCCCAGCCAAGTTCGTAGTAAGCCCAGTAGCCGCCCAACAAGATTCCTGTGGTCAGACACAACCAGGCAAAAATGGTCCATCGTTGGGTGACTTTGATCCATTCTTCTCCTAGACGTCCGGAGAGTAATGCTGCCATGGCAAAAGAAAAGGGAATCGAAAAGCCAACGTAACCCATGTACAGCATGGGTGGATGCATGACCATAGCGGGGTCTTGAAGTAATGGGTTTAAGTCTTTGCCATCCAGAGGAGCGGGGATGAGTCGATCAAAAGGGCTAGAGAGAAACAGGATCAACAATAAGAAACCCATAATGATCAGGCATTCCATGCCAATGAGATACGGCATGATAGTTGGTTGGGTTCGCCAGTGGAGCCAGACCGCGATGGTGCTAAATGCCGATAAGATAAAGACCCATAGCAGAAGTGAACCTTCGTGGCCTCCCCACACTGCGGCAATCGTGTAAAACAAGGGAAGTTGAGAGTTGGAAGTTGTAGCGACGTAGTGAACAGAAAAGTCGCGAATGAGAAATGAATAGATAAGTGACGCCATGCCTATGGAAAGCAGAATAAAGATCAATGTTAAGGACATGCGTCCGACTCGCACCCAGTCCACACTTCGAGTCTTGAGTGCAAGAATTGATGAGGCGATCCCAAATGCAGAAAGCACAAGGGCAATAACAACGGCAAAATGTCCAATTTCAATAACCATAGATAAAGATGATTCTTGGTTCTACTGAATCAAGGATTTCATGAAGTCCTTGCGCGGAAGTTCTATGCCAGCCCTTTTGAGCTCAATAGGCATGTAGTCTTCGGAGTGTTTGGCCATGATGAGGTTAGATTGAAATTTATGTTTGTTGGTCCAGTAGCCCTCGACTACCGCGCCTTGCCCTTCTTTAAACAAGTCAGGAGGAATACCCTCAAATGTCACAGGAATAGTAGCTTCGCCATCCGTCAATTCAAAGTTTAAGCCCAAGCGGTCAGAATAGGTCTCCATGCTTCCTTCCACAACCATCCCCCCCACGCGGACTTTTTTCTGATAATAATCCGGAGAAAATGCTTTTACCTCAGATGGTGTAAAAAAGTACACGAGGTTTTCGCCAAAATTTCCAAGAGCCAAATAAGCCAGAGCTCCTCCTACTAGCAAGATACTGATAATCAGACCAACTTTTTTATTTTTTAAACCCATAATTTATTCTTCCTGATACAGTTTAGAGGCCTTAATCTCTTCATACAAAAGTCCAACTCGACGACTCATGGCAAACAAAAAAATTGCTAGTGGGATTAAGCTGATCAAATAGGCGCTGATTACAAATCCATAATTCGTGACTAATCCAATATCCCGAGCTTCAAAGATATTATCGGAGGGATTCCACTTTCCAATCAAGATCATGGTCTTGAGTTCGCGAAGATTATCTGGTTTGGGACCCTTGTAGTACACTTGTATAGCTATTTCGTTCTCAACCAATTGAAAGGTCGCACGGCCAGCGTTTACGTTCTCTTTCAATGTACCTCCCTGCACCATGCCAAGGACTCGAATTTGTTGCGTCGGTTGTTGTGTTTGTACTTGACTTGGGACCCATGCCGCCAAATTTTTCTGATAATGATCGTAGATTAAAATACCAAGGATCACTGCCACAATAAATAATACGACCCATCGAACATATAAGCTGGTCATGAATTAGATTTCGACATGTGAAACTGACTCAACAGTCGTCCTTTTTTGGCGTGTAGCAATTGATCGAGATAGAGCAATTGGGTGCGAACCATAAGCATGTACGAGAATAACAATGACATCCCGATGCTCATGCATAGCAATGGTACCAGCAAGTCTGATGAAATGCTTACGCCTCGCATGGAAATCGATTGAGGTTGGTGTAGCGTACGCCACCATTCCACCGAAAAGTGAATGATGGGTAAGTCTACCAATCCAATAATTGCCAATACCGCGGCATAGCGTGCTTCTTTTTCCGTATCATCAATAAAAGTCCGAAGCATTAAGTAGCCGATCAGTATTAGTAGCATAACTGTATAGGATGTCAGGCGAGCATCCCAGGTCCACCAAGTATTCCATGTGGGTTTGCCCCAAATCATGCCGGTGGCTAGGGCTAGCGTGGTAAAGATTGCTCCCAGTGCAGCTACGGCATGACACATGTTATCCACAATGGGATCACGTTTCCACAAATACCAGATGCTTCCAATGGATAAGACGATGTAGGCGAAAAGCGAAGTATGGGCCAATGGGACATGCACATACATGATCCGCACGACTTCCCCTTGATAGTAGTCCGGCGGAGAAGCAATGAGTCCCATGTAAAGACCCACTATGATCAGTATGAAAGCTCCGCCTCCGAACCAGCCTTGGAAGCGTTGTACTTTTCGTATAGCTCGATGAATTACCATGTCAGGGTTATTTTTCTAACAACTTCCCATCAGATCTGCTAGTTATCCATCACAAATTCAAACATCCAAAATGATACTACTGTAAAAATCACGTCAAAAATGGCAAGCAACTCGAGCCATTGACTGTACATTGTTAGGGGATCGCCACTCAGGGCGCCTTTGGTGGCTTCGACCGCGGCGATCATAACCGGGACCACCAGGGGAAGTAGTAAGATTGGGAGCATCACTTCCCGAGCCCGAATTTGCACGGTCAGGGCCGAAAAGAGAGTTCCCACAGCGGAAAGGCCCACTGTGGCTAAGAAAAATATTAACAGAAGTAAGGAAATCTCTTCAACGACATTCAGGTTGAAAAAGATTATAAACATTGGAAATAGAAGGATTTCGACGATAAATATAAATAAGAAGTTTGCCGTCACTTTTCCCAGGTAAATTGCCCCTTTTGATTCTGGCACCATTTGAAGAGCCTCGAGGCAATCATTCTGGAGTTCAGTAGAAAACGACTTCCCTAAACCAATAATGCCAGTGAACGCGAATGCCACCCAAATAATTCCCGCAATAACTTCTCGTGCTGCCTGTTGGTCCATGGAAAAGCTAAAACTAAAAATTAATATAACAATGAGGGCGAAAAAGAGCATGGAAGAGATGGTTTCCCGGTTTCGCAACTCGGTTGCCAAGTCCTTCCAAACAATCCAGCGAATGACGTTAAAAAAAGTCATCAGATTTCAAAGTGTCAATTGAGATTTCCTGGATCGACCCTTGCCGCAGTATGCCAGCTCGGCTAGTAATGGGACGTGCCTTATCATAATCGTGTGTGGCCATGAGGACGGCTCCGCGTTCAGACAGCCGTTCCCGGATATATTCCCGCATGATCTCGGTTCCGGCTGTATCAAGAGCGGTAAAGGGCTCGTCTAATAACAAAACTTTTGGTTTGGTCAATACTGCCCTAGCTATCGCCAACCGTTTCTTCATGCCTGCGGAATAATTCCGAACCTTCATCTCAACAAAGGCCCCAATGCCCACGCGATCTAAGGCCAGTTTCATATCTTGAACGGTTGGGGAGTTCCCTCGCAGGGCCAGCGAAAACTCCAAATTTTCATAGGCATTTAGATCATCATATAGGTGCGTCCCATGAGCTAAAAATACGAGATGACCCCGAATGGATTCTTTATCCTTAAGCCCGTCCATGCCTAATATTTCGTAATGTCCTTCACTGGGTCGTTGTAGTGTGGCTAGGATTTTTAACAATGTGGTCTTACCTGCACCATTAGGGCCGAATAAAGAAAAACACTCTCCTTCGTGGACAGTTAGAGTGACGCTGCGTAAAACCTGATAATGTCCGTAGGACTTACTGATTTCTTGACACGAGATAGCTGGCATAGATTTAGGAATCGTATTGATTTTTTGCCTGGGGTTCAGTTTGAGGAAGATATTGTTTGGAAAACAGCGAATTATTTTATAAGTAATAATAACTAAATAATTGAAGCGGCGCCATAGTCGAGTTCGAATAATACCATGGTAAAAATAAATACTTAGTATATTAGTATAGTTGTTGGCCTAGCCCCATGTCCAGAAAGAACATTTTCCCTCTTTACCTCATGGAAAATTGACGCTTTCAATGACGTCAGAATATCATGACTAAAATAGGTGAAGATTAGTCCCTTAGTATGTTGAGTCTCAGAGAAAAGAGGAATCAATCGAGGTTGGGGCCCTACCCTCATCTTCGTTTCAGTGGTATTCTTAGGTTGATGAAGAATGTGTGGGTTGGACTGATGCTGGTTTTTGTATTTGGCCTAGGTTGTGAATCCGAAGTGTCTGAAGTTCCTCGAGAATCCAAAAGCGCTCGGGAGGTGGTCTTTAAAAAAGGCGGTCCGACACTCGGGGCGCCCGCCGATGAGTTTAAGCTCATTGATCTATCAGGAAAGTGGTTATCTCTCTCGGGCTATAAAGGCAAAGTTGTCCTTCTCAATTTTTGGGCAACGTGGTGTGGCCCGTGTCGCGTGGAAATGCCGAGTATGGAAGTCTTGTACCAAGAATTTAAAAAAGATGGGCTCGAAATTTTAGCGATTTCCTCGGATCATCAGGGAAGCATTGTCACTCGGCCTTTTGTGGAAGCCCAAGCACTTACATTTCCTATCCTGCACGATTCGGATTATCGAGTGAGTGGAACCTATGGTGTTCGAACTTTGCCTATGAGTTACCTTGTCGATCGACAAGGGATTCTGCGCCATCGAGTGTTTGGTGCGCGGGATTGGAATAGTGAACAGGCGCGGGCGTTCGTTAAAGAACTTTTAGAAATGTCTTAACTGTATGATCGATTCACTGAATCAAGTGTCGCTGTTTGCCGCGTTTAGCGCTGGCTTATTATCATTTATTTCGCCCTGTGTGTTGCCGCTAGTTCCTTCTTACGTTTCTTACATCACTGGACTGTCTCTTGAGCAATTGGCAGATGCTGCAGAACGTCGGCGTTTTCGAAAGGCCATTCTGCTGAATTCATTACTATTCATTCTTGGGTTTTCCTCAGTGTTTATTGCCTTTGGCGCATCTGCGAGTTTTATTGGCCAAATCCTGTATCAGTATCAAGACATCATCCGCAAGTTGGGTGCGGTCCTTATTATTATTTTCGGCTTCTATATGCTCGGAATTTTGAAGATAGATTTTTTAATGCGGGAGCACTATCTTGTGCAATTTAATAGTCGACCGGTTGGGTATGTGGGTTCTTTCCTAATTGGTACCGCCTTTGCCGCAGCTTGGACTCCCTGCGTGGGGCCTATTCTCGGCGCAATTTTAGCTTACGCGAGCACTACGGAGTCCATGAAGGATGGCATTTTCCTGTTGGCTTCGTACTCGGCTGGCCTAGGTCTGCCGCTCTTTATCACAGCTTTTAGCATCGATAGTTTTTTAAACTATTTCAAAAAGGCTCGGGTATATATGCGTGGTGTCTCGGTGGTGGGTGGGGCCTTTCTCATCATGGCTGGTGTGATGATTTATGGAGATTCTCTCACACGCCTCACGAGTTTTCTCGAACGCAATGGCATCGGCTGGTATATTGGTCAGTGAACACCGCTTTCAATTTGTAAGAAATTCCCGTTTTTCCTCTTATCTAAACATATCCCACTGCTTACCCTTTTCTCAGCAATGAGGCCAGCATGCCATGGGTTTAACCCTATGCCGCATGAATTTTCAAATGTAAGATGGCCCCAACTGTTGCTGGGCTTGAAAAGATTTAGCTACTCGCACCATTGACCTGGTTGACAGGCTATAGGAACGGGTGTAGGTGACGCATACGTATCGGTTTCCGGTGAACTTGATTCCTCGCACCAAGTTCCGACACCACATTCTGGAACGGATTGTGTTGATTGAACTGAGGTTGGTGCCACCCGAGTAGGAGAAGTGTAATCGGCTATGCTGCCAGAAGATAAGGCTAGATTTGATTGATCTAAAGAGAAAGCGCTGGTTGCGAGAACATTGCCATCCACGTTTCCGAGGTTTTGGGCGACCACAAGATCAGGATTTTCTTCTTGCAGCTTGGTCAACATTTTCAAACCATCATCCCGTAAATCGTGACGAGGATGTTCTCGGACCAAGGCGACTAGCCAATCTCGAGACCAATCAGTAGCGCCTAAATTTTTATACGTTTTGGCCAATTCATATTTGGCTTCAGCTGCGATTTCCGCATGGGGGTAGGAATCAATCACTAATTTGTATCGTTTGGCTGCTGCCAGATACGCTTCTTTTCGATAATAGAATTTAGCGACAAAGAGATGGCGTTGGGCGAGGAGATCTTCACACGAACCGATCTTAGCTCTGGCTTCGGCCTCGTATTGACTGCCTGGATGTGTTTGAATGAGTTTATTAAACTCGTCGATGGCTTTTTCAATAGGACTCATATCGCGGTCGATGGTTTGGATCATTTTAAAATAGCTAAGGGCAAGTCGATACTGAGCGTACGGCGCTAGCACATGGTTGCGGTGAAGACCTAAAAAGTGTTGATATTCGAAAATGGCTTCGGTGTATCCCCCTTTTTCATGGAAGGATTCAGCCCGCTTCATGATTACATTGGGATCATAGTTCATCTCGAGCGTATCACCAACAAAGACTTGTTCGTCCGTTCCACTCAGTGGAACGTTTCTGTCCACGGATTCTTTTTCTTCGGTGCTTGAGCAGCCGGTAATGAGAAGACTGGTTGAAAAAATAGCGCTAGCGATGTGAATGAAGCGCTTGTTTTTGATATTCATAAGCTTTTGATTTTATGGAAATAAAAAACTTTCAAAAGACAGACCAAGATATCACGCTTACGTACTTTCACGCAAGGCTTTTGCTTTGCCATCAAAGAGTCTGATCGTAACTGAATACATTAAGACGAAGTGTATAGTCCCCATCCTTTAAGAGCAGTTTAAGATTTTTTCATGAGAAGCATGACACCTAGTCGTATTGTAGGCACTGGCTCCTATTTACCTGAAAGACTTGTGAATAATGAAGAGGTAGCTTCCTTTTTAGGTTTGAGAAATGAAGATATTTTTCGTCTAACAGGAATAAAAAGCCGTTACTGGTGCAGTCCTGAACAAACCTGCTCCGATTTAGGGGAACAGGCGGCCCAGCGCGCATTGGTTTCTGCTGGCCTTTCCATTGAATCGGTGGATGCGATTTTTGTTTCTACGACCTCTCCAGACAATATCCTTCCATCAACTGCATGCCACCTCCAACACAGGTTGCAAGCCAAAACTGTCCCAGCTTTTGACTTAGCTGCTTCCTGCACTGGGTTTTTATATGGGTTGTCAACAGCGAATGCGTTTATTCAGTCTGGGCAAGCCCGTTGTTGCCTCGTTGTGGCAGCAGAAGTGAAATCCCGTTACTTAAGTTCTACCCAAAAACCCAGCGCCATGTTATTCGGCGATGGAGCAGGTGCAGCCGTGGTGATGGAAGGTACCCCTAGCCAAAATGTCGGGACGAAAACCACCTCAGGGTTTTTAAGTATTCGGTTGCATTCAGATGGACGCTGCCACGATTTCATAAAGGTCCCTGCTGGCGGGTCAAAATTTCCCTCGAATATAGATACTGTGAGGAATGATCTCCATGCTATTGGACTAAAAGGTGGTGCGGTGTTTCGAGCAGGGGTGAAGCGCTTAAGTTCAGCCTACTCCGAGACGCTTTCCGAATATGGTCTGACTATTCAGGACATTGCCCAAGTCATTGCGCATCAAGCCAACGCTCGAATGCTCAAGGCCATTGCCAAACGTGCAGGTGTGCCATCGGATAAAATGTTTTCCATGATTGAGCAAGTCGGCAATACCTCATCAGCTTCCTTGCCTATAGCATTGGATGTGGCCCATCGTCAAAAGAAATTCGGCCGTGGCGATTTGATTCTTCTTGGAGCTTTTGGCGGAGGGTTGACGTGGGGGACAGCACTTATTCGCTGGTAGGAAGCCTCCTTCTTTTTGGGTTTTCGTCTCTTGTTTTTCCCCAGCTATTAGCGACGAGCGACGAACGATTTTTCCTCAGACCTAGTTGACGAAGTGGCGGGTCATAGCCTAAGGTTGAGAATCATTTTTCGGTGTTTTCTGATGCACTAATAATCTGGTGCAATCCCGGCTTCTTGCCAGTGTTATGGAGGTTCAGGTGAAAAAAATATATTTAGCTAACCCCCGAGGGTTTTGTGCTGGTGTCGATCGGGCAATCGAAATTGTCGAGTTATCACTCAAGCGGTATGGGGCTCCAATTTATGTTCGGCATGAAATCGTACATAGCCGGCATGTGGTGAATTCCTTGCGAGAGCGGGGGGCTGTCTTTGTTGAGGAACTAGATGAAGTACCTGATGGGGCATTAGTGATCTTTAGTGCACACGGGGTGGCCAAGGAAGTATGGGAAGATGCCCAAAATCGAAATTTAAAAGCGATTGATGCCACTTGCCCTTTAGTGATTAAGGTTCACAATGAAGTCAATCGCGACTATAACAACAATTATGAGCTTATTCTTATTGGTCACGCCGGACATCCAGAGGTTGTCGGGACGTTGGGGCAAGTCCCGGATAAATTCCATCTTGTTTCTTCAGTCGAGGATGTAGAAAACCTGATTGTGGAGAATAATGATCATCTCTCTTATGTGACCCAAACCACTTTGAGTGTTGATGAGTGCCGGGAGATTGTTGAAGCCCTAAATCGGCGTTTTCCTGGGATTAAAGGACCGCATCAAGAAGATATCTGCTACGCTACGCAAAATCGGCAAAACGCTGTAAAGGAGTTAGCCAAATTTGTGGATCTCATTCTTGTAATTGGCTCGCCGAATAGCTCGAATTCGAACCGGCTTCGGGAATTGGCCGAACGCTTTGCCATTCCTTCCTACCTCATTGACTCGTACAAAGATATTCAGAGTGACTGGCTCAAAAATGTTGAGTCGATTGGTATTACCGCTGGTGCTTCGGCCCCAGAAGTTTTAGTTACCGAGGTGGTTTCCTATCTCAAAGAAATGGGAGCAACTGAAGTCGAAGAATTGACCGTAGTAGAAGAGGATGTTGAATTTCTTCTTCCAAAAGAATTAGCTATGCTGGGTCGCAGATGAGGCGCGCTCAATTCTAAAAAGTTATCCACAGCCTTTTCATAGAAACCACAATATTTTGATGATTAAATACCGTGTGAACACAATATTTAGTGCTATTGCTTTGATTTTTTGTTAGTCCTGTGGTAAACCTCCTACGTTGAGTTCTCCCCCAAGTACCCTTCCAAAAGGTTAAGGTTTTTTATGCAGTTACGATCGTTGATTGTCTCAGGATTTAAATCCTTTCACGATGCCAAAATCGATTTCCCCAAAGGGATCACCGCCGTTGTGGGTCCAAATGGCGCGGGCAAAAGCAATGTGGTAGATGCCATGTTGTGGGTTTTGGGCGAACAAAGTACCAAGGCCCTGCGCAGCGAACGTATGGAAGATGTGATCTTTAATGGAACGGAAACACAGAAACCCTTGGGAATGGCAGAAGTATCTTTGGTGTTGAGCGAGGTAACGAGCCAGGAACTCGAGTCCGTTGCTGGAGTGTTCGATGAACTTCCTGGGAATAAAGAAATCATGATAACCAGACGCCTCTATCGGGATGGGGAGAGTGAATATTACATCAACAAAATTCCTTGCCGGTTAAAGGATGTACGAGGCCTGTTCTTAGAGGCACGGGCTGGAACCAAAGGGCATACTGTCATTGAACAGGGAAACATCGACCATATTCTTTCTGGTTCCCCACAGGACCGCCGAAATTTTATCGAAGAAACCGCTGGCATTGGCCGTTTTAAAAAACAAAAAAACGAAGCCCTGCGAAAACTCAATTCCACTCAGCAAAACTTAGTTAGGGTTCGTGATGTAATTGGGGAAGTCCAGAAGCAACTTCGAACATTAGAAAGACAGGCTCGTCAAGCTGAACAATATGGAAAACTACAAGAGGAATGTCGCACCCTCGAAATCAAGGTTTTGGTCTCAGATTACCAAGAGTTGAACCGCGAACACCGGGCATTTGAGACGTGTATTGCAGAATTTGAAACTCGAGAGGCTGCGCAGTTGGCCCAAGAAGCGACAGTCACAGTCTCCCACGAGCAACTCAAGGTCCATCAGTTGCAGGAGGGAAAAGTTGTAGGGAAAACCCAAGAAGAACTGCGCAAACTGGAATATGAAATGGGGCGAAGCTTAACGACGCTTGAGGTTGAGCGCAATCGGATTCAACTCTATGCGCAACAGCAGGC
>CAZDCF010000027.1:1335-14275 GCA_964503895.1 uncultured Nitrospiraceae bacterium | reverse complement strand
AATTGTCTATCTCAAAGAGCAGGAGGTTGGGCACAAAGTGTATTATCCAGTTCCGTTGCATCTTCAAGAATGTTATCAACCGTTGGGATACAAAAAAGGAGATCTGCCAGTCTCAGAGCAGATGGCCTCCGAAGTGCTTTCCTTGCCGATATATCCGGAACTATCCCATTCTCAAATGGAGTTGGTTGTCGGAACAATCAAAGAATTTTATGAAACCCATTAATCCTTGTTCTTGCGGGTTTCCTTTCTTTTCGTGTTCAATCTTTCTGACTGCTTATCGAGAAAAACCAGGCATGGAATTTATTTCGGGTACTTGGCTTCAACGGTGCTGCTTAATCCACCACGTGCTGTAAAATTTCCCTTCACCACAGCCCATTTGGGCTTACAGGCTTTGACCAAATCTTTCAGAATGCGATTCACTGCGTTTTCATAGAAAATTCCGAGGTTGCGATAGGCATGAATGTAGACTTTTAAGGACTTAAGCTCGACGCAGTTTTTATTGGGCATATAGCGGATAGTGATGGTGCCAAAGTCGGGAAGCTCGGTCTTAGGACAGATTGCAGTATATTCAGGAATCTCAATCGTAATTTCATAGCCCGAATATTGATTTGGCCAGATTTCCAGTTCAGGCAGTGGCGCGTGAATCCCGCTTTGGGCATGGGCGTCAGTATAGGCGTTGCTCTTGGGCTTGTTGTGTTTCATAGGATTGATCAGCACTCCTCAGCGGTGACTTTCATAAAGGTTGGTGATCAACTGGAGCAACGGAGTGTACACTGGGTGTGAGTAGGCTGCAAACTTCCCATAACCACAAAGGGATGAACGAATTCCTCGGTTTGTTGAGAACCGGAGGACCGGTTCGATATAATTCTGTTTGGAAAGCGGCCTGTGAAACTGATTGCTGGTTGTTTTTTGACTGCCCTTGCGGTATTTCACTTCCGAGAGGCTATTCAATCTTGTGCTATCTCCAATTGTTACAATGTGCCTGCGAGGTTTGTCTCCTACATGATTGACAGCGAAGATTTTGTGCGAGCTCTGGAGGGTATTGGGTGCGATTTTTTTACCGGGGTTCCGGATACGATGTTGGCTGGAATTATCGACGTGCTCAGCGAGCGGAGACTCTACACCCCAGCTGTGGGCGAGGATCAGGCCGTGGCTTTGGCTGCCGGAGCATTTTTCGGAGGAAAAATTCCTGTAGTGCTTATGGAAAATTCTGGTCTAGGCAATGCTTTCAATATTCTGATGTCTCTGAATCTAGTATATACAATTCCTTGTATCATGATTATTTCTTGGCGGGGTTTTGATGGAAAGGATGCCAACGAGCATTTAGTTATGGGGCAAACCATGCCTCAGCTTCTTGATCTCATTCGAGTACCTCATAGGACGCTTTCTGAACAAACAATTATTGAAGATCTTCAGTGTGTAGCGAAAACCTTCATGGAGCAACGCATTCCCGTGGCTTTGTTAATAAAAAATGGAATCGTGAAGACTCTTCAACCATAAAAGGGAAAGGAGTTAAAGAGTGAGACCCGAGGAAGGCGTAATGCAGAGTCGAGCACAAGCCATGCAGGCGTTGTTTGAGCTTGTCACGGATCAACCTGTGGTGATTTGTAACGGGTTCCCCTCTCGTGAGGCCTATAAGCTGAAAGACCGTCCGGAAAATTTTTATCTCATGGGCGCGATGGGTGGAGCGGCTTCCCTTGCATTGGGCTTAGCGCTTGCGCAGCCCCAGAAAAAAATCATTGTGTTTGATGGAGATGGAAACCTGCTGATGGGTTTAAGTACCTTAGCCACTATTGGTGCATTAAAACCAAAAAACTTTATTCATGTGGTGTTTGATAATGAGGTATATGGATCCACTGGCAATCAACCTTCCTATTCGCGCATAGTTCGGTTGGATCAAGTGGCTAAGTCAGCAGGATATATCAACATCGAAAGAGTATGGGAACGGGAAGATATTGTTTACGAATTCAAGGATATGTTGAATAGTGAGGGGCCAAGTTTTTTGCTCATCAAAGTGAATGAACAAATTGAGGATGTGGATCGAGTCGAGGTCCCACCTGCTGATTTAGCTAGACGATTTCGAACCGCGTTGAACTCGTAGAGCCTTAGGCGTGAAGCGATAGAAAATGAAGATTTTTAGGGGCATTCGTCAGATGTTAGGCTTTGTTAATAGAAAGAAAAACGAGGAGTCGTTGAACCCATGATTTTGCTTAACCCGGGACCAGTAAATGTTTCCGATCGTGTAAGGAAAGCTTTGACTTTTCCAGACATATGCCATCGGGAATCTGAATGCGCAGAACTCATACAGAATATTCGAGACAAATTGCTCAAGGCTTTTGTGCCAGGAGCAGAGCCTGATTATGTGGCGATTCTGTTAACGGGTTCGGGAACGGCTGCGGTTGAAGCTTCATTGATGTCCTGCGTTCCAGTTGGAAAGCGGGTTTTGGTTGTTAATAACGGAGTCTATGGCCAACGTATGTCCGACATAGTTGCGAGTCAACGCCTTGGCGTTCCTGAAATAAAATTGGATTGGGATGTGACCCCAGACCCTGAAAAGATTTCTATGGCCCTCAAGCATCATCCTGAGGTACATACTTTGGCCATTGTTCATCATGAAACTACCTTGGGATTAATAAATCCCGTCAGTGAAATAGCAAAAGTGGCGGATGAGTTAAACCGAGTTTGTGTGGTGGATTCCATTAGTGGGTTGGGTGGTGAACCGATTGATGTGGCGGGGTCGCATATGTATGTGGTCGCGGGAACTGCAGGAAAATGCATCCAAGGATTCCCTGGTGTATCCTTTGTCCTGATACGAAGAGGTTTTATCGAACGAGTTGTGAAATTCCCGAAACGGTCTATGTACCTCAATCTCGCCCGCTATTACGAAGCGCAGGAACAAGGCAGTATTCCGTTTACACCTGCAGTACAGGTGTATGCAGCTTTTAACGAAGCGCTGAGTGAACTATTGGAGGAAGGTGTACAAAACCGAGTGGAGCGGTATGCCCGTTGTGCGCAATTGATTCGTGAAGGGCTGAGAAACCTGGGCGTCGAGGCTGTTTTGACTACTACACAGCAATCAAATTCGATTTCGGCCTTTTATGTTCCAGAAGGCATGACCTATCAAGATTTGCATGATCGCTTAAAGGAGCGCGGGTACGTCATTTATGCGGGACAAGGCCATTTGAGTGAAAAAATTTTCCGTGTTGCGAATATGGGTAGCCTAGCCCAGGCTGATTTTGAAGGGTTTTTATCCGCTTTTAAAGAAGTCGTGTAATGGCATGTTTCATGTATTTCTAAGAGGAACAGTACGAACATGAAAGCCGTTATCCTTGCTGCTGGTGTTGGCCGACGTTTGCATGCCCTGACTCAAAATCTTCCGAAATGTTTAATCCCTATAGGTGGGAAGACGCTACTCAGTCGTTACCTGAATAATTTAGAACAGGTCGGGATTTCTCATGTGACGATTGTTGTTGGATATAAGGAAGAACTCATTCGAGAAGCCGTGGCTGCTTGGTCAGGGTCATTGCCCGTCGATTTTCTAGTGAATGAGCAGTACGAACGAGGGAGTATTGGGTCGTTGTGGGTGGCCAGGCATGCATTGGACGATGATACCTTGATTATGGATGCGGATGTGTTATTTCACCCAATGATTCTTGAACGGTTGGTGACCTCTTCTCACCCTAATGCGTTGCTAATGGACGAAACTGTGGCTCAACAAACGGAGGAATGCATGGTGGTCGTTCGTCATGGCCGTGTGATTGCATTATCGAAGCAAATGCCAGAGACGTATGATGAGGCCGGAGAAGGCGTGGGATTTTTACGAGTCAGTCGGCAGGATGTTCCAAGTGTACTTAAATCTGTTAGTCAACTTATCATCCAGGGGTTAATCGATATGGAGTATGAGGATGCCCTGCGGGACTTTTTTGCATCTACTCCTGTTGGGATAGAAAAAATCGGTGGTTTGCCTTGGATCGAAATTGATTTTCCCGAAGACGTGGAATGTGCCGAAAATCATGTCTTGCCGAAACTGGCCGAACATGGTAGGGGCTGAGGTGCTTTGTCTTCCTACGTGAAGAGGTAAATCTGGCGAACGTTATGGATAGTACGATTAATAGGCAAGAAGATGGAATTGTTGATCGGTATGTGAATCGAAAGTGTTCGGGAATCTTGACTCCCTTCTTTATCAAGTTGGGAATTTCACCCAATGCCATTACGATTATTTCCATGCTAATTGGCTTAGGGGGTGCAGCCTGTTTCGCTGTAGGTTCTTATAAATTGGGAATTATAGGAGCTTTACTTTTCCAGCTGTCTGTCATTGTGGATTGCTGTGACGGAGAAGTTGCTCGTCTGACGTTCACTGAGTCTCCTTTTGGGCAAGAACTGGATATCATTGCGGACAATGTTGTACATATGGCCATCTTTGCCGGGATTGCTTGGGGTGGATATTTGCAAGGACCTTGGCAGCATAGCCTATTACCTCTGGTTTTAGGAACTGTGGCCATCGTGGCCAATGGTTTTTCTCTCTTATTTGTGAATCGGGTCCGGCATTTGAAAGTTCAGCCTATGGTCTGGCAGCAGATTCCTTCCGCACAACGAACGCGATTAGAGTTTATTCTGGGCAATGTGGCCAACCGAGATTTTTCTGTGGTGGTCCTGCTCTCTGCTTTCTTCGCTCTTCTTCCTTGGTTTCTCTGGATAGCTGCAGTGGGCTCGGCTTTCTTTGTGCTCATGATGGGATGGACCATCCGACAGGCGCTCCTTCCCAAATCTTCGTAGCATCTGTAGTATTCTATGCCTGTTGAAGTCTGTCTATTAACTATCGAACTAATTTCGTGATTCGACTCCTCTTTCTCTTAATTGGCATCGCCGTCCTTGGAGGGTTGGTGTGGCACATTGGCCCTTCTCAGATTGTCGAAACAACTAAACAACTTGGTTTCATGTCAGTTTGTATTATTCTATTGCCACTCTTGGCGGTCTATCTTTTCGAAACTTACGGATGGCAACTGACTCTTGGGCCATGGACCAAGCAAGTCAGTTTTTTTCGTTTATTCGCTGTGAGGATGGCTGGAGAAGCCATCAATGCCACGACCCCAACAGGCATGGTGGGGGGCGAACCAATGAAGGCGTATTTGCTGAAACGATATGATGTTCCCATGGTCGACGGTTTGGCTTCACTCGTGACTGCTAAAACTGCAATGGTGTTAGCTCAGGTGCTTTTTATGTTGCTGGGCATCTGTTTGATGGTCATCATTTTAGGCGGCTCAGGTTACAATGTGTTGGCCGCAGGCATTGGCCTGGCTATGCTGGCTTTTGGGCTTGTGATGTTGTTCATGATTCAGCGTCATGGCATAGGAATGGGCCTGCTGAATATTTTTCGAAAAATACGTTTACCCTTGAGGTTTTTAGAGTCTCGTGAAGCTAAGTTACAAGAGTTAGATAATACTATTCGCGAATTTTATCAGAACCGGGCGAGAACCTTTTGGTTTTCTGTATTAGTTTATTTTGTCTCGTGGGCTCTTGAAACGTTTGAGGTGTATGCCATTTTGTACTTCTTGGGTATGGACATCACTCTGCCATCGGCTTTTTCCATTGCAGCGATTTCGGTTTTAATCAAAGGCGCAGGATTTTTTATCCCCGGCAGTCTTGGTGCACAGGAAGGCGGGTATCTTTTCTTGGTCATGAGTTTCGGCTATGACGAAGTCACGGGCATTACTTTTGCGCTGATTCGTCGGCTTCGAGAAATTATTTGGATTGTCATTGGACTCCTAATCCTTGCTGCGCTCAAAGAAAAAACACCTCTTCCAGCTGGTTCGTAACTTTCTTATTTTTCCGTCTCCTTCCTAATATTTTGATTCGAATCCAAGGGGAAAATCTTTCCCCTTGGATTATGTCTAGCGTACATGGGATGAATGAAAATCGAAGATTTTTGGTTTTGTTCGAAATGACAAATAAGAGGACTGCAATTGTCAAAGAAAGAGTATTAACGCGGTCTATTCTCTACCGGTCACGGTTGACCATGTAATCGGCAACGACGACAAGCGCCTGTTTGGAAGGAGAATCAGGAAAGGAGTCGAGCTTGAGCAAAGCTGCATCAATATACTCTTGGGAGCAGGCAGTGGTGTGTTGAAGTGAGCCGTATTCTTCCATCATGGTAGTAATGCGAACTAAATCATTGGCCTCAATGGTTTTAGATTCTATTTTTTTTGCGAGTTGCTGACGTTCTTCATGCGAACAAGATTGTAGAAGATGCAAGAGTGGAAGGGTAATCATGCCCTGCATGAGATCTTGTCCCAAGGTTTTTCCGAGATTATTTCTTGTTGCCGAGTAATCAAGGTGGTCGTCGGCCAATTGAAATGCGATGCCTAAGTACAGACCGAATTGATATAGGCCCTCCTGTTGGGACGGAGATGCTCCTCCGATAATAGCTCCCACCTTACAGGCGGCAGCTACTAAAGCTCCGGTCTTATACTCAACGATCTTTAGGTAATCTGTTTCCTTAAGCAAGGGTTGATTGCTAGCGCACAGTTGAAGAATTTCTCCTTCTGCCATCTTTCGGCATGCAACGGCCATGACGTCGTTTACAGCATGGTTTTGGAAGGCTGCGATTTGTTGCATGGCTCGGGAATAGAGGTAATCCCCGACTAAGATACTTGCATGGTTACCCCATATTCGTCTGGCAGTCTTTTGTCCTCGTCGAAGGTCAGCTTCATCGAGGACGTCGTCATGAAGCAGGGTCGCGGTATGAATAAATTCAATCAAGCTTCCAAGAACTAAGTCCTCTTTCCGAACATAGCCAGCTAGGCGGGCACAAAGACTCAAAAGAAGAGGGCGAATGCGCTTGCCTCCGCCATTCAAGATATGGGCGCCAATCTCGTTGATTAGTGGGGCTTCGGAATCTAGATTTTGGCGAATGTGGGCTTCAATTTCCTCGAGATCTTCTCGATAGGTTTCGAAGATCTCTTCTATAGCCAGAGGCGTTTGGGCAACTGGAGGGTGACCATTAGCCATCCGGCGATAGTAGGTGTTGGTCTGGTGATTGTCAAGGAAGGGAGGGCATAGTTCTTTTGGGGAAGAGGCTCAATGTGATGCCCCAAACCTTTTCAGCGTTGATAACGCAAATTAGTCTCCAAATATTTTAGCAGAAAGGTAAAGTTCAGAAGGAAATTTGAAAAGAGATATAGGATTTATATGGAGGTTGGTACTTTAAAGTGCTTAATGTATAACTATTAGCATTGAGTGTTCGTAAGCACTCGAGAAAATAAAAAAAGTTGGAGGAGTCTTTGAAATCTGGATCAGTTATCTGGTTTACGGGTTTGCCATGTTCTGGCAAAAGCACATTGTCTCGTCTTCTTCATGAAAGCTTCAATGCCCAAGGTATGGCATCGGAAGTTTTTGACGGGGATATTGTTCGTCAGCGTTTAACGAAAGGTCTTGGCTTTTCCAAAGAAGACCGCATGGAAAATGTCAGACGGACTGCCTTTGTTGCGAATCTTTTGGCTCGTCATGGAGTGCTAGCAATTGTTGCTATGATCCTACCGTATCAAGAGTCGAGAGACGAAATCAGAAAAGAAGTCGAAAACTATCTTGAGGT
Source organism: uncultured Nitrospiraceae bacterium (assembly GCA_964503895.1). GTDB lineage: Bacteria > Nitrospirota > Nitrospiria > Nitrospirales > UBA8639 > Nitronereus. Next base: position 6,684 of record CAZDCF010000027.1, on the reverse strand, counting down.
TTTTGTGGATTGCCCGTTAGAAGTCTGTGAGTCTCGTGATGTGAAGGGCATGTATAGGAAAGCTCGAGCCGGGGAAATCAAACATTTCACGGGTGTGTCTGATCCCTATGAAGTACCAATTAATCCTGATTTAATTCTCAAAACTTCGGAGGAATCTCAAGCCGATAGCTTGTCTCGAGTTCTAAAATTCTTAGCCGAAAATGGGTACGTCTTGCATGCAAAATGATGTTCTTCTGGCTGGATGTTGGTGGAACATGCGACTGACAGAATAACAAAAGTGTGCGTCATCCTAATATTAGGTTTATGGTTGCTCATAGCAGACTCTCTCTGAACGTATTGTTAAATGTTCGCATGATATTTTCGGCTCGATAGAGGATTGTTTGAATCATGCCTCTTTATTAATTAAATAGTTAGATCGAGCTTGTGCTTAACGCCGTGGGTTGTCCTTGACACTCTTCAAAGTCATCAAGTAAGTTCTGGTGTGATCGTTTTCCAAACAATTCCCTTTTTTTTTAATGAGTTAGATGTGGTTTCCTAAAGAGAATTCTCCAAGTTCTTTGCAAGGAACTCGTCCGAAAAGAATATGCAATTTGAACAATAGGTAAGGGTGATGACCTCTAATCAATCTAGACATTATGGTTTCCCGCCAAAGCAGGGCCTGTACGATTCTCGGTTCGAGAAGGATGCTTGTGGCATTGGGTTTGTGGCTAATATTAAGGGATCAAAATCCCACGATATTATCCAGCAAGGTTTGCAAGTTTTAGGAAATCTACATCATCGAGGCGCACAAGGGTGTGATCCTTGTACCGGTGATGGAGCTGGGATTCTCATGCAAATTTCGCATGAGTTCTTCCGTCGGGCTGCGGGAGATATTGGCATCCAATTGCCTGAGGTTGGTGGCTATGGCGTGGGGATGGTGTTTCTTCCGCAAGATGAGCCATTGCGTCGTCAATGTGAGGGTTTATTTGAATCTATCATTCGAGAAGAAGGTGTCCGGTTTTTAGGGTGGCGGGATGTACCGATTAAGCCAGAGTACATCGGGGATCAAGCCAAGCAAACTCTTCCTTGCATCCGTCAATTCTTTATTGCCCGAGATATTTTAAATGAAGCGCAATTTGAGCGAAAACTGTATGTCGTACGTAAGCGTATTGCTCGGGGTATTCGAGAGTCCGCGTTGGTAGAGCGCGGTCGGGTCTACATATGCAGCCTTTCCGCAAATACTATTGTATATAAGGGCATGCTGTTGCCCGAGCAGTTAGGGAATTTTTTCTCGGACCTAGGAGATACGAGTATGGTCTCGGCTCTGGCTTTGGTCCATTCCCGGTTTAGTACAAATACCTTTCCCACTTGGACTTTAGCTCATCCCTATCGTTATACGGTTCATAACGGTGAGATCAATACGCTTCGAGGCAATGTTAATTGGATGCGTGCTCGCCAAGGTCGATTGCAGTCTGACTTGTTTGGGGATGATCTCGATAAGCTCTATCCTATTGTGTATGAGAACCAAAGCGATTCTGCATGTTTGGATAATGCGGTTGAGTTTTTGGTCATGGCAGGCCGGTCCTTGCCTCATGCCATGATGATGCTTATTCCTGAACCTTGGGTGGGTAATCCCAGCATGAATCTAGATCGTCGAGGATTTTACGAGTATCACGCCTCTATGATGGAGCCTTGGGATGGTCCAGCGGCTGTGGCTTTTACAGATGGCAAACTGATCGGGGCAACCCTTGATCGCAATGGATTGCGACCCTGTCGTTATCAGGTCATGACCGATGATCTCGTAGTTCTAGCCTCCGAAGCGGGCGTGTTGCCTACCGATGCCAAAAATATTCGTGAAAAAGGGCGTCTCCGACCTGGACGCATGTTTTTGGTCGACACGGTTCAAGGTCGCATCATAGACGATGAAGAAATTAAAGCAGACATCGCTGGACGGAAACCATACCGCACCTGGCTAACCCAGCATCGGGTGTCCTTAGATGAACTTCCTGAACCATTAAGCGTTCCTCAGCCGAACCGTCAAACCCTGCGTCAACGGCAACAAATCTTTGGTGTTACCATTGAAGAATTGAGAATGGTGCTGTTGCCCATGGGTATAAATGGAGAGGAGCCAACTTCTTCCATGGGTACTGATACACCGCTTGCGGTATTGTCTAATCGACCACAATTGCTCTCGAAATACTTCAAGCAATTGTTTGCGCAAGTGACGAATCCTCCGATTGATCCGATTCGAGAGCAACTTGTGATGTCGCTTGTCACGAATATTGGGCCGAAACCTAACCTGATTGCTGAGACCCCTGAAGCCTGTCGTCGAATCAAAATTCGTCAGCCAATTTTGACGAACGCCGAGTTGCAGAAACTTCGTGCATTTGAAGATCCGAATTTTGCCAGTAAAACTTTGCCTATGTTGTTCCGCGTTGCGGAGGGTCCTGATGGTTTGGGCGCTGCCGTTGATCAATTGTGCCAGGATGCCTCGAAGGCAATTCGGGAGGGTTCTAAATTTTTGATTCTGAGTGATCGGGGCGTGAGTGAAGAATGGGCTCCAATTCCAAGCCTATTGGCTATTGCTGCGGTTCATCATCATTTGGTCTGTGAAGCCACACGAACCGAGGTAGGCTTAATCCTTGAGACTGGTGAGCCGCGTGATGTGCACCATTTTGCATGTTTAATTGGGTATGGAGCGGGGGTGGTTAATCCTTACCTAGTGTTTGAAACCTATGTCGATTTGGAGCGAGAAGGATATTTACCAGAAGGTGTTGATGCCGTCACAGCTTCAGAAAAATTTATTAAAGCCATCAATAAGGGGCTCCTCAAGATCTTTTCCAAAATGGGCATTTCCACCGTTCAGTCATACTGCGGGGCTCAAATTTTTGAGGCTGTGGGTCTGAGTCAAGAGTTGGTGGATCGATATTTTACAGGAACTCCCTCGCGCGTTGAGGGGATCGGCATGCGTGAGATTGGAGAAGAAACTTTGCGTCGCCATCTAATGGCTTACGAACCGGTGCCAGTTCGGCAACTCGATTTTGGAAGCGAAATTCACTATCGTATCGAAGGTGAACATCACAATTGGAATCCGGAAACCATTTATAAGTTGCAGCATGCGACTCAGACTAACAATCCCAAAACGTATGAAGAATTCGCCGAGCTGGTGAATAACGAATCCAAGCGTCGCTCCAACCTGCGGGGCCTCTTCGATTTTAAATTCGTTCCTGAACCTATTCCCATTGACGAGGTCGAAACCGTCGAGGACATTGTGAAGCGCTTTACGACAGGTGCGATGTCCTATGGGGCGATCTCGAAAGAGGCACATGAAACTCTTGCTATTGCTATGAATCGTATTGGTGGCAAGAGTAATACTGGGGAAGGCGGTGAAGACGCTGAGAGGTTTATTCCTTTACCCAATGGTGACTCGAAAAATTCGTATATTAAGCAAGTGGCCTCAGGCCGATTCGGAGTTACCGCGAATTATTTAGTGAACGCCAAAGAGTTGCAAATTAAAATGGCCCAAGGCGCTAAGCCTGGCGAAGGGGGACAACTTCCTGGTCATAAAGTGGACGAAATCATTGCCAAGATGCGATTTTCTACACCTGGGGTTGGACTAATTTCCCCGCCACCTCACCATGATATTTATTCGATCGAAGACTTGGCCCAGCTTATCTTCGATCTTAAAAATTCGAATCCGCAGTCGGATGTCTCAGTGAAATTAGTGTCTGAAATTGGGGTAGGGACCGTAGCTGCCGGGGTATCGAAAGCCCATGCCGATAAGGTATTGATCAGTGGAGATTCTGGCGGAACAGGAGCTTCCCCACTTTCATCAATTAAATATGCGGGCATTCCCTGGGAACTGGGTTTGGCTGAAACCCACCAGACATTGGTCCTCAATGATCTTCGCGGACGAATTCGTGTGGAGACTGATGGACAAATGAAAACTGGTCGAGATGTTGTGATTGCTGCTCTTCTAGGTGCAGAGGAATTCGGTTTTTCCACAGCACCGTTAATTGTGGAAGGTTGCATCATGATGCGGAAGTGCCATCTGAACACTTGTCCTGTTGGGGTGGCGACACAAGATCCCGAGTTGCGCGAACGTTTCACTGGGCAACCTGATCACGTCGTGAATTATTTCTTTTTTGTGGCAGGAGAAGTGCGACGGTTCATGGCCAAGCTTGGTTTTAGAAAGTTTACGGATATGATTGGGCGTGTTGATAAACTCAAAGTGCAAAAAGCCCTTGATCACTGGAAGGCCAAGGGGTTGGATCTTTCGGCGTTATTATGGAAACCCGAAGTTGAGCCACATGTCAAAACGCATTGCATGGATGCTCAAAATCATGGCTTGGACAAAGTCCTCGATAATAAACTGGTTGAACTCTGTAAGCCTGCCATTGAATGCGGAGAAAAAGTCGTTCTTGATCTCGATATACGCAATACCGATCGGACGACCGGGACCATTTTATCTAGCCACATCGCTAGAAGGTATGGGGAAGACGGTTTGCCCCCAGATACCATTACGATAAATTTCGTAGGATCTGCAGGCCAATCCTTTGGAGCCTTTGTTTCGCGCGGTATTACGTTAAATCTTGAAGGCGAATCAAATGACTACCTTGGCAAAGGGTTGTCAGGCGGGAAAATTATTGTGAGGCCACCAAAGGGTAGCTCTTTCAAACCCGAAGACACAATTTTGATCGGGAACACTTCACTGTATGGGGCAACCCGAGGGGAGTGTTATTTTTATGGTACTGCTGGGGAGCGTTTTGCTGTGAGAAATAGCGGGGTGCAAGCTGTGATTGAAGGCACTGGGGATCACGGATGCGAATACATGACTGGTGGAGTTGTCGTTGTATTGGGTCGTACGGGAAGAAACTTTGCTGCCGGAATGTCCGGTGGAGAGGCCTATGTGTTGAATGAAGATGGAAAATTTGAAACTCGATGCAACCTCGGAATGGTGGAGCTTGAAAAAGTTGTTGACCAGCAAGATTTGAACACTTTAAAGACGATGATTGAGTCTCACATGAAATATACGGGTAGTCGAAAGGCGAAAGTGATTTTAGACTCATGGCCTGGAATGGTTTCTAAATTTGTGAAAGTCATGCCATTGGATTACAAGCGTGTGCTGGCTGAGCGCGAGGCAGCTGAGAAGAAAGCCAATCGGGAAAAAGAGGGGGTGGCACGTGGGTGATCCAAAAGGATTCCTGAAATTTTCCCGTGAAGGTCCAAAAAGACGAACAGTCGACCTCCGCGTGTTGGATTGGAATGAGGTGTACGAACCCTTTTCTGAAGATAAACTTCGAAAGCAGGGTGGTCGGTGCATGGACTGTGGCGTACCCTTTTGTCAATCTTCCAAGGGATGTCCGGTTG
>CAZDCF010000027.1:0-1235 GCA_964503895.1 uncultured Nitrospiraceae bacterium | reverse complement strand
CGGTGCATGGACTGTGGCGTACCCTTTTGTCAATCTTCCAAGGGATGTCCGGTTGTAAATCTCATTCCTGAATGGAATGATCTCGTGCATCGTGGTCGTTGGAAGGATGCGCTGAAGGCGCTTCATTCGACGAATAATTTTCCAGAATTTACCGGACGACTTTGTCCGGCTCCCTGTGAATCTGCTTGTGTGCTTGGCATTAATGCCGATCCCGTATCCATCCGTGTGGTGGAATGGAACATTATTGATCGTGGATTTGATGAGGGTTGGATTGAACCGGTCCTGCCCGTGGTGAAAACCGGCAAAAATGTCGCGGTGATTGGCTCGGGTCCTGCGGGATTAGCAGCGGCTCAGCAATTAGCACGGGCCGGTCATAGCGTCATTGTCTATGAAAAAGCCGATAGAATCGGCGGACTACTTCGCTACGGCATTCCAGATTTTAAAATGGAAAAATGGGTTCTTGACCGGCGCTTAGAGCAGATGATCAGTGAAGGGGTAACGTTTAAGACTAATGTTCATGTTGGTATGGATGTGACCGCAGAGACCATGAGTCAGCAATTTGATGCTATTTGTTTGGCTTTAGGTGCGGAGCAAGCCAGAGATTTGCCAGTCCCTGGGAGAGAGTTAAGCGGGATTCACTTAGCGATGGAATATCTCACACAACAAAATAGGGTCAACGCTGGAGATCGGGTCGACGGACAAATCAGCGCCAAGGACAAACGGGTTGTAATCATTGGGGGAGGCGATACTGGGTCCGACTGCTTAGGGACCTCCCATCGACAAGGTTGCAAAGAGGTTTATCAGTTCGAACTTCTGCCAAAACCTCCTTCGGAACGGGATGAGTCTACCCCTTGGCCTTTATGGCCTATGCAACTGCGGACTTCTCATGCGCATGAAGAGGGCTGTGACCGACAATGGAGTGTGTCCACCGCCAAGTTCTCTGGAGACAATGGTCATGTCACCAAATTGCATGCGCATCAAGTTTCGTTTGAAGGGGGAAAATTCATCCCCGTATCGGGCACTGAATTCGAAATGGAGGTTGATTTGGTGTTACTAGCTATGGGCTTTACTGGTCCAGTGAAAAGCGGCTTACTGGATAGTATGGGTGTGGCCTACAATTCCCGAGGTTGTGTTTCGGTTGACGAAAACTTCATGACGAGCAAAGACGGAATCTTTGCCGCTGGTGATACTAAGCTTGGGGCTTCACTGATTGTCTGGGCTATCGCGGAAGGGCG
>CAZDCF010000026.1:0-14374 GCA_964503895.1 uncultured Nitrospiraceae bacterium | reverse complement strand
TTTCCCGTTTGAATATAATCTGAAAACAACAAGGGCCAAGTTTCTTCAAAAAATTTTTCGCAATATCCGCAAGTATAGTCAGAATATTCTAACAGGGTCACTGGAGCCTGTTGATCTCCACGGACTCGATCATCTTCGCGAATGAGGAACGTACCATCTTGATGACTGCTGGCCGGTAGTCCGGTGAGGGGAAATAGGGTGATAACAACTAACATGGACAGGAATCGGTTCGATGTTTTCAACAGCTGAACCATCCTACGGTACGATTTTGTATATGTTTCAAGCATATGATGTCCTATGTTTTGATTTACCCATTTATTATGACATAGTTTGGCAAAGACGTGAAATCTGTCAAATTTGCGGGTGTCGACTTTATGGAGATTGCTTCGGTTGCTCGTCTTCAAGCAATCCCATAACTAATAGGGGCCATACAACAGTGGCATCACTCAGGACTTCAGCAAACCGGCCACCTTCTTCTTGCGGCACGAATTTTCCCCAGGAAATACCTTCTTGGTAGGTACAGCCGCTTAAGCCTCCCCAATAGTCTGGCTCTGGACAGATACGGACCCCATAGTGAAAACGTGGTGGTGTGATTTCAGTGTTAAGTCGCAAGTTCAGAATTTCGATATACGGGGGAACCTGTTGTGCCCAATTGCGAGGGACCCCACCACCAATTGTGAAAATGCCAAGTCGTTTGGCGCCTAATAATTTCTCCGTGTAGCTGTTGAGGTCACAAAATGGGTTAAAGACTGGACGATGTTGCTGCAAAGTGTTCCAAACTTCTTGCCCGATTGAACTTTTATCTTTAGGTGGCGAGTTAGGTTGACGATGTTTACCCATAGCCCAAATGGAAACATCTAATCCGAGTTCTGAATCAGTAAAGGCTGGAATATAGACCGGTACTTTTTTTAAGAACGTACTTTTCAGAATGCCTGGTCCTTCAAATTGGCTGGCGAGTGTTTTGCCGAGTTCCCGGGTAAGCAATTCAGAGGAAAGTGTTTGATTGGGATCGAGTCGATTCAGGGTTTCTCCTACAACGTGCTCAACATGATTGAGATTTAATTCCATTTCCAAGGTGTCATATATCCGGTTGTATCCCTTGTTGAACAGATCCATGTCGTTCATTGACGGGGGATATTTATAATGGGCTTGCCCCACGGTCTCGCTCATGCCATGAGCAATGAGTGCGCCAGTGGAGATCACGGCTTGTACCATGCCTCGATCTATCATGGTACAGATTATTTTGCCCATCTTGGCGATGGTCATAGCTCCAGAAAGGGTCATGACCACAAAGCATTCTGGATCCTTGATCATGGCTTGTAAGATTTCGAAAGCTTCCCCGAGTCGACGACCCCCAAATGCGGTCTTCTTCATTGCCGCTAGCAGACCTGAAAAGGATTGAATTTTTAATGGGTCCAAAGCTTCGAGTGCTTCGAGTCCGTCTTTAGCACCATCATGAAATGATCTCATGGCCAGGTATCCTTATAAAAGATTTCATTAATGAGTCCGAAAGCTAACAACCTACACAGGGCTGAATTCTGAATGGAAAGGAACGTTGAGTAAGATTATTCATCATGCAGGAAGGCAGATTTGTTGAAGAACAAACGAAAACGTGTGAACGGTTCAACTTTCGACTTGGTTTTTTCCTGGTTTGCCAGCCGAAGCACCCAGGCTGGTGGTCCCAACGGGATTTGAACCCGTGTCTGTACCTTGAGAGGGTACCGTCCTGGACCAAGCTAGACGATGGGACCTCCTTTGGGCATAGTCGAATTTAGATAGGCCTTACACAGTCTACAACGATCCCAGTCCTATATCTTCAGACGATCGACTTTACCATTCATCTAAAGTGAAGTGCAATAAACGAGACATCATAGGAACGGCCAAGAAAAAGGCTGCGCTTACATGATTGATCGTTCTCGAATTTCGACCCCCTCTGTTCCCCCGATAATCACCAAAGAAGTTCGGTCGACAAATAAACCATTTTCCGCGACCCCTGGAATGCTGTTGAGTCGGTTTTCCAAAGTGGCTGGGTCTTCAATTTGACCTACCTCCACATCTAATATGAAGTTTCCTTCATCTGTCTTGAATACATGGTTGTTTTTTTGTCTAAGGTGGGAAGACCAACCCAACGCTCGAATTTGCCGCTGTGCATTGGGCCATCCAAAAGATATAACCTCAACGGGCACTGGCATAGTCTTGCCCAAAACCGGAACACATTTGGTTTCATCAACAACGACAATGAATTGACGAGCGGCGGATGCTACAATCTTTTCTCGCAACAACGCACCCCCCCCTCCTTTTATGAGCTGGAAATGGGAATCCACCTGGTCTGCTCCGTCCACTGTAACGTCAAGTTCCCATTCACCTTCGTAGGGTAAAAGTGGAATATGTAATCCATGAGCTATACGAGCTGTTTCTAGTGAAGACGGAATCCCTTGAACCCGAAATCCTGATTTTACTTTTTCGCCAAGCGCCAACAAAAAGTACTTTACCGTGGAGCCAGTACCCAGACCCACAAGGTCCCCGTCTCGAACATACTGTAAAGCCGCCTCGCCTGCCGCGCGTTTACTAATTTCGTTTGTGTTAGTCATGTGGAGATTCCTTACAATTCACGGAGTGTGGGCCATTCGAGCGGCAACCGATGCGGCGCCAAGTAGCCCGGCCTGATCATTAAGAATCGCATGAACAGGAAGTGAGCTCAATAGCCGTTTATATCGACCTTTGGCAATGAAGGATTGAACGAATCGTTCCCCTTTAAGGGCTTGCATGATATGTGGGACAATCCCGCCGCCTAAGTATACTCCACCCAGAGCGAGGGTTTTGAGTGCCAGGTTGCCAGCCTCCGCGCCTAAAATTGACAAGAATAAATCCAGGGCTTGTACACAAATATCAGGTTTACCATTGAGTGCAGCTTCCACAATGAGGGTTGGTGGGTCGCCGGTGGGGATGAGTTCTGCAAACCAAGTCGGCTCATTTTTCTTAGTATCTCGGAGAAACTGATAAATTGTATGCAAGCCGTCCCCGGATAATACGCGTTCCACATTGACATGAAGAAAACTTGTACGGATATACCGGAGCAAATCAATTTCAATGTCGCTGGTGGGGGCAAAACTAGCATGGCCCCCTTCGGTAGGCATGGGGTGAAAGTGATTTCCATCCCAATATATAATCGCTTCGCCTAATCCAGTCCCTGGAGCTACCAAGACTTTGGTTCCACTTTGTTGAGGCTGCCCATTAAGGAGTTTCGTCTCTTCAGGCTGAAGCGTTAGAACTCCATGAGCCATGGTTTCTACATCATTCAATAATTGAACTTTGGGGATATTGAAGTGCTGGGCTAATTTCTGGCCATCAAAACTCCAGGGAATATTCGTGGCACGACATCGATTATCGATAATGGGTCCCGCCACCCCAAAACAGGCGGCTTCGATGGGTTCATCCCCACCAGCATCCGCTTTAGTAGGTGAATCTATATCAGGTTCGTCTTCTGTTTCATCCAGATCAGATTGATCCTCATGAGGTTCAAAGAACTCACTTAATATTTCTTCAAAAGATTCGAAATCGGAGTTATAAAATTTTTCTTCGCGCGTGGGTTCAACGCGATCTTCTTTCCAATCATAAAGGGCGAGATACGTTTTTGTCCCGCCGATGTCACCAGCTAAAATCATATACTACCCTTACCTTTGAACTATGGTAGAAGTATAGACCGAGCAGCAATGGTTCCTAAATGTCTGTCAAGCACGATCCACAACGCCACCATAAAAGAAGGGCATATGGGTTTGCAACGATCAAGGGTATAGCGAAGTCGTCTGTTGGTAGAAAAAGTGTGTGGATGGGCACTGATTTAAAAAAGTTGGTTTAAAAATGAAAGATTAGCCCAAAGACAGCAGTAAAGAATTTCCAGTGACTAGTGTCCAGATTTTCTACTTTTTCAATAAGGGTGTCCAGGTACAAAAAGTCACGGCCTGCCCAATTTTGTTTTTATTCTTATCCATCACATTCCACACTGTGGCTTTTTCTACTAGAAAACGGTTGCCAGCTTTAGAAACGCGTGCCCCTCGATAATTTTGAATTATTCCATCACGGTCTGTTGCTTGGAGCATGCGGGCCCGCTCGGCCTGGTTGACAGGCTCGGCGGTAAGACGCGAGGGGGTGGTGGTGAATTCTTCCCAATTCATCTCCCAGAGCTCGAGGGCCTTGGCGTTGCCATAGTTCAAAATGGGTTCTGCTTCAATTCCATGCGAGGCCACTACAAACGGTGCAGCAAAAAGGCGCTGGGCTTGCTCAAGTGGGTCCCCCTGACGACCAATTAATTCTGTCTGCGCCCAGCGTGTATAACTGTCCAGGAGCATCTGAATCCAAGAAAGAAGAGGATTTTTGAGCCAAATAGGATCATCCTGGTTCGAGTCAAATCTCACGGTTTTATCTTAAAGAACAAACGGCCGTGGATAAAAACGGTTAAAGATCTTCGAGTTGGCAGGATACAGTTACTTTCCCATTCCCTGGGCTTCTAGAAAAAAAGTCAGTATCTGATCTGCCGCCTGGTTTGGTGAACACGTATCCGTTTCTATGACGAAGTCGGCAGCAGCTTTATATTTAGGTGTTCGTTCCCTCAAGACTTCTTCTATTTCTTCAGTAAACGTTTTCCCTGTTGTTAGAGCAGGCCGTTGGGTGTCATCCACGATCCTGTGGCTAATAGTGTCTACAGTGGCGGTTAACCAGAAAATTAAACCTGTTGGTTTTAAGGCCTCTACGTTTGCACTTTGGGTAATCACCCCGCCTCCAGTATCGACTATCAAGTTATCACTTTCTCGAAGGTCCTGGCAGACTGTGGATTCTAAATCTCGAAAATGATCCCAACCCAATTTCTCCACAATCTCGGGAATAGGCATTTGGACTTTCTCGATGATCATAGCATCGGTGGACAGGGTTTCTCGTTTTAGGCGGGAAGCCAGTAACTGAGCCACGGTACTTTTTCCTGTTCCTCGATATCCGATAAGGATCAAATTCATGAAAACTGAGCCTCTAGAATTTCCCGCATCAAGTTGGTAGGTGCGGATTGGCCAGTCCATAGCTCAAATTGAGCTATTGCTTGGTTCAGAAACATTTCCAGCCCAGGAATCGTTGAGCATCCGATTTCTTTGGCTTCACGAAGTAAACGTGTTTCACGAGGATTGTAGACAATATCCATAACCGTTAAGTCGGCCTTAAGCAGATGTTTCGGGACGCACGTATCATCGACCTTAGGGTGCATACCCAATGGCGTGCAATGGATGAGCACCTGAGACTGCGCAAGAGCTGGCCCAAGGGTCTCCTCGTTCAATGTGGCCTCTTGAATTGTTACCTTTGTACCTTTACGAAGGTCGGCAGCAAGGCTGGCACGTTCTTCGTCGATAATACCAAGGATGGTCAGGCTGGCGATTGGCTCATGAAGGGCTAGCCCAAATGCGATGGCCCGTGCAGCGCCGCCTGAACCCAAAAGCAATACATGCTGGTCTGCTAGTAAGGTATGAGTTTGTCGGAGGGCTTCAAGTGCGCCGCAGGCGTCAGTATTATAGCCGGTCAATCTATCATCTGTTTTGACAATGGTGTTGATTGCGCCAATATGTCGGGCAGTGTTATCGACTGTATCTAGATAGGACATGGCCGAGACTTTGTGGGGAATCGTGACACTGAATCCCCGGAGGTTACCTAAGGCTCGAATGCCTTCTATTGCCTCTTTCACTGTTTCCACATGAAAGGCCAGATACACATAATTTAGTCCGAGATGTTGGAAAGCGGCATTGTGAATGGCTGGGGAGAGTGAATGTTCCACGGGATTCCCGAGTACGCCACAGAGCTGGGTTTTCGTGTTGATGTCCACGTTCGAAAATTTCTCTTCTAACAATTAACAGATATAGTTAGATCCTAAGCAAGTGGGTCAGTCTACGCCAACAGCAGAGGTCGTGCAATGCAGCCTTACGGACTCGGATTTTGTCATACCTAGAGGAAGACGTTGTTTCTTGTCGCAAGGCGAAGGCTCACGTACAATAAATCCCAGTTTGAGATAAAGAGAGAATGGTGACTAAGAGATGGTGAAAAAGTTGTTGCATACCCGTATGCGTGTCAGCGATATGGATCAAACCATTGCATTTTATCAGGAGGTATTGGGCCTTGAAGTGGTCGAACGTAAAGTTTCGCCACGAGGATCGCATCTCGCCTTTCTAGCAGTTCCAAATAGTGAAGAACTGATTGAACTCTGTAGCTTTCCTGCAAGTGGGCCAGTGAAAGTTCAAGAAGACCTCGTCCACCTTGCCTTTGAAGTAGATAATCTCGATCGAGCTATAGGTGTTTTAAAGGAAAAAAATATACCAATTACTGACGGCCCAACTCAGACTTCTACTGGAAGCCGATTTATTTTTATTGATGCTCCAGATGGCTATGAAGTTGAATTAATTGAGCGCCCGACGGGTATTGCTATTGCGTGAAAAATGTGAAGGGTCATTTGTAAAACGTAAGGCATAAGAAAAAATATCTTTCTTTTATTCTATCCGAAGTCCAATAGGAGATACGGAACTATCGGATTATTTTTTTAAGTAAAAATTGATTAGTTTTTGCTCCACTTTGTTAAGGAGGGGCGAGTTAAGGATAAAGTCTTCAAAATCATTGCATGTGACCATGAACAGCCAATGTTAAGAAACGCACGGTGCTTTTAAGCATTTCTTCATCATTTCTTTTGAATGAGGGGATTCATTGCGCAATTAAGCTAATGTCTCAACAGATCAATTCTCTCCAATCCACACTGGATCACCTCCCCAAACAGCCGGGTGTGTACCTACTGAAAGGGAAAAATGGCGAAATCCTATATATCGGTAAAGCTCGCGTGTTAACCGATCGGATACGATCGTATTTCCAAAAGGGAAGTGACCAGAGTCCTAAGACGCGAATTTTAGTTGGATTGATAAATGATATCGAAACCATTGTAACTAAATCTGAGCTCGAAGCGCTCTTACTGGAAAGCAATTTGATTAAACGGCATCGACCACGGTTCAATATTGTACTTCGGGATGACAAATGCTACCCCTATCTTCGGCTTCCGATTAAAGACAACTTTCCACGTTTATCGATTGTGCGGCGGGTGAAACAGGATGGCGCATTGTATTTTGGTCCTTACGTACCAACTGGTGCCTTGCGCGAAACATTAAAAATTATCAAGAAAGTCTTTCCCTTGGCCACATGTAAGATCGATATTGATGGTACCGCCGATCGAGCCTGCATCGAGTTTGAAATTAAACGTTGCATGGCACCGTGTACGGGCAATCAATCCCAAGAAGACTATCATCGCATTGTCAAACAAGTGCAGTTTTTTTTAGAGGGACGGGATAAGGAACTACTTGAAGGCATGCGAACTGAGATGGAGATTGCTGCAGGTAAAGAAGAGTTTGAAAAAGCTGCACGTTTGCGTGATCGAATTACCAAAATCACCAAGACCTTAGAAAAGCAACGCATTGCCCAAATCGGCTCTGTGGATCAGGATGTGATGGGGTTGGCGCGCATGGGGCCGGCAGCAGACTTGCAACTTCTATTCGTCCGTGGCGGGCAACTGATAGGCCGAAAAGACTTTTATTGGAGTGATACCAAAGAGGCTTCAGAGCAAGAGCTTATTCGGTCGGCTATTGAGCAATTTTATAACAAGGAGATGCTGCCACCAAAAGAAGTTTTGATTCCTACGAGATTAAGTGAACGAGAATTGATTCAGCAATGGTTAACCGATAAAAAGGGAGATGTCGTTCGTGTCCTCATCCCGGAGCGTGGCGTTAAACATCATTTGTTGCAACTTGCCCAAGAAAACGCAGTGACGGCGATAGCAGAGCATTTGCGAAAAGGTGCAGTCGAAGAAAAAGAAGCCAAAGAATTGCAGAAAATTCTTCGCCTGCCTAATGAATTGGGTCGAATCGAAGGGTTTGATATTTCCAATACCATGGGGACAAACTCCGTGGCGTCTATGGTTGTATGGGAAGACGGAAAGATGAAGAAGTCCGACTATCGTCGCTTCAAGATAAAGACCGTTCAAGGTGCTAATGATTTTGCCAGTATGCACGAAATCGTTAAGCGACGATACGGTGGATCACTCAATGCCAATAGCGACAAGGGCCTTCCCCTTCCGGATCTCATTTTGATCGATGGCGGTATTGGACAACTAGGAGCAGCCATCGAGGCGCTTACTGAGTTGGGACTCAAGCATGTCCCAACTATTGGATTGGCTAAAGCCAAAGGCGAAAAAGAAGAACGAATCTATTTGCCTGGCAAGCGAGAACCCGTGGTTCTAAAATCGTCTTCTCTAGCTTCCCATCTTGTGCAACGTATCCGCGATGAAGCTCATCGTTTCGCCATCATTTATCACAGAAAGCTCCGTGGCCAAGCGCTGGTGGTACCTTCAAAATCTAGGCAATCCAAACGGACAATGAAATCAAAATCGATTTCAGCTAGTGTTTAATCAAATGGCCTTAAGGGATTTTTATGCCAAGTTCGCCTTGTCGCGCATTCGGGTCTGTGATAGATTTTCCGGTGGTTGATATTTTCTTAGGCTCAAGACTGGCATACGAACTTTTTCCCATTCCATGGCCAAAATCTACGACTACCAAGTCATTGAGGCAAAATGGCAACGCTACTGGCGTGAACACGCCATTTTTTCTTCCACAATAGATCCATCAAAGCCCAAATTTTATGTCCTCGATATGTTTCCTTATCCCTCAGGAGCGGGGCTCCATGTTGGGCATCCAAAAGGATACATCGCTACCGACATTATCTCTCGTTATAAGCGTATGCGTGGGTTCAATGTTTTGCATCCTATGGGGTGGGATGCGTTTGGTTTGCCGGCTGAGCAATATGCCATCGAAACGGGTACCCATCCACGAGAAACCACAAAAAAGAACATTGAGAATTTCAAGCGCCAGTTTCAGGCGTTGGGGATGGATTACGATTGGTCACGAGAAATCGATACAACTGATCCTAAATACGTGCGTTGGACGCAATGGATTTTCCGTAAATTGTATGAAAAGGGTCTTGCCTACCTAGCTGAAGTGCCGGTGAATTGGTGCCCCTCGTTGGGCACAGTTTTGGCCAACGAAGAAGTGATTGATGGTAAAAGTGAACGTGGCGGACATCCGGTTTTTCGAGTGCCCATGTGCCAATGGATGCTTCGGATTACTGCTTATGCCGATCGACTCATTGAAGACCTAGATTCAGTTGATTGGCCTGAATCCATCAAGCGCATGCAGCGGGATTGGGTTGGGCGATCCGAAGGTACACGAATTTTCTTTGATTTGGCGGGGCACTCTGGTCAAACTCTCGAGATTTTTACGACTAGGCCTGATACGCTTTTCGGTGCAACATATATGGTGTTAGCCCCGGAACATGGTTTGGTGCCGATTATTACCACAAGTGGTCAACGGCAGGCGGTCGAGGACTATGTAGAAGAAGTGTCTCGACGGAGTGAACGTGTACGTGTGGCTGAAGTCGGAGAAAAAACAGGAGTCTTTAGTGGTGCCTATGTAATTCATCCGGTTACCGAAAAGCTGGTGCCAATCTGGATTGCTGACTACGTGCTCGCAACCTATGGAACGGGTGCCATCATGGCCGTGCCAGCTCATGATGCGCGGGACTATGCCTTTGCCAAGCAATTCAACTTACCCATTGTCGAAGTGATTGCTGGGGGAGATATTTCCAAAGAGGCCTTCACTGGTGATGGGAAAAATGTGAATTCCAATTTTCTCAATGGCCTGCCAACGCTTCAAGCGAAACAGCGGATGAATGAATGGTTGGTTGAACGCGGGAAGGGCGAAAAGACAGTGAAATACAAGTTGCGGGATTGGCTGTTCAGTCGGCAACGCTACTGGGGTGAGCCGTTTCCAATCATCCACTTGGAAGACGGGACGACGAAATTGGTACCTGAATCAGATTTGCCTGTCCTGTTGCCAGAATTGGAAGATTTCCGACCAAGTGGTGAGTTTGAACCGCCTTTGGGACGTGTTCGAGATTGGGTCGAAGTCACTGACCCTGAAACTAAACAAAAAGCCCTTCGGGATACCAATACCATGCCGCAATGGGCCGGCAGCTGTTGGTATTACCTGCGTTTTTGCGATCCATCCAACGATAATGAACCCTGGTCTAAAGAAACAGAAAAACATTGGATGCCTGTCGATCTCTATGTTGGTGGGGCCGAACATGCGGTGCTTCATCTCTTGTATTCACGTTTTTGGCATAAGGTCCTCTTTGATCTTGGACTCGTGCATACCAAAGAGCCGTTCCAAAAGTTACTCAATCCTGGAATGATTCTGGGATATAGTTATCGATACTTTGATAATAATTTGTCTGATGACTCTGACTTTCCGGTTAAAGCCTTTTCCTCGTTTGATGTGTGGTTTGATAATGAGACCCCGCTGCATAAGAAAACTGGTGAGGAGTTAAAAACTCGATGGGTAGTTTCAAAAGATGTTCGATGGTCCGAAGACGGAAAGCCATTGCATCCTACCCTTGATGGCTTGCTGTTGGAAGAAATCACGGAAAAAATGTCTAAAAGCCGGGGAAACGTTGTCAATCCCGATGACATTATTGCTGAGTACGGCACGGATGCCATGCGCCTCTATGAAATGTTCATGGGGCCTTTGGATAAAGGCGCACCTTGGTCAACGGATGCCATTCCAGGGGTTTCCAGATTTTTGCAGCGGGTCTACCGATTGATCATGGGTGATCGGGATGATCAAGATATCCTTTCTTTAGTTGAAGGTACTGGAACTCCAGCTCAGGCGAGATTGACGGCGGAGACTATCCAAGGGGTGACACAGGATCTTGAAGAAATGGGATTCAATACCGCTATTTCCAAGTTGATGGTTTTTGTGCGTGATATTTGCAAAGAGGCGCCCTTGCCGCGCGTATCAGCCGAAGCTTTTTTGATGTTGCTGTGCCCTTTTGCGCCACATATTGCTGAAGAATTGTGGGAGTATGTTGGTAACGCGCCAAGTATCGCGCTGCAGCCTTGGCCTATGTATGATCCGGCGCTCATTGTGAAAGAAGAAATGACCATCCCTTTGCAAGTGAACGGCAAATTACGGAGTAAAATTGTTGTTCCCGCTGATGCCAGTAAAGAGGCGATCCTCGCCGTGGCGCAGAAAGACGAAAAGGTCGCTGAATGGTTGCAGGGGGCTACGCTTCGCAAGGTCATTTATGTGGAAAAAAAGTTGGTCAATTTTGTAGTGTAAATCCATTGGAGCTGGAATGATTACACAGAAATATGTACAGACCGTTTTGTATTTCTTGGTCAGTTTCAGTCTTCTAGGCGCGGGATGTGGATATCGTTTTTCGGTTGAAGGAATGGGGCCAAGGATTGGTGTTGAGGTGGTGCAGGATGATGGGCTGCTTGTGCCACTGGCTATTCCAGACTTTCTTAATCGAACCTTTCACAGCGATCTTGGGTTTAAATATACGAAGTATATACGCCAAGAATTTGCTGCCAGCAGTGGCGCCAAAGTGGTGTATGATGATGGACAGGCTGACTTTGTGATGAAAGGGGAAATTGTGTCCATAAGTATTCCAATTCTTTCCTTTTCTACCACGAATGCACGAGAAGGCCGAGTGAATGTTGTAGTCAAGGTAACAGTTGAAGAACGGAAGACTGGACGGATTGTATGGAGTGATTCGGTTACCGGCACTGCCGAATTTTTTGTGAATCAATCTTCGGATACTGAAACGGGACAAGACCAATTGCAATTTAACCAAGTACTCCAAGATCGAGCCTTGGAACAGGCTGGCCAAGGTGTAGCAGAAATTTTGGCTTCCGACTTCTGGGATGCCAGAGGGCAAGGAACTTTTTCCTCTAGCGGGAAAAAGGGTATGACTCCGACGGCTCCAACTGAGGGGGAACTTCCAGTTGGTAAAAGATCGAGTTAATTTTTTTGTCTCTATCACATCATCAAATGAAACCATCAGAGTTTCTCTCAAACCTCAAGCGAAACGGGCTGGATTCGTTGTATCTTATTTTTGGAGAAGAGGATTACCTTCGTGATGAAGCTATCAACACCATTCGGTCGTGGAAGAAACTAAGCGAAACTGGAGTTGGAGCAGGAAATGTTGAGGGAATTTTTAGTTCGGACGATGAGTTTTCCTATGACTTATTGTATGGCGATGAGACTGACGCTCAAGAAATCTTATCTCGGGTACAGGAAGTTCCCTTTTTCTCCGATCATCGACTAGTCATTTTAAAATGGGCCGATAAACTTTCAGCTAAACATGGAGAAGCGCTGATACCGTATTTCCACTCCCCGAGTGACTCATGCACTTTTGTGCTTTCTGCACCAAAGCTAGATGGACGGACTAAATGGGTGCAGATGCTGAAATCAAAAGCCACTGTGATTGATTGTGCACCTTTATATGATAATCAACGGCTTGGATGGGTTAAGCAAGAAGCGACTAGGCTGGGATTGAAACTCGATCAAGACGCAGTTCTACTGCTCAAGGATATCGCAGGCGAAGGATTGTATCGTGTTCGGCGTGAATTAGATAAGTTAGCTTTATTTGTTTCGGCTGGCCACTTAGTCACCGGTCAAGATGTGGTTGCGGTACAAGGTGCCGAAACCGGAGCGTCGGTATTTGATTTAGCCGGAGCGATTGCGGCAAGAAACCCAAGCCGTGCCCTGACGATTGTGGAAAAGAATATCGAAGCGGGCGAAGCCCCGCTCAGAATATTGGGTGCTTTGTTATGGCAGTACAGACGTATGTGGAAAGCTAAGGATAGTTTAGCAAGAGGGGTCAATGAATCAAAAGTGGTTCGGTTGTTAGGACTTTCCCCATATCGCCAAGCTGAGTTTTTTGGTTTAGTCAAACGATTCTCGCTAGCTCACTTTTCTCAAGCATGGAAAATATTTGCTGATACTGATTCAGCTTTAAAAGGTGGCGCAGCCGGGTCGCCGCGACGGGTGTTTCATTCACTCATTTTTAGCTTATGCCAGACTGTGAAAACCTAACGTATTGAAACAGCTCACGGCCGTATGACTATTCGGAAGTCAGGGAAATCTCAAAGTGGTGGAGTGAGGTTTTACTTCGATTGGGCAGAATTGACTTTAGCTGCAAGTTTGGAAATCCGACGGGAAGCTGTGTTCCGATGAAGCGCGCCTTTGGTCACGGCTTTATGCAGGGCTGACGTTGCGTCACGAAGTAAGGACTGAGCCAATTCGGTATTTTTGTCATCGGCGGCGGCCTTTACTTTCTTGGTCACGGTCTTGGTACCGTGTAGTATGGCTTTGTTGCGTTGATACCGACTAATTGATTGGCGAGCACGTTTGATTGCAGATTTATGAACAACTGGCATGTAAGTCCTCCGTTGAAGTTAAATTCACCAGACGTTAACTTCTATCATACGTTACCCCAAAGGGTCAATTACATTTGTCAAAGAAAGGGAAGCTCTTTTGTCAAAGATCATTGCGGTTGATCGGTTAGTGGTGGCCTTAGATGTTCCCGATGTCGAAGCAGCAGAAGTTCTGCTCGGTAAGCTTCAGGATTCGGTACGTATTGTAAAAATTGGGTTGGAGTTATTTACGAGTGCTGGACCAGCTGTCGTGAAGCTTGCACAAGATCATGGGAAGCAAGTTTTCTTAGATCTGAAATTTTTTGATATCAACGAAACTGTGAAGCGGGCCACTGCACGGGCAGTGGATCTCGGGGTTCAATTTCTCACGGTGCATGCCCATCGAAAAACCATGCAGGCTGCTGTTGATGGGAGACGGTCATATCCAGACCTGAAAATTTTAGCCGTGACTGTGTTAACCAATTTTGATGAACGGGATATCCAAGAAGGTGGGTCGACTTTGAGTATTTCCGAATTAATTGTAGCTCGTGCTAGAGTAGCGGCCGATGTAGGTTGTGATGGGGTTGTGGCATCGGGCCAAGAGCCAAAAGCCATTCGACAAGCCATTAGTCAAAAACTCGCGATTGTAACACCTGGGGTTCGTCTGATCGGTGGAGAAAGACACGATCAAGCCCGCGTAGCAACACCGACTTTAGCCATTGAACAAGGATCTGACTATTTAGTCGTCGGTCGTCCGATTCGTGATGCCGATGACCCCAAAGCTGCAGCAAAAGGCATAGTTTCCGAAATGCAAATGGCTTTTGATCGACTGACTAACTAGGAGGTTCGAGGTGGGTTAATGCAGTAGAAATTTCCTTAATACATGAGGCCATTATCTTGCGGCTCCCTAGACCATTTGCTAATATCATTTTCTCCTATCAAGCGTTTCAATTTTCCATACGTTTTAGTCCAGGATGGTGGGTGTAGCTCAGTTGGTTAGAGCGCCGGGTTGTGGTCCCGGAGGTCGCGGGTTCAATTCCCGTCACTCACCCCAAG
>CAZDCF010000025.1:0-14498 GCA_964503895.1 uncultured Nitrospiraceae bacterium | reverse complement strand
TCTATCGGCTTGATTTTTATACCCCTAAAGAATTAGACATCATCGTCAATCGCTCAGCAGGATTGTTGAATATTCCCATCGAACCCGAAGGTTCGACAGAAATTGGCAGACGTGCTCGTGGCACTCCACGAATAGCCAATCGACTCATCAAACGCGTGAGAGATTTCGCAGAAGTCAAAGCCGAAGGCATGATCACGCATAAAGTCTCACGAGATGCGCTGCAATGGCTAGGGGTAGACGCCGAAGGTTTTGATGAGATGGATAGAAAAATCTTGTTAACAATCTTAGATAAATTCAACGGCGGACCAGTAGGGATAGAAGCATTAGCCGCCGCCGTGCAAGAGGAAAAATCCACGCTCGAAGACGTGTACGAACCCTTCCTACTCCAATCCGGTTACCTTGACCGCACTGCACGCGGTCGCCAAGTCACAGCCAAAGCCTTCCAGCATTTTGGACGAAGAAAAGACTTGTTTGAATAAGATCCCTCAATGTGAGGGGTCACCTCCGCTATAATAAATATTGCTCCCCGGTTAAAAATGTCAGTAACAACATGACGCAACTACGTAAAGACCGCTTTGGGATAGAGCGACTCTTTCCTCGTTATACGATTCGTAAATATTGCCCTGAGGCATATCGTTCAGATTCAGGAAATTGAATTTGACTGTGTACTTTCCACGCAGAGCCTTTGGTTCCAGGAAAATCTGCGCGGTAGTGAGCTCCGAGACTATTTTCACGCCATAAGGCGGCTTCAGTAATACACTTCGCCACCTCTACCATATTTTTTACTTCTAAATCAGAGCGGGTCTGAAGAAATCCTTGAACTTGCTTCTCCCATACAGAAATTTTAGCAAAGGCCCGAACTAAGGAGTCCCTACTCCGAACCAAGCCTACCTGATCCCACATTAACCGCCGTAACGAGTTCCTGAGCTTTTCGGCATCGTCAAGGGTTTGCCTGGAACCAATTTTAAAATCCGACAAAACGCTCCGTTTATTTTTAACACTAATCGTGGAGGAAACCCCAGCGGCAGCATGTGCAGCTCTAACCCCGAACACTAGCCCCTCTAAGAGAGAATTACTGGCTAACCGATTTGCTCCATGAACCCCATTACACGCAGCTTCCCCAGCTACTAGTAAGCCGGTGAGAGTCGACTCTCCATCGATATTTGCCTTGATCCCACCCATGAAGTAATGGGCACTTGGTGACACGGGAATCCATTCCTCTGTGATATCAATATCATTTCGCAAACAAGTCTTGTAAATTGTGGGAAAGCGTTTTTTAATAAACGTACTCCCTAAATGGGTGACGTCCAAGTACACGTGTCGAGTCCGCGTCTTCGCCATTTCCGACCAAATGGCTCGTGCAACAACATCTCGGGGTGCTAGCTCTGCAGACGGATGATAGTCGGACATAAATAGCTCGCCCTTTCGGTTCCTTAGCAGACCACCTTCACCACGCATGGTCTCAGAAAGCAAAAATGGCAGACTCGATTGTAAAAAGAGAGAAGTTGGGTGAAATTGAACAAACTCCATATCCTCTAAAATGGCACCAGCTCGATAGGCCATGGCAAACCCATCACCCGTGGCATTGGGCTGATTCGTGGTCCTCGCATAAACCTGGCCAGCCCCTCCAGTTGTGAGTATCACAGCCCTAGCTGGCAACACCTGAAGACGGCCCGTTCCCTCATTGACCACGAGCGCGCCACAGCATTGGCCATCAACAATGAGAAGGTCTATGGTAAAATGGTGATCGAACCATTCAATCTGAGTTTGTTTTCTCGCCTGTTCCAGCAACACCCGAATCATCTCGATGCCTGTGGCATCGCCTCTTGCCCGTAGGACTCGATGCCGACTGTGAGCTCCCTCTTTGGCAAAGACAAACTTGCCATCGACTTTGTCAAACTGCGTACCCCAGTCAATAAGTTCTTGGATCCGAGTAGGCCCCTCCTCGACAAGCGCACGAGCCGCATCTTCTCGACCAAGTTGATGCCCAGCTTTAATAGTATCGGAGAAATGCAAATTCACATCATCTTCTCCACTCAAAGCCACCGCCACACCCCCCTGCGCATAGACGGAATTGCTTTGTCTCCGGCTCCCTTTGGTGATGATAAGTACCCTACCGTGCTGACTCAGTTCAATGGCCGCCCGCAACCCTGCGACTCCACTCCCAATCACAAGAAAGTCTGCTTCCGGTCCCCAATGATACGTGTCTTCTAATTTTTTCATGGATCTGGGTTTTTTATTTCTTTAAATACGAAAGACGAGATATGTTTTCTTAACCTACAATAATGACTCCCTGGTTGCCATCCCAAACGGCAAATCCCCATCCACATCAGCCAATAAAATCACTTGTCTGCCGCTCCAAATTAAGACCCCATGCCCTTGTCCGGTAAAGCCTACTAATTCCGTCGCTCGACGCTTCCATTCACCTTCCCACCGCACATTTACCATGGCCCTTCCCCCTTTGATCGCCATCCGTTCTATCGTGAATTCAAGATCAATCTTGGCATAGGTGCTAAAGTCTTTTTTAATTTCAACCTGAAGGCGTTGGAGTACATCCAAGGGCAGCATCAATTCTCGCAACTCATCAGCATCCTTTCCCACATAGGCCTGATGTAAGTTTTCGATCGCATTTACGATTCGTTCAAACCGAGCATGGTCTTCTGGAAATTTAGGAAGTTTGGATTTGAGTTCGAAGAAATTACTGCACCCGGTAAACGAGAAGAGAAGTGAAAGTATTCCGCCCCATACCACAATAATCGAAAGGGATCCTGGAGAACGCATGCGGTATTATAGCGGTGTCTGGTCAGACTGGGTCAAGAATAAATGACTGACAGCCCTATGGAGTAGGGAGTGCCGCATCAAGACAATGACATCGGTCAGCCTTCTATAAAAGGAATTACACCTCCTATAACTTTCTCCAGATCTTGTTTAGATTAAGCTTAAATTTCTTGACACAACCTCAAACCCTGTGATAGTTCTCACACCTCGCCGTCCGTCTTTGGGCACATTGGTCGGCCCTCTGTCAGAAGCACTATGGTCACGGCAAATATCTTCCTTCTACGGGGAGTAAAGGAGCGCGAATGTCGAGTGTCGTAAAGAAACGACGAAAAAAAATGCGGAAGCATAAGCATAAAAAACTTCGTCGCCGCATGAAATTTTCCCGAAGACGGAACTAATTAATCATCCCATCACCATGTGGAGAGAATGCATCTGGGAAAACGAATGAAAATCCGAGTGCAGATGGCTCTGAGTACCCGTAGAGGAAATTTCTTTATTCCGTCTGTGCCTAATTGGGTCTCGAATCTGTTCAACAATGGAGCCCTGTTTTTCATCATGTTCTCAGGTGTGATAAGAATTGGAAAGAGCAAGTGGGCTTCGTTTCCCTCAATAAAAACTCGATTGAATCTGTCAAGAAATTCGAATAGCCCTTGGTCTTTTGCTCTTTGTTTGCCTATCTTTCCTTCCCCACTTGCCCTCCACCAGTGAGCCTAAACTTCCGCATCGATAGCGTTCTAGACAGATAGGCACTTCTAAAACCACTCGTTACACTCCTTATGTCGCTTTTCTCTCGATTTTTCCCCTTTCTTCGTCCCTATTTTCCTCAAATGCTTTTCGCAGGATTAATGGTCATGGGAGTAGCTGCTCTGAACCTGATTCTGCTTCGATTGACAGGAAAATTATGGGACATCGTCACTGTCCAACGAGACCCCGATCTTATGACTCACACCATTGTGATTTTTCTTGGAATTGCGATTGGACAAAGCGGCCTGGCCATGGGACAAAGCTACGTCACTACCCGGTTATCACAAAATATCATGGCAGATTTCCGAACTAGCCTGTTTGACCATTTACAGAAATTATCACTGAAATTTTTTGCGAAACGACGGACTGGCGAAATCCTTTCCCGCCTGATGAATGATGTGGGGGTCATTCAAACGCTTGTGACCGAAACCCCCATTGATTCGGCTAAACATGTCGTGACCTTTATTGGTGGCATCGGCTTTCTCCTGTATATGAATTGGAAATTGTGCGTACTAATTCTCTTTCTCCTGCCAGCCTTGGTATTCATCGCACGACTATTTGGCAAACGTCTCAAAACACTTTCCACGACAATTCAAGACCAAACTGCTTCGCTGACCACACTCATTGAGGAAGTCATTTCGGGTATTCGCGTGGTCAAATCGTTTGTCCAAACATCTCGGGAACACAGCCGATTCGAAAAGTCTTTGAAAGACTTAGTAGGCATGAACCTCCATCGCGCTACGATTCTTTCGTTATTCATACCGACCATCACCTTATTAACATTTATCATGGGAGGGATGGTGTTGTGGTACGGCGGCAAACAAGTTATTGATGACTCTATGACGCCAGGCGATTTGTTAGCCTTTGTTCTATTTGCAGGAATTTTAATCGGACCGTTTGGCTCCGCTGCCAGAATCTTCTCTCAACTCAAAGAGGCACAAGGCGCCATGCAACGGGTGTTTGAACTTCTTGACACCCAACCAGAGGTAACTGATCATCCACAAGCCCATACACTACCCACCATCCAAGGCCATGTGAAATTTTCTGGGATAGACTTTGCATATGATTCCAGACAACCAGTGCTAACGGATTTATCGTTTGAAATCCAGCCAGGCGAACTCGTGGCCCTTGTGGGCCCCACGGGTTCTGGGAAAAGCACCATCGCGAATTTATTACATCGCTTTTACGATCCCACTGCAGGGATTATTACACTGGATGGGCATGATTTGCGTGAAGTAACGCTGGAAAGCTTGTATCGCCAAATTGCAATCGTACCGCAAGAAACGATTTTGTTTGGCGAAACCATTTTCGAAAATATTCGATATGGCCGAGAAGCAGCGTCGGAGGAAGACGTTATTCAAGCCAGCCAAGCTGCAAACGCACATGACTTTATTACTGGTCTACCAGATGGCTATCAAACGATGGTTGGAGAAAAAGGCGTTAATCTTTCAGGTGGCCAACGCCAACGCATCGCCATAGCAAGAGCGGTCATCAAAGACCCGCGGCTGCTGATCCTAGATGAAGCAACCTCTGCTCTTGATTCCGAGTCCGAACTACTAGTCCAACAAGCCCTGAGCCGGTTGTTTGCCGGACGGACCACCCTGGTCATCGCCCACCGGCTGACTACTATTCAAGAAGCCAACCGAATTTTCGTGTTAAATAAGGGATTTATCGTGGAATCCGGAACTCATAGAAGTTTATTAGAACAGGAAGGACTTTACCGTCACCTATATACCTTACGGATGGCAGAGCTAGAAGAAACCGCCGAAACTTAAGACCAGGATGTTTAAAAACAGCAGACTCGCATTTCTGAATCTTTCAACTCATGCCTTACGAAAGCTTACCGCCCTTGCTGGGTGAACCATTTGACGGAGTTTTTCTCTCCTATTTAATCTTTGAAAAGTCAGCATCAAGGCTAATAAGTTTGCCATCAGGAAAGAACACCACGATTTTCGATGACGCCTGCGGGTCAAAATCTTGATAGGAAAATAGAGCTGAAAATCTCGAAACAAAATCCATTTCCGAACCAGGGATTTTCCGACCACGGCTTGGCTTCCCCTTATCAGTCGGCATAATATTATTAGAACCTTGCTGTAAGGCCACGTCCGCGCCTTCGGCAAAAAATTCTTCCTGCCCACACAAACCGATTTCCATTTCTAAATTCGGGACTTTTAAAATGTCCTTAATTTTCGATTCTGGCATTCGCACTAATCGTTTCTGGCCTCTAGACGTAGTCGCTTCTAATCGGCCAAAAAATTCCAGCCGAAACGCTTTCGTTCGTAAGATTGCATTGCTTCCACAGGGTTTGGTTTCCGGATCATCCCCAACCCTGAACTTTTTATCTGCCGCTAGGATAACGGCTAATATTTCCTCTTCAGAAGAAGCCTTTTCCATGGTTCCTCGGGCTGAGGCCATAATCTTTTTGGCTTGCTCTAACGTAAGTTCCACATCAATAGCAAACGCCGACGGAACACCTGAAGTGACAACTAAAAAAACTATAAGGAGTCCTTGCCAAATTATCTTCTGGGTTATGATCTCAGTCCGGAACATATGGGTCCTCCTTGGTTTCGCGAAAATGATTCCTTCTTATGAAAATAAATAGCCAACCATGATTCCTTAACATCGGATACAAAGGGAGTACGAATTGTAAGAAAGTCGTCTTCTTCTTTTCAATCACGTTAGGATTTCAACTGCTATGAACGGCTTTTCTACCTCACCGCTCTTCCTCATATTCAAGAGTTGACTCCCTTAAGAAAGTGGGGTACAGTAGCCTCGCTTTTTGCTCGGGCGGACCCCATAAAAGCTTTATAGAACAATAGGTTCCGCCTTCACATCTCCTCATAATTTTAACTGTGACCGGACCAGGACTCAGATGAGCCAGGCCCGCGTGTGGGAGTATTCATGTCTCAACAAGAAGTTACCATGAACCTAGAAAGTCTGGAACGTGTATACACAAATTATTCCTCGGTATACGATCGGACATTTGGGAAAGCATTTAACCAATCACGAGAATTTGCTGTCCGAGGATTGCCAATTGCTGCCAATGACGAGGTACTAGAAGTTGGGGTTGGTACAGGCATAGCTCTTCCGTTATATCCCCCGCATTGTAAAATTACAGGCATTGATCTGTCAGAAGGAATGCTTAAGGTCGCACAAGAACGAATCGATGAACACCGGCTCAACCATGTTACATTGCAACGCATGGATGCCGGGCAAATGAATTTTGAGGATAACTCCTTTGATCTGGTCATGGCAGCCTATGTGGTAACCGCCGTTCCTGATTATCGCAAAGTGGTCTCGGAAATGATCCGTGTGTGCCGACCTGGTGGGCGGATTGTCATGTTGAACCACTTTAGCAACGGGAATAAACTCATTGCGGCTGTCGAGAAACTCATATCCCCCATGTGTCAACGAATTGGATTTCGAACGGATTTGTCCCTTAACCATGTACTCGAAAGCACTTCTCTTCAAGTAACGAAAAAAGAAAAGATGAATCCCTTACGGTTTTGGTATCTGGTCGAATGCGTAAATGCGAAAAACAGTCATTCAGTATCCTAACCTCCCTAGCCTTTATTCGTAAACACCACCAAAGTTTTAGCCACAATGAAAACGGCTTTCTGTTTCCAACACGTTCCTTTTGAAGGTCCAGGAATCTTCTTCCCTTGTTTAGAAAAACGCGGTTTCAAAATTCAAAAATTTTTGGTTCCATCTGAGGGTCTCCCAGCAAATATTCCCGACTTGTTGTTGATTATGGGTGGTCCCATGTCCGTCAACGACCCAGACCCTTGGATTGCGCAGGAATTAGAATACATTCGCCAGGCAATTGATGCAGCCATCCCAGTACTTGGAGTATGCCTCGGTTCTCAATTCATTACTAAAGCATTGGGGGGAGAGGTTAGGCCTGGATCTCGATTAGAAATTGGTCCAGCACCTATTGCACTCACGGTTGAAGAGGACACGGACCCAGTCTTTGGCACATTCCCACCAACCTTGGAAGTATTTCAATGGCACGGCGAAAGCCTCACGCTTCCTCCAGGAGCAATACTTCTTGCTTCGTCCGAGCACTTTCCAGTTCAAGCTTTTCGCTATGGGGAACGAGCCTATGGCTTGTTGTTTCATTTGGAATTAGAACAAGTAGGAATCGAGGATTTGTGTCGTAAATGCTCGAATGATGTTCAAAAATCTGGAACATCGACTGAGGCTTTGCTTAATTCTGCGGCAAAAATACTTCCTCAATCGCATGAATTAGCCGACCGACTCATCGCACATCTCACCAAAAAATAATGTGGGCTTCCGGGTCCAAATAACGAAGCCCTTGATCACAAACCCACCAGTACAGTAACGTTGTGATTCTTTACCAAATAAATGGATAAATAAATCTTTATCAGGCTAAAAATTAACTAAGGAGTCGAGTAGGATGAGTGGCTTTCCTATTACCTATGCTGAACGCATTCGCACATTGCCCCCCTATTTGTTTGCAGCCATTGATGATATGAAACAAGCGGCTGTGGCCAAAGGCGTAGATATTATTAACTTAGGCATCGGCGACCCCGACCTCCCCACCCCTGAGTCCATTATCAAGACAATGCAAGAAGCTGTGACCAAACCACAGCATCATCAATATCCATCTTCTAATGGCATGTTGTCGTTTCGGACTGCCGTCTCAGATTGGTATAAACGCCGATTCAACGTCACTGTTGATCCTAAGTCGGAAGTCGTAGCCTTAATTGGCTCAAAAGAGGGGATTGGCCATGTCACCATGGCTTTTATCGATTCTGGCGATGTAGTCCTCGTACCAAGTCCTGGATATCCAGTCTATCCGGTAGCTGCAAGTTTTTCTGGTGGCACAACCTACGAAATGCCACTCCTGAAACAAAACGGGTTTCTTCCCGACTTCAGCACTATTCCTCAAGATGTACTCAAAAAGGCAAAATTGATGTATTTGAATTCGCCGAACAATCCCACTTCGGCTCTTATGGACAAAGCTTTTTTCAAATCCACGATTGATTTTGCTAGAGAACATCAGATTATTATTTGCCACGACGCAGCCTATTCAGAAATCTATTTCGATGGCAAGCGCCCGTCGAGTTTCTTGGAAGCTGAAGGCGCCATTGACGTCGGCATCGAGTTTCACTCGCTTTCCAAGACATTTAATATGACCGGCTGGCGGATTGGATTTGCCGTCGGTCGTGCTGAAATAATTTCAGGTTTAGCACAAATAAAAAGTAATTTGGATTCAGGACAATTTCAAGCTATTCAAGAAGCCGGCATTGTAGCATTAGAATCGGATGATCAATTAACCGATGACCTTCGAACTATTTACCAGGAACGCCGTGATGTATTGGTGGCAGGCTTAAAGAGTCTTGGGCTCCAGTTTGAGACACCTTCGGCGGCTTTTTATGTATGGATTGAAGTGCCAAAAAAATATACGTCTTCCGGCTTTACTGCGCATTTACTAGAAAAGGCTGGTATCGTGACCACACCGGGTAACGGTTTTGGAGCTCCAGGAGAAGGCTATATTCGTATGACCATTACCACAACAAAAGACCGATTAGCTGAGGCCGTGGATCGCATGAAAAAAATTGGTTGGTAGCCATTATCATAAAAATTAAGCCCTGGCTTATGTTTGACTCCTCCCGTTTGCAAGGAGGGGGCAAAAACGGCACATAGGAGTCGCCAATTCAAACCACAGCTAAACTTTAGGCCTCTCTCCCTTCTCTGCCCTTCCTTACAAAAATGGGAAAAATGGGAAACATGCTATTCAAACTATGACTCCGGAAACCGTATTTATCGCATTTGGGTCAAACCAGGGAAATCGACAGGATTTTTGTGATCGCGCCGTTACCCTGATAGAGCTGCTACCTCACTCTGAAGTTATTAGGGTTTCTTCATATTATGAGACGGAACCCGTGGATATGGAAGCCACCCCCGACAACATGTGGTTTTATAATGGGGTTGTCCAAATTGAGACCAATCTTCGACCTGAAAATTTATTGGCCATTTGCCAAGAAACTGAACGAAGCTTGGGTCGCGAACCTGGCGATCGCAATCATTCTCGTACCATCGATTTAGATATCTTGTTTTATGGAGAACATATAATCAATACTTCAGAGCTCGAGGTTCCCCATCCTCGTTTACACAAACGACGATTCGTCTTAGCGCCCATGGCTGAACTCAATCCTCAATGGATTCACCCCCAACAACATCAAACGATTCAAGCTCTGTTGGCCCAGTTAACGGATACCCAGCAAGTCCGGAGACTTAATCTAATCCCTGGATCGCATTACCGGGCAAAACCCTCTTGTTCTCAACCACCCACGAATTAAATGCGTATCCTCCGGACGACCCAAGCCATTCGAACTTGGCAACATCGCCAAAACGCGCACAAAACATCAATTGGTTTTGTTCCCACCATGGGAACCTTGCATGACGGCCATCGATCGCTAATCGCACGGGCCAGGAAGAGTTGCGATACCGTGGTGGTCAGTATTTTTGTGAATCCACTTCAGTTCGAACCCTCTGATGATTTTGGGCATTACCCCCAAGACCTTTCCAAAGATCTCACCATCTGTCGAAAAGAAAAGGCCGATGCCGTGTTTATTCCGCAGTGGCAGGATCTCTACCCACATGAGTTTCAAACAACAGTCACGGTAAACAAACTTTCCCAACGATGGGAAGGGGAACACCGACCGACACATTTTCAAGGGGTAACTACAATCGTGACCAAATTGTTAAACCTCGTTCAACCATCTCAAACTTTCTTTGGCCAAAAGGATTACCAACAATTTTTAGTCATTCGACAGTTAGTAAAAGACCTAGAGTTGGATGCCAAGCTTACTCTGTGTCCCACAATTCGCGATGCGGATGGATTGGCCCTCAGTTCGCGCAATCAATATTTGCTCCCCGCCCAACGCCAACAGGCACTGCTCTTGTACCAAGCACTTTCATCGGGAAAACAAGCTATCAAAAAGGGGGAGCGGCGGGCTAGGGTTGTAGAGAAACACATGGCCGCGATTTTCGAGGCGAAGCATCAAAGCCACATTGACTATTTAGTATGTTGTGAGGCCAGGACACTTGAGCCTATCTCCCGAGTTCAGAGCAACACCGTATTGTTAGGAGCGCTGCGGATTGGGGCCATCCGCTTAATCGACAATCTAGTCATTTCGATTCGTGAATAGACAGACAGAGGATCGTTCAAACATTACCTTGATTTCGCACAGCGAAATCCTACATTGGGCGAACGCGTGGAGGATTTTGCCCCATTGCGCGTAGCCGTTCGAAGCAATTTCGGTCGGCTGCGCCATGATCCACCGCGCACGCTTTTATAACGCCCTACTTCTGGTCCCCGAGGATTACGTTCCGGCATCAATGGGTAGTAGTCTAGACCAAACCAATCATTCACCCACTCCCGAACATTACCGGCCATGTGATTCAAGCCATACGGACTTCGTCCTTCTTCAAAACTGTCTACTGCCGCAACAAGCGGAATTTGATGGACATGATAAAGGCCAGACACGACTATGTCTGCATTCGGCACTTTGCTACCCCAAGGAAATAAATTTCCCTCTGTCCCCCGTGCCGATTTTTCCCATTCCGCTTCGGTGGGTAGTCGCTTTCCCTTCGTCCGACAAAATTGATCTGCTTCCTTCCAATTTATATACATAGCCGGCCAGTTTGCCATAACATAGTCCGGTAGAAAATGCACATCGACCAAGTGCCAAATCAAATGTCGAAGTTTGTGCGGAACTGGAAAGCCCTCTTG
Organism: uncultured Nitrospiraceae bacterium; assembly: GCA_964503895.1. Taxonomy (GTDB): domain Bacteria; phylum Nitrospirota; class Nitrospiria; order Nitrospirales; family UBA8639; genus Nitronereus. The sequence goes on along the minus strand of CAZDCF010000025.1, from coordinate 3,214 downwards.
ATAAAGAAAAGCTACGTACTCCGCCATACTTACTTCATCACGATCGATGGAATAATGGTCGAGCCAAATTCGCCGTTGAGGAAATTCCGTATCATCGTATTGGGTTTCCAAACCAAATGGATCATCGTCTTTTCGAACCGTTCCCATTAAAAACCATCCCTCAGGAATGTCTATCATCGGCGCAGATTTTGCGAGTTTGGCTATAGCTTGAAGATGCCCCTCTAATATAGGAGGAAGCTCTGATTCCATATTCAGTGCAAACGAAGCTACCGGATTAGAGAAACCCCACCAACACACGACAGTGAGCATAACAAGCAACATGCCTTTACTCTCCTTGCCCACTTAAAAAGACTAATTGCCCTCCTTGAACTAAATTGGCCCCTTTAATCAATCCATCGTATACCGTACCAGCTTGGACCGTGGCCAATAAAAGCCGTTCACTAGGTAAGACTTCAAAGAGGTTAGTAACATCAAGAATTCCAGAAGATTCCCACATTCCTATCACATCAGGGCTACTGTCTGTTGTATAACCTCCCAATGAAGTAGAACGATTGATTTGGGCTATTCTTTCAATAGTCCCCTTACCAGGTTGGAATTTCCAAATCGAGGCTTCTTGTTTTGATTGGCTGCCAAACCAGGGCTTCACCTTTTTTGCAGGATCTTCCTGGACATAGATAAACCCATCGTCCGCCCAGTCTAAATTATCTGGGTTCCTGATGCCAAAATCTGGACCATACTCTTTTCTTTCATCAGCATCATAAAGAATGGTGAGTGCGGCGGACATGGAATCAAAATTGAGATCCACCTGGTAGATAGTTCCCCACGCATCATCAGGAAATGTGACATCAATCCCCGTTGACGAAAACACGGCCCGCGTCCCTATCGTGGGATGCGTACTTACATCTTCTGGACGAGAAAATTGAAAAGCCCTACCAGCCTTTGCTTCGCGACGAAGGGTAAATCCATCTTTATACCCCCATTCGTCATATCCAGGCTTTCCGGCCTTAGTGGAATCCGATACCTTAATCTTGACCCATTTTCCTGAGAGTACCGAACCTGAACCGTGGAATTCATCAACAGTAGTTAGCCCATTTTTTGCTAAAAAATAATAAAGATCCCCAACTAACAATCCATTTCGATTAAGAAAATTGTTTGCGTTACGAAGTTCGTATCCTGGCAACGTGTTACGAATTTCAAAAGGAAAGGCATTTTTTCCCCAATAAACAACCACAAGGGCGCCCCAACAACGTTCTTACGAAGGGTATCCACAGTCGCCAATGCTCCAAAAGTGCCAACCCCTTGTGATTGCGGTTTCGAATCATCCCCTATTAAGAGCGCAATTCGATCGCCACTAATTTCCAAGGGGGCGGAATTTTCCCATGACATACGGCCAGCCGCGGGGGCAGCTTGAAGACTTTTGGAATCCACATCTAAGGCCCACAACGATCCGCCATGCGGATGCTCAAAAGGATCTGAAATTTCCTCGTGGGTAAAAAAGATATTATCGACGAATCCATATCGCCCAGCCTCCACAAATTTGGCGGAACACAGCCGAGACAAACCAAACCACCACGTCCTGGTTTGGTTTGTCCGACCGGCTGATCTCACCACCTGGCCATGACGATCATATACCCTATCAAATGCCACACCACTATCCACCACGCGCCGGGTTTTCCGGTCCAGATCAATAAAACTCACGCGCGCGCCGGCAAGACGAGTCTTATTGCGTAATCGATAAGGATAACCCGTATCCTGCCTGAGTTCATGATTGATCAAAACACGAACGGTCTGAACATCCAGCGCAAACGCGCCCAAACCCGTCCATACCTCCTGGAGGTTGATACCACCCATACACAGCATTCAGATCGCGTGAAGGGAGTTGCTCGCCTACCGTTACCACCGGGGTTGCTTTCCATCCACGTAAGCCCCTTAGCATGGTCCCGTTTTGAGTGCTATCCTCGCTATATGCGGGACAAAAAAGCCCTAAATATCCCGTTAGCGTGATCACAATAAGAAGAGAAAGCCTAAAATTTCCCATGTGTTTAATAAAAAGGAGCAGAAGATAAACTTTTGGTAAAATTATGATTTTTAAATTAACCTCGGCTTGTTTACTGCGCGTCCAATAGATTTTTATTCGTTTGGCACCTCTTAGTCAATTTTCCTGGGTTCCCCTTCGGCAGGAACAGGAAGCCATGCTAACAGCTTTGAGAAAATCCTTACGTTTTTGGTTAAGATATCAAAACAATGTTGTTCGTGACGACAATCCCATCCTTCAATAAACCACCAATAGCACTTCGTGCTTATCATTCCACCATTTTTAATCATTCCTTCAAAACACTTAGGGCCTGTTTGCAGAACAAACCAGTTGACAAGTCGTTTTTAAGATAGGTAGAAATCTCCAAGTAAAGATAAGGTGAATTCCTCTTTGTGGAAACCTCTTTTGAGGTCTCCAATTTAAACTTGGACCGGATCTTCCCATTCTTAATTCTTTAGGACGCTAATGATCGAACGAGTGGAGCCCTAAGCATGCCAGTTAATGCCCTTCGCAAGTCAGGTGCTCGAATGAGCCTTCAGGAAGCTCTGGAACGTGTGGAAAAATTGAAGCGGCTCACGCAAAGCAGTAACGAACATGAAGCTGCCTTAGCCGCCTTGCGCTTAAAAACCTTTGATGTGGATGCAGCCCGTGCCCCACGATTCGAAGAAGCAACTACTGAATCGGCACCTATTAAAGAAGAAACCACAGAAGAACAGACTATTCCAGTTTTAGATGCCTTGCCTGAAATTCCTTATGAAACACTTGACGAACTCGAGGCTCGCCAACCAACGGATAAGACAACGGTGAATTGGGACGAGTTGCATGCGATACTTCTTAAAAAGGCCCGAGCTCTGGGTGCCGATGCCGTGGCAAATATTCAATTAAAAGGAACGGTCAACAAAAAAGTGCTTGGAGGGACAGCTATTCGCTATTTGACCTCACAAGATCTCTTTGAAATTGATCAAGCCTATGCTAAAGAGAACTTGGAAGAAATTCTTCAAATGGAAGCCAAGGAACGCCGTGATGAAAACTTTGCCCCTCCGATTGATTGACCCTTAAATCCCACTTTTCTTTTTTCAAAGCTTGATTCCCCTGTTCTCCCAGCCTGTCAGTCTCTATCCTTGGATTCATTTTCTACCTTATAAGAATAAAAAACGGGGTCGAGACGTTGAGTCCCGA
>CAZDCF010000024.1:0-16216 GCA_964503895.1 uncultured Nitrospiraceae bacterium | reverse complement strand
GTCACGGAAGCGGATGTAGTAAATTTTGCGGCACTGAGCGGTGACTGGTTTTACGCACACGTTGATGAAGTCGCCGTACAGGAATCGCCCGTGTTCGAACGTCGAGTCGCGCATGGCTACTTCGTACTTTCCGCCGCCGCGGGTTTGTTTGTAGATCCGGCACCGGGACCGGTGCTGGCGAATTACGGCTTGGAGAATTTGCGTTTCACGCAGCCGGTTTATATCGGAGATACGATTCAGGCCAAACTGACCTGCAAAACCAAAACACCCAAAGCCCCGCGTGAATGCGAGGTGCCACAGGGTGTGGTGTCGTGGGCTGTGGAAGTGATTAATCAGATGGATGAAACGGTGGCTGTGTACACGATTCTTACTCTCGTGGCGCAAAAAACTGATGACAATGAAAAAAACTACTAGTTTTATGGGTAATTTTCAAAACAATATTTCCTGAACCTTAACTTCTTGAAGCTGTATTTTCTCGTGACTTATTTGATTGCATTCAGATTTTACTGATCTCAAAACGATTTTATAACTGGATTGATCGGCTGACAAAAAGCTCGTTGGAATTATTAGTTGTGTTGATTGGTTTTTTCGTGTCATACAGGAGGTTCCAGCTACAGAATTTCGAGAATATTGACTGATGGCGTAGGCTTGACAACATTAGATTCTGAGTCTCATTTTAAATATCAGACGATAAAACACTGCAAGTATCATTATGAATAAACATTCTTCCATAGCAAAGAATTTACGTGAACAACAAAACAATTATTTTTCAGGCAAAGACCATCATAACGATGAATTCATATTTGCCTGAAGCTACCCATGTGGCAGTTCGGGATGGGAAAATTCTTGGTGTCGGCTCTCTTGAGGATTTGCAAAAATGGGGAGAGTTTGAGTTGAATCAGCAATTTGCGGACAAGGTGTTGATGCCGGGGTTCGTCGAGGGGCACTGCCATGCTCCGGAGGGACAGATTTGGGACCACACCTACCTTGGCTTCTTCGGACGCCGTGACCCGGAGGGCAATTGGCACTCCGAACTCAAGAACATGGACGAGGTGCTGGAACGGCTCCGGGAGGAGGACCGGAGCATGGACGATCCGGATGCACCACTGTTTGCCTGGGGTTTTGACCCGATCTACTACAAGTCCGAGCGCATGTCTGTGAAGCACTTGGATTCGGTCTCCACGAGCCGCATCATCATCATCATGCACGCCAGTGGACACCTAATCAATGTCAACAGCCTCGTGCTGGAGCGAGCCGGGATTGACGCCTCAACTGAAGTTCAGGGTGTCTTCAAAGACGAGGACGGCAATCCCACTGGCGAGTTGATCTCAATGGCCACCCGCTACATGATCCAGAAAGTCGCTGGGACTCCCTTCTTCAACTCGATGGACGCTCGAGGGCTTCGTCGCTTCGCCACTGCCGCATGTAATGTGGGCGTGACCACCGCCACCGACTTGGCAGCAAGGTTTGACGAAGCAACTCTACAGGCATACCGGGAGGTGACTTCTAATGACGACTTTCGCCTGCGAATCGCTCCGGCCATGCGCATTCAGGAACTGCCGATTCCGGAGGGTATCGCTCAGATACGTGAATTGAAACAGAGCAATACCGACAAGCTCCACTTTGGCCTATGCAAAATTATTTCGGACGGCTCGATTCAAGGCTTCACGGCACGGCTGAAGTGGCCTGGCTATTACAATGGTAGTCCGGAGGGGGCGTGGTACCTGCCTCCGGAGACGTTGGAAAAGATTATCGACGCCTACCACGCCGAGGGCATGCATCTGCACATCCACACCAACGGTGACGAGGCGACGGAAGTGACCATCGGTGCACTCGAAGCCGCGCTGACCCGCAATCCCAGGGCGGATCACCGTCACACATTGCAGCACTGCCAGATGGCTGAGGAGGCGCACTTTCGACGCATGGCCAAACTGGGAATTTGCGCCAACCTTTTTGCCAACCACATTTTCTATTGGGGTGATCAGCACTTTGAACTCACGATGGGACCTGATCGTGCAGCACGCATGGACGCGACGGCGACCGCAAAACGGCATGGCATTCACTTTGGAATCCACTCCGATGCGCCTGTTACCCCGCTGGGACCGCTATTCACGGCGTGGTGCGCCGTCAACCGCAAGACCGCGTCCGGACGTACTCTTGGAGAACAAGAGAAAATTTCAGTGGCAGACGCGCTCCATGCCGTCACCACCGGCGCGGCCTACACGCTCAAGCTCGACCACCTCGTCGGCAGCATCGAATCCGGAAAATTCGCCGACTTCGCCGTGTTGGAGGATAATCCTTACGAAGTTGCACCGGAAAACCTAAAGGATGTTCAGGTCTGGGGCACCGTGGTCGGCGGAATGCCTTTTCAGGGGTTGTAAACAATATTTGGAAATGGAATGACAGAAACCACCAATCCTCCTGTCCCCTTCACCGTTATCGGAGGCTTTCTCGGTGCTGGGAAGACGACCCTGCTGAACAATCTACTCGCTGAGCCGTCCGGAGTACGCTACGCGGTTTTGGTCAATGATTTTGGGGAGTTGAATATTGACGAGTCACTCATCCGTGCCCATGATGGAGAGACACTTTCGCTGACTAACGGTTGTGTGTGCTGCAGTATCTCCGATGATTTCATTTCCACTATCATCAATTTGGTGCAGAGAGCGGAGGAATTTGATCAAATTGTGATCGAAGCCAGCGGTGTCTCAGAGCCGGCACGCATTATGGACATTGCCCGCCTCGATCCTGATTTAATTCCCAACGGCACAATCGTACTTGTGGATGCAGCAGAGGTTCGCAGTCATTTTGAGGACCGCTATGTAGGAAGCGTGGTAATGGAACAGTTGAAAACTGCTGACTTGCTGATTGTCAACAAAACAGATTTGGTGGAAGAAGAAGAACTTTTCAGACTGGAAACCTGGCTTGAAGAGGTTGCGCCATCTGTGACACGCCTGAAAACCTCTGGAGCTAAAGTCGCGCTGCCAGTGATTTTTGGGGAACTCCGTAACTCGGAATCTATCAGTAGCCTTTCTTCACAAAACGTACATACACATTTTAGCAGCATCTCTCTTCAGGCTTCAATTCCTGCAGAACGAGCCGCTTTTGAGCATTGGAAAAACCAACTTCCTTCCAGCGTTATTCGGGGGAAAGGTATAATCCGTTTCAAGAACAATCCGGAAATCGTTTGGATTTGGCAGAAGGTGGGCAGGAGCGAAACCTTAAAACAGATGAAATCAATCAAATTTTCCGGAATCTCCAAAGTCTCGTTAATAGGTACGGTGGAGATGCCTTCCGTTTCGCAAATTGGGTATCCGGAAGGATTCACTCTCCCTTATTGACACCTGTCAATTTTTCAGAAATTTCACGAACGCAAATCATTGCCAGCGGAATCACTAGCTGGAAATAAATTTATACCAAATGACAGGCCACCCGATGTCCAGTTTCTATCTTTCGGAGCGCAGGATTTTCGATTTTGCACCTTTCCTCCGCAAGGTGGCAACGGGAGGCAAAACGGCATCCCGGAGGAGGATCGACTGGACTTGGAGGTTCACCGTAAATACCCAGTTTACTGTCTCTGGGGCGATTTGGGTCTGCCGAAGGAACTGAGGCGAGTAAGCCTTTAGTGTAGGGATGCAGTGGATTTCGGAACAGAGAAATCCGGTCGGTATGCTCCACAATTTGTCCAGCGTACATCACCGCGATTTCGTCACACATGTGCTGCACAACTCCTAAATCATGGGAAATGAAAAGGTAAGACAATCCCATTTCCTGCTGAAGACGGCGCAGTAAATTCAGAATTTGCGCCTGCACCGCCACATCCAGCGCGGAAACCGGTTCATCGCAAATAATTAAGTCCGGATGGGTGGCAAGCGCCCGTGCTATGCCCAGGCGCTGACGCTGACCGCCGGAAAATTGATGCGGGAATAAATGCTCCTGCTCAACGCTCAAACCAACCAGTCCAAACAATTCAGAAACACGATTTTTGCGTTCGGTTTTTGTTCCCACATTTAGCCAGTCTAACGCTTCCCGCACAATTTTTCCGGCACGCCATCTTGGATTCAATGCGGAATATGGATCTTGAAAGATAAATTGCAGGTGGTTCCTATGGTTACGAAGGGCCTCCCCATGAAGTTCAAGAAACTCCTTCCCTTTCACTTTCACAGAACCACTGTTTGCAGGTACCAACCTTGTTACTGCCAGTGCGGTTGTGGATTTACCGGAACCAGATTCGCCGACCAGGCCCAGGGTTTTCCCTTTCTGAAGTTGGAAGGAAACCCCATCTACTGCGTGAATATAACTCAGAGGAGCAAAAGGACGTTTACCCTTCATTGAGAAATGCACTACCAGATCTCTAACTTCCAGGACAAGAGGAGTGTCATTCATGGCAGAACCGCTTCGTTTTCCAGGTTTTCCAACCAACATATCGCCCGGTGTTCTGGTGAATGTATCCTTTCAGGAGGAAGATTATTGTGGCAGCGTGCATCGGCAAATTGGCAGCGAGGAGCAAACAAACAGGCTTCTTTCCCAAATTCCCTCATTGGAGGAACCATCCCAGGTATTTCCAAAAGATCGTGCCGTTCCGGAGAAGTGATGTCGATGAGATGTGGAACACAGGCAATTAATCCCTGGGTGTATGGATGCTGCGGGTTGGTGAGAATTTCCTTGACCGTTCCTTCCTCGATTTTGCGTCCGGCGTACATCACAACCGCCCGTTCCGCCATTTCAGCCACTGAACCCATGTCGTGTGTAATCAAAATGATAGCCGCTTCGGTTTCCTTTCCAACCGCCAGCATCAAATCAAATATCTGTGCCTGGACTGTGACATCCAGGGCCGTGGTGGGTTCGTCAGCAATCAAGATTTTTGGACGACAGGCAAGTGCCATAGCAATCATGACGCGTTGGCGCATGCCACCGGACAACTGATGGGGATAGTCGTTAATCCTCCGTGTCGGCAGAGGAATCTTAACCGCATCCAGCATTTCAATGGACTTTGACTTTGCCTGGTGGCGCGTCAGGCCCTGGTGTCGTCGCAGGGTTTCGCCAATCTGATCACCTACGGTAAAAACTGGATTGAGCGAGGTCATGGGTTCCTGAAACACCATAGAGATGTCGTTGCCCCGAACTGCTCGCATTCGGGTATCGGTTGCTTGCAGCAGGTTTTCACCCTGCAGACTGATGGAACCGGCAGCGACTCGGCCAGGGGGTGATGGGATCAGCCCCATGATAGCCAGTGCTGTCATGCTTTTGCCACAGCCGGATTCGCCGACCAGGCTCAGCGTTTCACCCGGTGCTAAATCAAATGAGAGGTCATCGATGACAGGAACCGTGCCATCGCGGGTAGTGAACTCGACCGTGAGATTTTTGACAGATAGGAGTGGCGTCATACTAGCCTCAGCGGTTTCTGAGTTTGGGGTTCAACGCATCGTTCAGTCCGTCGCCGATTAGAGAGATCGACAGGACAGTCAGGAAAATCGCAAGCCCCGGATACATGATAGTGAAGCCATGCAGAAGGATGTAAGGCCTATTATTGCCCATGATTGCCCCCCAACTCATCACGTTGGCGTCGCTGAGGCCAAGGAAGCTCAAGCCCGCTTCGAAGAGAACCGCAAAACCAATCAGCAGTGCCGCATTCACCACGATTGGCGGAAGCGCGTTTGGGAGTATGACGCGGAAAATGAGGTTGGCATTGCTCGCACCACCAGAACGTGCCGCTGTTACGTACTCTAGTTCCCGGATTTTCAGAAACTCTGCCCGCGTGATCCGCGCCACACCAGTCCAACTGACGATACCGATGGCAAATGTGATCATGGCGAGTGAAGCGCCAAACAAAGCCACCAGGACCATCGAGAACAGTAGCGTCGGCAGAACCTGAAAGAACTCGGTGATTCGCATCAGTATTTCTTCAACCCAGCCACGGTAGAAACCCGAAAGCGCCCCGAAAGTAATGCCTATAAAAACACTCAACAGTGCGGCCGCACAGCCCACCGCGAGGGTCGCCCTTCCTCCGTGAATGATCTGGGCCAGGAGATCACGCCCCAGATAATCGGTCCCCAGTAGGAAACCCTTGACCCCAGGAGGACTGAACGGCGACCAGACCATTTCAAACGGGTCAGTTGGATAGAGCCAGGGCCCAGCCAGGGAAACCACGACGATGATAAGGAACATTGCCAGTCCGCTGAGAGCGGCCCGGTTTCCTGCAAACATCCGAGCAGTTTCTATCAAGGGGTGCTCTACACGTGCAAATGTAGGTTCGAGCGTTCGTTGCAGAATTGAATAATCTGTCACGGATTACATCTCTGGGGTTTGAGAGGTCTTGATCCGCGGGTCAATAATGCGATAGACCATGTCTGTTAGAAGGTTGGCAACAACCACAACCAGTGACGAGAAGAACAGTATTCCAAGAATCGTTGGTGTGTCGCGGGCAACGATGGCCTGAACCGCAAGCGTTCCAAGTCCAGGCCAACTGAAAACAGTTTCTACCAGCACTGCACCCGACACGATGCCGGAGAATACCAGGCCGGCCGTGGTGACGACCGGCAGTAGTGCATTCCGCAGGGCATGTTTGAAAACCACCTGAAATTCAGAAAGCCCCTTGGCCTGTGCAGTACGAACGTAGTCTGATCCCAGAACGTCCAGCATGCTGGCCCGCGCCAAGCGGCTATAAAGTGCGATAAAAATTGAAGCGAGCGTCAACATGGGTAACACCAGGTGATGTAATACATCAGCCATGTACGCGAACCCTGTTCTTTCAACCGCAACGTCCACCATGTTGCCGATCGGAAATAAAGGGATCATCGATGCGAACAAGATGATGAGTATGATGCCCGTCCAGAATACCGGTGCTGCATAGCCCACGAGGGAAAGGATAGTGACGAAATGACTGGCAAGCCCGTTCGGTTTTCGAGCCGCAATCACACCGAGTACTACGCCGATCAATATCGAGACAACTTGGGCGCTGATAATAAGCAGTAGTGTTGCCGGAAGTTTTTCAAGAATCAGCGTGGTAACGGGTTGGTTGTAATAGAAAGAGTAGCCTAAATCGAGTTGGGCAACGCTGTAGAAATATTTCAACATTTGTTGCCACAACGGAAGGTCGAGTCCGTAATCTTTGCGAATCTGGGCCATCACTTCGGCATCCAGTCCACCTGCGTCCTGTGCGATGGTGTCTGCAACATCGCCGGGTGCCAGGTGCATCAACAGAAAATTCAGTACCAGGACTGCAAGCAGCAATCCAAGGCCTAACCCAAATCGCCTTAGAGTAATGACTAAAAACTGCATAACGCCTTTAAGAATGAAGTCCTGAACCCGAAACAGAAATGCCTGCTGCTAGGCAGCAGGCATTTCAAGAACCGCATTAGATCCCGCTGAGGATCAATTCTTCAAATAGACCTCGTCCAGTGGTGAGCACGTACCCCAGATCGTCGCCGGTGGATTGCCGACCTTCGTGTGATTGAAGATGGTGTGATAAGGCACGGTATCGGTGAAGTAGATGGGCACGTCATCTGCGATTATTTTCTGCGCGCTTGAGTAGAGTGCGATCCGCTTCTGCTGATCATTTTCCTGGCCAGCTTTGGCGAGTATCGCATCGACCTCGGGGTTGCAATACTGCTGCGTATTTGACCAGATCACGCCGTTCTTTGCGTTATTGCAGAGGTAGGTGCGGTGCACGCCGATCACGGGGTCTCCCCAGTTAAACACCACGTCCACAGTCATGTCGAAGTCCCAGGTTGAAACAGTCTTGGCCCAGGCTGGAAACCCAGCAGATGTTCTAACCGTCACATCGATGCCGATCTTTTTTAGTTGTGGTTTCATGTATTCGGCCATGGGCTTGGCGCTGGGCCAACCGAAGTCGATCGTCAGCGGAAAACGCATGCCATCAGCACCGCGAGCGTAGCCCGCTTCATCCAGCATTGCATTGGCTTTGTCGAGGTCGAGGTCGTAGCGCGCTACATTGGGTTCATGAAAAATACTGTCCGGGTGAATGCCGGTGTATGCGGGTCTTGAAGTACCCATCATGACAGCGTTCACTAGAAAATTTCTATCAACGGCATAGGCAATTGCTTGGCGAACGCGTTTATCGCTAGTGGGCTTCTTTTTGGTATTGAATGCCAGCCACGTTATCGGACCGATCGCGGCATAGCCTTGGTCCGTTGCCGTCAGGTGGGAGACATTCTTGGAGTGCAGAATATCCTGTGGCGTCGACTCAAATGCAGACAGGTGGATTTCCCCATTTTCGCGTCCAAGAGAGCGAGCAGACGGATCTTTGATGATTCGTATCACGAGCTTGTCCAGGTAGGGACGACCCTCTATAAAGAAATTTTCATAGCGCTCCATGATGATGTGTTGATCTCGCACAAACTCGATCAGTTTGAAAGGTCCTGAACCCACAACGTCCTTCGAGTTACGTGGATGCTTTTTGGGATCCTGGCCATCACCATAAATATGCTCTGGAATAATCGATCCGAGTTGCGAGGACAGCGCCAGCATCAGCGCCGGGTGTGGCTGCGATAACTTAAATACGACTGTGTTGGCGTTTGGCGTCTCGACACTTGAGACCGCGCGGAACATGGTTTTAAAGGGGTGATTCGCCTTGATCGTCTTGATGGAAAAGGCCACATCCTTCGAGGTGATAGGCGTGCCATCATGGAACGTGGCTCCCTCAACCAGATTGAAGGTAACCGCTAGGCCATCGGCAGAGGTCTGCCATGATTTGGCAAGATAGGGATGCGCATTCCATTTGTCGTCAAAGCGAACCAAGGTTGCGAACAACTGGGCACCCGGCGCACCGGTCGCGATGCCCGATTGCACCGCCGGATTAAGGTGCCTTGGTGTGGTGCCGATGGACCACACCAGTGTTCCGCCACGTTTGGGTGTTTCGGCTTGCACGCTCACGGCCGACAATGCCAGCAACAATGTTCCAAACAGCGAAATTAATTTTATAGTTTTTATTCGCATTGTAGTTTCTCCTAACATAGAGGGTTAAAGAAAATTGTCATGCCAAAACACATCAAATAATGAAGTGGTTATGACAGACTGTTGGGTTTAAAAAACTTCCTTAGAACAGAAAGAATGAGAGCATTAGACAGCAAAAGAATTTAAATGTAAAGAAAAATATTATTTTAAATTGTAGAAGTATGTAAAAAGTTGTCATTCCCGCGGAGCTTGTCCTCTACCTGATCGGGGAGCGGGAACCCAGGAACTTGTATTTATCTGAAATGCTTGTCCTCTACCTGATCGGGGAATAGATTCATGCTTTCGCAAGAATGACAAACAAGTGTGGTATTTTGACTTTGTATGGGTTAATCAACAATGAGTTTCCTGAAATAATTCAGAATCAGATGGAGAAGAGGAACATTAATGGGACGAGACTGTGTTTCCGAAAGAATCGCGACCACAGTGCCTGATTCGACCTTGCAGTATTCAAAAACTGAAGCGAATGTCTCAATCCATTTGCCTTCTATCCGCTCTTGCAACATATATATTCCTTTCTTTCAGAGCATCACCTTTAGGCGATACAGACCATTTTGTATGAAATTAAATCTTGATTCCACAATAAATAATACTTTCATAAACCACAGGAGTCCATTTTTTTCATATCCAGTGCTATTTATTTCATTTTAACGACAAGATTTACAACTTATTGCAAAAATCGGAATTTTATGTCACAATCGCCAACTGATCATAGAAATCTTGGTGATTTTATAGTTCGGCAGTTAAATATTTAAAACATTACTACATAGAAAATTAAATTAGATTAAGTGGGTTTAACTCCAACATAAACCACATCTCATGCGAAACATAATGTAACTCAAATAGCGGAGCCACAGGTTGGAACTGGCAGCTAAAACACCGCAAAATCAGGAATGCTGGAACGACTGCATGAAGTCGCTCCGGATATGATTGAAGAATGGAGTCAAACCAAACAAGCACCCAAACATGCTGCCTGGATGCACGATGGCCCTTATGGATTAGCTGAATTGAACGAATAGGCGAAGTATATATGAAACTGGAATCCCAGATAATAGATTGTGATAGTCCACAGAGATTAGCCAATGATTCCGGATTCTGTTTTTTATCAATTCCTGGACGGATCGTGCCGTCATGGAAATCGAAATCCTGTAATCTCCCCAGGAATTCGGTATTATTTTGTCAGGGAGAGTTCTTTTATTATTAGGAGATAGTATGAAAAAGTTAATTGCCGCCATAGTGGTTCTTTCTGCAACCGCATTGTTAATTGCATCCAGCATACAGGCGAAAACCACCCTTCGTTTGTCAAACTGGATTCCACCAAAACACCCGATTGCAGCATTTATGATTTATCCGTGGGCCGAGAACGTGGAAAAGGCCACCAACGGACGAGTAAAAATCAATATCCTCAAAAAAGCATTGGGTAAGCCCCCTGCGCATTTTGATCTCGCCAAAGACGGAATAGCGGATATTTCATGGGGCGTTCATGGATATACTCCTGGACGTTTCGTCTTGACCCAACTCGTTGAACTTCCTTTTCTGGGAGATGACGCAGAAGCACTTTCAGTTGCTTACTGGCGTGTACACCAAAAATATCTTGCTGCGGCAAATGAGCACTCCGGTGTGAAGCTCCTGGGCTTGATGACGCACGGACCGGGACATATTTACAACTCCAAACGTGCCATCAATATGCCGGGTGATTTAGAAGGATTGAAAATCCGTGTCGGAGGTGGGGTGGTTTCTGACGTGGGCAAAGCCCTGAACATTGTAACCATCCTTAAATCTGCCACCAAGTCTTATGAAATCCTCTCCCGTGGAGTAGCAGATGGTATCTTTTTTCCAAAAGAGTCAATCAAATCTTTTAAAATCAGTAAGCTCCTCAAGTATGCGACCTACATTCCTGGCGGACTCTACAATACAAGTTTCTTTCTTGTAATGAACGAAAAGAAATGGAACAAGTTGAGTGCACAAGATCAAAAAGCGATCATGAGCGTTTCCGGTGAAGCGTTTGCAAAACTTGCAGGAGCAGGATGGAACAAAGCTGACCGTGCAGGTTTAGCTGCCATGAAAGCTTCAGGAATGGCAGTCCAAACCGCGAGTAGTGCCATGATGGCAAACTTACGCCAAAAACTTTCCGGAATTGAAGCGAAAGTTGTTGGACGTGCAAATGCGAAAGGCGTAGATGGTGCGGCCGCGTTGAAAATGCTCCGTGCAGAAGCTGCAGGATATTAAGGCTTTAAACACAGGGTAGTCATGTCAGAGACATTCGAAACTCAGAATCCTGCTCCACTTACACGCTGGGAAAGCGTGCTGGATCAGTTTCTGGGTTTCCTGGCAGCAACAGTGTTGATGCTGCTGATGATTGTCACTTTTATTGATGTTACGGGGCGCTACCTTTTTTTAGCTCCTCTGCCCGGTGCTTTTGAAATGACAGAAATCATGATGGCCATGCTGATTTTTGCGGGCTTGCCTCTTGTTTCCCGTGCGAATCAGCACGTGACAGTCAATTTAATCATAGGTCTTTTGTCTCCCAAAATCCGGCATTTCCAACGTCTGATTACACAAATCATAATGACCCTCGTTTTTGGAGTGATGGCCTGGCGCATGTGGATCAAGGCCGTAGAAATGCTGGTTCAGGGTGATGAAACTGCTTATTTGCTGATACCAATTGCACCCGTTGCATTTTTTATGACGATATTATTAGGAGTAAGTTCACTGATTGTTGCCATTCAATTTGCAAGGATTATTCGCGGTAAAGAGCGGCAATGAAAGATCATTTTCTCTCCATTTTCTCTCCCAAAAGAGTCCCATCGAAATTTGGTTAAGCGGCATCGTCATTTTGATGGTGATTATGTTTATCGGTGTTCCGATTGCGTTTGCAATGGGAATTGTCGGATTTTTTGGTTTGGTCGGTATTATCGGCTGGGATCCGTCTTTGGCCATGATTGCCAGCGTGACCATGGAAACAGGATTGGATTATGGGCTTTCCGTGGTTCCACTGTTTATTTTGATGGGAAATTTTGTGACCCATGCCGGACTGTCGGATGAATTATACGCTGCATCAAATGCATGGCTTGGACACCGTCGTGGGGGTTTGGCGATGGCAACGGCATTGGCCTGCGGCGGGTTCAGTGCGGTTTGCGGAAGTTCCTTAGCCACAGCTGCCACCATGACAAAAGTCACCATGCCGTCGATGCGTAAATACGGTTATGCCGACTCGTTGGCAACGGGAGTGATTGCGGCAGGCGGAACGCTTGGGATCCTCATCCCTCCAAGTGTGATTCTGGTGATCTATGGAATCATGACCCAGCAGGACATCGGCAAGCTATTTGCCGCCGGAATAATCCCGGGCATAATTGGAGTACTTGGATACATGGCTGCCGTTTGGGTGGTGACTGCTTTCAATCCTGAACTCGGTCCAAAAGCGGAACGTGTTCCCATGCTCGAACGATTCTATTTGCTGAAAGGGATATGGGGTATCGTACTCCTGTTCATTCTTGTAATCGGTGGTATTTATCTGGGGGTATTTACTCCAACTGAAGCGGCAGGTATTGGAGCAAGCGGTGCTTTTTTGTTTGCTTTGGGGCGAAAACGGCTTTCGTGGAAGACGCTTTACGTCGTGCTGGTAGAATCGGTCCAAACAACAGCAATGATATTTTTCATCCTTATCGGTGCCATTTTATTTTCAAATTTTGTTAATATAGCAGGACTTCCGGATGACCTGGCAAATTTTATTGAAACACTGGGCTGGCCGCCATTGGCAGTCCTTTTCTGTATTTTGGGGATCTACCTGATTCTTGGTGCTGTACTGGAAAGTTTATCAATGATTTTACTCACGGTACCGATTTTTTATCCCATTGTTGAAGGACTGGGTTTTGATTTGATTTGGTTTGGAGTAATTGTGGTTGTTGTCACAGAGATCAGTCTCATAACTCCACCGATTGGACTCAATGTGTTTGTAATCCGCTCCGTTCTTCCGGAAGTTCCGACGAGTACGATTTTTAAGGGAATCATTCCTTTTTTGATTGCGGATGTAATTCGTTTGGCTTTACTGGTTTTTGTTCCGGTACTTGTGCTGCTACTGCCTTCATACATGCCATAGCCAAACCACTTATACTTAAAAAGGGTTAAATTTGCAGGTTGAAAAAGCGGAGTTGATCTACTTTTAACCATACAAAATTAGTCTTCAATTTTGAAAACCTATGCCGGACGACAATCCAATCTTCGAGTTTCAACACAGTCCTGATCATGATTCGGCAAGCCCCGTAAGACACCCCGTGGTGATTGCAGGTGCAGGTCCGGTTGGGTTGACTTTGGCAATAGACCTGGCTCTCAAGCAGGTTCCGGTAGTTTTGCTGGAAGCACTGAACACAATCAGTGACGGTTCCCGCGCGATTTGCTTTGCTAAGCGTACCTTGGAAATATGCAAGCGGTTGGGGATGGGTCGGCGCTTACTGGACAAAGGAGTTACCTGGAAAACCGGCAAGGTGTTTTTGGGAGACGATCAGTTGTTCGAGTTTGATTTGCTTCCGGAAGACGGCCATCAGTTTCCGGCGTTCATCAACCTCCAGCAGTATTACATGGAATTGTACGCTATAGACCGTGCGCTGGAACTGAAGGAATTCATTGACCTGCGCTGGTTCAGTGAATTGAAGGGGATTGAATCTATGGAAGAAGGTGTTCGTCTTACAGTTAGTACTCCGGATGGTTCATATCAAATGGATTGTGATTGGCTGATCGCTGCAGACGGAGCGCGAAGTTTTTGCCGAAAAGCGCTGGGTCTTGAATTCCAAGGACGCACTTTTGATGACCAGTTTCTGATAGCGGACATCAAGACAAAGACCGACATGCCGCCGGTGCGCCGTTTCTGGTTTGCGCCAACATTCACGGATGCGGCCTCTGCTTTGCTGCACATGCAGCCGGATGACGTTTGGAGGCTCGATTTCCAGATAGGTCTGGAAGCAGATGCCGAGGAGGAAACGCGCTCTGAAAACGTGATGCGGCGTGTACGCGGGATGCTTGGTGATGAGATTGAAGCGGAAATGGAGTGGATTAGTCTCTATAAATTTCACAGTCGAAGCATCCGGAATTTCCGTCACGGACGTGTGATTTTTACAGGCGATGCGGCGCATCAGGTTTCACCGTTTGGGGCACGAGGCGCAAACAGCGGAATTCAGGATGCGGAAAACCTTGCGTGGAAACTCCAGCTTGTGCTGAAAGAACTTGCTCCGGAAACCCTGCTTGACAGTTACAACGCCGAACGTACATACGCTGCGGAGGAGAATGTCCGGCACTCGACTCAAAGCACAGACTTTATCGTACCTAAAGGAGAGGTCAGCCTCGTGTTCCGCAATGCAGTGCTGTCCCTGGCAAAAGAATATAAATTTGCAATTCCGCTCATTAACACCGGCCGGCTTTCAACTCCAACAATTCACCGTGAGTCTCCACTGAACACACCGGATTGTGACTCATGGTCCGGAAAGCTGTTACCGGGCGCACCCGCCGTTGATGCTCCGGTGCAAACCACGAAGGGCAAACGATGGCTGCTGGATCAGCTCAAGGGTGAATTCACGCTGCTGTATTTCACGGAAAATTCCGTTCCGGAAGATGTGGAGTCTGAATTCCGTAGCTTGTGCGAAAACGATATTCCGGTGCAGCCTTTGGTACTTGGTCTTAATTCTGAAATCAAAGGCGTTTCTGTATTCGACTTGCAGGGGATAGCTGCTCAACGCTATGATGCCCAAAACGGCACTACTTATCTGTTGCGTCCGGATCAGCACATCACCGCACGCTGGAAACGGTATGTTTCATCAGCAATCTATCAAGCACTTGCCAGAGCAACATGTAACTGAATAAACCTCTAAATGCAATTAAACCTGGAACCGAATATTGATGAACCGGACAGTTTTTATAACAAACTGATCCAGTTATACGAAGGCCTCAACGAATCAGAAAGCCGTGAGGTACAGGCCCGTTTGATCCTGTTGCTTTCCAATCACATTGGGGACAGCGAGGCACTGTATGAAGCAATGCGGATCGCACGGGAACCGTTTGAAAAATAAACTATTTCAGCGTCATGGTCATTCTGTTACGATTATATCAAATGATTCTTGATTACTGTTCCAGCGATGTGAAAAGTAGGGTGGATAAGCGAAGCCCATCCACCTTTTTCCTGAAAGCAATATTGCAAACCAACTTCAAATAATAAAGAAAATATGACAACAAAAAAATTCGCCTCACAGGGTGATCTTGAGGCAAAGACGATTAGTTTTACGCAGCTCGGTGAGGGGCTGTACGCCTTCACAGCAGAAGGGGATCCAAATTCAGGCATCATTATCGGCGACGATGGAGTGATGGTAATCGACACACAGGCGACTCCGGTGATGGCGCAGGAGGTGCTCTCTCGTATCCGTGAAGTAACGGACAAGCCGGTGAAATATGTGGTGCTGAGCCATTACCACGCCGTTCGTGTATTGGGAGCAACAGCCTATCAGCCGGAACAGATCATCGCTTCGGCAGCCACCCATTCGCTTATCCACGAACGCGGGCAGGAGGATTGGGACAGTGAGTACGGACGCTTTCCGCGCTTGTTTGATTCCGCCGATTCGATTCCGGGTTTGACATGGCCAAGCCTGACATTCACTAACAAGATGACCGTTTACCTCGGCAAACGCCGCGTGGAAATCATGCACCTCGGACGTGCTCACACGGCAGGGGACACGGCGGTTTGGATTCCGGATTCGGGAGTTATGTTTTCAGGTGACACCGTTGAATTCAATTCTGCGTGCTACTGCGGAGATGCGTATTTCCGTGACTGGCCCGATACCATCGGTCGGCTAAAAAGCTTCAACCCGCAGGCACTTGTGCCTGGACGAGGTGACGCGCTCACGACTCCTGACATGGTGTCCGAAGCTATTCACTTTACTCAGTCATTCCTGACGGACACCTACACTCCCGTTGCAGTTGCCGCTGCGAAAGGCTGGCCGCTCAAGGACGCCTTTGCTGCCTGCCGCGATAAATGTGATCAAAAATATTTGGACTTTCCGATTTATGAACACTGCCTGCCGTTCAACGTGGCCCGTGCCTACGACGAGGCCAACGGCATTGACCATCCCAGAATCTGGACAGCGCAGCGCGATCAGGAGATGTGGGAAGCGCTGCAGCAGTAATTCGGAATCGGGTGCTGTTTACTTACTGAAAGAAAGGAAAAGAAATGTTGCAGGAGAGGATAGAAGGCAAATGGATTGAA
>CAZDCF010000023.1:0-16238 GCA_964503895.1 uncultured Nitrospiraceae bacterium | reverse complement strand
TCTTATAAGCACGCTCAGCCAAATCCTGATCCATGAACGAAATATGCTGAATATCCTGAACCCCGCAGTCAATCGCTAACCCAATCCCGCTTTTGCTATGAGCATGCGCTGCGACAATTAGTCCCCGTCCCGCAGCTTCATCACATATGGCATCAATTTCCGCTTCCGTGAAGTCCCGATGCTCCAATTTGTCAGAGGGAGATACCACCCCAGGACTCGTGCAAATTTTAATGAGGTCCCCACCACAAGCTACAATTTCTCGCACACGCTTTCGGCAGTCCCAAGGCCCATCCACAATACTTGAGGGTCGGCCTGGGCCTGACGGCCAGAGACGAGACATCTCGTTATGACAACGATCTGGCCCACGAAAATCCGCATGACCTCCAGTTGTTGATAACATGCAAATAGCGATTTTTAAACGAGGCCCTATGATGATCCCCTCATCTACCATACGCTTGAGAAAATGTGTGGCTCCTCCCACATCTCGAACCGTCGTGACTCCGCCATTGACCAACGTCGTAAATAAAATTTTCTCGGCATAGAACAACCCAGCCTGGGTATTCATCGTATCCATATCTTCCGGACGAATGCCCGCGACCGTCACATGACTGTGGCAATCAATCAGCCCAGGCGTCACGGTATACAACGAACAATCCACCCGACACACATGTGACCCCTTTGGATCTCGAGGATCATGTGGTTTGAGGGTATGAATTTTCCCCTCCTCTATCCAAAGATCCACACCTTCCTGAATCGAGGCCGATGCTTCTGAAGTCCCGTCATACAACTTCTTGATATTCGAGAAAATAATCATGATGTCCCCTTAACGGAGTTGAAGATCAAAGAGTACCACAGGATCTCCATATCGCATTCCAAAGAAATTCTCAACGCCACAGACTAGTTAGGCCTGTATGAGGACCTTACTTGGCAGAATTTATTCAACCATGATACGTTATTTATTATAAATGGTTGAACTAAAAATCTTGTAAAGACTATAAATCAAATACCGACTCGTTAACCCTTCACGAAATTGTTGAATTCCCTTCAGCGTCATCATGATCAGACTCAGCCTTTGATCCGAGCCTGGTGCACAGAAAATCCAACACTGTGAAATGGCTCTTTGATACCTTGGCCCATCAATTCTCGTGTAATGAGCATGTGAGATGAATAGCCAATCCAAACAACACTTTTTTGAACCTGAGACATTTCCTGCTAGGCATATTGGTCCCACCCAGGCGGAAATTCAGGAAATGTTAGGTGTGTTAGGTTTAGCTTCGCTCGATGCCTTAATCCAAGCCACGATCCCTGATGACATTCGCCTTAACAAACCGCTGAATCTGCATAACCAACAAACGGAACACGAGGTTTTGAATAAACTCAAGGAATTGGCCCAACAAAACTGTGTATTCCGGTCTTTTATCGGAATGGGTTATTACGATTGCTACACACCTCACGTTATTCTCCGGAATGTTTTGGAAAACCCGGCATGGTATACCCAATACACGCCATATCAAGCCGAAATCGCCCAAGGTCGATTAGAGGCACTTCTGAATTTCCAAACCATGGTTTCTGACCTCACGGGACTCCCTTTAGCCAATGCCTCCTTATTGGATGAGGGGACAGCGGCGGCAGAAGCCATGGCCATGTGTCTCGCCATTAGTGAAACCTCTAGCCGAACATTCTTTGCTTCACAAGGGTGCCATCCCCAAACCTTGGCAGTCATCCGCACTCGAGCGGAATCTTTAGGCATAACTCTCAACGTTGGGCCAATCGATAGTATTGACTGGGATCAAAATTCGTACTGTGGCCTTCTTCTCCAATATCCAACTACAGATGGATTTCTTCGTGACTACCAAGATTTGACTGAACGCGCACACACCGCCGGAACAAAGGTGGTAGTGGCCACTGACCTTTTAGCTCTCACAGTTTTAAAACCGCCTGGAGAATTCGGAGCCGACATTGCGGTAGGATCGAGTCAACGCTTTGGCGTCCCCTTAGGTTTCGGTGGGCCACATGCTGCATTTTTATCAACCAAAGATACCTTTAAACGGCAAATCCCAGGCCGGATTGTTGGTGTATCAAAAGATGTAAACGGGAAAAACGCCTATAGGCTTGCGCTGCAAACACGGGAACAGCATATACGCAGAGATCGAGCCACTAGCAACATCTGCACAGCCCAAGTTTTGTTAGCCAATATTGCCAGCCTATATGCAGTGTATCACGGACCTAACGGCCTCAAACGCATTGCAGAGCGAGTTCATGGACTCACACAAATCTTAGCCGAGGGCTTGACACGACTGGGGTGCCAAGTTACCGACGAAATGTTCTTCGATACGATTCGCGTAGCTTCCGAATCTATTAAAGTGAAACAAGTTGTTAAGCAAGCAAAACAGCATAAGAGCAATCTTCGACACTATGAAGACGGCACTTTTGGCATTTCATTGGATGAAACTGCCACACTTGACGATGTTGAGGCCCTGTTTAAAACATTCTCCAAAGACGGACGGCTGTGGTTCACAGCCAGGGAACTAGCCGAAGCACACACGGTGTCTATTCCTGCCCATTTTGCCCGAACAACCCCATTTCTGACGCATGAGGTGTTCAATCGATACCATTCTGAACATGAACTGTTACGGTATATGCATCGGCTTCAATCTAAAGACCTTTCACTAGTTCATTCGATGATTCCTTTAGGATCTTGCACTATGAAACTAAACGCCACTGCTGAGATGATTCCTGTGACGTGGCCGGAATTCAGTCGAATTCATCCCTTTGCACCGCAGGAACAAACAGTTGGATATGATCAATTGTTTCAGCAATTAGAATCTTGGCTATCTGAAATTTCCGGGTTCGCAGCGGTATCACTCCAACCCAATGCCGGATCTCAAGGTGAATATGCGGGGCTCACCGTCATCCGCGCCTACCAAGAACATCGCGGTGAAGCCCAACGAAATATATGCCTCGTCCCCGTCTCCGCACATGGAACCAATCCCGCCAGTGCGGTGATTGCAGGGCTTAAGGTAGTCCCTGTGTCCTGTGATGACCAGGGCAATATTGATGTAGCCGACCTGAAGGCAAAAACCTCGCAATATCAGGAACATCTTGCAGCCCTGATGATCACCTACCCCTCAACGCACGGAGTATTCGAAGAAACAATTCGAGAAGTGTGTGGAATTGTCCATGAACATGGCGGGCAAGTCTATATGGATGGGGCAAATATGAATGCCATGGTTGGCTTGTGTCGGCCCGGGGACATGGGCGCGGATATCTGTCATCTCAACTTGCACAAAACATTCTGTATTCCTCATGGGGGCGGTGGGCCCGGAATGGGACCTATTGCAGTTGCAAAACATTTGGCGGCTTTCCTACCGGGGCATCCCATTCGGAACCCAGGCGGAGAACAAGCCATAGGTGCCATATCCGCGGCCCCTTACGGTAGTCCGTGCATTTTGCCTATTTCCTGGGCATTCATTGCCTTAATGGGTAAAGATGGGCTAACACAATCCACTAAAGTTGCCATCCTCAACGCGAACTACATGGCTAAGCGCCTTGAAAAGGACTATACCGTCTTATTCACCGGCAAAAACGGATTTTCCGCGCATGAATTTATTCTGGATTTACGGCCGTTTAAGAAATCCGCGGACGTGGAAGTCGAAGACGTGGCGAAGCGCTTGATGGATTTCGGATTTCACGCACCAACGATATCTTGGCCTGTTACTGGCACCATGATGATCGAACCCACAGAAAGCGAATCCAAAGACGAATTAGATCGGTTCTGCGAAGCCCTCATGATCATTCGCCGGGAAATTGAAGCCATTGAAGAAGGCCGCCTTCCAAAGACTGATAATCCTCTCAAGAACGCGCCACACACAATTGAGTCCATAAGTTGCTCCACATGGCAGCACCCGTATACCCAAGAACAAGCAGCCTATCCCGTCCCATGGCTGCGCGAGTATAAATTCTGGCCATCGGTTGCCCGTATTGATAATGCCTATGGCGATCGAAACCTTGTATGTACCTGCCCTCCTATCGAAAGCTTTCAAGACTCCTGATTTTCCTCTCCTTATTTATTTTCCGACAGGCACAAGATGTCTTTCCAAGTAGTATGCCTAGGACACCTCCTGCCTCATTAATCGCTAGTTTGTTCTGTTCAATTCCTCGCCGTCATAACCGATCATTTACTAAAACACACAAGATTTCCAAACATTACCTTACCTACTTTTATTTGGAGATGCTCAAAAGAGAAGAAATCTGTATGATGCACCGGGAATAAGAGCATCAGAAGATTATATAAATTCTATTGCGTCGATTATGACAGGAAACTCAACAAACAAACTCCTTTTTGCCATCCTGATCGGAATTACCTTTGGGATCATTATCGGGGGGACCATACCCGAAATTGGCCGATCAATTCAGTTCCTAGGAGAACTGTTTTTAAAAGCCTTGTTTGTCATGGTCGTACCACTCGTGATCAGTTCGATGATCGTGGGAGTCAGCAGTCTGGGAGACATTAGGCAACTCGGTCCATTGGGGACCCGTACCGTGTTGTTCTTCATGGTCACTACAGGTATCGCCGTAATTATCGGGCTACTCTTGGTATTGGCCATTCACCCAGGAGAGCCGGGAAATGGGATCGATAGCAGTAATCTTTCAAATGTTTCCAAACAATTGGAAGATAAACCTTCGACGATTTCCAGTCTACTCCATACAATCCTCACGTCGCTGATTCCGAAAAATTTGTTCTCTGCCATGGTTAATGTCGAAGTATTACCACTGATAATTTTTTCATTAGTGTTTGGTGGAGTGCTCACTACAATTGGTGAAAATGGACAAATCGTGATCCGATTTTTTGAGGGGGTCAATGAAGCTATTATGGCAATGGTTCATTTCCTGATGTGGACTGCCCCAATTGGAATCGGAGCGCTTATTGCTGGACGGCTAGGTGAAGCTGGTGGCTTCAGCAGCTTTTGGCCCCAACTTGTATCCTTGGGTGCATATGCAGCCACTGTCATAATAGCCTTATTAATTCATGCATTGCTCATTCTTCCGCTCATTCTTCATTTCATAGGAAAACAATCAATCCCTAGTTATGCGAGAAATCTCAGCACGGCCCTAACCACTGCATTCTCTACGAGTTCAAGCTCCGCTACACTTCCACTGACTATGAAGGCAGTCATTGACGAACACGGAATATCATCACGAACAGCACGCTTCGTTCTTCCTTTAGGAGCCACAGTTAACATGAATGGCACGGCTCTCTACGAAGCCGTGGCTGCGGTATTTATCGCTCAATCCTATGGCATTGAGTTGAGCTTTGCGCAAACCGTTATTGTGGTTCTAACCGCCACACTTGCTGGAGTAGGAGCCGCAGGAATACCGGAAGCCGGCCTCGTCACCATGGTCATTGTGCTCAAGGCGGTAAACCTTCCGATTGAAGGTATTGCCTTGATCCTGGTCATCGATTGGTTTCTGGATCGTTGCCGAACCACCGTCAATGTTTGGGGAGATGCGGTCGGTGCAGCAGTGATTGATGAATTGGGTGGGAAAAGTAACAGATAAAAAAGAAGCACAGATTCAGCAGCTTTTTTTCGGTTTATCTCTGGCTTTCCAATATTCTCCCGTTCTACAAAATCTGGATTAAATTACGACACAAACAATGGAGAGTTTTTGGCAAGGCCACCATAAACTTCGCATCAACTGTGAAATTATTTGGAGAACTGTGGCACCAGTTACAAAACCCGCCATATCTGATTGACAACTTTAGGATAGGTATGGCTTACTCGGTTGGCTAATGGACGAACAAAATTTGTTATCGCAGCGCTGATGAAAACCCAACTTAAAGGATTCAACCCCCAAAAATTTAGTTTTCACAAGGATCCTGTGTTGATTCTTGAGAACTTTTGGTCCAAGGAAGAACGTAACATGTTCCTTGAGGCCATGAACAAGGCTGAATGGAAAAAACGTTCTGAAATTCAGGCCACCAAACTTGCTTTTCCAAACTGCGGGGATTGGCTCAAAGCCCAGATTGGCCCCAATGAGGCGGACAGATTGCTTGATCGAATGGCCTTGCCCTGTATTGCTAATTATATTGAGTCTTTTCCTCGAATCAAAGCACGCCATATCAGCTTCAGTTACTACTCTTATGGCGTGGGAGATTGTCTCTCCACTCATGATGACACAGACGAGCAGTACGCAAAATTAGATATCCAACCTGGCAATGAATCACCCCCTCAACGTCGGATAGCAGCAGTGAGTTATTTTCATCATGAATGGGCGCCCGATTGGGGCGGTGAATTGATCGTATACAAGAGTCAAGAGAAAAAAGACGAGCAGGTCCGGTTGGAAGTTACTCACTGCCTGGAACCCAAGCCAGGCTCAATCGTGTTTTTTACGGTGCCACGATTTCATCGGGTTTGCCGGGTTGATCCGCTTGCGAATGAACACCGGCGAATGTCAATTTCTGGCTGGTTTATGACTGAACATTATTCTTAAACGGCGCAGTTTTCTATCAAAACCATTAATTTCCTCTCCCCTAGCTTTCATTCGTGATAGTCGGAATGTAATGGCTTACCTCACCACCATTGACATGCATGTAGCTGGAGAACCACTTCGCATTATCACCTCAGGATTTCCTGAGCCTACTGGAAAAACCATTCTGGAAAAACGTAAAACGTGTCAGGAACAGCATGACCATATCCGGCGCGCGGCCATGTGGGAACCGCGCGGCCATACGGATATGTACGGCTGTCTGATAGTAGCACCTTGCCATCCAGAAGCTGATGTTGGGGTATTGTTTTTTCACAATGAAGGATACAGCACGATGTGCGGACATGGGATTCTTGGCCTCACCACAGCAATGTTGGAACATAACTTATTTCCATGTACCCAGCCCAAGACCACAATTCGTTTTGAAACACCCAGTGGTTTAGTCACTGCAATAGCCTCCGTTGAAAATGGCAAGGTTTCCTCTGTGGCTTTCCGCAATGTTCCATCATTTGCAGTGAGATTGAATCAGGCTATTGATGTCCCAAAAGTCGGAACCGTCAGTTACGATCTAGCGTCCGGGGGAGCATTCTATGCCTTCTGTTCCGCCGATGATCTTGAGTTAGAACTGATTCCTCAAAATTCTCGACGATTAAAAGATCTTGGAATGGCTATTAAAAATGCAATCATGACCACCCAAGCCATACAGTATCCAACCGAATCAGACCTTGGTTTTTTATATGGAATAATCTTCGTCGGAACACCACAATCTGAGAAAGCGGACTTTCGCCATGTCTGTATTTTCGCAGATGGGGCACTTGACCGTTCTCCGACTGGAACAGGAGTGAGTGCACACCTTGCCCTACTTCACGCCAAAGGAAAGCTCACAACCGAAAAAACCAAAGTTTTTGAGAGTATCCTTGGGACAAAATTTACGGGAAGCGTAGTGGGAGAGACAATGACGGATGGCACTCCAGCGATCATTACAGAAATCAAGGGCCAGGCTTATCTCACTGGCAAACATGAATTCTTGATTGAGCCAAATGACCCACTGAAAGATGGATTTCTTTTAAAGTAAAAAGGGCGCTTTTCAAATCCAAAAGGTAAAAAGTGTTTTTTTCTTTAAATCTTTTATACTTGATACTTGGTAAATTTTGTTATTAGTGATTGTATATTGTAGCCAGCCTACAAACCGATTATCGTCTTTCCATTCTTGATCAGTTCGATAGTCTTGGCAAGTGGCATTTCAATGATTTCTAGGACTTTATCTTCACCAAGATCTTGGATACCGGGGGCAAGAGCCTAAAATTAAAAGTTAAATATTAGAAAATATGATTAATAAATCCAATAAGTTCTTTAAACTAGATGAGGAACAAAAAATAAACTTTTTATCAGGATATTATGATTTTCATCTGAAAAACTTTGGGCACAAAAAAAATTTAGTGAACTTAATTGAAACAAGTATTAATGCGCATGGTGGATCGAAGAAAATTAATTACGAAAAAGTTTCAGAAAAATTTAGCAAAAAAAATAGCGCAGTTTCCTTATCGGGATTTGTTTCAAAAGCTGTACTAACATACCAATTAATTGAACTTTTTCGAGATACACGCTTTGATATTCCTTTTGGTAGAACTTTAGACATTGGGTGTGGATTAGGATTTAATTTACGTTTATTAAAAGCTTGGGGATATATTAAGGAAGCTGTAGGCATTGATATTTATGATATTTGCTCTGGATTTGACGAAAAAAAATTAATAAGCCAGCAAAAAAAGTTTAGACTTCTTAAATATATTGAAAAACTACAAGACTCATTTTCTCGAAAATCCAAAAAAGAAGAGTTGAATCTTTTTGAAAATTTGATTATGTCAAAAATTCCTACTGTTAGAAATTTTTCTAAAGCGTATGGCCATCGTGCCGACATGTCTATTTATGATCAATCATTTCAAAAAAAACCTCTTATAGATAAATTAATTATTGGTGATTTATATGATTTAGATGAGAAATTTGATTTAGTAACTTCTTTCTCGTCTCTTGATTGGTTTGAAGCATCTGAAGTAATTCCGAAAATATACAGTTTAACTAATGAAGGTGGGTTTTTCTATGTATGGGTTGCAAATTGGTGGCAATCGATTAACACAACAAATTTATTTGGCCATTTTCCTTATGCTCCCCAAAGAATGAAAAAAGAGGAGTTCTTTAATTATTATAAAGAATTTCTTCCTCAACATTTAAATGATGTTGAAAAAGCATATAGTTACTTTGACCCTTCACACCCTACACTTGCAGATTATATTGATATAGCTAGTGATGCAGGATTTGTTCCTCTAACATGGAAAGAAAATATTTTTCCTGAAATATTAAGATCAAATGGTACAGCACTCTCCTCTTTAGGTGTCCAAGAACTAGAAAGTGATGAATTTAATAAAGCTTATATGGACATTAAAAAGAATAATTCGAATGTTAGAAAAAGAGATATGTTGCCATATACTAATTCAATTTTATTTTACAAGCCTCAATTACAAAACACTTCTGATAGAATTAAAAAATATGAATCTTTTAAAAAACCAAGTGTTCATTTTAGACCCACTGGATGGTTTGGTAAACTGATTAAATCGGTTGCTGAAAGATTTTTTTTACAGTAGTTTAATGCTTTTTTAATTTAATTACTTGAAATAATTTTTTATAAATAAAAATATTTTAACCTAAAATAAACTTTAGTGAGTATATTTTAATGATTGAAGAATTTACCTCTAAAGAAATAATAAAAATTCGTTGGAGTATGTTCTTGACGATAGTAAATTAACAGGATTAAATGAGTTCTCATAATTAAAAAGGAGAGAAATACTGAAAGGCCAGAAATTTTCAGGAAATAAGTTAGTTCTTAACTAACAGCTTGAGATAGGCAGCCTGCAAACCGATTATCGTCTTTCCATCCTTGATGCTACCATCCTTGATCAGTTCAATAGTCTTGGCAAGTGGCATTTCGATGATTTCTAAGACTTCGTCTTCGCCAAGATCTTGGGTGCCTGGGGCAAGATTTTTCCCAAGAAAAATGTGAATTATTTCGTCTGTGAATCCTGGAGTTGTAAAAAAACTGAGAAGCGGTTCTAAGATTCCAACTTTATACCCAATCTCCTCTTCAACCTCTCGCATGGCACAATCCCGTGGGTCTTCTCCGAGATGAAGTTTACCAGCAGGAATTTCATAGATATATCCACCGACCGCATGTCGATATTGCCGGACCATGACCACAGTTTGGTTGTCTTTAAGGGGGACAACGGCCGAAGCACCAGGATGAGCAATGAGTTCAAGTTCGGCAGTAGCTCCGTTGGGTAATATCACTGTTTCAACCGAGAGATCGATAATTTTGCCTTGATAGATTTTCGTTTTCACCTGAAGTTTCCTCTTGGGTAAATCACGCAAAGGGTTTTGGCTTCCTATAGAACGGAAGCTTCACAACTTTAGCAGAAACACTCCGGCCGCGAATTTCCACATCGACTGTTGTCCCAACCTCAGCATACGGCGACAACACAAATCCTAACCCAATTCCCTTTTGAAGAATTGGTGAAAAATTGCCGCTGGAAATTTCGCCAATTTCCATTCTATCCGCCTTGATTTTCATTCCATGACGTGGGACAGCTTTTGATAATAATTCAAAGGCAACTAATCGTTTGGTTGGGCGCTGAGCCTTTTGACGGCGCAAAACTTCATGGCCCACAAACTCCATTTTTCCCCAACTCACCAGCCATTCTGCCCCGGCTTCGACGGGGGTAATCTCTTCAGTCAAATCATTCCCGTATAAAAAATATCCCATATCCAAACGTAGGAGATCCCTAGCCCCGAGACCCGCGGGCTTTAATCCATGTGGTTTCCCAACAGCCATTATTTTTTCCCAAACTTCTACCGCTTGATCTGACGGTAGGTATAATTCATACCCGCGTTCGCCAGTGTATCCTGTTCTTGTTATTAGGGTGGCCACCCCAGACAAATTCAATTCCGAACATTGTCGAGGCTTAAGGCAATCAACTTCTTCCCCTAATGCTTGCCTTATTATGGCTGGAGCAGCTGGACCTTGTAAGGCAAGTTGCGCCAACGACTCAGATCTATCTTCTATTTTGAGAGAAAGCATTTGTTCCTTGCTCTGCTGTTGCAACCAGTTAAAAATTTTCCCCCGATTCGATGCATTAACACATAACAGAAAATTTTCTTCCGCCAGCCGATAAATAAATATATCATCCTTCACTCCACCTTCTTGGTTGCAAATCATGGAATATTGTGAATTCAAGAGACTAATTTTTTCGACATCATTGGTCGTGACCAGCTGGAGATAGGTAAGGGCACCTTTCCCTTCAACTTGAATGCGTCCCATGTGGCTGACATCGAAAAGTCCAGCCGTGTTGCGGACAGCATTATATTCGTCAAGTACACCTGAATATTGAAGCGGCATAGCCCACCCAGCAAAATCCACGATCTTCCCGGAATATGCTAAATGTGCCTCATACAAAGGAGTGCGTTTCATAATACTTGGCACCTATATTATTAACCAAAAATAAATATTAATATGATGAGGTATCCAGCTTGTTGATTCTTTATCTTAAAAGGGAGAAAAATTCGTTTTTTTGCGAGATATAAATGCAAAGCACGCTGTACGTTTCTTACCTTAGATCCAGCAATTCCACTTCAAAAATCAAGGTAGCATTGGGTGGAATAACTCGTCCGGCTCCGCGTTTTCCATACCCAAGATGCGGGGGGATTATAAGTTTGCGTTTAGACCCGATGTTCATCCCGACAACCCCTTCATCCCATCCTTTAATGACGCGCCCCGCTCCTAAACGAAACTGGAAGGGTTGTCCACGATCCAGGGAACTATCGAATTTGCTACCATCTTTTAACCAACCCGTATAATGTACGGAGGCTGTCTCACCTACATGGGCCTCACGACCTGCCCCTTTCACAAGATCCAAATATTGAAGACCGGATGACGTCTCCATGAGCTTTTCTTTTTCTGCCGCTGACAGAAAGGCTGCTGACAATAAAGCCACGATCATGCTTATCAGGACAACAGCATACATCAAACTACTTTTCATGATCACTGTTCCTTTCTTAAATTCGTTATTTAGTAATGTGGCGTATGAGAGGTTGCAAGCGTTACTTTTCTGCGAATAAAGCGACGCTCGCTGTGTAACCGTGAATGAAATTTTTCCCGCCAACCGGTCCGATTTCTCCAGCGGCAAAAAATCCAGCTATCGGCATACCTTCCGCACGCTTCTGGAGGGCCCTGACATCATGATGGGGTTCCGCGAAAAATCTTCGTCCGCGACCATTGCAGCTAAACATAAGGGCTCCCTTGGGGGTTTTATTGGGAAATTCAACTTGATCTTTGGCGAGCATTAAATTTAATTCTTCACTCGCAGCTTTGGAGTCTCGTAGATGGAATTGCACGGTTTGACCTTCCTCGACCAAATCGGAGATAGCCACCCTTCCTGATCGTTGGTCTGCACCGATGATCCCTCGAATAAGGAAATCGCCTTGATCCAATCGTTCCCGCTGTTCATCAAATGCTATGCCAACCTGTAAGGCTTTTGCTGCCTGTCGCCCCCCATCCGAACCTAACTCATCTAACGTAGCCTGCAATCGTTGAAGTGGGGAGGCCCCACCCAATTCATAAATGATATTGCGTTCGGCCTTTGTTATCACATACCTTTCACCAATAGGTTTGCATCCCTGAGAGACTAACGTCCGAATGGTCACCGACCCCCACAGAGCTATTCCGGTTATGCCTTCGGTAACAATTTTGCCATTATACACTATCCGGTTTTCTCCTAAATCAGATCCACCGCTTGCCACACCACCTATGGCAGGAGCCCCAGGGCAACATTCCTCGATTTCTGCAAATACGGATTCAATCGGCGTAGAAAAAGGATCAGCAAAAAGAAGAAACGTTGGTCGCTCGTTAATGAAGTCTAGGGAGTCGGGCCACCCCTCCTTGGTATACTGACCATTTTCACCTTCCGAAAATCTCAGATGCATGGGAAGCATGCGCACCCCAGGCAGGGTAGCAGCCCAGACAGTCACCACGGCATTCCCTTCGAATTCTTCGGTTGGACTGATTACGCCTTCGCCCATACAACCCAACATGACTTCTGGGTCCATTTCTTCCCAGAGAAGTTCGACGAGTTGTTCCGCTCGTGCTCCAAAATGGATAGAAAAAAAGACAAATACCAGATCAATTTTTATCGATCCTAAGGCCTCCTTAACTGCGCGTGACAAATCTGTAGCAACTTTCCTAACCTCGGATTCTCGAGAAACAGCAACGTGAATTTTCATTATTTTTTCTCAAGTTATTAACAGAACAAAGTCTATCAATGCACAAAAGGCTTTGTCCATAAGGCAAAAAACAATCCTAAGAAACTATTATGAAATCTGATACAGAAAAATATGGTCAGGAAAATTCCATACGCCTAATATCATTTTTTTGTTCGGACAACATTCCTTAAGATTGTGCCTCTGAAAATACCACCGACACATTATCAGAAGGG
This sequence comes from uncultured Nitrospiraceae bacterium, assembly GCA_964503895.1. Taxonomy (GTDB): domain Bacteria; phylum Nitrospirota; class Nitrospiria; order Nitrospirales; family UBA8639; genus Nitronereus. The sequence continues at coordinate 3,216 of CAZDCF010000023.1, read as the reverse complement.
ATCAGACTTTGACTTCACCTGTAGAAGACGTTTGAGTTGCTCATGTTCGATAGCTTCGGCCCGTCGGCCATCTCGCCCAACCACAGTAGTAGCTGCTACCAGCGCATTAATGATGGCCTCCTCCGTGGCCTCAACCGTTGCTGCCAAAATTGGATTCAAATGCGTATCGGCTAGATGTTTTAAAAAGAAGGTAGAATCTTCGGGATAATGAGGAATTTCATTACCAGTGGAAAACGCCAGGATAAAATCTCCGCTTCCATGGTGGCTAGTCGCACCAGTTCTGGCTAATCCCAAAACTGCACGCTTTGCCATGCGTTGAAGTTGACGAGCATCAACGGGAGCATCCGTCGCAATCACAATAATAATCGACCCTTGGTCTCCAAGTTGTTCTCGCTTGGAGAGTTGTGACCTATCTCCGAGACTCAAAGATCCGGCTGATTTGGAGTCGGGGTTCCGTTCTTGCCATAAACGGCCTACGGGTACACCAGAAATGGTTAATTCATACCGCCGACCATGATTTGCATTGATCAGAACACCGATAGTATACCCTCCATCCTTTTTGGAAAGTCGCCGTGAAGAGGTCCCAATGCCTCCTTTAAATTGGTACGAAATCATTCCCGTACCCGCACCAACAGTCCCCTCGGTCACTGGTCCGTCGGTCGCTTCTTCTAACGCCCACATGACATTATCTTCTGACACATGGCGACCTCGACTATCGTTCAATCGGCTGTCGTCGCATTCCGCCACCACGGGAGTCAATGTATCATCGGTAATGCCAATCTCGGGATTGTGCTTAAACATCCAACTCATGATGCCGTTAGCCACACGGGGAACATTCAGGGTATTGGTGAGAGCAATAGGGTATTCGAGAAACCCAGCTTCGGCTACCCATGCCAACCCTGTCACTTCTCCGGTCCCATTTAAAACAAAGGCTCCAGCAGGCACTTTTTTATGCCATACATCATCGCGGGGAATGATGACAGTCACACCCGTCCGAACAGGACCCTTCCCGGGAACGAGTGGCCCATGGCCTTTAATTAATGTCACGTGTCCAACTTTAACTCCTGCGACATCTGTAATCGCATTCCATGGCCCCGGCTGATACCGCCCTATGATAATGCCTAAATCCCTTGCCCTCAGTAGATTTTGATTTATTTCTTTATGAGGTGAATCCGCGAAAACCTCCAGCGAACTAAAACTAACAAGACACACCATTATGGATAGAAGCAGAAAATTTGTAAGGTGTGGAAGAAAAGGAATTCTAGTTTTCATGACCTTTAAATTGCCCGCCACCGGACCGAAGGGCGCCTGCTAAGCGGAACTTGACACGAAGGGCAGTTCACGAGGTTGGCTAACTCCACTAACCAGGACATATGCGACCGCGAAGAAATCATAGTCCACACTAGTTTGTTCTGGCAGGAGGGGCATCTAAGAGTTTTCACCAACCACATAAAGGTAACCACTCCCAAAATTGCACCACTGCACATCAGGGGTCTAAACACATTCGTTTCGAGTAATAGACTAAGCCCTGCTCCAAGAAAACACAGTAGCGCTCCACCCAAACCCAAAAGAGCCATATACAATTTCCACATTTGGTTCGTTGCTTCTAACCACCCCTTGGTAGATTTGCGATGATTAGGACGCGTGATTTTTTGCACCGAGACCTCGATTTGTCTAATAGCGTTTATTTAGACTTTTCTGACAGGACAAAATCCAATTCATAAACATGATAGCCCGCAGGGAGCAACCCAAGGCCTTGATACACTTGTTGGGCAAGCTGATTATCTTTTTCGACATACAAACGAACACCCGCGACCTCCTGACAACTGCGGGCTTCCTTCAGGACATGGGTATAAAGCCGACGAAAGACCCCATGCCTTCGCCAAGATTTTTGTACGTACACACTTTGTAACCACCAAAATACTCCATTTCGCCAATCGCTCCACTCATAGGTAACAAGCATCTGCCCAATCGCTTGTCCGGATGCGCCATTTTCCGCAATAAGATAAAACCCATGCCCTGGGTTTTCTAGTACGGCTTCGACACCTCGTTGAAGCCGATCCAGTTCCAATAATTTCTCTTCGGTTTCTGAAGCCAAAGCCACATTATATTCCATCAATACAGAAAGATCGTTGGCCGTTGCTTGACGAATACGCACCTCAAAATCGGAGAGGCCTTGGGCTGATTCTTTGCAATCGATCATGAGGGCATGTCGGAAGAAGACGGCACGTTTAACCAACCTCTCGGAGGCCTATACATCCCAGCAGAAAATTCCATCTTCATGGCTTCTTGTGGACGCAATCGAATGGGCTGAGCATTACTGCGAGGAACAAACGCCAAATAGCCGGTAAACGGATGAATGGCGGTGGGAACAAAAACCATGAGTAGCGGATCGGGGCCTATCGATTGCAAGACGGGCGGAGCCATATCCATCACAAAACCAATGGCCCAAACCCCCTCACGTGGAAACGGAAAGACCACCACGGTGCTATTTCCAAATCGCTCACGGAATTGGAAGACATCCGTCATGCCTTTCAATGTTTGATAAATACTTCGAACCAAAGGTATATGATCTAACGATTCTTCAAAGCGTCGAACAATTCGTTGACCAACAAAATGAGTCGTGGCCATCCCGCTACAGATAATCAGCAACAATAATAACACAAGCCCCACACCGGGTACTTCGATATCAAAAGTGGAACCCAGGAGGTCAACCAACAAACCGTCGAGCGTGGCAAAGAGGGTCGATAAAATGAGAAAAGTTCCCCAGGCTGGGACAACCACAAATAATCCAGTGATAAAGTATCGCTTAAATTTAGCTAAGTACGTTTTCTTTATCATAACGGAGAGTCACTTCGTTCAGTTAAGCTCACTGAAAAACCATGCGCCCTGCTAAAGACCGCCTTTTTGAATTAGGGCTAGTAATTCGGATTTGTGGGCCGAAGCATGTACTTGATCTTATTAAAATTGATCTATTAGTGTATGAAATGTTCGGGCTGAAAACAAATTTTTCAATATGAGGCTGACCTATGACAACTGAAAACATCTCTTCAGACCAAAGTGGGCTCGACCAACAACTTTTATCCATGCTTTGTTGCCCAGAAAACAAACAAGCTGTTTCCCTAATAGATCAGGAGAAACTACAAATACTGAATGAAAAAATAGCCATGGGGAAATTACAAAACAAAAGTGGAAGGCTGGTCAAGGAAAAATTGG
>CAZDCF010000022.1:0-16498 GCA_964503895.1 uncultured Nitrospiraceae bacterium | reverse complement strand
CACCTTTTACCGCATCGAGAACTTCCACAAACTTACGAAATTCAGTTTTTACGGCGGCAAGAACCTCCCATACTTCACTCGTTCGTTTTTCGATGGCAAGGGTTTTGAAACCTACAGACAAACTGTTCACAAAAGCTGAAAATGTAGTGGGGCCTGTCAGAACTACGCGATAGTTTTCTTGTAGTTGTTCGAGTAAACCAGGTTGCCTAAGAATTTCGGCATAGAGCCCTTCTGTAGGCAAAAACATAATGGCGAAATCAGTCGTATGGGGTGGTTCGACGTATTTATTGTGAATGCTCTGTGCTGATTTGAGCACAGCCTTCCTTAGGTCAGTAGTTGCTTTCTTGATACCGTCCGTGTCTCCTGTTTCAGAAGCGTCAATGAGGCGTTGGTAGTCTTCTTGGGGAAACTTGGAGTCGATAGGAATCCATACTTCAGAACCTGAGTGTTGCTCCAAACCCGGGAGCTTTATAGCGAATTCAACTTCTTCGCTCGAATTGGGTTTAGTCCGAACATTCTTTTCATACTGGTCAACAGTAAGAATTTGCTCAAGAATTGCTTCTAATCGTATTTCGCCCCACTGACCACGAACTTTTACATTGCCTAAAACTTTTTTTAAGTCTCCAACGCCAGTTGCTAGGTTTTGCATTTCGCCAAGCCCTCGCTGTACTGATTCGAGTCGTTCACTGACGAGCTTGAAAGACTCACTTAGTTTTTTTTCTAAAGTAGTTTGGAGTTTTTCGTCTACGGTTTTCCGCATTTGTTCGAGTTTTATTTCGTTACTGTCTTGTAGTTGTTTAATCTGTAAGTCAATAGTATTCCTTAGTTTTTCTAAATAATCACGGTTGGAATCCGACACTTCTTTTAGTTGCGTCACAACAGATATAAAATGCGAATTCTGAAGAGTTCCGTAATTATCAAGCCTGTTGCCAAGAGTATCAGTTATGGACTTTAGCCCCATTGAAACTTCTTCCCGTAATCCTTGTGTAACTTGTCGTGACTCTTCACGTCCTTTTCGTAATTCATCTCTTACATTATTCTCAAACTTTTCTATGGGTTTCTGTGACTGTGTGGTGTTTTTCCACAGCCAAATAAAAATAGCTATTCCAATAACTATAGAAACAAAGAAGTTGATCCAGGGCAAATAGCTAGGCATAAATTTTGGTATTTGGATTACCTGCTACAACATGCAAAACATAGCGGAGGTGGTTTTGACGAGTATCAAAAAAGAACATTATAGCCGTGCCAAAAATTTGGATTTTGCCGTCTCTGTGTGGGTTCTCAAGCAATCGATATGAAACATTATTCTCCCAAGGTGAGGAAATTACAAGGAAGTTGGGGGAGTCTTCTTGGGATCTGGGGTTTATAATTTTTGAAAATCCCGAGAAATTTCTTTTAACTATCCATTTATATTTGCAGAAACCAGATTTTACAGAGTCCATCCTGGTCTTGGGAAAATGACTATTCTCGCAGGTACCAGGGGATATATCACTTACTGCTGGCCTATTCAACATTTTGTAAGACGTGAGTAGTGGTAAACTGTGTGATATCATACCGTCAACTATAGAAATGATGATAAGCAGTTCTATGGAGTGCGGATTGAGTTGGGCAGTAGCTAGTTGGTGAAATTATTCAATATCTTCTCAAATTGATTAATCTCAGCAGAGATATAGAGGGCAAGGTGTATAATACAAATAGACCAACTTTTCTTGAGGTGTTTGGGTGAAAGACTTTACGAAAGATTTGTCTGTTGCCGTGGATTTAGCGAGAAAGGCTGGTAAGGTAGTTATGGAAGTTTACGCGACGGATTTTTCTGTCTCTTATAAGGGAGCAAACGATCCTGTGACTGATGCTGATAAAAGAGGCAATGATCTTATTGTAGCAGGTCTGGAGCAGGCGTTCCCCCGGGACATTGTGGTGGCAGAGGAAAGTGAAAAGCCAGATGGTTCACGAAAGGCTTCCCGTATTTGGTATGTCGACCCCCTAGATGGCACCAAAGAGTTTGTCGCCAAGAATGGGGAGTTTTCCGTTATGATAGGACTAGCTATTAACGGTCGCGCCCAACTCGGAGTTGTCTACCGACCCGAGGGGGATATTCTCTATGCTGGAGTTGTGGGGCAAGGAGCTTGGGTGGAAATGGACGGTCAATGTGCGCCCCTAACCATCACCACATCAAAATCTCCGGTTGCTCCAACGTTAGCGGTTTCTCGCTCTCATCGAAATCCCTTATTAGAAAATATTTGTAAGGGCCTTGGTGTGGAGAAGGAAGTATCTTCCGGCAGCGTTGGGTTAAAAATTGGTTTAATTGCTCGTGGCATTGCAGACGTTTATATAGAGCCGGGACCGTATACGAAGTTGTGGGATGCCTGTGGCCCTGATGCCATTCTGCGTGCCACCGGTGGACAATTTACTAATATTCTTGGAGAACCATTAACCTATGGTCTCACTCAACTCAAAAACATCCGTGGATTAGTTGCAACAAATGGGGTGATTCATGAGAAGGTGATTAAGGAGCTCGAGCCTATTGCTAAAAAATTGGGTTTGACGCCGCAACCTGCGTAGAAACGAGTTAGGAAAAATCCCGCATATAATAAATCTTCAACAAAACAGACGTTATAAAAAGGCGAGACGGGTTCCCGATTACAAATGTTGTGAATTATGGATTAAATGATGGCATTCAGTTTATCTTGTTCTGGAATCCTAGCTTACAAATGTCTTTTTAATTCCCGTCCCCTTTCCTTGACACCATTTTTCCTTGCCCCATAGAATGCCTTTCTTCCCTATTTTTGTTGGAGAATTAAGGAATTATGCGTGATGATTTGGTCATAATTGGTGGGGGATTGGCTGGGGCCGAGGCAGCTTGGCAGGCGGCAGAGCGGGGGTCGAAGGTGGCCTTGTATGAGATGCGGCCGAAGCAGGGGACGGCGGCCCATAAGACCAGTAATTTGGCTGAGATTGTGTGCTCGAATTCCCTCGGGTCTGCTGATCCGATTAGCGCCCCCGGTATTTTGAAAGAGGAGATGCGGCTATTGAATTCGCTGGTGATGCGAGCGGCGGAGATGGCTCGGGTGCCAGCGGGTTCGGCGCTGGCGGTGGATCGAGATATCTTTGCCGAAGAAATTACGCGAACGCTAGAGTCTCATCAGAATATAAAGATTATTCGCGAAGAGATTCGGGAGATTCCGAGTGATGTACTTTGCATTGTGGCGACGGGTCCTCTCACCTCAGAGCCCTTAGCTCAGTCACTGACTGCCCTAACGAGTAAAAAAAATTTGGCGTTCTTTGATGCGATTTCGCCGATCATTGATGCAGAATCCATTAATATGGAAAAGGTCTTCCGCGCGTCTCGTTATGATAAAGGCAGTGCGGATTATCTGAATTGTCCTATGGATGAAGAGACCTATACCGCCTTTTACGATGCGTTGATGGCGGCAGAGAAGGCGGAAGCCAAAGAGTTCGAAAAGGTCCCGTATTTTGAAGGGTGTATCCCAATCGAGGTAATGGCTGAACGTGGGAAGCAAACATTGACCTTTGGGCCAATGAAACCTGTCGGATTGGTTGATCCGAAAACAGGGAACCGTCCGTATGCAGTGCTGCAATTACGTGCAGAAAATCGATACGATTCGTGCTATAACATGGTAGGGTTCCAAACGAAGTTAAAGTATCCGGAGCAGAAGCGGGTATTTCAGATGATTCCAGGCCTAGAACATGCGGAGTTTTTGCGTTTTGGGAGTATACACCGTAATACTTTTGTGAACTCTCCAGAAATTTTGAGGAATACTCTACAGCTAAAAATGCGGGGAACAACGTTTTTAGCGGGTTGTATTATTGGAGTGGAAGGTTATGTTGAGTCGGCTGCGAGTGGGGGATTGGCAGGCATCAATGCGGTGCGTGGGTTAGCGGGTTTACCGTTAGTCACTCCACCATTAGAAACTGCGCATGGAGCGTTGATTAATTATATTACGACGAGTGACGCGCGACATTTTCAGCCGATGAACACAAACTTTGGGTTGTTTCCACCTTTACCAAAGAAGATCCGCGACAAAGAACAGAAACGAAGATTAATCCACCAACGAGCCATGGATGAATTTCAAGCATGGAAGACGCAATTCGCGCTTTCCTAACGTATCTGGATCTTGAGCGGGGTGCCTCCCGCGAAACCCTTCGCAGTTATCAGTCAGATCTTCGGCAGTTTGTCTTGTTCTTGCGAATTGGTTATGGAGAGGCAGTTCCAGAACCGGGAGGCGTTGACCCTACGACTATTCGTCAATTTTTAGTATGGTTAGCTGAAAGGAAAGAGAAAAAAACATCCCAAGCCAGAAAGCTCGCCTGTCTCAAGAGTTTTTATAAATTTCTCAATCAACGAGAGTTGGTCACCACAAATCCAACGGCACATATTCGTGCCCCGCGTCTTGGCCAGCATCTGCCTCGGGTCTTGTCTAAGGATGATGCGAGCCGCTTGATGGAGTTGCCTGAGGAAAAGGCGGGTTCAAAAACAGCAAGGGATAAAGCCATTTTAGAGACATTGTATTCAACGGGGGCGAGAGTTAGTGAACTGGTCGGTATGAACTGGGGTGACGTAAATCTTGATGAAGGTATGGTGCGGCTTCGTGGAAAAGGCAAGAAAGAGCGGCTTGTGCCGATAGGGCAGATAGCCATTGAAGCGATCAAAGATTACATAGCATTAGGATCAGCTAAATTATCTTTGGACAAAGCCACTGGTGAAAAAAGATGCACGAAATTCGATTCGTTTCCAGAAGACTGCCCGGTGTTTCAAAATAATCGGAAAGGCCGGTTGTCGGTGAGGAGCGTGGAACGGGTCGTTCAGCAGTATGCGGGTCAACTTCAAGTTGGTGCCGTGACTCCACATACACTGCGACATTCGTTTGCCACTCACTTGCTGGATGAAGGTGCCGACCTTCGCGTGATTCAAGAACTCTTAGGCCATGCATCTTTGGGGACAACGCAGAAATATACGCACTTGGCAACGGATCGTTTGATGGCAGTGTATGACCAGGCCCATCCCCGAGCTGACAAAACATCCAATGTCTCAAAGGTGAGTAAAGGAAAGAAAGCATGAAAATACGCTCAACTACCATTCTTGCAGTCCGGCGAAACGGGATCGTGGCCATGGGATCTGATGGCCAAGTCACGGTTGGGACAACGGTGATGAAGGCCAATGCCCGTAAGGTTCGGCGCTTGTATCATGACAAAATCCTTGCAGGGTTTGCCGGTGCCACGGCTGATGCGTTTACCTTATTTGAAAAGTTTGATGTGAAGCTGGAAGAATATCGAGGAAATCTTACACGCGCAGCCGTTGAGTTGGCCAAGGATTGGCGAACGGACCGAGTACTGCGTCGGTTGGAAGCTTTACTGGCTGTGGCTGATACCAAGCAGTCTTTTATCATCTCTGGAACTGGCGATGTAATTGAGCCAGAGGATGGTATTTTGGCAATTGGCTCAGGTGGCCCGTATGCTTTAGCTGCAGCTCGGGCCTTGATGGCGCATTCAACATTGACTCCAGTGGCGATTGTTCAGGAAGCCATGGGCATTGCTGGTGGCATTGATATTTACACAAATAAAGAAATTGTGATCGAAGAGCTCAAAACATGATTATGAAATCTGAAACTCCAACCCAGTCCGCAAAACTTGATGCCATGACTCCGCGACAAATTGTTGAGGAATTGGATCGTTATGTGATTGGCCAGAGCGATGCCAAACGGATGGTTGCGATTGCCGTAAGGAGCCGTTGGCGTCGGCAGCAGTTGAGCCCAGAACTACGAGAGGAGATCTTTCCTAAAAATATCATCATGATTGGGCCGACGGGTGTGGGGAAGACTGAAATTTCACGACGCATTGCCAAGCTGGCTGATGCTCCGTTTATAAAAATCGAAGCATCCAAATTTACAGAAGTCGGTTATGTCGGACGAGATGTTGAAGCCATCATTCGTGACCTGACAGAACAATCTGTGAACATGGTCAAGAATGTGTCACTTGAACGATTGCAGCGCAAAGCAGAAGACCTTGCTGAAGAACGCATTTTGGATTTATTGCTTCCCTCGAGCCAAGCACGGGCTTCAGGTTTTCGTGATGACGGCGACGAGTCAAACGGAAAAGAGTCCATCGGCGAAGTCGATTCCACCAGGCAGAAATTGCGCAAACAATTGAGGGAAGGAAACCTGGATAAACGGACCGTTGAAATCGAGGTAAAGGAAAGGGGCCTACCAGTCGGGATAATTTCTAATATTGGTGGGATGGAAGAGATCGAGAATAATCTTCGGGAAATGTTGGGTGGCATGATGCCTGGTAAAAAGAAAAACCGGGTCATGAAAATCTCTGAAGCTCTGAAGTATTTTACTCAAGAAGAAGCGCAAAAACTTCTGGATATGGATGAAATTACTCGTGAGGCTATCAATCGTGTTGAGGAGTCAGGCATTGTGTTTCTCGATGAGATCGATAAAATTGCAGGCAAAGAAAAACATATGGGACCTGATGTTTCGCGTGAAGGGGTGCAGCGAGATTTGTTGCCCATAGTTGAAGGTTCAACTGTTAATACGAAGTATGGCCCAGTTCGTACAGATCATATTCTTTTTGTCGCCGCAGGTGCGTTTCATCTGACTAAACCATCGGATTTGATTCCCGAGTTGCAGGGCAGGTTTCCGATTCGTGTAGAATTAGAAGCCCTGACCAAGGAGGATTTGGTTCGGATTCTTACCGAACCTAGAAGTGCTCTTGTGAAGCAATATCAAGCCTTGTTAGGTACGGAAGGTGTCACGCTCGACTTCACAGAAGATGGCATCGAGGAGATTGCCGCCACAGCGGTCGAGGTCAATGACCGAACAGAAAACATTGGAGCCAGGCGTTTATTTACAGTCGTCGAACGGCTGCTTGAGAACGTATCTTTTGCCGCGCAGGAACTCGTAGAGAAAAAAGTTGTGATCGATGCTGCCTATGTAAAGGATCATCTAAAGGATGTGGTGAAGGATCAGGATTTGAGTCGATACATTTTATAAATTATGGAACGATTAATTAAAAAAGCTGATGTGCTCGTTGAGGCATTGCCCTATATCAGGGCATTTTCCGGAAAGACCATCGTCATCAAATACGGTGGAGCAGCCATGACTCAGGATGAGCTTAAGGATGGTTTTGCCGAAGACGTTGTGCTGCTGAAATACGTTGGTCTCAATCCAGTGATCGTCCATGGGGGCGGACCACAGATTAATCAAATGCTTTCCCGTCTCGGCATCAAGTCAACTTTTAAGCGTGGGGTTCGGGTCACTGATCAAGCGACTATGGGTGTCGTGGAAATGGTATTGGGTGGGACGATCAATAAAGAAATAGTCACCATGTTGAACCAACATGGTGGGAAGGCCATTGGGATGACCGGAAAGGATGCCAACTTTATTCTTTGCAAACCCTTTTCTGCCAAGGCCTGGTCTCAAGGTTTACATCAAGAGGCTCAAAGTCATTCAGATGAAGACTATGGTTTTGTTGGTGAAGTAGATAAGATTGATCCCCATATCGTCACCAAACTACAACAAGATAACTTTATTCCTGTGATTGCGCCCATAGGAGTTGACCGAAAAGGAAAACCGTATAACATCAATGCCGACCTGGTTGCTGGAGCAGTGGCAGGGGCCTTGAAAGCTGAAAAACTTTTGGTCCTAACCGATGTAAAGGGGATACGTAATTCAGCAAATCGGCATGTCTCCACATTGTCAAAAAAAGATGTTGAACGGATGATTAAGAAAGGTACAATTAACGAAGGCATGTTGCCGAAAGTGCGATCATGTTTGAAAGGAATCGAGGAAGGCGTTCAGAAAGCGCATGTCATCGATGGCCGAGTTCCCCATGCGATATTATTGGAAATCTTCACGGACAAAGGGATTGGAACAGAGATTGTTGCATAAATAATTTTTTGTTCGTGTTTGGTATTTTGTGGTCGGTAAAATGGCGAAATGCAAATCAACAAAATTGGAACGATCTGATTAGATGGTCTTTAAGAACTTTGGCATTACACTTCAAAAAGAATTCCATTGATGAAACTCGCGAAGTTGGCAAACCAGACCAAAAATAAATCACGTTCTGGAATTCTACAACCAGACAAGAAGTCCGTTCTTCTTGTCGTTCATCTTCAAAATGACTTTTGTCCAGGTGGAGCTTTAGCTGTGGAGGGGGGGGATCAAGTGATCCCCATTGCCAATGCCTTAATTCGCTTTTTTGCCACCGAAGGTTTTGGCATTGTGGCCACTCGTGATTGGCACCCAGAAAATCACTGTTCCTTCAAAGAGCAGGGTGGCCCTTGGCCTTCTCATTGCATTCAAGGTTCACGGGGATCCCAATTTCATCCAGATTTGAAAATGCCTCCTGGAACTTTAATAGTCTCTGGTGCGACCAACCCCAGAAAGGAATCCTGCTCAGGATTCGATGGCACATCGCTTGAAGATCGACTTGAAGATCTTGAGGCGCAGACTTTGTTCGTAATAGGTCTGGCTACAGATTATTACGTTAAGCAAACGGTTTTTGATGCATGTAAACTGGGGTTTCGTGTTGTAGTGCTGGAAGATGGTGTTCGTGGAATCGACGCGGAACCAGGGGATTCTCAAAAAGCACTTCAGGAAATGAAACAAGCCGGGGCCATTCTTTCGAACTCAATGGCTCTTGGTGTCTCTCTTTAGTCGTCCATTTTGAGCTTCCTGTTCTCTGTAACTATTCTCATCACATGATTGAATTTTTCCATGAGATCTGGGAGAGATATGGTTTGGTTCCAAGACTTAGTCATCGCGTAGCTCACACCAGATAGGAGTGTGATCGGAAGGTTTTTCCTTTCCGCGTGGTTCTTTGTCTACTCCGGAAGCTACGAGTTGGTCTGCAGCCTGGGGCGATAGCATTAAATGATCAATACGTAACCCTTGGTCCTTGTTCCAGCACCCGGCCTGGTAATCCCAAAATGTGTAGAGGCCTAATTGTGGGTGCAAGGCTCGAAGCGCATCTGTGAGCCCATGATAGCAAAGTTTTTGAAATCTGGCTCGAATTTCCGGGTGACAAAGGGCGTCGCTAGCAAATCCCTCTGGATCGTATGTGTCGTCATCCGTTGGGCAGACATTATAATCGCCACCCAAAACAAAGATTTCCTCATAGCTAAGAAGCGTTTGGGCATGAGCTATCAATCGATCCATCCAAGACAATTTATAAGAGAACTTTTCTGTTTCAATCGGGTTTCCGTTAGGAAGATAAATTGAAGCCACGCGTACCTTTCCGATGATAGCTTCAACATACCGAGCCTGCTCATCCGTAGAATCGCCGGGAAGAGCACGTTGTTCGATTTCAATGGGTTGCTTTGCAAGAATGGCCACACCGTTGTAGGTCTTTTGCCCAACGATTGCTAGGTTATATCCTAGATTCTCAATTTCATCCCGTTGAACATTCTCTTCCAGAGATTTTAATTCTTGAAGCAACAAAACATCAGGATTTATATCCCTTAAATAATCCATCACGTGCTGAAGCCTAGATTTAATTGAATTCACATTCCATGTCGCGATTTTCATAGGAAAGATTCTAAGATGTTCATTTAAGCGATGACAAGCTCAACAATTGTGGTGGTTCATAGGAGGGCTACGAACAGTTTTTAACTAGTGTGCGTCGCCCCAGGAATTACCTATTCGGATATCGATGGTAAGTGGGACTGAGAGGTGTAATGCTGGGAACGAAGCCGACTCCATGACGTTTTTTACGATTTTTCCTGTTTGCTCGACAACGCTTTCTTCAACTTCAAAGAGCAATTCATCATGGACAGTTAAAAGCATTTTAGCTTTGTGGCTAAGCTTGTTTTGTTTTAAAGCTGTTGGAACTCGTATCATAGCACGCTTGAGAATGTCGGCAGCGGTGCCTTGGATGGGTGCATTGATTCCGGCGCGTTCTGAGAAATTCCGACGCGCCGCATTGCGTTCGTGGATACCTGGTACATGGACACGGCGTCCGAACAAGGTTTCCACGTATCCGTGTTCTCGGCAAAACTGTTTAGTTCGGTCCATATATTTCTGGATGCCGGGATACCGTTCGAAATAGGTTTTTATATAGGCAGCAGCTTCTTCGTTAGAAATGCCAAGTTGTCGACTTAAGCCAAACGCGCTAATCCCATAAATAATCCCGAAATTTATTGCTTTGGCTTTTCGCCGCATGGCTGGATCTAAGTTTTGAGTCCCGACTCCAAAAATTTCGCTGGCGGTCAAAGCGTGAATGTCTTGGCCCTCATGGAAAGCTCGTTTCAAGGCTTCGATGTCAGCAATATGGGCAAGCAGTCTAAGTTCGATTTGAGAGTAATCCAAGGACAGTAGTGTGCAGCCAGGTTCTGCCACAAAAGCGTGGCGAATTTTCCGGCCGTCTTCCGTGCGGATGGGAATGTTTTGAAGGTTGGGATCTGTCGAAGACAAGCGGCCTGTGGAAGCTGCTGCCATGGCATAGGAGGTGTGAACGCGTCCGGTTCGTGGATTGATCTGTCCGATCAGGGCAGCAGAATAAGTGCTTTTCAATTTGTCGAGTTGTCGCCACTCTAACATTTTCGCCGGTAGTTCGTGCCCCTCGGCAGCGAGAGATTCCAATACATCCGCGCCGGTAGAATACGCGCCGGATTTCCCCTTTTGCCCACCTTCTAGTTGCATTTCCTCAAACAGAACTTCGCCCAATTGTTTTGGTGATCCCACGTTAAATTCATGGCCAACCAATTTATAAATATCTTTCTCCAATATTACCTGACGGCTATCAAATTCTTGGCTGAGGGATTCCAGCTTTGCTTGATCAACCTTTATCCCTTCAGATTCCATTTCTACTAGTACGAGAATAAGAGGCCGTTCTAATGTTTCATAAGGAGTCACCAAGTGTTCCGCTAGTAGACGTGGCTTGAGTAATTGGTGAAGCTGAAGGGTCATGTCTGCATCTTCGGCAGCATAATCTAAGGCTTTATCCAATGGTACAAAATCAAAGGTGATTTGGGATTTTCCTGTGCCCGCCACCTCCTTGAACTTGATTGTAGTATGTCCCAAATGCAGCTCGGCTAATTCATCCATGCCATGACCGTGGCTGCCGCCATCCAAGATATAAGACATGAGCATAGTGTCATCTATTGCTGAAATGGAAATGCCGTATCGGCGAAGCACCACAATGTCATATTTCAGGTTGTGGCCGATCTTCAGTACCGATGGGTCTTCCAATAGTGGATATAGGATAGCGAGTGCTTCTTTCATAGGAATTTGCACAAGCGGTTCATTCTTTTGTGAAAAGTCCTTCGATGAATTGGTGAAGTTTAATTCTGAGGCAACTTCTTGAGAACGGTGTGCCAGGGGGATGTAACAGGCATGTCCTGGTTTAACGCACATAGAAATGCCAACTAATTCTGCGCGGTTTTCATCTAATGATGTGGTTTCAGTATCAATGGCGAATGCGCCAGCGTAACGCGCCTGGGTTACCCAGTCTTGTAGGACAGCAGTTGATTGGACGAGTTCGTAATTCGTGGTAGTTGGAGCAGGAGGTCCGGGAGGAGGTGTCCCTTCGATTTCTGGAATTTCTTGACCAGATGCAGCGAGCCGGCTTTGGATTTTGGCGATAAGGGATTTGAATCCTTGTTCATTGAGGAAATTAAGTAATTGTTGAGGGTCAGGACTTTGCCGTTGTAATTGATCCACTGGCAGATCAGTAGGTACGTCTTCTCGGAGTCGAACAAGTTCTCGAGAAAGTCGTGCCTGGTCAGCAAAATCGAGCAGGCTTTGGCGTCGCTTTGGTTGTTTGATTTCTGATGCCTGGGCCAGGAGTGAATCGAGATCTCCATACTCTTGAATCAGCTGGGCAGCTGTTTTTACGCCAATGCCTGGTACTCCTGGTACATTGTCCACGGAATCACCTGCCAGGGACTGTACGTCAACCACTTTTTCCGGACCAACCCCGAATTTCTCTTTGACCTGATCAGGGCCAATTTTTTTGTTTTTAATGGCGTCGAACATACTCACGCGATCAGTGACCAGCTGCATCAAGTCTTTATCCGACGACACAATGATGACCTCGATCCCCGCGGCTTCCGCCTGCCTGGCATAGGTGGCAATCAGGTCATCGGCCTCAAAGCCAGGCTTCTCAATGCATTCCACATTAAAGGCTCGTGTGGCATCACGAACCAATGGAAACTGTGGAATGAGTTCATCCGGCGGTTCAGGCCGATTGGCTTTATAGTCTGGGGAAATTTCATTGCGAAATGTTTTACGGCCCGAATCAAATATTACGGCTAAATGTGTGGCATCGAGGTCATCCAGTAGTTTGAGCAACATGTTGGTGAATCCCAAAACGGCGTTTACCGGAGTACCATCAGGGCGGGTCAACAAGGGTAAGGCATGAAACGCTCGAAATAAAAAACTCGAGCCATCCACCAGGCATAAATGTTTTTCATCGGCCTGTTGTTTTGAAGTGCTCATTGTCTTGATTTAGAAGAAATTGGGAATTCTGTGGCTTATTAAGCCCGCTTATTCTAGAAGAGATAGTGATTCATGGATGTAGCATAATCTGAGCTGGTGGGGAAAGACCCCGTGGGGTTTCTTAGCTTATACGCGGGTGTTGTCTCAAGTTTGCCCCTGCCTCAGATTTTCCCCCTTCTTTCTTGTTCCCCCGTTGTAATTTCTAGTCATTTTTATTTATCTTTAGGAAACCTTTTGGGCCGGATCTAAGGTAGACTTTTGAAAGCCCAGTCAATTCGGCGATAAACTATTCTCCGGCTAGTGGATTACAGCCGTGCGTGACGCATATGTGCTATTTCGGTCAACTCTTCTTATAGGGGTGGTCATGAAGAATGTATTTTTTAAAGGACATGGTTTGGGGAATGATTATATTGCCCTCAATCCCAAGGATTTAGACTTTAAGCTTACACCTAAAAACATTCGAGCCATATGCGATCGCCATTGGGGAGTAGGGAGCGATGGCATCTTGGCTTTGATGCCCTCTAGGAAGGCTGACTTTGGTTTGCGGATTTATAATCCTGATGGGAGTGAAGCCGAAAAATCGGGAAATGGATTGCGAATCTTTGGGTGCTATCTTTATTCCACTCAAAAGACCAAAAAGCGTTCATTTAGCGTCGAAACCAAGGGCGGACTGGTGCGTGTCGATTTAGAACTTTCTCGTGGCAAACAGGTTGTTGGGGCAACAGTCGATATGGGGCGTGCCTCCTTTAAGGCTAGTGTTCTACCGTGTACCATTCGAGCTCCAGAACTAATTTTGCAACCTATCAAGGTTATGGCACAGTCCTTACGATTTACTGGCGTGAGCATCGGCAATCCACATTGCGTGGTATTTAAGCCCAAAGGTGAAATCTGGTCTCGCGAAGATTTGCTCCGAATGGGTCCTGAATTAGAAAACCATCCCACGTTTCCTAAGCGGATCAATGTGCAATTGGCTGTTCCCACGGGTCCGCAAACTGTATCTATCTTAATTTGGGAACGCGGGGCTGGAGAGACTCAAGCCTCGGGATCTTCTGCCTGCGCGGTGGCCAGTGCCGCAGTCCGCCTAGGATTAGTGAAAAGCCCAGTTCGCGTTGTGGCCCCAGGTGGGACACTGGATATCACGGTTGATTTTCAGTACAGCTTAAAGATGAAGGGCCCTGTGGCTGAGGTCTATCGTGGACGGTTAAGGCCATCCTTTTTGCGTAGTGCACCGTAAATCTGTTCGCGTAGCTTGTGAAACCTCGAAAATCTTAACAGAAAAGTAAAAACACCCCTCGCGCTTATTCGGGAAAGTGACTAGGTGGAATTACTTCCCATCCTTCTCCATTTAACGAATGCAAGAATTCGACTAAATCATCTTTTTCCTGCTCGGTTAAGTGCAAGGGTTTGATCACGGTGTCCAGGTGAGGATTAGGTATTCCCCCCCGGTCATAAAAGTCGACTACCTGTCGTAGTGTGGCGAAGCGCCCATCGTGCATATAAGGTGCCGTTTTGGCAATCTCGCGGAGAGTCGGGGTTTTAAAAGCGCCAAGATCTTTTGGGGTTTTGGTGACCCCGTATCGACCTACATCAATATGGTCTGTATCCCAATCGACTCCCAAATTATGGAAACGTTCGTCGGTGAAGTTAAATCCAAAATGACAGCGGAGACATTGCCCTTTTCCTAAAAAGATACGAAACCCATTTTGCGCATTGCTGGATAATGCTACTTCGTTTCCCCCAAGTCCAAACTGATCATAGGCGCTATTACCGGAGAGCAACGTTCGCTGAAAACTTGCGATAGCCTTTCCGATGAGTTCGACGGTAATGGAAATTGGACCAAATGCTTTTTCAAAAAGTGGGTGATATCCTTCAATGCCATTGATCGTGGCAACTAGCTCGTCATGATTGGCAAAACCATGTTCAATGGGATTGGCAAAAGGACCCACGGACTGGTCTTCTAGGGTCGCGGCACGTCCATCCCAAAATTGCTTTGAGCTAAAGGCCCGGTTAATAGCGGTGGGCGCACTTCTTCCTCCTTGTTGACGATGAATGCCAGCGGAAACGGCTTGGCCATCTGTAAACGCCAAGGCAGGCATGTGACAGCTTGCGCAGGCAATGGTGCTATTGGCGGATAATCGTTTATCAAAAAAGAGCAGTTTGCCGAGTTCTACTTTTTCTTGGGTTAACGGGTTATCTTTCGGGATAACTAGGCTTCTCTCTTCTAATCCAAGTGGTAGTGATAATTGAAACTCCATTTGGGCCTGGGAAATGGTCCATCCACCGAGCATTATCAGCCCTGTCACTCCGATAATGAGGCTCCAGCGAGTTTTTCGTATCATGTACTTCCTCCCAAGTGGCGTTCTGAGCCTGGCAGGGGCATTCGATGCTCCCTTGCCAACGAGTTTCAAGTCGATTCAATTATTTTATAAGTGTTTTTATACTTGTTACCAATGGTTCTAGGAATTCTATTTATACTACTGTAGTCGGTATATCTTCATTCATCTGTAGGGCTCCCCAGGGTCGTTGTTATACTCAACTTTCAGTTGCTAAGCAATGTTGGACAACTGGATAATCTCAAACCCATGTGGGGAGAAGAGAATCTTAAAAAACGTAACAGGTTTTCGGATTGCCCACGACCTCTAGAGTTTCGCCTATACTTTTGATAGAATTCTGCTGTCTGGCAACGTGCCCAGGGGTGAATTTGAGCATGGATTGGAAAAACTTCAGATACAAAAACGTGAGATCAAAGAGCACGAGGTCGACTTCACGTAACTTTCTAAACTTCACATAAACTTCACATAAAAATATTTAATATGACTGAGTACAAAGAAAATACATCGAAACTGGATTCTGTCGATATGTCTCGTGATGAGATGGATACTATTCTGGCACCTTATCGTGTACGAACTATCCCACGCGATAGTACAGAAGGTAAACGAATGGTAAGGCAACGTAAAAACAATATTATTCATTTATCATTATTATTCTACAAGAAACGGTTTGTCGAGCTTCAACAATTAAAGAAAAAAGAGACGGTCAGAACAACTTATGACAGCTCTTATAGAGAGTTTGATTTTACTGGTTATGGATATCCTATTTTTGGTAAGCCAAATAGACATTTTTTAGGAGAGGACATTTTTGAACTTCATAAGTTAGGCACTAAATTTTTAGCGACACTGATGATAGAGAAGATTATTTCCAAACTTGAAGTATCCTCGGTCTGTGAATGTGGGAGCGGCTCAGGCCGGAATCTAGTATTTATTGCTAGTAGAAATAAAAATGTAAATTTTGTTGGGTTTGATTACTCAAAATTTGCAATCGAAGTAGCAAATAATGCACTTAAACAACAAGAGTTGAATTTGCATACGCCAGCGCCGAACCTGCTAGATCGCAATGAACTTAATGAAATCTCACACAAGTTAAGATTTATTTGTTGTAGCGCTGACAATATCGAATTAAAGGATAAGAGTATCGATCTATTGTTCACGAATACGGCCCTGGAACAAATGTGGGAAATCCGCAAAGAAGTCCTTAGCGAAATTCGCCGAGTAACTAGATCTTATGTCATTTTTTATGAACCATTTCTAGATGCTAACGATTTTTATGGCCGACTCTTTCTAAGATGCGGTAACTACTTTCGCTACCGTCAAGCTGATATCGAGCAATACGGTTTCAAAGTGATAAAATCATTCAACATATTTCCTACTAAACCAACGTTTAACTACTCTTTGGTGGTTGTGCAGGTTTTATAGTCTTCCGTCAAACGCATTTTTAGAAAAAAGTATAATGAAATCAACGAGTTATAAAAATTTTAATTGGGCGATTAGTTCTGTGGGAGAGGAACCACCTTTTACTGTTTTCATCAGCAATAACAAGAGGTTATAACGATTCATTCCTGTGGATAAAAAACGACTTCACATAAAACTTCACATAAAAATCATCACTATTCCTTAGTCCTTTCTACGTTCAGTATTACACCTTAGGTAATCACTTCAGATAAAACACTCGGGATCAGACAGTAAAATACCCCACCAGAAGTA